>NC_000961.1:0-600000 GCF_000011105.1 Pyrococcus horikoshii OT3
GGGCTTTAGCCTCCTTCACCGCTTCCACGATTTTCTGCCTGTCAAAGGCCATTCTAGACATCCCTCCTTAGTTTTTATATTAAAAATTCAAGGGGGAGTAAAAGAGGATATTTTTAAACTTTTCCTCACTCCTTCTCGGCCTTCTCAAAAAGTTCGTCATAAACCCCCTCATCAATTTCCCTTTGTACAATCCTCGGATCCTTCCCTTCAACCGTAACCCCCATGCTTAAGGCCGTTCCAATGACCTCCTTAGCTGCCGCTTTTAATGTTAGTGCGAGCATTTGACTTCTCTTCATCTTGGCTATTTTTATAACCTGTTCCATGGTTAAGTTACCAACGATGTTGTGCTTAGGTTCTCCACTTCCCTTCTCAAGTCCAAGTTCCTTCTTTATCAACTGACTCGTCGGTGGAACACCGACCTCAATTTCGAACTGCTTTGTTACTGGATCAACTATTATCTTCACTGGAACCTGCATTCCGGCGAATTCCTTAGTCGCTTCGTTTATCTTATCAACGACTTGCTTTACATTTAATCCAAGTGGTCCTATCGCGGGACCAAGAGGAGGACCGGGAGTTGCCTTTCCTCCCTCAACTAGAACCTCAACGACCTGCTTCTTCATTCCCTCTCACCTCATTCCTCCTTCTGACGCTTGCTTATAAGCCTAACGTATTCCCCTCTAACAGTTACTGGAATCGGTACTATAGCTCCAATAAGCTCAACTACTATCTCATCCTTGCTTTCATCAACCCTAACAACCTTTGCCTTTTCACCCTTGAAGGGTCCAGAGATTAGTTCAACGATATCTCCAGGTTCAAGGCCACTAACAGCAGGCTTCTCCTCGAGGAAATGTTCGATCTCGCTAAAGGGAATCTCTCCGGGTAAAACACCTCTCGCATGCCTTATTCCCCTAATAGCTTCATCTACAACACTCTTTTCGGGAGCTTCTATGAAGATGTAACCTTTAACCTTTGAAGGGGCTAAAATGGCATAAATTGGAAGATTATAAGTTTTAACCTTACTGTAGATAAGTCTCGCAGTATTCTCTTCCTGCCCCTGGGTAACTCTCACTGCAAATATTTTTCCACCCATTTTTTTCATCCTCCAAGCATTAAAATTCCTATAATTCTAA
This sequence comes from Pyrococcus horikoshii OT3, assembly GCF_000011105.1. Classification (NCBI taxonomy): domain Archaea; kingdom Methanobacteriati; phylum Methanobacteriota; class Thermococci; order Thermococcales; family Thermococcaceae; genus Pyrococcus; species Pyrococcus horikoshii. The sequence continues at coordinate 1,131 of NC_000961.1, forward strand.
TTAGCATACCAACAAGCCCTATGACAAGTATCCCTAAGCCTGTAATTTTAGCTGCCTTTTTGTACTCCTCCCATCCGGGCTTCTTCGTTACCAGGAACACTCTCTTCGACTCCTTGAAAAAGTTCCTGACCCTCTCCTGGAACTCTGGCATCTCCTACCCCCACAACTTGATGGTTATTTAATTTAAAAATTTTAAGAAAAGTTAGAGCTCTGGTATATCAATCTTCACAGGTGTTGTCTCCTCCTCGGAGGGAGCTGGTGTTTCTTCCTGGAACGTGACGTATCTTGAAGTGATACCCGTGACTATCACCATAACCCTAATCGTCTTTTCAAGCTCAGGCTCAAGCTGAATTCCCCAAATTACTTGGGCTTTAGGATCTACGTTTCTAGTAACGTACTCTATGATCTGCTGGGCTTCCTCAAGCTTTACATCCGCGCCACTTATACTTATGAGTGCCCCCTTAGCACCGCTTATATCAACGTCTAGGAGGGGACTATTAAGGGCCTGTTCAGCTGCCTCTAAGGCTCTCTTTTCGCTATCGCTTTCACCAATTCCAATCATGGCTACCCCGCCATCCTTCATGACGGCCCTAACGTCGTTAAAGTCTAAGTTAACTAATCCTGGCTTAGTTATTAGCTCAGTTATCCCCTTAACGGCCTGAACGAGTATCTCATCAGCCACCTTAAAGGCCATTTGGATCGGTAACTTAGGGGCGACCTCAAGTAGCTTATCGTTCGGAATTACTATCACAGTGTCAGAAGCCTTTGCAAGCCTTTTAAGACCGTATTCAGCATTCTTAGCTCTCCTTATCCCCTCCATTGTAAACGGTAGCGTTACTACTGAAACCGTCAGAGCACCCATTTTTCTCGCCATCTCGGCTATAACTGGGGCCGCACCAGTTCCAGTTCCACCGCCGAGACCACAAGTTACGAAGACCATGTCGGCCCCTTCTAGGGCTTCTCTAATCTCCCTCTCACTTTCCTTTGCAGCTTCTTCACCAATTTTAGGATCATTACCAGCTCCAAGCCCTCTCGTAATTTCCTTACCTATTAGTATCTTCTGATGAGCTTTAACCTTGAGCAGGTCTTGAGCATCGGTGTTGACAGCTATAATCTTGGCCCCGGTAACACCAACCTCCATCATCCTATTCACAGTGTTACAACCGGCACCTCCAACTCCAACTACATGTATTCTTGCCTTGATCTGTTCCACTATCTTTTTAAGCTCCTCATCTATACTAGACTGAGGAACTTGAACTTCCTGAACTTTTGTCTCTTCCGAAGACACTCTTTCAACGACGTTTTCAACGAGCTTTAGCATACTCCAACCCTCCCTATCATTGAAGTTAATCTAGGAGAGAATTTGAAGAGAGGAAATATATAAATTTTCACTCTCCCCTTACGACAGCTCTCGGAAGTGGCACTGGATATGGAATTCTCATCTCTTTAGCTATGTACATTGCAATTGGCATCAATTCAGAGGTCGTAAAGTTCACAACCTCAGCTACTAGCTCTCCGGGGAGAACTTTCCTATCCTCCCACTCATCTAGTATGTTGTCTATGTCCTCCTTGTTCCTGGGAACGTAAAAAACCCTTACCTTTATAGAAGCCCTCGCAACCTCTGGAGAGTACGTGATAATGTAGTCCACATCAACTTCAATTCCCTTGACCTTCCCAGATGGGAGATGCATCTCCCCAAGCCTCAGGTTCCTTATCGTTGGACGTAGGGAAACCTCTATCTTGCCTCCAAGAGTTTGCAACTTTTCGAATTCAATCTTTAGGATGTTATGCCCAAGTATCGGCACACCTTTTCACCGAATTTAGGGAAATTTCTCTACTTATTAATGTTTTCATGGATTCTAAACCTGATATTCTTGATAGCATCCTCCTTCTTTATCTCTGGATTTACAGAGTATATAGCGAAGATCTCATTTAAAATGTAAAAAAGCTTTTCAAGAGCATCCTTGCCAGAATTCCAGGGAGTTGCATACCGATACTGGATTAGGTCAACCAACTCATCTAACTCAAACCTTGCTATCTCCTCTTTCTGGCATGGGCCTATGGTTCTTGCAACTATAATACTATTACCATCTATACCTAAAACTATCTTCGTCTCCATTTCTTTCACATAGTTTATCTTTGATGTCCAAGTAAATTAACTTTATGGATTAATCCTTTATGAATTCCAAACCAAGTTCCTGGGCCAGGGACTTAGCTAACTGTCTAGTTTCACCCCTACTTCCTTTCCAGTCTACGTATATTGCCTCAACTTTCTCTCCAAACCTATTCAGTGCCTTGATCATGACATCCCTTGAAACCGGCTGAGCGTACTTCGGGAGTATGTGTCCAAATGCTAAATCTCCTTCCAACGCTCTCTTAGTTTGCTTTGGAGCATAATGACCTCCACCAATGCCAAGAGCTACTTTAAACTTGGATCTTCCCTTTTCATAATTATCTAAAACATAAATTATCGTCTCGGCTATTATCTCGCCGGCCCTATCGTTTATCCACTCCTCCTCGCTTGAACCTATCTCAATGAAAAAGCTTGGGACTTCAAGTTCAGTTGGCCCATGATGAGTGGCTTCATAGCACACAGTCCAACCAAGATCGTTAAGCTCGCTCATCTTAAGCAAGGAAAGCTTCATCGCTGAAGGGATGGCAACAGCAAAGCTTTCATCTTTTCCTCCATACATCGCTTTTCCCCAGTTTCCTGTAACGTGAGTTGTTAAAGCAGGAAGCTTCTGCTTACTAGAATGCCTAGAAGCAAATGCAATTATCTCAGGTTTAAAGCCAAGTTGATTCTCGATTTCTCGATCTAAGTAGTCATAATATATCATCTCATCATTTGTTGTCAGGATTAGAACATCACCCCTCTTATAGACTGGATTCCCATCGAAAACATACTCAGTTTCCTTGAAACCGAAGTTCTCTATAAGCTTGTTCATTATATTCATTGAAGCCTTGTCAACCTTAGTCGTCATTATGACCTTCATTTCACCACCTATCTCCCATCATTTGACAACCCTTATAAATCCTTATTAACCATTACAACGCTAAAAAGAGTCGATGCCAAGGGAGAAAGTCGTTAGGATCTGGGATGAGAGAGAAGTTGTGTATACACCTAAAAGATGGAGGATTCTATGGGAAAAGCGAGAAAAAGCGTTAAAAATAATGGAACTACTCAAGGATTTTGATCCCCACGTTTATGGGAGCGTTGCCAGGGGAGATGTTAGGAGGGATAGCGACATAGACATAGTCATCCCCTACAGGGTTCCAAGTTATTTAATAGAGCTGGCCCTGGGAGATCTAATTCAGAGAAGAAGGATAGTTATGGCAACCCCCTGGCACCTAATAAAAGGTCACATAGAGGTAGATGAGGAAACAACGGTAACATTTTTCTTGGTTAATCCAACTGATAGGGAGCTAGAATTTTATAAGTGGGGAGGAATGCTCGACTTGTGGGGAGTAAAGACTAAGCAGAGGGTTCCAGGAGTTAACAAAAGATTAATCCTAATAATTCCAACGGATAAGGGGCATATAGAAAGGGAAGTCATAGGAAGGGAACCTGAAGTGGCTAAGATCCTAGGGGTTAGTATTGACATAGTTGAAGAGAGGGTTAAGGTTCTAACTAGGAGGGACAGAATCGGGAGAACTGGAATTTATCTTGACGAAGAAGTTCCTGACTGGAAGAGCTTCGAGGAGTTCCTCAAAGAGCTCGCCGATAGGGATCCAAATATAAGGAGAAGGGTAAGGGAATCCCTATAGGTTGGCCTCGTGTATTAGCTCTCCTTCAGCAAAGACATGAGTTGGATAATTTTCCAAGTTAAATGGATCCCCATTCCAGACAACTAAGGAAGCCCACTTGCCCTTCTCAAGACTACCTAACTTATCTTCTATTCCAAGGATTTTCGCATTGTTGTAAGTTATGAGTTTAATGGCTTCTGCCTTACTCATTCCAAGCCTTATAAAGTGTCTGAGCTGGAGATAAAGGTTCGCCTGAATTGAGAATGGGTGATCGCTCATAAGTCCGAAGAATGGCTTAACTTCAAGAAGGTACTTCGCATTCTTCCAATCTTCATGCTTAAGCTCAACCTTATAGGGGTGAGCATCGAGGGGACCATAGACTAGGGGAACTCCTTCCCTCTTAATTTTTTCAAATGTCTCCTTACTGTGAACATCAGCGGCATGCTCTACAGTGACTTTAAGGTTAAACTTCCTCTTTATCATTAATAAGACCGCTATGTCATCCTCCTTATGGGCGTGAACCCTTAACGGCATTTCACCTTTTAACACTGGAATAAGGGCTTCTATAACCGGATCGATTTCTTCAGGATCCTTCTTACCTTTCTCAAGCAAACTTATAGTTTTCTTTGTCTTGATGAGCCAGTTGAATAAAATTCCTATTGCTCCCATCCTTGTGCTTGGCCTGAGTCCTTTCCAATTTGTTGTCGAACGGGGATTATAGCCAAAAGCCGCTTTAACGCCAACGTACTTTATGAATGCATCCTCTATATCCCTTCCATAGTTTCTTATTAAGACACCCTTACCGCCGATTATATTTCCACTCCCAGGAAGGATGGAAGAATATAAAACGCCAAACTCTATTGAATGCTTAAACGCTTTATCATCCATGTATATTGAATATAACGCATCCGCAAGGGGTAATACAGAATCCATCTGCTCATTGAGCTCACTTTCCTGGTACGGTTCCCCATAGCGATCCATTCCTATGTGACTGTGGGCATCTATAAAAGCCGGCGTTACGACACCTTCAGCGACTACCTCAACATCTTTAGGCTTCTCTCTTGTTATGTTAACAATATCCTTATCAAAAATAATGTATACATTTTTCTCTATGTTACCTAACCCATCGTACATTAAAGTTGCCTTGACGGCCTTCATTACGATTCACCACAAAGAATACCATATAAACGTTTAAATGCTTATCTGTTAGAAAGATTTATAACTAAACTTAAAAACATTTCTCCCAGGAAGGGGCCGTAGGGTAGCTTGGCCCATCCTGCGGGCTTCGGGAGCCCGTGACCCGGGTTCAAATCCCGGCGGCCCCACCATTAAGAAATTACAAACTAACATCTATTAATATATTGAGAGATATCTCTAACTCCAAATCTCCGATTGCAGGTGGAATGTGCTAAAGTAAGATTATGGATATAAGTCTGTCCTCCAAATGCCAATGGACGAATGTGAGCTAAATCAGCGACAGAAATATCACTAATTGGTTCTTTACAATAAGGACAAACTGGATTAGACACGCGTGATGCTCTGAATTTTTCATAAAGGAGACGTTTGAGGTTATCCTTTGTTATGTTGTCCTCTTTTGTTATTATCTTTTTATACGTTAATTTCGCTAATTCCAGCTTATTTGCAACGGATCTAAAAGTGGAGGTGCTTCTTGAGAATAACTCATCATTTTCTATAAGTGACGTTAAAATTACATGCTTTATAAAATCTTTATTTTCATATATAAGTTCAGAATGTCCATTATCCTTTAACAACTTAAATATAGCAACTTCATATAAGAATACGGCTTCGTTGATATCATTTCCACTAGGTCTTATTAAAGCATATTGACATTCGTTTCCAATAGTTGGTCGTCTAAAAGTAAATTCCCCAAGAACATAGGTTATCATCTTTAATATTTCCTTATATTCTCTCTCTAGATAGTCTAAAAATTTCTTTAACTCACCCTTATTGTTTTTAAAAACTTTCCTTCTATTCTCTAATACGAAGATTTTCACTTTCTTTAATGTAGTTTTCTGTGAGAATATTACAGCTCCAAGCTTAGCATCCTTGGGAATGTAATTTGGAGGGGTTATTAATCCATTTATAAGGACATCAAATGTGAGTATAAATTCATCTATTCTAAATCTCTCCAGTTTCTGCCTCGATATTTTTCCATTAGAAACTTCATATATTTTAGCAACGGTATACCTTGCAAGTTCATTTAGTTTATGAAAGTACTCCTCGATATCTTTCCCATAATACACTCTCCAAAGTTCCATGGCACTAAGTTTAACAGATCCTTGATTTATTCTTAGGAAAATATCCGTTAATATATATTCTTTACCAGAGGAAATTGATATGTGCTGAACTGGAATTGAGAGAGATTCAAAGTATTGCCTAAAGTCCTTGGTAAAGTATTTATAATTAAACTCCTTTGGATGATTACCAAATATTATTTTTTTAATTATTGCCTCGGATAAATTAGTTACCCCATATTCATTATAATTTTCCGCAAGCTCTTTAATTGGGACTCTTAAAGGTCCCAATTTCTCTAACAGTTCATTATCCTCACCCAAGAACCATAATATAGTTCTTATCCTTTGTTGACCATCAACTACATAAAACTTTCCACTAAGTTCTATAATAAAAATAGGAGGTATTGGAAAACCTTGAAGAAGAGACATTATAAATCGTCTAGCCTTTTCCTCATTCCAAACATACCCTCTTTGAATCTTAGGTATTACAAGGTGGCCATTTTTATATTGTTGAACTATCATCCCAACAGTCCAAAAAGTAGTTGAAGTGTGAATACCCTTAAGTTTTAACTCTGAAGGTGAAAACTTTCCTTCATAATCCTCCATAAGCCTTTCCCTATTAGTTTTATTTATATCTCCCTTTAAAACTTTATCTGGTAAATAAGTAATAAAATGATATTAAGCTTTTAAATCTATTATCTATAAAGCAAAGCTGAGAGTAGACAAATTAGACTAGGAGTGTGAGAGTGTGGTTTTTAAGATTAAAGATGAGTGGGGAGAATTCCTGGTCAGGCTCGCAAGGAGAGCTATAGAAGAATACCTCAAAACAGGAAAAGAGATAGAGCCTCCAAAAGATACTCCACCAGAGTTGTGGGAGAAGATGGGAGTCTTCGTCACGCTAAATAGGTACAATGTCCCACCACAAACAGCTTTAAGGGGATGCATAGGCTTTCCAACGCCAATCTATCCTCTAGTTGAGGCGACTATAAAAGCCGCAATATACTCAGCGGTCGATGATCCGAGATTCCCACCGGTGAAGCTTGAAGAGATGGATAACTTAGTTGTAGAGGTTAGCGTTCTAACTCCCCCAGAACTTATTGAAGGGCCACCTGAAGAGAGGCCCAGGAAGATAAAGGTCGGTAGAGATGGCCTTATAGTTGAGAAAGGAATATATAGTGGATTATTGCTTCCCCAAGTTCCAGTAGAATGGGGCTGGGATGAAGAGGAATTTCTGGCAGAAACCTGCTGGAAAGCTGGATTACCACCAGATTGCTGGCTGGATGAGGATACAAAAGTCTATAAGTTTACTGCAGAGATATTTGAGGAGGAATACCCAAGGGGGCCAATTAAGAGGAAACCCTTGGTTTGACTATCTCTAAGCTAACATCGAAGTTCCTCACGGAGTGGGTTAGGTAACCTAAGCTTATAACGTCAACATCAAGCTTTGCATACTCCTCTATATTTTCCGGAGTAATCCCTCCAGAGACCTCTATCTTAACTCCATCTCTAAGCCCTAGCTCCCTTAGCTTTTCAATTACTTCTTTAATCTCCTGGGGTTTCATGTTGTCGAGCATTATTACATCGGCCCCAGCTTTAGCGGCCTTCACGGCATCTTCAAGGTTCTCAACTTCAACCTCAACCACTTTATAAACGGAGAACTCCTTAGCCCTCTTTATAGCTTCCTCCAGAGGAACCAAAGCTAGATGATTATCCTTTATTAAGATAGCATCACTGAGTGAGAATCTATGAGGCTCACCGCCACCGATCATAATAGCCCTCTTATCTATAAGCCTTAGAAGACTCTTCCTCGTTCCAGCAACCTTTACCCTTGGATTAACCTTCCTAACCTTTTCAACAAGCTTCCTGGTTTCTGTAGCTATCCCACTCATCCTTCCAATTATATTGAGGGCCGTCCTCTCCACGAGAAGAATCGCTCTCGCATTCCCCTTAACTTCAGCTATAACCTCCCCCTTTTTTACGTATTCCCCATCTTTTTTCAATACATTAACTTTAACCCCAAAGTGCTCAAAGAGAACCCTTGCCTCCTCAACTCCAGCTATGACTCCATCTTGCTTTGCTATTATAACTGCTTCAGCATTCATATCCTCTGGAATTATGGCCTCGCTCGTTACATCTCCATAAGGACTATCCTCGTATACGAACCTAAGGAGGTACTCTAGGGGTATCACAGTGATCACCCCTTAGCGTAAGCTAGTATTCCGTAATAAATATCAACTTTCTCCTCAATTTTAGATCCAAGCCTCATCCTCATGCACGACGTTACTTGAGAGGGCTTAAATATCTTTATTAGCTCTAAAGCATCTTTATTTACTTCGGGAATTATTATTTCTCTGGCCCCTAGCTGAAAAGCTTTAAGGAGTATTTTCTCCGCAACCCTCGGAGAGTCAGCAACTAGGGGACCTATCTTTCCTCTGTACACGAGACCAAAGCCTTCATTCTCAGCACATAAAAGCCTCGCTCCTCTCCTCATATAGGCTTCTAACACCCTAATTCTGTCATCCCCAAAGGCTTTCTTATCAATTTCTTTAACCCAATTAGGAATTTTATTAACTTCGACAACCCCTTCTACCCTTTTAATCGGCCTCTCCATTAGCTCATATCTAACAGTTCTATACTCATCTACAAATTTGAACTTCTTATAAAGGCCATATCCCTGGGAACTAGCGTCAAGCCTAATCGTGTCAACTTTTCTTCTTCCAATTTCAAGTAACCTTCTGAATACTTCCGTTCCAATTCCTCTCCTCTGATAGGCCTTCTTCACCCCCATTAACCCTATCCAAGCTTGCTTATTGTAAAAGAATATGCAACCCATTCCTACAGGTTCATCCTTAAGAAAAGCCAGGAGACAACCGTCGGGTTGAACTTCCAGGGAAATTTCAAAGGAGGATTTAACGCTTTCCCTGGGCCCAGGAAAGTTATAGGCATCAATAAATATTGAAACCATATCCTCTATATCATCAGGAGTTGCATACCTTATTATCATTTGCTCATCTCCAGCATTCTTTCTATGGCTTTCCTAGCCTTCCTAGCGATCTCCTCCGGAACCTCAACTTTGTACTTCATATCCTTGAGGGATTCGTAGATATTCTTGAGGGTTATAGCCTTCATCCCAATGCAGAATGCATCCTCCCTTGCAGGGTAAAACTTCTTTTGGGGATATAGTTTCCTAAGCCTGTAGACCATCTCCCTCTCCGTGAAGACTACCCACTCATCCCACTCGCACGCCCTCTTTATCATTCCGCCAGTAGAGGCTATAATATCAGCTTTCTCCTGAACCTCTGGGATGCACTCAGGATGGATCATTAGCTTTGCATTTGGGTGCAGTTTCTTAGCCCTCTCAACGTCATCAAGGGTGAACTTCTGGTGAACGTAGCAATGACCCTTAGATGGAACTGGGATAATCTTTTTTCCAGTCATCTTAGCTACATAATGAGCAAGATTCTTATCGGGGCCAAATATTACTACATCTGAATCAAGCTTCTTGACTACCTCAACGGCGTTCGCTGACGTAACTGTAACGTCAGCATAGGCCTTAGCTTCAGCCGTACTATTCACGTAGAGAACAACTGGAGCATTGGGATACTTCCTCTTAGCTTCCAGGATGTGCTCAACCTTAAGCATGTTAGCCATTGCACAAGTAGCTTCCCTAGAGGGAATGAGAACGACTTTATCTGGATTTAAAATCTTAGCGGTTTCGGCCATGAAATCCACTCCGGCGAATACTATGACGTCGGCATCTACCCTAGTAGCCCTCCTTGCAAGTTCAAGGCTATCCCCTATAAAATCCGCAATGTCTTGAACTTCAGGAAGCTGATAATTATGGGCCAGTATTATCGCATTCCTTTCCTCTTTAAGCCTCAAAATTTCTTCAACTAAATCCATTTCAACATCCCCATCAACGGATTAATTTGCATGCATATAAAAATCATAAGATTGAGACTATGTACATGAGACCAACAATGAAAAATACTAAACTTGGGAGGAGCATCTTTCTGTAGACCTTCCTAAGCTCCGCTCCGTAGTATTCCGCTGAAAATACAAGACAAAGGTGAACTGGACTAAAGAGTATCCCCATGTAACCTCCCAAGTATGCCAGGGCCACCTTATCAAAGCCCGTAAAGAAAGGTTCTAGAAGAGGAAATACCATAGCAACGTAGGCGAAGCTTATCCCCGTCATTAACCCAATTATAAAGGGTGTCAAGGTAAGAACTAACGCTACTGGAACATGAAAACTTAGCATTAATTTTGGGATTGAGTTAACCAACCCACTAACTTCTATAACTTCCTTAAAGTACATAACCGCTATTAAAAGGAATACTATCCTAGGCTGGAAGGCTCTCTCCAGAACCTCCTTAAGGTTAATCCTCATAAAATTTGGGATTAAAATTGATAGGAAGCCCAGGAAAGATCCATAAAGCATGTCTACTCCAAAAATAACTGATATTACAATGATAATGACGATTGGATATATAGATTCAATTAGCATTCTTAAACCCTTCATTTTATTCTTGTCGCTTTTTTCGTTTTCTTTTAGGGGATGTATAAAGAATACATAGCCAATTAAGGCCATTAAAATCGTCAAGGGAAACATCTTCACACTTATCTCCCTAATTGATAAACCGAGTATCGCTGACATCAAAACTATAGCTTGATACATAGGCCAGGATAGCTCCCAGATATGCCTGAACCAGTAGTTTATGAACGTTTTAACCTCTGGGTTTAACTTGAACTTTTTAGCCACACCTTCTATCATTGGGGCCGAGACTAAAGCTCCAGCGGGCATGGGCATTAACCCTATTAGGGCAGGTAAAGTCCAGAGAGAGTGCTTAGCCTTTGGAAAAAGGTGAAGAGTGCCCTCTTCCATTTTCTTTAGATATCCGATCTGAGAAAAGACCTCAGTTATTCCCATTATGAATGCTATTATCAAGATAAGCCTCATGGTATCCCACGAGATTGTAGCTAAGTAAAGTGATTTTAAGGTACCACTAATTCCAAGTCCAGATAGCAGGGCCAAGGTCAAAGCCCCGGTGAATATTGAGATTCCTATATTAACCTTAAGCCATATCAAGACTATAACGACCGCGAAGGAAATGAGAAGTAGGGTTATTCCCATTTAACCACCTAGATTGAAATGGTAAGATGAAAATTTAAACGTTAGGGTAGAAGAAGCTAGAATGCTCAAACTCTTTTCTCATGAAGGGGTAGTCCTTCCTATAGTGGGCCCCCCTGCTTTCTTCCCTCTTGAGGGCTGAAATTATAACGGCCTTAGCAACTAACTTAAGTCTCTCATCTACTTCTATCTCTTTAAGCTTTCTCAGCCCTTCTCTAAGTGACCATTCATCCCTAACTATCCCAGCATGGTTCCAGAGTACCTCCCTTATCGAATCAACGTCTCCAAGTTCATTAAAAGAGTAAGGAGCATCGTTCACCTCCCTCTTGGGTTTTTCCCTTGATATAGTTCTCGCAACCTCCAGGCCGGAAACTACGCACTCTAGGAGAGAGTTACTGGCCAACCTATTTGCCCCATGGAAACCATTGCAAGCAGATTCTCCAATAGCGTATAAACCCTTAATCCTCGTTCTATAGAAAGCGTCTACACTTATCCCGCCTATAGTGTAGTGGGCTACTGGAGTTATCGGAATTAAATCCTTCTCAGGATTTATCCCTTCTCCCCTAAGAACCGAGTAAATGTAGGGAAATCTATCCTTGAAGTTTTCTATCCCTCTAGCGTCAAGGAAGACTCCTTTACCCTCGAGCATCTTCATGTAGATTGCTCTGGCAACTATATCCCTAGTTTCCAGTTCATTAACGAACCTCTCACCGTCTCCAGTGACAAGCTTTGCTCCAGCCCCCCTAACGGCCTCGGTAATTAGGTAAGTCCTTTTCCCTATAAATCCAGTTGGATGAAACTGAACAAACTCCATATCCCTCAATGGAACACCTTTAAGTGCTACATCCCCAATTAGCAGGCCAATGTTATTCTTAACCCCTGCGGTAAACCTATAGAGACCTGAAAATCCGCCGGCAGCTATTACAACAGCGTCAAATTTAAGCAACTCTCCCTGAAGGAAAACTCCAGCAAGCTTCCCATTGTTTATCCCTATTTCCTCAACAAAACCCCTTATGAAGTTAACGTCGAGTTCCCTGGCATGCTTTTCCAGAATAGGAATGATATGCTTTCCTGTTTCGCTTTTAATCGTGAATATCCTGGGGTAAGAATGACCACCTTCAAGTTCGTTTCCAGTGAAAGTTACACCATGAGATGTTAAGAAGTCATGAGCCTCGCTGGATTTGGAGATTACATTCCAAACGATCTCCTCATCGTTTATGTACTTCCCAGCCTTTATCGTGTCAAGGACGTGGATCCTTATTGAATCTCCCTCTAATAGGGGAAGTGCTATTCCGGCCTGAGCTAAGTAGGAGTTTGAATCAGTTGACCTAGGTCCAATTATTGAAACATCGAATCCCTTTTCAGCTAGAGCTATCGCAGCAGTCAATCCAGCGAGACCACCTCCTACGATACCAACCCTCATCTCCATCATCCCAGGAATCCCCTAATTTGGGCCAACTTCATAACATCCCCCTGTCCCCTAAACACTAGTTCCGCTTCCCTTACATACTCATCATCTATGTCGGGCTTAAATTCTTTAACTTTCTCAGACAATTCCCTAAGACCAACTCTCTCGGCAACTTTAAAGCTGAAGAACCTCATGGCAAACTCTAGGTCATCATATAAGTTTTTGTAGTATTCAGATATACTATCGAGTTGGTTATCACTTAACTCATTAAGTCCAAGTAGCTCAGGAGGAAGTCCAATAGAGTACAGAGAAGCCGTGAACTTTATAACCCTTGGAAGAGATAAACCGCCTACATTCCTGGAATATCCAAAGAGTCCAATGTGAAGCTTTCTTTTTCTTCTGTCAGGGATCCTCGTGACGATGTTCCTTATATAGGGAGCTAAAATTTTGAGTTGCTTCTGGTATTCTATCTCATAGAGCTGAATGAATTCTGGAATATCCAAAGGGTCGGGAGCTTCACGCTTTTTCGACTTAACGATTTCCACGGCCTTCACGACATCCTTAGTTGGATGGTCATATTTGAAGCTACTCTGGATTGTATATGTCTGAACGCTTGGATACTCCTTGAGAACTTTTTTAACGTTCTCCGGCCTCATCCCACCTCTAAACGGTGGGCTTCCTACCCCAATTATTGGATATATAGGGGTTGAGGTCTCCTCCTCGACCTCGCCGACCTGCTCAAGGGCCTTCTTAACGTATGTTACAGCGGAAAGGAGACCGTAGTTCATCGCAGGGTCGCTCCTTGCAAAGAAGACTCTCAAGTATTCTGGCCTTTTCCTTCCTATGTACTCCCTAATTATCCTTCCAGACTTTAACAAGGCAACTTTTGTCTCAAAAAGAGGTATAACATTTATCTCTTTTGGATAAAATTCACCTATCCATTCCTTAACGGTTACGTCATATATTACCTCCCCTGAGAGGGAGACTATCTTCCTATAAAGCTCATGAACTCTTAACATCTCGGCTAAACTCGTTGTCATTGGGAGTATTACCTCAAAGATTGGAGCTATGTTATCAAGGTAGAAAACCCTCGCATAGTCAGCAGCCCTAGTTATTCCTTGCAAGGTTTCAAGTAACAGCTTAGCCTCCGCCTTCTCAACGCTTGGGTTTGGAACCCTAGGCGTTAACCTTAAGTCCTCGCCCAAGATATTTTCTTTAAAAAATGTTGGATACCTCTCAAGTAATTTCTTAACGACAAACTCGTCAACCTCTTTTCCTTCGAAATCCCACATTTGTTCATCTGCTCCGAGAACACTAAAGGCATAGAAGGCTTCAGTTATCTCATCCTCCCCTCCGAGTATGGGTGAACTTGCAAAGAATGGTATCGAGTAGTTGTCAGGATGTTGAGTACTCATTATTCTAGGTATCATAACGCCCTTGCTTCTCATCCAAATTAGTCATATTTAAAAGTATTGGGATAAATTTTGAAGAAAAGGCAAAATACTAGTGTTAGCTTTCAATTGCTCCAAGCTTCCAGAGAGCACTCCAAGTGATCTACCTCGCCCTGAAGGGTGATGTTTTCGAAGAGAAAATATAAATTTTTGAAGTAGCTCTCCTCACGATTCCCCCAGAGAGATATTGAAAAACATACCATCAGCGTAGCAAAGATTTCCAATTTTCTTTAGAAAGTTCACACATGCCAAAGTAATAGATCATCCTGCGGCAATGGGGCAAGTAGCTCTCTTGCCTTGTCAGAACTTCTACATTTAATGTTCGCTTAGAACTAAAGAATTTAGACAAACCTTTAACTTTAATTTGCTAAAGTAAGAAACTTAAGAGAAGAGGGGAAAGACTTCAGTCTAGGTCGCTACTACCGCTGAATTCCTCGCTTCCTCCTCCCTTCTCTCCTTCCTTCTCCTTCTCGAGCTTGCTGGCTGCGATGACATCGTCGATTCTGAGTATCATTATAGCAGCTTCACTGGCACTCTTAATAGCCTGCTTCTTGACTCTCACAGGCTCGATGACTCCCCTCTCCATCATATCAGCTGGCTCACCCTCATAGACGTCGATACCTATGGTTTGTCCCTTCTCCTTGTGGGCAGCGATGACCTTAACTAGTGTCTCAATTGGATCGAGACCAGCATTCTCAGCTAGTGTCCTTGGAATAACCTTGAGGGCCTCTGCGAAGGCTTCGATAGCTAACTGCTCCTTGCCACCGACTTCCTTTGCGTACTCGTCGAGCTTGATGCTGAGCTCTATTTCACTAGCACCTCCACCTGCGATTATCTTTCCATCCTCAAGTATGTCCTTGACTACCTTAATGGCATCCTCAAGGGCCCTCTCGACTTCGTCAACTACGTGCTCAGTTCCACCCCTGATGAGTATCGTCACGGCCTTGGGGTTCTTGCAGCCCTCGACGAAGATCATGTTCTCTCCAGCAACCTTTCTCTCTTCTACGAGTTCTGCTTCACCGAGGTCCTCTGGTGTGAGATCCCTGATGTTGGTTACGATCTTAGCTCCAGTGGCCTTAGCAAGCTTCTCCATGTCACTCTTCTTAACCCTTCTTACGGCCAATATTCCGTACTTAGCTAGGTAGTGCTGGGCTAGGTCGTCAATTCCCTTCTGGACGAACACTACGTTAGCTCCGACCTCCTTGATCTTGTCGACCATCTCTTTGAGCATCTTCTCCTCTTGCTCTAGGAAGGCCTGGAGCTGCTCTGGGCTGGTAATTCTTATCTCAGCATCTGTCTCGGTCTCCTTGACTTCAAGGGCATCGTTAATGAGTGCAATCTTAGCGTTCTCAATTCTCTTTGGCATTCCTGGGTGAACTACCTCCTTGTCAATGACTACACCTCTAATTAACCTTGTGTCTCTGACAGCCCCACCTTCCTTCTTCTCGAGCTTGATGTTGTCAATGTCAACCTTAAGCTTACCATCCTTCTCCTCTGCGACTAGCTTAACGGCCTCGACTGCGAGCTTAGCTAAGTACTCCCTCTCCTCCTCGGCCGCTTTACCGGTTATTGCTGTCATTGCCGCTTTAAGGAGAACCTCCTCATCGTCAGGCTTGACTTCCTTGGCTATGCTGTCAAGTATCTCCTGGGCCTTTTGAGATGCTAAGGTGTATCCCTTGATGATTATGCTTGGGTGAATGTTCTGGTCAAGTAATTCTTCAGCCTTCTTTAAGAGCTCACCAGCAATAACT
The DNA here is from genome assembly GCF_000011105.1 of Pyrococcus horikoshii OT3. Lineage (NCBI taxonomy): Archaea > Methanobacteriati > Methanobacteriota > Thermococci > Thermococcales > Thermococcaceae > Pyrococcus > Pyrococcus horikoshii. The sequence continues at coordinate 16,871 of NC_000961.1, forward strand.
ACTGCTGTAGTTGTTCCATCACCGGCCTCCTTGTCCTGGGTCTTTGCAACCTCGACCATCATCTTAGCTGCTGGGTGCTGGATATCCATCTCATCGAGAATTGTAGCACCGTCATTTGTAATTACAATGTCACCAAGGCTGTCAACGAGCATCTTATCCATTCCCTTCGGACCGAGTGTTGTTCTTACGGTTTCAGCTATTATTCTAGCTGCGAGAATGTTCATTCTCTGAGCATCTCTACCAACATACCTTTGGGTTCCTTCAGGTAAAATCAGAATTGGTTGACCTGCTAACTGTGCCATCTCAACCCACCTCCCTTATTTTTACGTTTACTCAGCTTTTAGATTTTAGTTACCTAATGTGTCTTCCATACATAGGTTCCTTTGTGTTGCTTATAAATTTTTCGGTACTTTAAAGCAAAGGGCTTATATATGCTCTGGAGAAGGGAAGACTGGTGTAATGCATGAAAAAACTCCTTCTCGTCAGCGCGGTATTGCTCACCCTGATTGTAGCTGGATGTATAGGGGGAACAACCACAGAAACCAAAGTCTCCAGGAGCGATCTATATTCCAAACTAAAGAACGAAACGACGCTGGCCGTTACATGGAGTATGGAGCTTTTAAACTCCACAAATGGAGATGTTCTCGCGAGATCTAATGGAAAGGCCGTCGTATATCCTAACTTGATTATATCTTATAGGGAAAGTAGGGGTAATAATTGGCTCTCCAAGTCATTAATAACATGGAAGGATAACCATGGGAAATTGATAATGCTAATGACAATCGACAATCAGACTAAAAAGTTCGAGGATTCCAAGGAATTTAACGTGACGATAGCTAGGATGATGGCATTTCCTAGAGGGGAACTCGAGATGCTTCTCCTGGATAACCTAAAGTTCAACTCCACGAGAGTTAAAACCTCATGTAACGATAAGTGTACCCTCAACATAGTAAGGGAGAGAAGCCAGGTTTTATTCAACGCTCGGGGAGAAGCTTGGAGCATAATTTACATGGAAGGAAACGTAACCTTCAATCCAGATAATTGGGAAATATCACAGGTAGTTATTTTTATGAAAACATCGGAAGATCTCGCCGAGAGGATAACTTATCAGTTTTATAGAGAGGGGGAGGTTGATAAATTAAAGGAGGAAATAGAAAAGGCAGGAGAAGAGATTGCTAAGGGTAACTCTTAACGATAACTTTCTCTATCCCTAAGCTTTTTAAGAGGTCTTTTAGTTTTTCAACTTCATTTCTTGGCCAGCAGTGCTCCGCACACCATTCTTTATCCCTTGGATCCGTAAGGGGAGGCCCAACGAGAGGATTCAAGACAACGTAAAAATCCGTGTTTATTCTCTCTATTCCTTCCTCTATCCAGGGTTTGATGTCTTCAACTTTAAATCCCCTGCTTACAGGTATCCTAAGCTCCAATGGGATTGAATAATTAGAAACTATACTTAAACCATCCAGGAAAAGCTTCCAAAGCTTAATGGAGCTCTCCCTTGGAAGTCCATAGAGCTCAGTTGGAGGAACCTTCAAGTCAGTTGCTACGTGGTCTAAAAACTCTATAACGCGCTCAAGCGGTTTTACTAAGGTTAGATTCGAATTCAAACTTATAGGTAAGTATCTCCTTACATCGACCAATAAGTTCCTAAGCTCCTTCCACTGAATTAGAGGTTCTCCTCCTGTAATGTGGAAGCAGTCAACGAGAAAAGAGTTCGCATCAACTTCAGCTATTAATTCCTCCCTGTTAAGCTTAAAGCATCCCTCTCCCTGAGCTATCCTCCAGTTATGGCAGAATGGACATCTAAGATTACAGCCACAGAGCCAAAGGGTGAACGTCGTTTTCCCGTGAACGTCAACCATGCTAACTTCCTTCCATCCGCTGACGAGCATCGGTGATCCCTCATGCGACGTAATGCTTCCTACTCCAGAACTCCTTCCTCCTATAAGGGTTCCAGTTCCTTAACGGTCTGTAGTAGCCTATGATCCTGCTCCAAATCTCAACGTCTTTACTACCACATCTAGGGCATCTCGTATATAGGCCAGTAAATGAAGCCTTGCACGAGTTGCAGACCGTAATTGCTGGAGTGTAGCTCCAATAGACTAACTTAGTCCTCATGAGTTTTTTAGTTAACTGAGCTAACGCCTCTGGATCCGGTTCTTCCCCCAGGAATATGTGCATCATAACTCCACCCGTGAAGCTACCCTGAACCATCTCCTCGATCTTAACCCTATCCCCCAGCTCAAGGGAACCATAATAGGGAGCTATGCTCGTTGAATATATCGGATTATCAGGATCCTCAAGGTAATCCTTAAGTTCAGGAAATTCTTTCATATCCCTAATTGCAAGTTTAGCAGCAGCGCTCTCCCCTGGAACCTCCTCAACGTTCCACGGAGTTCCTGTAGCCCTCATCCATTCCCTAGCCTTAGCTGTGGCGAATTCTACCATCTTTTTCATCAGCCTAGCAGATTCGATCCAATCCCTTCTATTACCCTCTTTCCATAGTTCGGGCGAATTCATGTAGATAGCTACCGCCTCGGGAAGGCCAAGAATTCCTATAGTATTGAAGTGACTCATGGGGAACTCCTCGAGGTACTCCTTTATCATACTATACATGTGTGGATAGGAGGATATCAGCTTGATGTACCTTTCCCTAAACCAATCCGTCGTGATTCTCACTATCTCAAGGATCCTCTCGTACTCCTCCCAGAATTTATCGTCATCCTTAGCTTTAAGGGCTATCCTCGGAAGGTTAACGGTAGTGACATTCACTGAACCAGTTATATCAGGCATCGCCCAGAGACCGCCAAATCTCTGTCTCTCGAGCTTTTCCAATGTTTCTTCTTCACTGCTTTTCCCGCTAACTTCAAAAGCGTAAGTTAACTCCCTCTTATCTATGTTAAGCCTGCAACACATCGCATAGCTCGCATCAGGGTCAACAACATTCGTGTTAAGCCAGTAAAAGCTTCCCCTTTTAGCAGCAGTTGTAAATATGGCCTCGAAAACTTCCGGATCATCCCAGATCATCTTAGCCGTAACCATCAATGTAGGAATTGGAAAAGTGAACGGCTGCCCTAAAGCGTCACCCTCCCTCAAAACCTCTGAAAGGGCTATTATGAACATCTTAGCTTCTTTCTCATATTCCCCTAGGGGGGCAACTTTCTTCCCATTATATATTGCATAATCACCCTCGAGCATCTTCCTGGGAGCGTCTAAAGTTACCGTAAAGTTCGTGAACGGCGTTTGGAGCCCTATCCTCGTTGGATAGTTTAGGTTATAGATCAGCCTTTGAATATTCTGCTTCACCTTCCTTGAGTTAAGGCCTTCCCTCCTTATAAAAGGACCAGCGTACCATTCAACGCTTGAAAAGGCCTGAGCTCCTGAGAAGTAGTGCTGCAGAGTGATCAGGTAGTTGGCCACGTGATCAACGAACGTATCGAAGTGCTTAGCAGGTTTCGAGGTTATCGTCGGGGTTTTTAGACCTTTCTCAAGTAACCTTGCAATACTGTGTCCAGTGCAATAGGGTATGTATAGACTGTAAGGGAGCTTGTGGATGTAAATATCTCCAGAGAGATGGGCCTTTAGGCCGATCTCAGGTATTAAGCTTAGACTGTTGTTTAGGGCTTCTTCCATTACGTAGGCAAAGAAACCGCTTGGCCCTGGGTACCTATTAGCATTTTCTAAAACATCGAGACTTCCCCACCTTGCATATTCATGGATTATATCGGCCTTCTCCATACTTTCACCTCTTGGATATTTTGTCCAACTTGGAGATAGCAGATTCAAGGCTTTTAGGATTTATGGCATGAGGGCTTGAGAATTGGATAAAATATCCAATAATATTTAGTCAAAATTCTAAAAATTGCAGTTATATTTTGTACATAAGACGGATACATTATTATCAAATAGATGAAAGTAAATCAATAAAGCGAAAAGTTGAACAAAATATCAACTAGACTATCGCCTTCTCAGTATCTTTGTCAAACACGTGGATCATATCTAAGTCCATGATCACCTTGACCTCTCTACCAGGCTCTATGGGAATGTGTCCAGGAAGTTTAACCTTCACGAGTTCATCCCCAAACTTCACGTGAAGTATTGTATCAGTTCCCAACGCTTCAACGAAGTCAACCTTTCCAATAAGTCTGGCCGTTCTCTTCATGTGAGCTAGCTCACTTACGCCTTCAACTGTCATGTGCTCAGGCCTAATCCCGAACAATACCGTTTTCCCTACGTAATCCTTCAGGAGATCCATTAAGTCTTGTGGAAGCTCTATTCTGAATCCTCTACCCTCCAAGTAGCCATCCCCTACTGAAACCTCAAGTATGTTCATCTCAGGGGCCCCTATGAAGGTTGCCACAAATACTGAGTTAGGCCTTAAGTAAACTTCAGTCGGCGATCCTATCTGAAGTAGTTGGCCCCTGTTCATGACGGCTATTCTATCACCCATCGTCATGGCCTCAACCTGATCATGGGTAACGTAAATGGTTGTGACCTTAAGCTTCTGCTGCAACTTCTTTATCTCGGCCCTCATAGCAACCCTTAGCTTAGCGTCTAAGTTGCTCAATGGCTCATCCATTAGCAAAACATCAGGCTCAACTACAATAGCTCTAGCTACAGCAACCCTCTGCCTCTGACCTCCAGAGAGCTGGGCTGGATACCTATTCAACAATTCCTCTATCTGTAAAAGCTCCGCGGCCCATCTAACCCTCTTGTCAATTTCATCCTTTGGAAACTTCTTTATCTTGAGAGGAAAAGCTATATTCTCATAAACGGTCATGTGGGGCCATACTGCATAGCTCTGGAACACCATGCTTATATTCCTATCCTTAGGTGGAAGATACGTGACATCTCTATCACCGAAGTATATCCTCCCCTCCGTCGGTTCTTCCAACCCAGCTATCATTCTCAACGTAGTTGTTTTACCGCAACCGCTGGGCCCTAATAAAACCAGAAATTCCCCATCCTTAATTGTTAGGTTAAGCTTATTAACGGCCGTAAAGTTCCCGAACCTTTTCGTTAAATTTTCGAGTTTAACTTCAACCATCTTGATCACCTCAATGTTATTCCCCACATCGTAACTAGGTACCTCCTAGCAAAGAATATGAACAGCATCGCCGGTAGAGTCATTATAAATGCCGCTGCGAACTTATAATAAGCCGGAGCAGCTCCTCCTGCAGCTCCAGCTACTATGGAAAGAATCTGGGCGGGTAAAGTTCTGTTCTTAAGCGTTAATATGGAGGCAACAAATACTTCATTCCAGCTCATGACGAAGGTAAACATGGCGGCCGCTGCTAGGCCCGGTAAGGCCAATGGGAGTGTTATGTTCCTGAAGGCCCCCCACCTGGTAAGTCCGAAGACCATGCCGGCTTCCTCAAGTTCCTTGTCAACCCCAGCGAAGATGCTCGAAGTTATCAATACGACAAAGGGGAGGGCCATTGCTGTGTGAGCTAAGGCAACTCCAAAGAGGGTGTCTATCAGCTTTAGCTTTATATATAGAACCACCAAAGGAATGGCCATCACCGGAATTGGGAACATTCTCAGGGCTACTATCGACAGCTTTATCGTATCTTTTCCCTTAAAGGCAAATCTAGCTATTGCATAACCTGCCGGTATCCCAAGTATGAAGCTTATAATTATCGTAAGGGTTGCTACAATTACACTATTCTTGATTCCATCCCAGGCTCCCAGGACGTAGAGAATTGTTTTAACCCATTCATCTGTAAAGCTCGTAGGTATGACTTTACGTGGATCGTAATAATCGGTTTTCGTAGAAAAAGCATATAGAGCAGAAACGATTATCGGTATTACTATCCAAGCAACTACCGTAAATATGAAAGCATAGAAAGCAACTTTCTTCAGCATGAAAACAGTCTTCTCATTCATGTTCTCACCTCCAAGTATTCGGCCTTCAGGAATTTAACGTATAGGGCCCCTAGTGCTAGGGAAAGTAGTGCTATCGTTAAGGCATATATTGAGGCAACGCCATAATCCTTTATCTCGGTAAGCTGGTAGAATCCCTCCCCAGCTAATACTGGGATATCCCTCCCAGCTAAGATCCAGACAACTCCAAAGACCTGCATTGCGAAGAGCGTTCTAATTATGAGGGCACTCTGAATGCTAGGCTTTAGCATGGGAATTACTATCTTCCTTAGCCTTGTCCAGTATCCAGCTCCAAAGACTTCCGCGGCTTCCAGATACTCTCTACTTATCATCTGAAGTCCAGCTAGGATTATCACGAAAACTATGGCCGTAGCCCTCCAAACTTCAGCGATCACTATTGCCAGGAACTCCATGGTCCTATATTCATATCCAAAGAAATGTATTGGATTCGAGAGTAAACCCAAGTTAAGGAACAACTTATTAATAAAACCATAATCAGCTAGCATCGTGTACCATATCAAACCAGCAGCAACATCGCTTATCGTTAGGGGAATTACAAGGGCGTAAATTGCTAGATCTCTACCCTTAAAGGTTCTATTAACGGCAAGTGCAAGAATTAAAGCTAAAACTAGCTGAATAGGGACTATCACAATAGCTAAAAGTATAGTATATTTTAAGGCTTCCCAAAAAGTTGGATCAGAAGTAGCCCTCCTAACCGTATCCAACGAGAAGGCCCCATTCTTAGTAAAAGCAAGGTACAAGGCCTGAACCAAGGGATAACCGATGAAGAATAACAAGTACGCAACGGCCGGAATGAGAAGGAGGTATGGGATATACTTAGACTTGAACTTCATTTTAACGCCCTCCCAGATAAAAAAGAAATAGAGAAATCAGGGTTCTTCAACTCCCTGCTCCTTAAAGAGCTGGTGTAGTTTAGGCCCGAGTTCGTTAAGAACCTTCTCTGGATCTTCTCCCTGCAGGATTATCCTCTTGAAGGCATCCCTGTATATTCCACTGAACTCTCCACCCTTTGCTCCAAGGTTCGGTATCATAACTATTAGGGCATCCTTGGTTGAGCTCTGAGCTGTTACGCCCTTCACTAGGATCTTAAGCGGCCCCTCTGGAACCGCATTCTCTGCCTCTTTAACGGTTGGGAAGAATCCAACTTTCTCAAGCACCTTCACCTGGGTTTCTGGCTTCGTTAGGTAATCAATAAGCTTCCAAGCTTCATCGGGATGTGGAGCGTTCTTGGGAATTGCAAGCCCAGCGAGAACTACTATGAACCCCCTTCCCTTTGGCCCTCTTGGTACCGGAACGACGACGAATTGATCGGGCTTTGTGGTTATTGCATTCTTTATTCTGGCGGTGTGATCCCAAGCAATTAAAACTTCACCTTGAAGTAAGGGATCAGCCATGGCATCCCATGTGGTTGAAGCTGGGTTAGTGTACTTCCAAAGCTCCTTGAAGTAGTTCCACATCTCTACAGCTTCGGGACTCTCAAACTTCTTAGCTTCATAACCGGTGAAGCTTGGGTATAGGTAACCGTGGATGAATCTGTGGAGCAACCCCTTTGGACCCGCAGGTAATCCAAAGGCCTTCTTACCTGTCTGCTCGTAAATGTTCTTTACCCATGCCAATAATGCATCATACGTCCACTTGTCGGTACCTTTAATTACATCCTCCTCGGTGAGCCCCGAGGGTAGGTACTTAAAGGCTTCCTTGTTGACAACCATGACGTAAGTTGCGCTCATCCATGGAATGTAGAATACCTTACCGTTCTTATCGGTGGCATACTTCATGTAGCTCTCGATGAACGTTCTACCTTCAAGCTTCTTTCCGCTCAAATCCTGAAGCCATCCCTTGGCGTTGAAGTAATCGAGCCCCCCGTGGAGATCTGCAACGACATCAATGGTCACCTTTCCCGACTGCATCTCACCTTCCATCCTGGTTGCCAGGTCAGAATAGCTTATCGGAACGAACTCAACGTCAATCCCGGTTTTCTCTTTAAATCCTGGTATAAGCTCGTTAAGAACGAATGCCCTCTCTTCTGGTGGGTTAAGTTGAGTTGATGCCCAAACGATCTTTGCAGGCCCTCCCCCACCGATGCAACCACTTACCACTACGGCCATTCCTATCAGGGCCGCAATGAGAACCTTCAAACCTGACCTCATGGATGGTTCACCAAAGATCCCTTATGCCCTAAATCTTTATTTATTTTTCTGTTTTTGCCTTTGAAAACAAAACTAATGCCTAATTTACATTAAAAACAGATAACAAAGCTAACATAATAGATTTGAATTTTAGGAAGATACATTTTTAATTGGTAAATTTAAGCCCTTTGTGGTGGGAAAGATGAATGAATGGGAACTTGCACTCAAGAATAAGGATTGTAAAAAATTATTGGAGCTATTTGATGATTATTTCGATGAAGTTAGTGAGGATAAGCTTGAAGAAGAGCTTAAAAGGGTTGGAGAAGTCGCGGTTGAATGCGAAGACTTCGATCTAATCCACGAGATAGCCCACATATATGAACACTTAGGGGAAGCTGAGAAGGGAATAGACCTGTATAAAAGGATCGTAGAAAAGAGAAAAGGTAGAAACACGGAAGATTATGCAGAGGCGTTATACTATCTCGCTGACGCTTATGACCACTTTGGAATGCCAGAAGAGGCCCTAAAGACGTATGAAGAACTTCTAGAGTTAGAAAAGAGAATTGGTAACAAGAGGGAAATCGGGTTAACATTAGCGAACCTGGCCATAATCAAAGACGAGCTGGGGAACGTTGAAGAGGCCATAAAGCTTATGGAAGAAGCTAGAAAAATATTTGAAGAGCTAAAAGATGAGAACAACTACCTCATAAGCCTGATAGATTTAGCACACTTTAAGTACGAGCTCGGCGAGTACGAAGAGGCCATGAAGCTGATAAGGGAAGTTCTTAGGAATCCCGTGGATAAGGAGATAGAGGTAAACGCAAGACTTGTTGAGAGCGAGATATATGCAGGAGAAAGGAAGTACAAAGAGGCCGCAATTTCGCTTAGAAACGCTCTTCAAAGATCTGAAGACGATGAAGAATTATTCAGTTTGGTGTTTGACTCTCTCACAGAATTTTTAGAAGGACTCTTCAACGAAAGTAGGTACAGGGAACTAGTGGAGGTATCACCACTGTTCGCTGAGCTTTTCGAAGATGATACAAAGTACTTCTTCAACGCAATAAAGGGACTAGCGGAGTGGAGACTGGGAAATGAAAAAGCCAGAGAGGAGTTTGAAGAGAATTACAAAAACATTCAAAATGAGGAATTGAAAGCATTGCTTGACGAGTGGAGAAGGCCCAAGCTAAGCCTTGGTTTAAATCTTTAAATCCTTGAAACTGTCTCCACTTCAGCGCTTTCTACGTTCTCAACTTCTTCAAACTTCTCGGCCACTTCATCGAAGGAATAGCCTTCCTCATCCCTTCCAAGAACGTAGAACTTTAGAGCTACCAAGCCAAAGGCTATTGGTTCCCTCTCTACCTTCGCCAAACCGTACTTTTCTGGAATCACTTTTTTAAGCTTCTCCTCTAACTCGTCAAGGTTTACGTCTGGATCCGTTGGCATTACCCTAATGACACCAACTAAGTTGAAGTCGCTCATTCAAGGTCCCTCCCATCCGCACTTAGGACATTTATAAGGCTTTGCTAACAATCTGCAGGTTTCACATCTCCATATTATCGCTTCGCCACAGTTTGGGCATACGAAATGAGTAGCATGCTCCCTTGGTGTTATCTCTCTACCACATGAGGTGCACACGGGTATCTCAAACTTCAACTCTACCTTCTCCGCCAACTCCCACACCTCCAGAAGGGAAGTTTTTCTCAATCGTCATCGGGTTGAAGCAGTTATTTATAAACCTTTCCTTTAAATAAGGACTGGGGGATAAGGTGGAACCCAAGGCTTTCGTTGAGATTATGAGACCCCACAACTGCATCCTAGCAGGGATCGTTGGGATACTAGGTAGCTTAGTTGCCTACGAAGGTATCCCCCCTGTTCAAAAATTGATCCTCATATTCCTGGTCGTCTACTTCGGTTGCTCAGCAGGGAATACAATAAATGACTACTTCGATGTTGAGATTGACAAGATCAATAGGCCTAATAGGCCGATACCAAGGGGGGCTATTACAAGGAAAGCGGCTTTTTACTATGGAGTGCTCCAATACTTCATTGGCCTAATAATTGCACTCCTCCTTGGATGGAGTGCATTTCTCTTCGCCCTGGGAGCTTACTTTCTAACGTTCGTATATGCCTGGAAGCTTAAGCCACTTCCATTCATAGGGAACGTCACTGTGGCACTGCTAACGGCCGCTACCCCAATTTACGGAGCAGTTGGTGTTGGAAGAATTGACCTAGCCGGATACTTGGCGATTTGCGCATTCTTAGTTAACGTTTCCAGGGAGATAATGAAGGATATAGAAGACTTCGAAGGGGATAAAAGACTCGGAGCAAGGACACTACCCATAATGATTGGTAAAAAGAAGTCCGGAATTATAGCATCGATTTTCGGATTTTTAACTATAATATCCTCGTTCCTACCCGTTAAGGTTGGAATAGGACTTGGTTATCTCCCGATAATTATCGTTGACATTATGATAGCAAAAGCGAGCATTGACGTACTAGTTAATCCCGAGAAGGCCGGAAAAGGACAGAAAATTTTGAAGTTTGCTACATTCATAGCAGTTATAAGCTTCCTATTAGGAGCATTAACTAGGGAGGTGTGAAGGTTGATTGAAAAGGTTATAAAGGAAAACATTGAAAGGGAACAACCCTGGCTCATTATAACGTTTAAAACACCATATGGGCCCCCAGATACTCTAGAAATTCTAGAAAATGCAGTCAGGGAAACTGGATGGGAGATAACATTTAAGGCTAACTGGTGGACTGCAGATATTCCCTACGGCCTTGCCAGGATAGATGCAAAGAAGGAGGAGAGGGAGAAGATAATCCTGGGAAGGTGGATACTAGGTAAAAAGCTTGAAATCATAAAAGTTGAGAACTTAGACTTCGAAAGAGGAAAAGAAGAATTCTTCAGAAGCGTTGATAGCATAACGTCAACCCTAATCTACGATCCAGTTATAAGGACTATGAGGGAACAATATTAAAAATCAAAGGTTTAACCTAGTTTTAACAACTTCCAGGGCTCTCCTTGCATCTTCAGCAAATTCGGGATAGCCCAGTTTTTCTAGAGTTTCAGGCAATGGAACGCCAAGCTCCTCATGCCACCCTCTAAGCCTATAGAATTCCCTTCTAGACTCTATAAAGTCGTTGTAATCTATGAAAGCAGCGTTACCCTTAGCGGGCCCCTCAGGTTCCGGCTCCCACCATCTAGGCGGGATAACATCGTCAATTGGTGGAGTCACCCAGTCCAGTGCATCATGAATTCTAGCTATACTCTCAACGGCCCAGGCTACCTTCCTCAGCTTATCAACGTTCCATTCTTCACCAGTGGTCAGGGAGTAGAATCTCGCTAAGTCCTCCATCTTATACGGAACGAATTTACAGACGCCCAGCATGTCGGTTATGTAGCTCTCATCCCTCCCCTCGATCAGGGAGGGAACAAGATCCTTAGCTGGTCCCTGATTTGGCAACTGATGTGGGCTTGGCCATCCCCTGAGGTGACTTGCCCCAACATCTGCAGTTGCATAGCTAAGCCCGTAAGTCCTTCTTCCCCTAGGATCCCAGGCCGGGGCTTCCAATCCCTTAACGTGAACCGCGAACTCGCAACCCCTTCCAAGGATCTCGCAGGCCCTCTTAACTCCCTCAGCGAGCACCGCACCGATACCTTTCCTTTCCGCCATCAAGTGCAGCAACTTCTCCTCAGCTTCCTCATCGCCAAAGCCTTCTACCCTGAACCCTATCTCTTCTTCACTTATCAATCCCCTCTCAACAAGCTCAAAGAGCCAACCAATAACGTTTCCGCTTGCTATACTATCTAGACCGAGGTCGTTTGCTAACCAATTAAAGTAGGCCACGGCTTTTAAGTTGAAAACTCCCGTGGCGGCACCAAGCATTGCTAGGCTTTCGTACTCTGGCTTAACCCTGATCTTCCTTCCCTTGTACTCAACTTCTATGTACCTGGCACATTTTATTGGACAGCTCTTCCCGTGAATGTACCATTCGGGCTCCACCTCGTACTTCTTAACCTCATCACCAGCAAGCTTACTCGCAAGCTCCTCGGGAATGTAGGGCCTGGAGAAGTTGTAAGCTGGACTCATTCCAAGGGATGCAGAGCTCCTTAATCCATCTGTGGTTCCATAATTCCTGCTGTGCTCGTACTTAGGATCCGTGGAAAACCTCTCGTAGAATTCATTCCAGAGGGCTTCAAACTCCTCAGGATTAGCAACCTCAGGTTTTTCTCCTGGCTCAACAACTATGGCCTTAAGCTTCTTACTCCCCATAACCGCTCCAAGGCCACCTCTTCCACTGGCTCTCTGGGTATCGTAGATTATATTAGCTATCCTTACGAGCCTCTCTCCGGCCGGACCTATGGAGGCTATACTTGCTTCAGGATACTTCTTCCACAGTTCCCTAGCTGTTTCATAGTTCCCCTTTCCCCAGAGCTCTCCGGCCGGAAGGATATCAACCCCGCCATCATGGATGTATAGGTAAACGGGCTCTTCACTCTTACCCTCTATTATAAGGGCGTCAAAGTGTCCCTTAAGCTTGGGGCCGAAGGCATCACCACCACTTGAGTCCGTTATAAGTCTAGTCTCGGGGCTCTTGCTTACGGTTATTACCTTACTGGAACCAGGAATTAACCCGGTCAAACCCCCAGGGGCAAAGACTATCTTATTTCCGGGGCTTAAAGGATCCGTCCCTGGAGGAACCTCCTTGTATATTATGTAATATCCCAGCCCCTTACCCCCGATGAACTTTCTTATCACATCATCATCCAACCTCTCATACTTAACCTCTCCATTGGTTAGGTTAACCCTTGCGATCCTATTCTTATACCCCCTCATGAGAAGCACCTCCTAGCCTTTTCCCTATCCTCTCTCGAAAGCCTCCATCCCATAGCACCAAAGTTTTCATCCACATGATCCTTTCTTCCAGCCTTTGGAATAGCTATAACGTTATCCTCCCAAATTAAATAGTTAAGGGCCACTTGAGCTGCTGTCTTTCCATAAGCCCTACCGATCTCGGTGAGGCACGGATCCCTAGCAAGGGTTCCCTTTTCAAGCGGCGTGTAAGCTATGAGGGCAATTTTCTCCCTTTTCATGTAATCGAGCAGACCAGATGTTTCCGGCCACCTATCGCGGATTGAATACTTGACCTCGTTGGCCACTATCTCGTACCTCCTCATCGCCTCCTGAGAGCGTTTTAGCAATTCCAAATCAAAGTTGCTAACCCCTATGTACCTTATCAACCCTTCATCAACCAAATCCTCAAGAGCATGGAGGGTTTCCTCTATCTTCCCCCAGCTATCCCCAGGCCAATGGAGGAGGTAGAGATCTATATAGGTGCCGAGCCTCTTTGCACTAGCCTTAGCTGCTTTCTTTGCTTTTTCATAGCCAAAGTGACTCGGCCAGACCTTGCTTATTATAAATATCTCCTCCCTATTGAAACCCTCTATAGCCTTCCCAACGAGCTCCTCGGAGTGGCCAGCACCGTAAAATTCAGCGGTATCTATTAAGTTAATCCCAAGCTCCAAACCGTACCTTAGAACCTCAATGCTCTCTCTATCCCTGGAATAATCCGGGACTTCATACCCCCCAATGCCCCAAGTTCCCATACCTATGGCCGTAACCTCATCCGAGCCTATTAGCTTTACATCCCTCATATGCAGATGTTGGAATTACTCGGTTTTTAACGTTTTTATTGTGATCAAATAGGATATGAGAGATGAAAGCAACAGTCCTGGAATAACTTTTGGAGTTACACCAGTTTCAAACATTAATAATATCGGAGTCAGGGGAGCTTTGTACACTCCAGCCAGAACGCCAACCATCCCAGGAACTACAAACTTCTTTCCTAAAATGCTTCCGATAATTGCACCCATTGCTAAACTAGGGCAGAAAAGACCTCCAGGAGCATCGCTTGCAGCAGAAAATAATGTATGGATTGATTTCAAAATAAGGAGAAGGATTAAGATATCTAAGCTTACAATGCTTTCCTTCATCAAAGACCAAAGTAACAGCTTACCCCCACCTAGGACTTGAGGTAGTAGGAGGATGAAAAACCAGCTAAAGAGTAGGGAAGGAACGAACTTATAGGATCTTTTTACAAGGAATTTTCTGAGTTTAAAGAGCAATTGCATGAATGCTGAAGAATAAAGACCAGTAAAGATTCCAAGGAGAAGGATAAGCAGATAATCAAACAATCCGTAAGAGTATTCAAATGAAGGCCAAAACCTCATAGGAAACATGAGCTTAGACACCAGTGCTGCTGGAACTGAAGCGAAGAGCAAGGTAACTATCTTGTATAACGTTGGCCTAATTTTAAACACTTCGAGCGTAAAAACAACTCCCGTTATGGGGGCTTCAAGTGTCGCTGCAACTCCCGCAGCTATCCCAGCATCTATTAACCCTTCCCCTAAGACCATGGCCAAGGAACCCCCTAGTTGAACCGAGGGCCCTACCCTCCCCAGGGAAAACCCGCTCATAATGACCAGTAGAGAACCAAAAATCTTAGTTAGAATGACCTTCACAGGGTTATATCTTAAGATCCCGTGTAATACTAAATACATCTGGTTGATTCCCCCGCTGGAAGCTGCAGGTTCTTTCTTTAACATGACCTCAACAGTGAAAATTGCAAGTACCGTAAAGAGAAACCATAAAAGTGCAAACCTTATATCTCTCCTTATTCCTTCTGAGATCGCCGGATATAGATCTCCAACTAAGCATACAAGCACCTTATAAGCACCTACAATCAATCCGACCAGAATACCAACTAAGATTAACTTCAGCATACTAATATTTTTGTTTATAAAATATAAAAGGATTAACGGAGACCCATAAGCCTCTCGTAAAGTTCCTCAACTTTCTTGCTAACATCCTCTGGAGAGTAACCAGCCTTTACAGCTAACCACGTTGCCCCTCCCGCTCCGACGCCTTCCTTAACGTAGCCCCTCTCATAATCCCTTAACCCCTTAAACTTACTCTTGGAGAAGTCAAGCTCAGCTACATAGCTTATGATCCCTATTTCCCTCGCAGTCTCGATGAACGTCGCAGAGGGATCCTCCACAACCCAGCGGGTTGTGGCTATCATGAACCTACTCAAGTCTTCGCCCAAGCTCTTGAGGAGGGCCGAAACGGCCAGCATCTGAGTTCCACCGGCCAGGACAACATCTCCTCCGAATCCCAGGGAAAGGCCGAGAACCGTGGCGATCATTGGATCTCCAAACTCCTTCAAGGCTTCAAGTGGTTTATCTTTAAGCCCACCCTTCTCTATTCCAACCCTCTTAAATCCCTCTTTTATAACCTTCTCCTTAAGTTCCTGAGGATTTTCCGGAGATGCTGAGGAAGTCTTAGCCTCATAACCCAAAGCCCAGAGGATTGCTTGAGCAGTTGTTGTTCCTCCTGGAGTCGATTCTCCTATGACGATCTCATTTGCAATTTTTTCAAGTTCTTTACCAAGTAACTTAGCCCTCTCAATTATAACCTCAACCTCTGGGAGAGCGGGTTCCCTCCTGAAATCCCTTCCAACTACATTACTTATGTGAACGTGAGGAATTAGAGGGGCCAGATAAGTTCCCCCTCTAACAACGAGTATCGGAAAATTTGAGAGTTCTCTAGCGGCCTTGGTTATTATAGCAGGAGTTGGATGTCCTTCTGGGGTCACGGGAATGGTATCTATCGTCAGGGGTTTCTCATAAAAGAGGTATTCCGCATCGGCAACAGGGGTTATTTTAGTCAACTCAGGTGTTGCTCCAGCAACGCTTATCCCAGGAATTGTGCTTATTTCCGTATTTCCCAGGACAAGAAGGAACAAGCTCTTCACCTTTTTCACCAATGGAAATTTTGTCCAAGTGCCTTAAATAGTATATGCCTCCACATTCAACACCTTAGGAGAATCACTGGGCCAGTACTTCACACTATTTTAGTTCTACGGAAACTAGAATCAAGGGGGTGAATAGCTCGAAGGAAGTCTGGGACATAGCATGTAATACAGCAGAAAAGGTTTGTTTCCACACTACTAAGTTCTACGGAAACGTGATTATCTTTATACAAGCGAACCACAAGATGACCAACTTTCCACACTATTTAGTTCTACGGAAACGCTAGGGCATTACTAGAAAGAGCAAAAAGCAGGTACATCTTTCCACACTATTTAGTTCTACGGAAACAAGAAGTCAGGGATTTCATAAGAGACGAGGATTCTCAACTTTCCACACTATTTAGTTCTACGGAAACTCATAGCCATCGGCTGGCTTAGACGTAAGCCTGATTTCTTTCCACACTATTTAGTTCTACGGAAACCTCACATTCCTCGAGCAGAACCCGCACTTACTCACCTTCTTTCCACACTATTTAGTTCTACGGAAACTTTGGCGATGATGGATCAGGAACAAAAGGACGCATTCTTCCTTTCCACACTATTTAGTTCTACGGAAACAATACTATGAGTGCATAATTAGTATCGAGGTGATCTTTCCACACTATTTAGTTCTACGGAAACGTAAGGGAGGCTTTCGCGACGGCAATGGTTACATATAGCTTTCCACACTATTTAGTTCTACGGAAACCTTATAGACGGGAAAGAGATACACGTTATAAAAGAGCTTCTTTCCACACTATTTAGTTCTACGGAAACGCTATTGGAGCAAGGGAAATTCAGCTATACAGAAGACATCTTTCCACACTATTTAGTTCTACGGAAACTGGAATAGTGTTATTGCTAGAGTTTTTAGTGGAATTGTTGAGACTTTCCACACTATTTAGTTCTACGGAAACGAGTTAAGAAGAGAGGCATTAATGTTTGCAGAATATCTTCTTTCCACACTATTTAGTTCTACGGAAACATGAAAGCAGAAACTTGGAAGAACATACTGTACATGTCAGCTTCTTTCCACACTATTTAGTTCTACGGAAACGAACGATGTTGATATGAAGTTCTCATGCCAGATTATCCTTTCCACACTATTTAGTTCTACGGAAACCTAGGGAATACCTAAGTGCTACTAACTCAAGAACACTTTCTTTCCACACTATTTAGTTCTACGGAAACAGCTTAAATCACTGGGTTATGAGGTTGAACCTATGACCTTTCCACACTATTTAGTTCTACGGAAACTTACGAACTTCTTGAGTAAAGAAATCACGCAGGCAGGTCTTTCCACACTATTTAGTTCTACGGAAACTTTTGGGTTTTTTGCTTTATTCGTTTAATAAAAGCCTCTCAAGGTTTATATAATTTACTCACTGTGAAGACCGGTAATACTGGACTTCATTTATAAACCTGACACAAAAATCTAGAAGTCACGAGAAAGCCCAAACAAACTATCAACCAAAAATCCAAGTAACCCAACTGGAAAGGAGAGATCGAAATTAAATTAAGTTAATTTAACACGCTAACACTAAAAGCCTTTAAAAACAAACCCCCAACAAGACTCCTAGACTATCCAATTAAGGTGTCAAAATCCTTCAAAGTCAAAATAAAGCCTTGAGAAGAATCGAATTCCAAATGAACACAATTGACAAGAAATTACCACTATAGTGGTAAACAAAAAACAAAAATCCCAATGAGAGGATTAAACTAAAAACAAGGGAGTAAAAACACCCTGTTGCGAAATTCAGACCCGAGCAGAGTATTAAACCAAAAACAAGAGAAAACAAAAAGAGAAAACAAAAACCCGTAACACGAAAACAAAAACAAATGAAAAAGAATTAAAATAATTAGGTAGGTAATATGAAACTTAGTAACATCTACAAAAATCTAAAGAGAATCCCGGAATTGGAATAATACCCATTAACTTCCCTTTAACCAGTGATATCTCACTTATGCAGAGAGTAACACATATATTTTTACTCCTAAACCTTAGATTTGGTGGTAAAATATGAAGGGAAAGATATTAGCCCTATTACTGATACCCCTCTTAATAGGAATGGTTAAACCAGCTACCGCCTTAACATCGACCAGCACCAGGAACATATACAACGCTTACTCGACAATAGGAATGTACTACGAGTATAGCATTGAGAGCGGGATGCTACCGAGGATAGAGAAGCTTGAGGAACTAGTATCCAACATGACCCTCTCCGAGAATGCAACTAAGCACCTTGAGTTAGCTAGGGAGTACAAGAAAATGGGAGATGAAAAGCTTGAACGTGCCAAGGTAATGAGCGGCTTTGGAAAATTCATAATGCTCAGGGCAGCATTTATATACTATAAGCAGGCAATTGTAGAGTATCTAAAGGCCATTAAGGGCGAGAACGTAGAGATCCCCAAGTATGCATCGCCAAGAACACTATGCGAGCTTGTCGATGAGGTAATTAGCTCCTGATTTTAAAGTAAATAAAAAGGAAGCTCAAGCTCCAAATTTTTCGCTCCTGTTCATAAGATCCATCATTATCGGAACTATGTCATGGCCCCTTATCCTTCCTAACCCTCCCTTCATTGCTTCCCTTTCCCCGAACCTTTTAGTGTCATCAGTTCTAACCCCTCCACCCGCTATTAACAGCGGGACGGGATCGCCGCTATGGTTCATGACTTCGCACGGCGTGGAGTGATCCCCTGTTATCGCTATTACTACCTCTTCAAGATCCACATGATCCAGGATGTAACCTATCATTCTGTCGGCCCTCTCTATTAGCTCGGCCTTAAGTTTGGGCTTGTTGTCGTGACCCGCTGCATCGGTTGGCTTGAAGTGGAGGAAAACGAAGTCGTAATCCTTGAGAAGCTCGACGGCTTTCTTAGCCTTCGCCATCTCATTGGTATTGTACTCTCCAGTAGCCCCCTCTGGTGTGTAAACGTCGAAGCCCACGGCCCTGGCTACTCCTTTAACCAATGCAACGGCTATAACTCCTGCAGCTTTGACCTTCCACTGCTCCGTGAACTTCATCGGTATGTTCGGATAAGTGCCAGCACCGCGGATAAGGAGGTAGTTGGCAATTGGCTTACCTTCTTTCCTCCTCCTCTCGTTTATGGGGTGCTTCTCCAATACCTCCTGGGCCTTTTTGACGAACTCCTCCAATATCTCGGCCACCTTCTTACTGTCCTCATCCTCATAGCTGAACTTGAGGGGAGGCTTCCCTGCTTCATGCGGATCGTTATCCCCAACCTTATACCCCCTGGACATTCCCTTTAGGACGAGAACGGCCCTGTGACCTGTGGCCCCTTTAAATATGAAATCAACGCCAATGTCAACTTCCTCCTGTATAGCTCTAGCCAGCTCGTGGGCTTCCTCAGTGCTTATCCTTCCAGCCCTCCTATCCGTTATTATTCCATTCTCGAGGGTTGCGAAGTTAACTCTAAAGGCTAGGTCATCCTTGCTCAGGTCAAGACCGACTCCAAGGGCCTCAAAGAATCCCCTCCCCCTGTAAGTTTCGTAAGGATCATAACCGAAGATGCTCAGGTGAGCAGTATCGCTACCTGCGGGTTGGCCCGGCTTTATGGGATCTTGTTGCCCTAAGATACCAATCTCTGCGAGCTTATCCATGTTTGGAGTGTTCGCATATTCCAGCGGAGTTAAACCGTTTAACTCCTTTATTGGCCTATCTCCGAGTCCATCCAAAATTATTAAAAGGCCTTTCCTCTTTAGCACCATACTATCACCAAACTTCGTGAATGAGCGACGGTAAGTTAAAGGTTTTGCTCGTCTATAGTTGAAAGTATGAAATCCGCTATAGCCTTTGCTAATGGGGGAGGAACGGCTTCCCCAACGCTATCGAACTGAACGTTCCTCCCACCCAGGAAAACGAAGTAGTCTGGAAATCCCATGAGCCTTGCTTGTTCCCTAACGGTGAGTGGCCTATCTTCGAAGGGATGAATGAACCTGCTATTCCCCCTAACCGTTGGAGCGGGCTTGTAAGGGTGCAACCTTATCCAGTTCTGGAATCTCCCAAACCTCTGGCCCGCTTCCCCCCACCTTAGGTATGGAATTTTCCTAGCTATCCTTGAGGGAGGGTTCCAAATTTCATTGTTTGGAGCACCTGGAGGGATATCCCTTAGAGCATCCCAAACCCTCTTTCTAGATCTGATCTTCCTGGGCTTAAGCTCAATGTTCGAGATAAAGACCCTCCTCCTAACCTGTGGAACACCGTAGTCTAGAGCGTTAAAAACGTTGAAGTAAACGTCATATCCAGCCCTCTCGAACTCTCTCCTTATGTATCTTTCAACCTCCATTATCTGGGGAACGTTCTCCATGACGAATACCTTAGGCTTCAGCTCCCTGACGAACCTTATAAACTCGAGAACGAGCCTCCCTATAGGATCCTTGTACAACCTATCCCTAGGATGTTCCCTCCTCCTGGAGTTTATAGCGGTGAAGGGCTCGCAGGGAGGGCCTCCTATTATCACATCAACTTTCTCGGCAATTTCCCTGGGATTAACAGCCTTTATATCCCTTACAACGACTTTTGCCTCAGGAAAATTTATGGAGTATGTCTCGGCCTTTGGCCTAAAGCTTTCAATTGCAGAAACTATCCTGAATCCAGAAAGTTTAAATCCAAGAGAAAATCCCCCAGCTCCTGCAAAAAGATCTATAACGGAGGGATTCAGCTCTTCACTACCTTTTCCCAAGCGTCCAGGACCTCCTTAGCTCTGTTAAAGATCTTCCTTGCAGCTTCTTCTAAGGCCTTCTCGGGCGTTACCTTTCCATCAGTCACAACCCTGAACCTTGGCTTCCTTGCCATCGTTATTGGGTGCTCTATCGTGTAAGCAACGAACTTAACGTGCGGATCTTCCCTAAGAACTTCCGTGAGGAGGTTAGCGAACGTATGATCCTCACCTTCCAGGTAAAATTCAAGCATGTCTTCTTCCTTTTTTATAACCTCAATCTTCATCTCCCTCACCCTTCAAGTGGTTTAACAATGTCTCGAGGGCCTGCTCCTTGTTCTTTATAAGTTCATATTTAAACTTATCCTCCTTGTATTCAGCAACCCCAAGGTCAACCAGTATGTTCAGGAGATCCTCTGGATCGAGATCGTAAACCACCGAGACTGGAACTACGACCTCCCTTATCTGCCTCGTGGTTTGTAGAGCTATCTCAGCTGTTACCTCGCTAAGCCTTCTTACGAGCTCCACCATCTCCTTCCAAGGCATAGATGTCCTTATGTAATCCTCCTTGACCTCCACCCTCTCCCCCATGAGTTCCAAGGCTTTTATGAGTATGGGAACCGATACGTTAGCGCTGGCTTCCTTGAAGATATCCTCGGGGTAGTAAGTGTACAATCCCTGTCTATCGGGGTAAAGTCTACCCCTAACCCTCTTGTGAGCTTCCCTAATCGCCCTTATGGCTTCCCTTATCTCATCTTTAGTCCCCTGAATGTTCACCTTAAGGGAGTTCAGCTTTCCATGGATATAGACGAAGGCCGAAAGGTTCATCCTCTGGATCTCTTTCATGAACTCCTCTTTTTCAACGTCATCCTTAACGTGTAGCACTATAACCTTCTTCGCCCTCATATCTTCACCTTCCTATACAGGTTTGAGATTTTCCTAGTCTCTACGTTTCCACACTTGGGACAGACTAGCTGGTTACCCTTCCTCACTAGGGGAGTCCTGCACTTAGAACAGAGAGCATAAACAACTCCTAGGTCTGGATCCTTTGTTGTAAGCTGTATTGGACTTTTTTCGTCAGCTATAACCCTGGCCCTAACTATGTCTCCTACCTTAAACTCGTTCCTCAAGTCCTCAACGAACCCATCCTTAACCTGGGAGATGTGAATTCCAGCAAGTTTTGACGTTGCTATCTCCCTATTACCTTCCTGCCCCTCAATCTTTATCATTTTCAGAAGAACGGCCTGTTGCTTAACCTCAAGGACTCTTGCATAAACTATATCCCCCTTCTTAGGTACTGGAGGTACTTTGGATGCCGGCTCCAGGCTAATCTCAATTTTATCCTTATTTATCCTAACCCATCCGGCCCTGGTAGAGTATAAGTTTCCATCCTCAGCTATAACACCATCCCCAGGAAGGTATTCCTCTATTACCCCCAGGTAATCCCCGGGAAGCACGAAATCACCATCTTTTATAGTCTTCTTTCTCTCGCTATTTTCTTCCACCTTTCCTCCCCTCCCTTAAGTTTATCTTTACCCCGTACTTTAAATCTTCTCCCCTCTTCTAATTCCTTCTTAACGAGAAGAGCTTCATTTTCGACCTCTTTCTTTTTGAACACTCCAGCTATCCTTTGAATAGCCTCAAGCTTCCTTATAAGTCCATCGAGCCATGTGAATACATCCCCAGGATAAAGTATTAAACCATAAACCTTTCTAAAGTACTCTGAGATCTTTGAGGGCTCATACCCATCCCTTCTCAACTCAGCTATCTTCCTACTCAACATTTCCATCGCAAATTCAGTACAATCCTGCTCGAGGCAGTTAAAGAAGTCCTGGTAGATTAGGAATAGTCTATCAGCGGCGTTGGGACTTATCTCAGGTATTATCTTATCTAACTCCTCAAGCACTGAAGCGAAGGAACTCGAAAATATGTTGGAGCTTATCCTTCCCCTCACGGCAGATTCTATCTCCCTCTGAAGGAACCCAGGAAGGTAAGCGTTCTCAAAGGGGAGCAAGTGAATAGCCATTCCAAGGGGATCCATGCTTTCAAGGTTCTCCCTTATGAACTCGCCCTCGCTTGGGAGCAAAAAGCTCATGCTAACGGCCCTTCCGTAAGGGGTTACCCTGACGATGTCTCCCCTGATGCTTACCATTCCAAGCTCTTCAAGCTTCTCTAGGACTTTTTTAGCACTCCTGTTAGCGCCGAGGGTTAGAGAGTTAACCTCCTCTATAACGCTAAGCCTGTTAAACACGCATGCATGGGCGAGCACATTATCTTCCTCTATTTCATCGCTCCATTCAACGATTACGGGCTCTATAGGAGATGTAAGTAGCTTTAGGGCAACTTCATCCTCAGTTTCATCCATCTGAGCCGAATACTTTTTTCCAGGCTCAACTATTAAATAGACCTTCCCCTTTTCGTGATAAAGCGGTCTCCCGGCCCTCCCAAGCATTTGATGGAATTCCCTAACGCTAAGCCACTTATTCCCCATGGCTAGGCTTTCGAATATCACTTGGCTCGCCGGGAAGTCTACACCAGCTCCAAGGGCTGCTGTGGTTACGACGACATCTATCATTTGAGCTTGAAACTCCATCTCAGTTATCTTTCTCTGCTTATAGGGTAAACCCGAGTGGTAGGGCTTGGCCTTTAATCCCTTTCCAGTTAGGAAGGAGGCCAATTCATGGCACCTCTTCCTTGAGTACGTAAAGACTATCGTCTGACCCTTAAACCCCTTTGAGCTTTTCCTCATAACTTCAGCTTTGCAAAGCTTAGCTATTATCCTCCACTTCTCGCTCTCGTTCCTCGCTATTATAAGGTGCCTCTCCAAATCCACGGGTCTCTCATCATAAAGGACAAGCTTCATTCCCAGGGATCTAGCTAACTCTTGAGGATTACCAACGGTTGCGGAGAGCCCAATAAATTGGGCTTTAGGATAGAGCTTTCTTAGCCTTGCGATTAAACCATCTAACCTTGGCCCCCTCTCCTCGTCATCTATCATGTGAATCTCATCTATAACCACCGTTCCCACGTTTCCTATTTTCTTTCCAGACCTCAGTAGGTAGTCTACCCCCTCGTACGTTCCCACTATTATGTCGGCATCTATCCCGGTATCAACTACTACAGGTTCCTCCCTTGTTTTTATCCTACTCATACCAACCCTTATTGCAACCTTGAGGCCAAGCTTCGAATACCTCCTTTTAAAGTCTTCATACTTTTGATTGGCCAGGGCCACCAGAGGAACAAGGAACAGCATTTTCTTCCCTTCTAAGGCCTTTGGAATTCCGGCAAGCTCCCCTATGAGGGTCTTACCGCTCGCGGTTGCTGAGACCACCAAAAGATTTTCCCCCTTTAAAAGGCCATTCTTTATAGCTAAAACCTGAACTGGGAGTAACTCAGTAATCCCTTCCAACTTTAGGACATTTTTGAAGCTCTCAGGGATATCCACTTCATCAACCTTCATCCTCTCAACTCTAACGTGCTTGGCCTTGAGCTCATCCCACTTTGTAACCTCAGGATGCTCAGTTGGATCGAACCTTGGATCGAATGCATAGAGAACCTTGTCAAGATCTCTAAACTTAGCTAAAAGTCTTTTTGCTTGCTCCAGCATTCCCAGAGAGTTAAACCTTACCCTAAGTTCGTTTTTTAGTTCTTCTTCAGCACACCTCTCGCATATGTACTCGTTCCTGTACTTTATCCTATTTCCCTCAGTTAGAACAGTTATTCTCCCCTCAAGGAGACAGAGCCTACAGAGGGATGCCTTCTCAACGTTCTTATTCATTAGCTTTTTCCTGAAGTAGTCTTCCCACTCATCAGCGTCGGCCAAAATTATCCTTGAGCTCCTTAAGAGCTTCTCAATTTCTTTAGGATTCCTATATTGACTCCCCTCCAGAACTTTAAATAACCTTCCATCCCTCATTATTAATCTAAAGATCCTATCGGCTTTAACATTCCTAATTTGTGAGAGCTTCTCGGGAGGATTTTCGATTAAAAATGCTTCAAGCTCTCCCTTTTTCCTCCCTTCCCTTATTACGAATAGCATCTCACCACCTACTTCAAGGTTACTCCGGCCTCTTTAAAATTCTCGAGCACTATTGAGATCCTTGTTCTCCTTGCGAGGTTCCTTAGATAGTTCCTCTTTAGATCCTTTAAAAAGGTGTTTAGGGATTCAACATCCCTAAATGTCCCCCTTATAACTAGATGGAACTCACCAGTTTTCTTATAAACATCACTAATGTTCCTCATCTTCAAAATAGGGGTTAAAATCCTGGGAAGATCTGGAGAATCAGGATCAATAAGCTCGATTTCTATAACAGCGGTGAGGAACTCGCCAAAGAAGGAAGGATCTACAACAGCGGAATAACCTTTAATGACGCCAAGCTTCTCAAGCTTTTCGATCCTGTTCTTTACCGCGGATGCAGTTAAGCCGACTTTCCTCCCCAACTCAGTCAGGGTTATCCTACTATTCTTCCTGAGTTCCCGAACTATTACTTCGTCAATTTCATCTATCCCGGCCATGCTTCATGACCCACTCTGATTTTTGAATTCCTTTTCCAGCTCCTCGATGCTCTTCATTATGTGTTCTCTAATCCTTTGGAGTATCTCAAGCGGTGAAACGGCCGTGTAGATATAACCCAACCATCCCTTTTGAACGAGTTCCCTCTTTAACAGCCCCTTCCTGTACAGGCTAAGGACATGAGCCCTCACGCTCCTCTCACTTATCCCCAGCTCTCTCTGTATCTCCCTAATTCTCATTCCCCTCTTCTTCTCAACTAAGAGGTTGTATATCATTATTTCGTTCTTTTTAAGACCCATAGTCCTTAATAAAGACTCAAGCTTCCTCAACTTTTCCTCTTGTTTCATTATTTTCCCACCTACGAAACTTTAGTTACATACACAAATTAGGGTAAAAGACTAAAAAAGGTTTTCAAAATATTTAAAGTTTTAAAAAAATTACTCTTGCCACTCGTCATCAGGTATTGCTTCCCTCTTTGCTGGTATCAGGCAGACAAATTCAAAAGTTTCCGAATCCTCATTCTTGTAGCCGTGAGGCTCATTTGGAGGAATATAAATGTAACTTCCAGGGACTACCTTGAACCAATTCTTTCCATCCTTTGTTAGGTACCCCTCACCCTTCACCACAAATATCTCATGCTCCCAATCGTGCTGGTGAATTGGAATCTCTCCACCCTTCTTTATAACGAAGTACCTCATTGCAAAGTTCTTTGCTCCAACCTTTGGACTTATCAGCCATCTTATCGTAGTCCCCTTAGCGTTTGGAACATCCTTCTCGGGGGTATCCTTAACATGTCCGATGTACATTTTATATCACCAAGGGATTTTTAAGCGGGGAAGTATTTAAATGCTTCTCGAGGTGCTTACCATGAAGGAGTTCCTCAAGGCCGCAGATAAGTTCAATCCCGAGAACGTTTTTAGGGATGTAGTAGAGATCTCTAAATTCCACAGGATCCAAGGATCAAGGGATATTGTAAAGGCTACTGAATACGTGGCAAGCAGGCTTGAAGAACTTGGAATTGATTACAAGTTTCTAAACGACATCTATGATGGGAAGTCATACCATCTAACCCTACCATCTCCGATAGGGTGGGAGATTGTAGAGGGAAGCTTGAAGTTCAAAGAAAAGGAGTTAACAACGTCAAATTCTCCCCTCCTGGTTATGGCCCATTCCCCCTCAGGAGAAGCGAAGGGTGAAGTAATCCCCATCTTTAGGGAAGAAGACTGGGAAAAAGCAGATGGGAAGATAGTCCTCGTAGGGGAAGATTGGAGGGAGGCGTATAGGAAGGCCAACGAACACGGGGCAAAGGCTTTTATAGCGTACAGGAAAGGTACGGGAGATGCTTTTCCATACATAGGGTTATTTTTAACGAAGAAGGATCTTGAGTGGGCAAAAATACCAGCGTTAACTGTTCCTGAGAGCGTGGCTAATGAATTAATAGAGAAGAGCAAGAAGGGAGGAGTGGAAGTAGAGGTATCCGTAAAAACCGAGATTAAAGACAGGGAAACGTTACCACTATTATACGCTAAAATAGGAGAACCACCCTACCTCCTCTTCTCGGCCCACATATGCCATCCAAAACCGGGAGCAAACGATAACGCCTCAGGTTCAGCTATGCTAATAGAGCTGGCTAGGATACTAAAAGGAAATGAAGGAAGAATAGGCTTCGCCTTCCTCTGGATCCCAGAATATCATGGAACCCAGGCTTTTATTCCCAAGGTGAATCTCAATGAAATATATGCGAACATAAACCTGGACATGGTGGGGGGAAGCGAAGATAGGTCTAATTCCACAATAATGCTCGTTAGAACTCCACTCTCCAGGTTCTCGTTAGTTCCAGGAGTCCTGGAGTTGTTCCTTAAAGAGGTTAACGCCGAAGGAAAGAGTTTCTCAGGATCCCCGCTCCCAAGCGTTAAATTCAAGGAGTATCCGTACGAGATGGGAAGTGATCATGATATATTCAACTTCTATAGCATTCCTGGGGTCATGCCGATTACATGGCCCGACAGGTACTACCATACATCAGCGGATACACCGGAGAAGCTTAGTCTAAGAACCCTTAGCATAATCGGTAGAGCTGTTGTTGCAACGGGATTGTTCATTGCGAAGGCCGAAAAAGAGGAAGTGGAGAGGGTTGCAAGGGGTTTTGCCATG
Source organism: Pyrococcus horikoshii OT3 (assembly GCF_000011105.1). Lineage (NCBI taxonomy): Archaea > Methanobacteriati > Methanobacteriota > Thermococci > Thermococcales > Thermococcaceae > Pyrococcus > Pyrococcus horikoshii. Next base: position 44,105 of record NC_000961.1, read on the forward strand.
AAGTACCTTGGAGAATTAAGCATGCAGAGGAAGATCGAGGTCGCAGAATCCTTAGTCATGAACGGCCTCAGCAGGGATTCAGGGTTCCTGGGATTGAACGTTGGGCATGAACTCGAAAGCAATGGATGGGTGAAATGGAAGGAGAAGGGAATAATAAGCATAAAGGGTCTAGAATACAAGAACGAAAGCATAGCCAGGAGGTTAAAGGAGATCGTAGAAGAGGATAGGATGATAAACGTTCACCTTCATGAGTACCTAATGCTCAGCGAACTACTGGATAATGAAAAAGCCATGAAAGCCTTAAAGGATGAATACGGTGAAGTCAAGGAAGAGAAAATAATGAGGGGAGTAGAACTTCTGGAGGAGGCAAAGATCATTGAGCCCATGTAATATGCCTATTGAAGATGTACCTAACCACAAACGAAGCCCCAATGCCGAAGAGATTTGCCAAAAGATAGTGAATGCCCAGAAAAAGAAGGATCCAGTAAACCAGAAACTGAGCAACCGCTCCCACGAAAGCGGCTACGTGAAACTTAGCTAATCTTTCGATCACGCTTCCCTTCTTTATATCTTTAAAAGTCCACAAATCATTCCAAAGGAAGTTGTTTAATATGGAAAGCTCAGTTGAAGGGATCACGCCAAGCTCTTTTGAAATATGGAAGAAATTGACAAAGAGCCAGAGAAATCCTTCATTTACACCAACTCCCGACAATCCGACTATAGAGAACTTTAAAATGCGATCTACCTCTCCCTCCCATTTCATCAGCCTGTAAACATGCCTTAGATAGTTTACCATAGTCTTACCCTTCAGCTTACTCTCACCAAATTTCCTAGTTGAGAAAGTGAACGGGACTTCAGTTACTCTAGAATATTTTCCCTTTATCAGGATTTCCATAAGTATCTTAAATCCTATGGGGTTAAGCTTAACCCCCTCAACTACACTCCTCTTCAAGGCGAAGAAGCCACTCACGGGATCTTTTATTCCGGCTATCTTAGGTAAGGCCAACCTCCCAATAATTATAGCACCCCTCGAGATTAATCTCCTATAGAAAGGCCAATTCTCAACTTTCCCGCCCTTAACGTATCTACTCGCAATTGCAATATCATTTCCCTTCTCTATCTCCCTGAGAAGGCTAGGAATGACCTCGGGGGGATGCTGAAGGTCGGCATCCATAACGACGAATACATCACCACTAGCCTCCGAAAAGCCCCTTATCACGGCCGAGGAAAGTCCCTTTTCGTTCACCCTTCTTATAACTTTAACGGGATAGAGCTTCGAGAGTTCCATCGCTTTCTCCCAGGTTTTATCCGGTGAATCATCATCTACAATTATTATTTCGTAATCATATCCCTTTAATGCCGAACTTATCCTAGAGAAGAGTTCTTCAAGATTATCCCTTTCGTTGTAAGTTGGTACTATTATTGAGACTTTCATTATTTTACCACCAATATAAAATAGAAAAGGGGTATTTCAAGTTTTTCTAACCACAAAGAGTGCGTGATCCTTCTCGTAGGGTTCCAAGTTAAGCCTCTCTATAACCTCAAAGTATTCGCTCAGCTCCCTCTCAACCTCCCTGAACACCTGCTCTGGCTCCTTTGTAACGTCAATGCTCCTGCTCTTAACGGCTATCATCCCGTAACCACCCCTCTTTAGGTATACTTCAGCATTGTCAATGAGTATCTTAGCCTGCGTTGGCTGGGCTACATCCTCAAATATAACGTCAACCTTAGGTACCAAAGCCCTGTATTCTTCCGGCTTAGTTGCATCCCCAAGGATTGGGACTATGTTCCTCCTCTCCTCAACTATAGGGACGAGCTCCCTAAGAACCCTTGGAGAAAATTCAATTCCAAATATCTTCCCCTCCCATCCAACTATGTCACTAACGTGAGAAGCCGTGGTACCGCTAGCAATTCCCAAGTAAAGAACGCTCTTTCCTGGTTTTATCGGGAAGTTTTTGAGCCCATTCATTATCGCTGCACCAAGCTTTGAACGGTTAGGGTTCCAAATCCTGTACTCCTCTCCTTCCCACTTTATAACCCTCTCCCCGTAAACCCTCTGTCCTGGGACTAGGTTTTTAGTTGCTATCCTCTCGCTTCCATCATCGTCAATAACTGTGTAAACACCAGGAAACTTATGCTTTTTTACCTCAACCATTCAGCTCACCTCCTTCCACCTTTCTTCTTCTTTTTCTTCTTCTTTTTCTCCTTCCAGGGCTTTCTACCTTTTCTCTCCTCCTTCCTTCTCTTGGGTGGTCTTGGATACTTCTCCTTAATCTCTTTTATTCTAGCTTCCAACTCCTTCTTTAGCTCTTCTGCAATGTATTCACCAGAGAAGTAATCAACTCTAGCAGCTATCGCCAATTTTCCAGCTAGAGCTCTAGCTATCTTACCCCTCTGCCACCATGGAGAGCGATTTATTGCAGGATACTGGTAGATTACTCCGTGCTTTGGCGGCTTTGCACCAGTTCTCAAGTGTCTAAATAGGGCCTTCTCCGCACCTAAGACCTGAATCGTTGAGGATGGTAGCATGGCTAATTCTTTCAAACCGCCAGCTAGGCTTATGAGCCTTGCACCGAGCTTGGCCCCAACTAGGGCCTTTAGGTTTGGAGCGACGTCATCCATGGCCTTGTCTATGTAATCCTCGAGTTCTTTCCTCAGTTTGTAAAGTCTATCTATCTCCTCCGCGAAGTGTTGGACGATTGCTATATCGGTTTCATCCATCCATGCTCCCATTGTCTTCTCTTTAGCCTCAATAATCTTTTTTATCTTTTCATCGCTTAAGCCGAGTTCTCTAAGCTTCTCTTCATCAACGTTATCCCTGTGTCCTATCGCCTTTACAAAAGCCACGTACTGTGGATGCCTGGGGAGGATCTCATCTAGTTCAGGGAAATGAAGGGAATACCACTCCCTCAACCTTGAAACGAGAAGGTTTATGACTTTATCAACATCATCCAATGCTTCTATGGCTTGGATTACCATCTTATCCCTCGCACCGCTCTGCTCTTGAATCCTCATCCTGGTCAAGGCAACGCCCACGTTGTAATAATCATCAAACCAATTCTCACCCAAGAACTCCTCTGGGTTACTTCTGAGCCTCTCTCCCGCTAGGTTTGGAAACTCCGTGGTGGCGTTAAAGCCGAGCTCCTTAGCCTTTCTACTCAGCTCTGGATGCTCAAATATGAACTCATCGTATCCCTTCTCCCTAAGCTCGTTAAGAAACTCCTCCAGATCCTTAACTAGCTCCCCCTTGAGAAGCCCGTCCAAGATCTTCTCTGGCTTATCTGTGAAGTACCTCTTCCCTACCAGCTTCCCATCCTCATCAAAGGCATAGATACCCCTGACATTTTCAGCAATAAATGCCCTCATCATCATCACCTACCACTGCATTCAGCTCTAAGTATAAAAGAGTTGAGCTCTTAATTAAAAAGAGTATCGGAAGAAAAGGGAATAACTAAAGTAGTGACAAAAGTTTGTCACCATAGTGGAACGTTCCCGATATCCCTCCAGTATGGATAAAGAGAATCTTCTCCCCCAACTCCCCTTTCCTAGCTAGATCAACGAGCCCATAGAATGCCTTCCCCGTATATACGGGATCCAGTATTATTCCTTCCCTCGTTCCAACTTTCCTTATAATTTGAGCAACTTCACCGGTTATCTTACCGTACTCTCCAAAGCTGTAGTCGTATAACTCCGGCCTTACCTCAACCTTTACTCCAAGTAACTCCGCAGCTTCTTTAATTAAGTTGTCCAGCTTACTAGTCATTACTTCACCGAATCTACCAACTGCGATTCCTACGGGTCTAATATCTTCATTAAGGATCGACAAGCCCAGGGATAATCCTGCAAGCGTACCTCCACTTCCAGCTGCTACAACTATGCTATCGAATTTAACTTCGCTCTGCGTTGCAATCTCTCCAACGGCCCTAACGTAACCAAGCGTCCCTATTGGGGATGCTCCTCCCGGTGGAATAACATAGGGCTTCCTACCCTCTCTTTTCAATTCCTCCGCGATCTCCTCAGCATACTTCATGAGCTCAAAGGAGTCCTTTGCATCATACACCCTTGTTTCGATGCCCATGATCTTATCTAGAAGGTAGTTTCCTTTCAGCTCTTCCTTCCCCCTTAAAACTAGGATTGCATCAAGCCCAAGTTTCTTGGCGGCTAGTCCAGTAACGAATGCATGATTGGAATGCACTGCTCCCACAGTTATTACGACGTCTGCTCCTTTAGAGAGAGCGTCACCCAGGAGATATTCGAGCTTCCTTATTTTATTCCCCCCAATTCCGAGACCAGTTAGATCATCCCTTTTGATATATACGTCGGCTCCTATTTCTCTACTTATGTTAGGAAGGTACTGTATGGGTGTCTCCCAGGGGATTAACTCAACCCTTGGAAATTTAGCAAGAAGAGCAAAGATCTTCGGATGCATATTCACCACCTAATTCTAGCTTTAGCGGCGGCGGGCACGCCCGAGGGTGGGAACCCTCCACCGCCTCCTTTCACCAGGGCCTACCTCATCCCCGCACCCCCGCGAGCGTGCTCCGTGGCCCCTACCGCTGCTCCCTTCCGGGCCTTGCGGGGTTTGGGGCCCAAAGGGGGTTAGCACGGCCCTTCAGCCGTGCCTCCCCCACCGGGCACCCCGCGGGACGAGGACTCATCGTTCGGCCCTGGCTTCCAGAGGCGGCTTCGGGAACCGCCCCTCGGGCTTCGGCCCCGGCATATCGGCGGTTTCCGGTTACAGGGGACGCCGAACCCCCCGGCCTAGCCCGCCGCCAATTATGTACTAACTAAATGTAATATATAAAGGTTTGGGCGATGATATCTATATTGACAAATTTTAGTTGAAAATATTTAAAATGTAAAATCAAGTTGTATGTACTGTGCTAAAATCAGCTTTTCTACCTCAAATCAAAAGGCAATGAGGAATGAATCCAATGCTGAGCTTAGGCAATGATTGGCCCCAGAGTGGCCGAGCCTTCATATCTCCACAATTTCAAATATATTATTCGCTAAATCCACTAGAAGCAGTTTGTTGAGGAGTGGTTCTCCATAACCTGTTATAAGCTTAACAACTTCCGCAACCTGTATAGAAGCTATAACCCCAGCAGTTGCCCCCAAAATTGGAAATTTACCTGTCTTTTTGATCTTTGGGAATATATCCCTCAACCTTTTAGTTTTTCCTGGGACTATAGTTGTCACTTGGCCATACATCCCCTCGACGGCACCGTGAACTAATGGGATCCCTACTTTATGGGCATAGTCATCTAAGAGGTACCTTGTCTCGAAGTTATCGAGACAGTCAACGATTACGTCAACACCATCTAAAACCTCATTCACGTTCTCCTCGGTTAGTTTACCCACATAGGTTTCTACCCTCACATCTGAGTTAAATCGCTCAAGCTTCCATTTAGCCGATAATGGCTTTGGATTCTTTCCTACATCCTCCTCCCAGTGAAGTATTTGCCTATTCAAGTTGCTCAACTCAGGGATTTGATCATCAATTAAGAGTACCCTCCCAACGCCAGCTGCTACAAGATAGTAAGCCACAGGACTACCAAGCCCACCGACTCCGGCAACGGCCACCTTGGCCCTCTTCAGTTTCTCCTGGCCTTCAACGCCGAATAACATTATCTGCCTATCGTATCTCTCAAGTTCCCTCTCGCTCAGCATTCTCTATCTCCTCTAAGGCCTTCTTAAGTTCTTCATAAGCCTGCTCCAAAGATTCGGGAATCACCTTCGTGTCGGCTATAACCGGCATGAAGTTTGTGTCTCCATTCCACCTAGGTACTATGTGAAGGTGAACGTGACCATCAACTCCTGCACCCGCAACTTTTCCTATATTAAACCCAAGATTAAAGCCATCCGGCTTCATAACTTTCCTTATGGCTTTCATTATTAAAGCTGCAAGCTTCATTATTTCCAGCATCTCCTCATCGGTCAAATCCTCAATGCTCGCCACGTGCCTATAGGGGGCCACCATTACGTGTCCTGGATTGTAGGGATAGTTGTTCATGATTATAAAGGCATGTTTTCCCCTGTACAGGATTAACCTCTCCTTATCCCTATTTTCCTTTGGAAAGTCACAGAATATGCAGCCTTCATGTTTTGGCGATCTTATGTATTCAATTCGCCACGGTGCCCATAGGACCTTCATAGGATCACCAAACTTAGAGGGAGAGGGGATTTTTAAAATGTTTATTGTACACAAACCTTTTAAATGAAACTATCAATCATGCGGCGAAAGGGACGGCCGGCATTCGCTGGCCGTCACCAGGGGAGGTGGTGTAAATGGCGAGGATGCATGCTAGGAAGAGGGGTAAGAGCGGATCAAAGAGGCCACCAAGGACCGCTCCTCCAATTTGGCTCGATTACACTGTAGAGGATATAGAAAACCTCGTTGTTAAGCTAAGAAAGGAGGGATACAGCACCGCAATGATAGGAACGATACTTAGGGATCAATATGGGATTCCAACGGTAAAGTTGTTTAGGGATCCAGACAACCCAAACAGAAAGCTTACAATAACTAGGATCCTGGAAAAGCATGGACTCGCTCCCGAAATACCAGAGGACTTGATGTTCCTCATTAGGAGGGCCGTGAACCTAAGGAAGCACCTAGAGCAGCATCCAAAGGATCTCCATTCAATGAGGGGCCTTCAACTTATAGAGAGCAAGATAAGGAGACTTGTCAAATATTACAAGAGGAAGGGGAAGCTTCCAAGGGACTGGCGCTACGATCCAGAGCAAGCAAAGCTACTCGTGCGCTGATCCTTTATTAATTTTCCTTCGGTGTTCTTGATGGATAAGGAGGGGTTTTTGGAGAAGATAAGAGAAGCAGTTGATTTAGTAAAATTTCACATCGAGTTAGGGCACACCATAAGGATAATCTCCCATAGGGATGCAGATGGAATAACGTCAGCGGCCATACTGGCAAAGGCCTTAGCGAGGGAAGGTGCTAAGTTCCACATAAGCATAGTTAAGCAGGTAAGTGAAGAGCTCGTTAGACAGCTTAAGGATGAAGAGTACAAGATTATAATATTCTCCGACCTGGGAAGCGGATCCCTTAGTCTAATAGGAGAGCATCTCAAGGATAAGAGCGTTGTGATCCTTGATCACCACCCCCCGGAACCCGTTGAAACCCACGAAAAGCACATTCTTGCAAATCCCGTCCAGTTCGGTGCGAATAGTGTTAGAGACCTCAGCGGTTCCGGAGTTTCATACTTCTTCGCCAGGGAACTTAATGAAATGAACAAAGATCTAGCCTACATAGCAATAGTGGGAGCTGTCGGCGATATGCAGGAGAACGATGGAGTATTCCATGGGATGAACCTCGACATAATAGAAGATGGTAAATCCCTGGGGATACTTGAGGTAAGGAAAGAACTTAGATTATTTGGAAGGGAAACTAGACCATTGTACCAAATGCTGGCTTACGCAACGAATCCCGAGATCCCAGAGATAACTGGGGATGAAAGAAAGGCCATTGAATGGCTTAGAAACAAAGGTTTTGATCCAGACAAGAAATATTGGGAGCTCAGCGATGAGGACAGGAAAAAGCTTCACGATTACTTGGTTATCCATATGATCAAGCACGGGGCCGGAAAAGAAGAAATAGATAAACTTATTGGAGACGTTGTCATAAGCCCCCTCTATCCCCAGGGAGATCCAAGGCATGAAGCAAGGGAGTTCGCAACACTCCTAAACGCAACCGGCAGACTTAACCTTGGAAACCTTGGAGTAGCGGTATGCTTAGGGGATGAAGAGGCTTTTAGAAAAGCCATGAAGATGGTGGAGGAGTACAAGAAGGAACAAATAGAGGCGAGAAAGTGGCTACTCCAAAACTGGGAAAAGGAGGTTTGGGAGGGAGAAAATGTCTACATCTTGTACGTGGGCAAGAACATTAGGGATACCCTCGTAGGGATAGCTGCAAGCATGGCCATAAATGCGGGACTTGCAAACCCTGAGAAGCCCGTAATAGTCTTTGCTGACACGGACGAAGATCCTAACCTGATCAAGGGATCCGCCAGGACAACAGAGAAAGCCCTGGAAAGGGGTTATCACTTAGGAGAGGCCTTAAGGAAAGCTGCTGAGATAATCGGAGGAGAAGGTGGAGGGCACGCTATAGCTGCAGGAATTAGGGTACCCAAAGCTAGATTCGCCGAATTCAGAAAGCTTATAGACAAGCTGCTTGGAGAACAGGTGAAAAAGAATGAAGATCAAGGTTGAAGCTGAGTTGGTATGGGAGTATGAAAGTGAAGAGGTAGCCGAAGCTATCGCAAAAGCGGTAAACGTTGATAATGTTTCAATTCCCGAAAGCCTTAAGAAAAGTTTAAATTTAATCACGTTTCCCGATGGTGCGAAAGTGGTAACAAAAGTTAAATATGAAGGGGAGATTGAAACCCTAATAGTCGCTCTCGATGATTTAATATTTGCGATCAAAGTAGCCGAGGAGGTGTTATGATGGCCGCGAAAAAGAGGGTAACCGCTGCTAAAGATAAATGGAAGCTTAAGCAATGGTACATCATCTATGCTCCCGACTTCTTTGGGGGTGTTGAGGTAGGATTAACACCAGCTGATGACCCGGAGAAAGTCATGAATAGGGTCGTTGAGGTCACGCTAAAGGATATAACGGGAGACTTCACGAAGGGACACGTGAAGCTGTACTTCCAGGTTTACGACGTCAAGGGGCAGAATGCTTACACAAAGTTTAAGGGAATGAAGCTTGCGAGGAGCTACATAAGGTCACTCGTCAGGAGGAGGACAACAAGGATTGATGGAATCTTTAACATCACAACCAAGGATGGATACAGGCTTAGAGTCATGGCCATGGCCATTGCAATGAGGAGAATCCAGACAAGCCAAGAAAGGGCTATAAGAAAGATAATGCAGGAAATAATTTACAAGAAGGCCGAGGAACTTAACTTCAAGGACTTCGTTTTAGAGGCCGTTAACGGTAAGATCGCTGCAGAGATAGCAAAAGAGGGTAAGAAGATCTATCCATTAAAGAAAGCAGAAATAAGGAAAATAAAAGTTCTTGGAGAGCCCGAGGCCGCTTAGATTATTTCAAATTTTCTAACCTCGCTAATCAATATAACCTCCACGTTTTCTGCATTTTTAATCCTTTGAAGAAATTCACTTATCAAGTTTTCAGCATCTTTAATGTCTTTTGGTAAGAGAAGCCTTACTATTATGTTATACCTTCCAACACCCTTTTCAACACTCTTAACGTACTCGATATCTGAAATCTCAGAGATGACTTTATCAGCATCGGAGGGAACCTTCGATTTAATTAGGACAATCGCATACATGTAACCCAATTTATCGATATCTGGAATTATTGTAAATTTTCTAATAATTCCAAGTTTTTTCAACTTATCGATTCTCCTAGCAATCCTTTGCCTAGTCGTGTTTAAGATATCAGCAAGTTCTCTATAAGTAAGTCTCGAATTCTCGGAAAGGATTTTAACAAGCTGCATATCCACCCTATCTAGCTTTCTCATGCAATCCACCCTCTCCTAAGAAATGTGAAGATATATAAAAACGTTTCGTATGTTTTCCAAAATTCAAAAGTTAGTACAATACTATAAATCTCTCGCCGAATATTTTTTAATAGTTTCCATTAAAGCATCCTCCATATCAACTTCGAAATAATTAGCTATGCAGATCAACGCAAAAAGTACATCTCCAAGTTCCTCCTTTAGCTTATCATGATCCTTTACTCCCTTGACCCCCTCAAAAGATAAAATAACATCGGCAAGTTCTCCAACTTCCTCCACCAAAGCAGTCAGCATCTGAGAGGGGGTCCAATATCCACCCATTTTCCTTATTAATTCATCAACCCTCCTTTGCAACTCCTTCATACCCTAGTTCCTCCATCATTTCTCTCATGTACTCCATAAGCTTCTCCTTGTTAACCCTGTAAAATCTAAGTTTTCCTTCCCTCTTCTCCTCCAAAAGATCTATCTCTTTAAGTATCCTTATATGATGGCTAACCAGCGTCTGATCAACGTCTAAGGCTTTAGCTATTAGACATACACACATCCACTTATCTATCAACATCTTGACTATTCCATATCTAATTGGATTTGATACAACTTTTAAAAATCTCTTAACTTCCTCTTTCGGATATGGGTTAACTTCCTCTTCGAGATCATATATTCCACATCTCTCAAGGCAATTCATAACTGTCCTTCTTTGTTTTTCACTAAGACTTTCAACTAACTCCCTGAGCTTCATAGGCTCCACCATCTTAAGGTTTTGAACTTAAAGTATAAAAAATTTGTTTCATCTGAAATGCACTTACAAACCAAAATTATTTTCAAAGTAGATGCTAAAGATTATGGGGGATCACGATGACAGGAGATATCGTCGAGTTCACGCTAAAGCTCGGAGGATTAGAGGTTGGCGAAGCCCCAAAGGAATTAAGAGAAGATCAAATTGCAATATTCTTAGCAAGGGTTTCAAATACCGTAAGACATGAGATTCCTAAATATTTACAGGAGAGAATAGACGTAGACAGAATGCTAAAGGAGCTAACTATCAATGGGGCATTAGAAGAAAAGTTAAAGAAGTTAAAATCTCCAGGAACATCGAGAAAAATAAATAGCTACATCCTTGAAGATGACAGGAAACTTAAGAAGTTGCTCTTGGATGTTGCAAAGGTAATCCTAGTGTGGAACACCCTTAAAGATGACCTACCCATTGACTTTCCCGTTGGAAAGATAAGCGAGCTAAAGATAACCCCCAGATATAAGGAGGATCATATTAATTTTACGGCCAAATATGGAAGATGGATCGTCGTAAAAAGATTAATAATCGATGAGAAGACTCCAAAGCTTGACATAGCTAGACTTCTAGCAAGCATAAATGAGACTGCTGTAAACAAGATTCCCGAGTTCGCAGGCATAGATATAGGGAGAATTAGAGAGCATTTTAGGGACTTCAAGAAAGTTAAAAAAGAGGAGGAAATAAAAAGATTAATGGAAAAATTCAGGAGCTTTAAACCCACCAACGAACTTGAGGTAAGATACGCCATTAGCGAGATGATATCCAAGCTTGGATTGAGCATAGATATACCATCCAAGAACTTAGAGAAATACCTTGAAAAAACGGGATGAGGAAGCCGAGGACACCTGAAGGATGATGACTCTTCGCTTCGCCGACCGGCGGTGATATCGTGGGAAACCTAACCACAATCTTATACTTCGCATACGCCCCTGCTTTAGCATTACTTTGGTACTTTTATCATCAGGATAGGCTTGAACCTGAGCCAAAGAGGGTCGTTATAGGGACGTTTATCCTGGGAGGAACTCTCTCCGTTAGTGTAGCCTTAATTGTTGAGAGTCTCCTCGTTCCAAGATGGTTTCCAAGAATACCAGCATTGCTCCCCGCAACCTTCCTTTACATCTCTCTAATTGCAGGAATAGTAGAGGAGCCAGCCAAAGCGCTAGCAATAAAGTACGCTTATAACTCAGGCCACCTCTATGGAATAATGGATGGGGTTGTGTACGGCGTTGCAGCCGGGCTTGGATTCGCGGCCACTGAAAATTTACTCTACGGACTTGGATATGGAGTACATGTTACGATCCAAAGGGCTTTGCTGACTCCAATAGGTCATGCAACCTGGAGCGCAATAGTTGGAGTTGGGTATGGGTTAAAAGCCGAGGGAAAGGTATATACGCTCGCCCCTTATTTCACATTGGCCGTGTTGCTCCACTTTCTATGGGATTACTATGCCTTTATGAGCAGCATATCTCCCGTATACTATGGAATCGTCCTCCTAATATTCACGATAAATGTACTAATAATTAGGTGGTTGATAATTCTAGGGAGAAAGGAAGATATGGAAAGGTTCTGGTGGTACAGAATCTTAGGTGGGAGGAGATGGTGAGGGAAGAAGTTGAAGAGGTATTAAAAGATGTTAGGCCCTACATAGAGTATTATAAGGAGTTAAGAGAGTTAATAGAGAAACTCTCAGGAAAAACGCTAAGCATATCTGAGCTAATAGAAGAGCTGAGAAAAGAAGAAGAGAAAGCCGAGGAACCTTTTAAAACCGATATTAGAATTTTAATTAATAAACTTGAAACCCTCAGGTGATGCGGACGTCATCATTCGATCAGCCGGTTGATCCGTCATCATTGGTTAATAGGGGATAACCCCATAAAGGTTTAAGATACTGTCGGATAATAAATTAGGGAACATCCGATGATGGGAACAGGGTAGCTGCCGAGTTGATGAGGAAGCCGTTCCAGACTGAGGAAAGAAAAAGATTTTTAGGATGACATTTTGTAAAAACCTTAGGTGGTGGAGTATGTACCTGGCCGAATTCAAGCTTAGGTTTGGAACCAGAAAGTGGTACGTCAGAAGGATAGTAGAGGCGGAAAGCTATGAAAAAGCTGTCGAGATAGCTAAGAGATACGCGGAGCTTATGAACAGGGGAGAAGTTAAGTGGGAACTCGCAGATGTTTATGAGGCCGAGAGACCACTAATGCTTGGAGAAGAAGAGCTCAAGAAACTCGAGTAAGTTCCCCAGTTATGTTTTTCCCCATTAATTGTTTAACTTCCTCTATATTCTTTGTATGACCAAGGATCCACATTAGCTTTGTTATCGTGGCCTCCTTCGTCATATCACCCGCAGGGATTACGCCTGCTTCAAGGGCTATCCTTCCAACTTTGTATCTTTGCAGATCCACCCCATCGTAAATAGCCTGAGTTGTGAGAACCACAGGGATCCTTTTGGATATTGAAGATACAACCTCAAAGAGATCGGTGCCCCTATACGGAATACCACCAACCCCATACCCTTCAAGAATTATTCCCTTATAACCTAACCTTAATGCTTCTCTCACGATGTCACCAGATAAACCTGGGATTAACTTGATCACTAAAACTTTCGGTTCATATTTTATGTCAGAGAAAAATTCATCCCCATAGAAATCCGGAATATGAAGAATCCTAAGTTTATCATCCTTTATTTCAGCGACGTTTGGATAGTTTATGCTCTCAAAGGCATCAAAGCCCATGCTCCTGATCTTTGATGCTCTAACCCCGAGCATTACCTTCCCATTGAAGGCAATGTATATTCCCCTAATTCCCAGCTTAACGAACTCTAAAGCGGTGCGTAAGTTAAAAGGGGCATCGCTATTTTTCTCAGTTATGGGGAGCATAGATCCCGTTAAAACTATTGGAATCGGAGGGTTTCTAAGCATGAAGCTGAGCATAGAAGCAGAGTAAGCCATTGTATCCGTTCCATGGGTTATAACTATTCCATCGTACTCCCACACTTCCTTCTCTATTTCTTTAGCCAACCTCTCCCAATCTGATGGTTGAATTAGCGTGCTATCAACGTTCATTAAATCTCTTGCCTCTATTTTAGCTTCAGAACTTATTCCCGCCAATTTGAGTATTTTACTCACGGATAGAGCACTTTCATATCCCCTCTCCCCTTTAACACTCGCTATAGTTCCACCCATCCCAAGGATCAATATCCTCATTTGACCACCAACTCAAATTCTAATAAGTAAGATTTAGAATTTTTGGCAAATACTATGAAAGAGATTTATAAAAGGGTGGTTAAAGTGTCAAGATTTTGAAGTTATTTCGAACACCATAAACCTTCTAACGAGGGGATTTGGATAGAGCTCCCACTTAATTCCCTGAGGAACTTCGGTTTTCACTTCACCATAGAGCCCACCTTCCCTGGGATCTAGGCTCTTCCCAATTATTTTATCTTTCTTAATTTCAACCTCCATATACCTGGGTAACCCACTAATAAGCCCCCTTTCTCTTTAACGTTATCCAATGCCCACTTAACCGAAAATATTCCAGCATAAATCTCGGCTATCCTAACTGGAACGCTACTTTTACCTATTGCAATGATTTCTATTCCAGTCTCTTCCCAGAATTTTTTTGCCAGGGGTTGTAAGTCCTTGGAAAGCTCTTTCCATATTTCCTTTCCTCTATCTGAAATTTGGAGAGCATCTATTGTTGATTCATCCAGCTTCCTTACTTCTATCCCTCCAAGCGTGGAATCTAAATGGATAACGTCAGGACTTACCTCCCTTGCGAGTTCAATCGCTAGCTCAATTTCATCCCTAATAGCCTGCCTTCCTGAGAGATCATAATTATAAGGATCAGCGTATTTAACCAGGAACCTTTTAGAGGTTTTATAGGGCTTTTCTACCAGAACGGCCACGGTAGCTATCAAGCCAACAGGCTGAAAACTTTCATCAAGAACTGCTCCTCCAGTATCAGCCGCAACGATTCTCATTTTCATCCCCCAGAAAGCGTTAATAACCAATTACTTAAGCATTTTCATTAACAAATTAGTATTAGGTGAAGGATACGGTAGGTACAGTTGAGACCGTTGTGGGTTCCTATGTTAAGGATCTATGCGAAGGTGTAAAGGTACTAATGGCTAGAGGCGTGGCTTATCTTCTAATAGGAAAAAAGAAGTATCCGATAATTGAAGGATCGACTCCACCACTCCTTCATTTTTACGTTAGGGATGGATGTTTGACCGTGTATTCCTTTTGGAGAGATAAAGGGGAGGAGCATGAAGCAGCCATCAAGGTAACACTTGATAAAGTTCATATAATTAAGGATGGCATCCTGGTAGAACCACACGGTGCACTAAAGAAGTTTGATGCATTTGTGCTAATCAAGATCACAGAGCCAAAGGGAATATCCAACCTTTTGGATACGATAATCAAAGAGGAGGAGTGGAAAGGAGTAGGTGGAGGGGAAGTAGCATCAACGTATCTGGAGGAGTATTTAAAAAAGGTCGGGCAAGTATAAAATGGAGATGATGAGCTTGGCCGCTACCCGAGTGATGAGGGCCAAACTCCGGTGCTGATCACATTGCAAAGTCAAAAATCCTGTCGATATTCCCTTTATATGCCCTTAAATACCTTTTTGCCGAATTCTCCCAGGAAAATGACTTTGCTCTTTTCTTGCAGTTATCCCTTAATTTCTCCACAAACTCATTATCCATTGCGATACTGTGCATCCTAAGAATTGCATTAGCTAGATCCCATGGGTCTCCAGGTTTTACTAGTAATCCGGTACCATCAACGTGATCTTCATCTATACTCACAATGACATCCCTAAGTCCACCAACTGATGAAGCTATGGGAATGGCCCCGAGACACATCGCCTCTAGGGAAACTAGTCCAAATGGTTCAAAATATGAAGGGATTATTACGAAGTCTACCGAACCATAGAGTTCTCTCACGAATTCTCTGCTGAGCATTTCCGTTAATACCCTAACGTTGTCATACCTCTTTTCTAATTCCCTGGCCCAGTTTTCCAACTCTGGATCCCCCATTCCAATGATGATAAATCTCATTTCCTTAAACTCAGGTCTCTCGGATAGAAGCTCTATGGCCCTGAGCAAAGTATCAACTCCCTTCTGCCTTCTATCAAACCTTCCTATGAACATGAAAGTTATCCCATCACTCATTCCAAATTTCGCAAGTATGGAGCTCCTTCTTTCCTTCCTGGAACCCTTTAGATAATTCTCATTCCAAAAACTACAATCTATTCCATTGAAAACGTAGGTTACCTTTCCATTGAAGTTCCTAAAGAAGTCCCACTCATCCAGGAGGTACCCCCTACTAACCGTTGTCACTATGTCAGCTATGTAACCTCCAGTGTGCTCAGGGTCTAGATCCGGATAAGGAGCGAGCTCAGGTAATCCCGCTTCATGGAAATAAAATGCTGGGATCTTCGACTTGTTAAGCCTATGGATTGTGAATACCGCTGGAATCCTAAAGTACTTTTTAATTAAAGCTCCAGCAAATACGGTGTGCCAGTCATGGAAGTGGAGAACATCGGGAAGGTCTTCACTCTTTAAGAGTTCATTCAGCAAGAGAACGCTAGCTTTCCCAAATATAACGGTTTTCCTTATCAAACCCTCCCATCCTGGGCCGTATACGTCTTGATGATCTAACAACCCCCCGCCAATTCTATAGATCCTCAAATTTCCATTCTCCTCCAAGTGAACTTTGATGGCAACTTTCCCCCCAAAAGCTTTTATAATCCCAATTTCTGAACCCTGAAACCTTCCATGGGAAGGCGTGAAGACTAGGACTTCATGTCCTAAAGAGGCGAGGGCTTCTGCAATGGAAGTTAAAGCTTCAGCCAAGCCTCCCACTTTTACAGGGAGATATTCAAACCCCATGATGAGTATCTTCATTTTAAAACCCCATTGAGAGTTCATCCTCACTTTTTTAAATTTTCAGAAAGGTTAATAAGATTAAGGATGAAGGGAGCTTCCGATGAGGGGATATCTTCTTGTTTTCTTAGCAGCTTCCATGTGGGGAACGTTGGGAATATTTGCGAAGTTCCTGTATAGGTATAACTTATCTACCTACACGATAGTCTTTTATAGGGTGATATTCGCCCTAATATTCCTCTTCATCTATCTTAAAATTAAGAAAATACCGATCCTTATCCCTAAGGAGAGGTTAAAGTTCTATATTGCTTATGGATTCTTTAGCATATTCCTATTCTACTCCCTGTACTTTTACACCGTAAAGATATCCTCGGTCTCATTTGCCGTTCTAATGCTGTATACTGCTCCCGCATATTCAACGATCCTTGGAAAGCTGATATTCAACGAGGAGATAAATAAGAAAAAGCTTCTTGCCGTTATACTCGTCATAGGTGGAGTTATTAGTCTAAACTATGGGGGGATAAGTTTCAGCTTAAAGGCCATTGTAGCCGGATTGACCAGCGGGTTTACTTACGCCCTTTACGGTGTATTCGCCAAGATGGCCGTTAGCAAAGAGGAACCGGAGAGGGTGCTTTTTAATGTTCTCTTAATAGGGGCAATTTTTCTAATACCCTTTACGGATTTTAAAATCCCCCCAGAATCGCTCCCCTATCTGATTGCTCTAGCATTTTTCCCAACCTTTCTAGGCTATATCCTCTACAATACAGCATTAAAAACCGTTGAAGTTAGTAAAGCATCCGTGATAGCCACGATTGAACCAGTAGTAGCTATGACCTTAGCATTCATAATTTTTGGAGAAGAGTTAAGTATTGTCCAGTTAATAGGGGCCTCGATGATAATCGGTGGAGCTTTACTAGCTAAAACAGCTTAGTCTTTTTTACTCTCCCCACACATCACAGCTGAAGCTATCATGTGGGCCAATCTTAAGGCCTCTGGAACCATGGAATTCCTACTGGTGACCTGTATCACCTCAGCTGCCTTGTCATAACTAATTCCAATCGCTTGATAGTAGAGCTTCCCAGGAATAAGTTCAACTAGCTTTCCTGCACTTCTCAATAATTTAATCCTTACTTCATAATCGTCGAAATGCTTTCTAAGTGCTGATTCCATCGCCCCTATATCCGGCTTTTTCCTGACCACGACTATAACAGGAAGTCCCGTCTCCTTGAAAACCCTGCTAACGTCAACAATGTTAAAACCCGCATAGGTTATGCCCTTAAGCAATACTACCCTTAAGTCTTTAAACCTGCTCGAGTTAATGGCATCGATTATAGCGTCTGTAACGTCGAGACCATCTATGGTTATCCACCTAGTGACAATGCCAACGACATCGGAGGAGCCCTTCATAATAACTCCAACTAAGATTACCTTATCTCCCCGAGACTTAAATTTAAACGTACCATCGTCAAATCCTATTACCCTAATTTCCTTCTTCACTTTCCTGATCATCAAGACCAAGAATTTAAATACTCCAAGATTAAGTTTGCGATTATGATGCTTGGGTTGATTTTTGCGGTAAAGCTAAAACCCACAGACAACTATTTAATCCCAATAAACGATGAACCCATGATTAGAATACTTGAATCAAGGCTTAGACAAGCAAAGAGAATTGAAGATGTTATAACCCTGGTGAAGAAGGGGCAAGAGAAGAAATACTCTCTCCATGTTGAAAAAGTAAAGCCGGTTAAAGGTAGGACTATCATAGACGTCCTTCTCGAGGGCCTTCCAAGTGGAGGGGATATATTCCTTATAAAGGGAAATATGCCCCTTGTAATGCCATTCTTCGTTAATTATATGAGCACTATTTTCATTGAAGAATCCCCAGATGCCCTGATACCTAAGTGGAAGGATGGTAGAATAGAACTATTTCATGCAATTTACAATGCTAGGGCCCTTAGAAATGCACTAGAAGGTATGAAAGCTGAAGGGGAAAAGAACATCGGTAATTTACCGAGATACTTGGATGCTGAATATCTATGCGTTGATGAACTTCTTGGAAGAAACGAAAAATTAATGTGGAGCTTTTTTGCAATTAGGGGTTCAGAAGATTTAAGGATCGTACTTAAAAGTGGCATAATTTAGCGGATCACTTTTAACCATAGATGAGGAAAATATAAAAGCCTCAAAGTTTATTCTAATACGGTATCTCGCTCGTATCACCTATTTCATAGGTGGCAACGATGGCCCGCTGGGAGAGAATAGTTGAAGGAGTAAAAAGCATAGCATTGATTAAGCGTAAGATCATAAGTAGGGGAAAAAGGATTGCTCTCCTCGTTGATGGTCCCAATATACTTAGGAAAGAGCTTGGAGTTCATCTGGAGGATATAGTGGAGGCCCTAAGTAGCCTTGGTAACATCAGGGTTGCAAAGGTAATCCTCAATCAATACGCTCCTCAAAGTCTAATTGAAGCGGTGTCAAATCAAGGTTTTGAACCAGTAATTGTTGCCGGAGAAATAGGGGTAAAGCTTGCAGTAGAAGCCATGAGAGAGGTTTACAATCCGAACATAGACATAATAGCTCTAGCAACAAGAAACACGGAATTCGTGCCAATAATACTCAAGGCAAAGGAGAAAGGAAAAGAAACCGCAATAATAGGGGTAGAGCCTGGTTTTAGTTCGGCATTAAAGCATGCAGCAGATTATGTGATAGTACTAGAGTCGAGAGGTGAGTTGAGTGAAGAGGGTAATATCGAAGATATTGAAGAAGGAAAAGGAGAAGGAGGAAGAGGTAGAAGAAAAAACGATAGGCTTGATAATTGATGGACCGAACATTCTTAGAAAGGAATTTGGGATAAAGCTTGAGGACATAAAGAAGGCCTTAGAAAAAATTGGAAAGATCAGAGTAGCTAAAGTTGTTTTAAACCAGTACGCCCCTCAAGGATTGATAGAGGCCGTTGTTAATCAAGGTTTTGAACCCATAATCGTTGCAGGAGACACCGATGTTAGAGTGGCCATAGAGGCTATGGAACTAATTTACAATACAGACGTTGACGTTATAGCACTTGCAACCAGGGATGCAGATTTCCTACCCTTAATAAGTGAAGCCAAGAGAAAGGGAAAAGAAACTGTGGTAATTGGGGTAGAACCGGGCTTTTCAGTGGCCCTACAGAATGCTGCAGATTATATAATAAAGATGGAGAAGAAAAAAGAAGCTGAAGGGTATTAGTATTCTACTCCTCTTCTGGCCAAAATTCCCCTTTGATAGGGGTGTTTTATCTCCCTCATTTCGGTAACATAATCAGCTAACTCGTAAAGTTCCTTGGGACAGTATCTCCCAGTTAATACGAGTTCAGTATTCTTAGCTTTCTCTTGGATAAGCTCTTTGACTTCCTCAATATTTAGCATTCCAAAGCCCAAGGCCACACATATCTCATCAAGTATCACTAGATCCCATTCACCGCTTTTTACAACTTCTCTAGCCCTTTCCAAAGCCCTTTTAGCTGCTTTAATGTCTTCCTCATCGGGCTTTCCGTGAACGAACTTAGGAAGACCATAAGATTCTATCTTAAAGTTACATTTTTCGGCCATAAAGTATTCCCCATAGACCTTGGGAGCTTTCATGAACTGGATTATGATAACCTTCCCGCCAGAACCAAGCATTCTAAGGGCTAGACCCAAAGCGGCCGTGGTTTTACCTTTTCCATTTCCAGTGTATATATGAATCATGCCGAGTTTTTCTCTCCAGCTCATATTATCACGGTTAAATTATTCACGATAAGGTTTTATACTTTTACGACGACCTAAAATTTCTGGGAGAGAAAGTGAGGATAATAAACCTCACATATTTCTTCCGAGACTTATTAGTGTTCATCATAACAACATCTGCTACTATTATTATAATCGCCCTAAGAAAGAATGCAAGGGAAGCCATGAAATATAAACCATTCTCAATGGCGAGTATCTTTGGCCTACTTAGTTTTCTTCTTATATCCCTAGCAGAGCTCATAGGGATGCTGATAAATACCGCAGTCTTAATCAACCAGTACGAAACTTGGCAATTCTTCAGAAGCATAATATTTACGATGGCTGCATTCTTTCTCTTAGCCTCTGTCCTCTCATTTTACGTGCCATTTGGAAAGAAAAGGTATGTAATATTTAAGGTCGTCTCTGAAGCAAAGCTAAGCAAGTTATGGGGAGCGTACTATTGTGATAGAAACTCCTGCTATGCTGTCTTTAAAGCTCTCCTCAATGCTAGATTACCTGGGATAGCTATAGCCAGGGATCCACCCGAGATCTTTAGAGAAAAGCTCGGGCTACATCTCACACCAGTCATTTGGATTTCAAAGATCAAACATGAGGATGCCGTTTCCCCTACAAGGCTCGAGTTTTTAATTCAAAGACTTGCTGATTTCTTGAAATCTGTAGATATAGATAAGGTTATTTTAATTGACTGTCTTGACTATTTAATACTTGAAAATGGAGAAAAGGCCGTCTCAAAATTCATAACTAAGCTAAAAGACCTTTCAATTCTACATAGAGGGATAACCCTAGTAACCCTAGATGAGGAAGTACTCCCAGATAACATGATCCACTTCCTGAAGAGTGAACTTGAACCCGTTTCAAACCTTAACATAAATGAGATAGAATTATTAAATAATCCTCAAAACTAAGAACATGAAAGCCCAAGAGTTAGGGATTAAAATTGGCGTGTTTAAGCCAGGGAAGAGAAACAAAATAACTGACGTTAAAGGAGTTAAAGTGGGACACGTAACATTAATCAAGGGAAAAGGGAAGCTGATACCAGGAAAGGGACCAGTAAGAACAGGTGTTACCGCAATACTACCACACGAAGGGAACATATACAAAGAGAAAGTTCTAGCAGGAGCTTTCGTAATGAACGGGTATTCTAAGCCAGTTGGCTTGATCCAGCTTTGGGAGCTGGGAACTATAGAAACCCCAATAATATTGACGAACACGTTGAGCATTGGAACGGCCGTTGAAGGCCTTTTAGATTACATTCTAGAGGAGAATGAAGACATAGGCGTTACAACTGGTTCAGTTAACCCCCTAGTGCTGGAGTGCAACGATTCATACCTTAATGACATCAGGGGAAGGCACGTCAAGAGGGAACATGTGGTTGAGGCAATAAAGAGAGCAGATGAAGACTTTGAAGAAGGAGCAGTAGGAGCTGGAACCGGAATGAGCGCCTTTGAATTCAAAGGAGGAATAGGATCCGCTTCAAGGATAGTGGAAATAGAGGGTAAGAAATATACCGTGGGGGCACTAGTTCTTAGCAACTTTGGAAGGAGGGAAGATCTAACGATCGCTGGAGTTCCAGTTGGATTGGAACTTAAAAATTGGCCAGGAAGAGGGGGAGAGGGAAAAGGGAGCATTATAATGATAATAGCAACCGATGCCCCCCTAACGGGTAGGCAATTAAATAGGGTAGCCAAGAGGGCCATTGTAGGGCTGGCCAGAACGGGTGGATACGCTTACAATGGGAGCGGGGATATAGCGGTAGCATTCTCAACGGCCAATAGGATTAAACACTATGAAAAGGAGGTCATCGAAATAAAAGCGCTCCCAGATTCTGTAATCTCTCCCCTGTTTAAGGCCACTGCTGAAGCAGTGGAAGAGGCCATAATAAATTCCCTGCTAGAGGCAAGAACGATGGATGGAAGAGATAACCATGTTAGGTATGCACTTCCAAAAGAGGAGTTGCTAAGGATAATGAGGAGATACGGGAGGTTGGAGGAATGAAGTTCATAGTGAAAACTCAGATGGATATGGAAGCGGTCGCAGGTAACTACATAAGGGAAGTCCTTCCAAACGCTAAAGTTACGATAGCCCCAGAGGGATATCCTGGGATAGTAATAGTTGAGAGCGAAGAGGAAAACGCCTTACAAAAGATATTAGAAGTCCCAGAGGTGGAAAAAGTTTACCCGGTATTAATTGAGGTTCCAGCCAACCTTGATTCCATAAAAAGTGCAGCGGATGAAATTGTAAAATATATAAAGGAAGGAGAGACATTCGCAGTTAGGACAAAGAAGAGGGGAAAAAGAGATTTCTCGAGCGTGGATGTTAACGTGGTGCTCGGGGCTAGAATAAAAGATTTAACGAACGCAGAGGTCAATTTAAGCTATCCGGATAAAGTTGTTCAGGTGGAGATAATAGGGGAGAAAGCGTACATCTCGGTAATACCTGGGAAAGAATACACGAAATGGAAGAAGTACCCAAAGGATAAGCCCGACTGCAGGAAGCTATTTAGGAAGTTAACTATCGTCCAAATGCCGTACTGGGGAGATTATAAAACTGCTAGAGCTTTCGGAGAAAAGATAGGTAGAGCTGCACAAGCCTTTGAGGTTAAGGAATTAATAATAGCTCCAAAGGAAAAGATGAACGCTTATGAGCTTATGGCCTTCATAAGGGGAGTTAAAGAAGGGCAGGAGAGTAGGTATCAGATTCAGAAAGAAGCCTATCCCTGGGAAGTTGAAAAGGTTCCAGTAACGGTTTGGGATCTGTATCAGGTGATAAGGGATAAGAGGAGGAACAGGAGGCTCATAATAATAACCGATCCCAAGGGCCCAACCCTAAACGAGGTAAAGGATAAGCTCGCCAGGGATATGTATTACGCGAAGGAGATCATCATATTCATAGGATCCAGGGAAGGAATACCAATCGGCTTGTTCAGGTTTGCAGATTACGTAGTTGATCTAGCCCCCTACATGACCTTTGCCACGGAGCACGGTATACCAGCAACGCTGGTAGCCCTATGGACGATCTATGAAGAGGAGCTTAGAAGGAGGGGTGAAATAAACGACTAAAAAGGTTAGCCATTTATTATTATCTCAATTCTCTTTCCTTCCCTATACCCCTTCATCGCTGAGAGCATTCCCTTTATTGTCTTCTCAACGAGCTCTTGAACCCAGTCTTTCAGGTAGAGAGGTTGCCCATCTATCTTTATTATAACCTTAGGTCTTGAACTTAAAACGACACAATCGTTAACGCTTTTCTCACCTTTAACTATTAATTTAGCCATCTGCTCACAGTTAAAGCCGCAAAGTCCGCAATCTATATTGGGTAACATAAAGCCTCGCTTAAGCACGAGTTCAGCAAGCTTCTCTGGTTCTCTTGTCCCATCTATAACTGGTAAACCATCAACTTCCTTAACCCCCTGGGAAGCTATCACGCCGCTGACGGCTATTGCTAAACCATCGTTGAGCTCCCTTACTTCATCCTCGGACCTTGCACATATCACCTTAGGGACATGCTTTATCGACTTAAACCCCTCTATCAGCACTACATCAGATGAGATCATGGAGAATAATGCGTTTATGTCTTTAGCCTTGAAGAGTAAGGCATCCGTATCCTTAGCATGAACCAAAACTGAATCCGCGATCCTGGAAAATTTCCAAGTATCAGTCCCTGGCCTGTCGAATTCCGAATGCATGCTCTTAACTATCGCAACCCTATAGCCCTTCTCCTTCAGAACCCTGGCAACCTTCTCTATCGTCGTCGTTTTACCACTCTTCTTGAATCCTACAAAGGCCATGGCCCTAATCAATTAGCATCACCCAACTTACATCGTCTAAAGAGACCAGCATAGCTTTTCCCTTATTCCCCAGGAAATCAACTACATCCCTCAATAACATCGTTTCACCGTCAAAGTCCTCGAGGATACCAGTAAATGAGTGCTCGCTACCAACGGTTACGGCTACCTTATGCCCCTTCCATTCTGTGAGAACTTTTTCAAGCAAGCTCTCCATGGATCCTCCCCTGGACTGAAAAAATTGTGAATATTTTTAATATTTTAGTAAGGACTTTAAAGGAAAGGAGCATATGGTTTGAGGTGGTGAACTATGGAAGCCCTTCAAAATCTCGGTATAAGGAGGAGGCTAAAGAGGTTCTTTAGGAGGGATGGTAGGGCTCTGATATTTGCAATGGATCACGGATTTGAACATGGGCCTACAGATTTCGAACCTGTTTGGGAGCACGTTAATCCCAAGGTAATTATAAGGAAAGTTGTAAGGGCCGGGATAGATGGAGTAATGATGCTCCCAGGAATTGCAAGAATTGCGGGAGATGAAGTTAAGCCTGACGTTGGATTAATGATAAAGCTGACTAGCAAAACGAACCTAAGGCCAAAGCCCGATCAACTTCTCCAAAGCCAGCTTGCCTATGTTGAGGATGCAATAAAGCTAGGCGCAGATGCCATAGCCGCAACCGTTTACTGGGGTTCTCCCCAGGAGGATACAATGATAAGACAGTTCGCCGAGATAGCGAGCTATGCCCACGATCTAGGTTACCCAGTTGTGCAGTTCGCATATCCAAGGGGGCCCTATATTGATGAAAAGTATGGAAAGAAAGAAGACTACAGGGTAGTGATGTACGGGGCTAGGGCCGCGGCCGAGAGCGGGGCCGATATGATAAAAACTTACTGGACAGGCTCAAAGGAAACATTCGCAAAGGTAGTAGAGGCCGCAGCGGGAGTTCCCGTCCTCATGAGCGGAGGAGCAAAAACGGATAATCCATTAGATTTCCTAAAGGTTGTTTGGGAGGTTATAGAGGCCGGAGGATCTGGAGCAGTCGTTGGAAGGAATATTTTCCAGAGAGAAAATCCTGAATCAATGATAAGAGCACTAATAAGGGTAATCCACAGGAACGAAGATCCGGAAGAGGCCGCAAAAGCTGAGGGCCTCATTTAGCCTCCACTTCTTTTTCCATAAATCCCTTAAATAGGATTTTGAATCCGTAAGCGGTGGTGCGATGCTACTTTACACGTATCGCTCATTCGACATGGAACTCCCAACGGTGGATATCAAAGATGCTGACTACATAATCCTGGGATTACCATTTGATGGTACCACAAGCTATAAACCAGGAGCAAGATTCGGGCCAGTACTAATTAGGCAGGCTACCCTAAATCTTGAAAGTTACATCTTAGATTATGATATTGACATTGCAGAATTGAAAATTGCCGATGCGGGGGATGTAGCACTACCGGTGAGCATAGAAGATGCGATAAAGGTAGCAGTTGAAACCATTAAAGAAGTTAGAAGTATTAACCCTAGAGCACTACCAATCTTCCTGGGAGGAGAGCATTCAATGACTTACCCACCAGTTAAAGTCCTCGAACCTAAAAGCTACGTTGTTTTCGATGCTCATCTAGACTTAAGGGATTCCTATCAAGGGTCGAGGTTTAATCATGCATGCGTTGCGAGGAGAATACACGAAATGGGGGTAAAGGTTGCAATATTTGGGGTTAGGAGTGGAACTAGAGAAGAGGTCATGTTTGCAAGTCAGAGTGGAATAGAATGGGTTCACGCTAGGGATTACAATTTTGACGCATTCGTTGATTTAGTTTCATCTCTTCCCGAACCGGTTTACGTTTCCATAGATGTGGATGTCTTTGATCTTCCCTTAGTTCCAGAAACTGGAACGCCGGAACCTGGAGGGCTTGGATTCTGGGAGGTCATAGAGGCCCTAGAATGGCTCACCAAAAGAAAGAAGGTAGCAGGTTTCGATATAATGGAAGTATCTGGAGATAGATTGGGAAACTCAACCTCGATAACCGCGGCTAAGCTCCTCTTCTATGTAATAGGTATGAGTGCTAGGTGAAAACTAATGAAATTCATAGCAACCTGCCCCCCAGGAAGAGAAGGAGAAGCTATACTCGAACTCGAGTGGGGGATAGAAGCTAAGGTAAGGAGAACCCGATGGGGAGGAGTATTAATAGGAGAGACTGAACTCAACAAGGAAGAGGTGTTTAAAAGGCTACAATCCTTCGAAACGTTTGCCCTTCAGAAGATTATTCCTATAGATTTGTTCATACCATTAGAGAAGCTTAACGATGTGATAGGGGAGATAGCAACGAAGATTCCTAAGGGAAAAAGCTTCGCCGTCAGGGCCAAAGTTAGAGGCGCCAAAATTGGAGAGAAAAGCCTTGAAATTGAAATTGGGGGATTAATAAAGCGAATTACGGGGAATCCAGTTAACCTAGAAAATCCAGAGTACCTCCTCATAATAGAGGTTCTGGGGAAAAAAGCTGGAGTAGCGCTAATAAAACCAGATGATATTATAAAGCTAGAAGTTAAACCTTAAAGCTTTGGCGTTACAAGGTAAACAGTTTTATCCTCCCCTATACCCTCCATT
Source organism: Pyrococcus horikoshii OT3 (assembly GCF_000011105.1). NCBI lineage: Archaea > Methanobacteriati > Methanobacteriota > Thermococci > Thermococcales > Thermococcaceae > Pyrococcus > Pyrococcus horikoshii. The sequence continues at coordinate 70,427 of NC_000961.1, forward strand.
AGCCCCCTATGCCTTCTAACGCAACTCTCACACCTTCCACAGTGAATGGGCTTACCATCTTCAGTGAAACCCTTAGGATCATAGCAAGAGTTCGAGTACTCGTACTTTGCTCCAAGCTCCTTAAGAAGTCTCGCTATTCCCCTTTTATCAAGTTCTATGAGGGGGGCGACGACCCTAACCTTATTCATAGTCGCATATTCTAAGGCCTTGTTAACCCTTTCGACAAATTCCTTTGTATTATCAGGAAAAGTTTCACCTTCCTCCTTGTTGAAGCCAACTATTATATCTCCACCTCCAAGGGCATCGAGAAGGGAAGCAGCAATACTTATCAAAACTAAATTTCTAGCGGGAACCCATACACTCCTTGCAGTTTCTTTGGCCCTCTCAATTACTTCCAATTCGCTAGCTGAAACCCTGGGAACATTTCCTTCCACCAATGCGCTTCCAGAGAGTTTAGAGAACTCGTTAAGGAAATTAACCCTAATTATCTTTAAAGGAATTTTAAGCTCCTTTGAAAAGAATTCAGCAACTTTATTCATTACGCTCTCTTCCCTACTTCCGTAATTTATAGTCAACATTATTACTTCATCATAATGCCTCTTAGCCCAGTAAAGACAGGCCGTTGAATCTAATCCCCCAGAAAACAGAACCACTCCCCTTTTCATTTCCCATCGCATGCAAAAGGTTAAAATATCCTTATGAAGTTTTTGCTCTAGGTGTAGAGATAATGGACAAGTACAAGCTCGTAGTAACATTAATTATTATAATAGCGCTTGGTGGAATTATACTAACAAAAGTAGCAAAACATTATGAAGGTGGAGAGATTTATGAAGCCGCAAATGATGCTATGAATTTATTATCTAAGGGATTTAACGTCTCAGTGGAGGTAATTACAGTCGACGGTAGGAAAATTTCTGGAGAGGTATTCTCAGCAAAAGGATCAGAGATAACTATAATTGTGAACGGAACTAAGGTTTCAGTGGGAGGACCCTCGGCCACGAGGGAGGAAATCAAGGCAAAGTATATTAAAGTCATAACTAGGGGGAAGGTTTACGTATACGAAGTCCCTGGAACGGAAGACAGCGGAAAACCATTCTTTAGATACGAAAAATACAGGACCAAGGATACCTATTCGATGAGGTTCAGCGGGTTGATATACATAGAGAACATCTCCCTCATAGAGGTTGGAAAGCTGAAATATTCCGCTGATTATTTGACTTTTGGCTCAATCACGATAAAAGAGATCCACGGAAATAATGCTATAATCTGGGCCAACTACGTTCCAATAGAAATTTTAGAGGAGCATCTAAAAGGTAAGAGGGTGTTCTACTACGGAACATTATATGTAAACTCAGAGAAAAGAACTCTACCCCTCAGGCTCATTGAGGTGAGAGCTCCATGAGAGATATTCCCCTTTTGATTCCAATCCTCCTAATCCTCTTTGTCTCACTTGGATTAGCTAGGGTAAAAACGATATTGGTTGTTGGCGCTTTTTCCCTCTTCTTCGTTTATGGATATCTAAAGGGAGAAAATATTGGAACCCCCAGGAGGAGAATCGAAGTTAATGACGACGTTTTTAGTGTAATGCTAATTCTCTCGGTGATAATAATCCTCATCCAAATTGCAAACTTAAGGGGAATACCTCTCCTTCATCCACATCTCCGAACCCATTTAAATCCAAAATTAACGGGATTAACATACTTTTTAGGACTACCATCAAGCGTCTACTTAATCATTAGGGGAAAGAAACTAGGTTTTCTATATCCCCTAATGGTAGCCCTATACGCTTACAGAACACCCGTGCTTGTAGCACTAATAGCGTTAACGCTTCCATATCTGGAAGATATGAAAAAGGGTAAAAAAGCCGTGGAAATTGGAGTGATCGGAATCTTTTTACTTTTCCTAATTTCATACTTTAGGGGTAGCCTATCATTTCTAACCAGAATTCAGGGGACAACTTCAGTACTGGATGTCATAGTAAAGAGGTGTAGCGTCGTAGGATTTTACAAAGGTGAACTCCAACTTGCCGGTGTGAAGTCCTACATCTTCGGAGGTTTAGGGCCCAGGACAATGATAGCTAGATACCTAGGTATCCCAGGAGTAACTATAACGGCAACACTCATTGGAGGAATGTACTTAGATTTCGGGCTACTCTCATCCCTCGAAATGCTACTCCTGGGATTTTATTATGGGATTATGAAAAAGTTAAGATCAGACGTTGGAAGGTCCTTTTACTATTCGACCCTATCTTACGGAATAGTTGGGGTTGAAACTGGGATACTTGACCTTCCAGTTTATCTGATGATCCTGGTGGGCTTATTAATAGCCTGGAGGGAATTCGATGGAAACCTCAGAAAAGATATTCGTAGGATTATCTCTTGGATTTCTAGTTCTAGCAATAATTGGTAAGTTGATAATATTCGGAGAAGCGATAAATCCAGGGGGATTAGCTTACGCTATACTATTTCTTTGTCTATTCGTTGTAGGTTTAGAAGCAAAACTTCCTAGAATACCTCCATACTTATGGTTAGTTATCTCCCTTATCACGATTTCGATCCTAGGAAAGATCTGGCTAACGATCTGGATCCTCCTCGTGATTCCGATAGCCCTCTACCTAAATACTAAAGGCTTAAAGGTATTTAAAATAGTTCTAGTGGGAATTTCTTTGCTCTTACCACTTATTCCGGCCTTCAGCGGGATAATACCTATTCTAAATCCAAACACGAGGTTCGATCCCCTCTCAATATTGTACGTCCTCTCGGGATATGGCATAGCACTTCTAAATTCTATATCTCCAAACGTGGTTATCACTTTATATGGAACAGCTCTCGGGATCTTATCAATGTATAGAAGCGTCATAGCCCTCTCAATATTACCGCTAATTTATAGGGATAAGATTCCCTGGAAAATTATAGGAATTGGAATCGTTGGTATAGCAATAATTTCGGTGGCTAGAGGGATCGGGGTATCCGAAATCCTCTACAGGCCGGCATTCACGTATAGGGTTTACGAAAGGTTATATGAAATTGGGGTACCCTTTGGAAAATTGTTCATACTCAAAGAGGCAATCCCGGGATATAAAGTTGGGCAACTCTTTGGAAGCCCCAATAGGTACACTTATACAATATTTGGAGAATCCGTAGCAGATTTCGGAATTTTTGGAGTTTTGGAAGGATTCTTACTTGGCCTATCCATTAGAGAAGCGAGAAAAGAAAAATGGGTTCATACATTTGGGCTAACCATTCTCTCCTTAGGTATAGAAGTTGGGTTAGATACCTTTAAGCTGGCCACATTATTTCTCCTACCCTTTATAGGAGGGAGTAAAAGTGAAAATAAAGGGCACTGAAAAGGTACCGATCCTGATATTCCTGGGGGCCCTAGCTATAGGGATAGCATTCTTACCGCCAGAAAACTCGTTGACGTACGACGGAGCATTGTACATAAACATTGCAAGGAGCTTAACAAAGAGCGTAACGAGCTTCACCTACCAGGGAATTTACATGATGTATAGACCACCCCTCTATCCCTACACGCTTTCGATATTCTTCAGAGTTTTTAGCTCAAACCACCTATTAATAGCGAGGCTAGTTTCCGTATTCAGCTTTGCATTAACTTCAGTTCTCGTTTATTTACTCACATTGGAGATGTTTAGGGATTCCGTTAAGGGGATTATTGCAAGCTTATTCTACATCTTCAATCCCTTAGCGTTCACGATGGCCGGAAGAGAACTAGTCCACAGCGAGTTTACGTTCTTTTACACCTTAGCGATTTACCTCCTCTATACTGGAAAAGTTAGAAAGAGTAACACGAGGATTTACCTTTCCTTTATCGCAGCTGGATTAGCCATATTAACTAGGTACACAGGTCTTTCGATAGTACTCGTATTCTTAACCTACCTCTGGCTAACGGAAGATTGGAACTGGGTAAGGAGAAGGGAATACCTAATCGGCTTTGCGTTGCTTTTCCTAACGTTATTACCATGGCTTTACATGGGGCACCTTTACTATGGAGGCTTTTTCAGACCATTTAAGATAGCTTCGAAGGTTGTAACTCTTGATAGACCTGTTTCAGCTTTCGATTTCATAAAGATGGTGATAGGGGATATGGGTTTCCTCCTCCCAGCACTAGCCGTACTTGGATTCTTTAGGGTTAAAAAGGATGAGAACGGATGGCTAATCCTAAGTTGGCTCGTCATGGGAGGAGGGGGGATACTGACTGTAACCCATAAAGAGAGCAGGTTCATCACATTTCTCTCCCCGGTTATAGCGATACTTGCGAGCGAAGGGATTTACCTTTTAAGCAACTTAACGCCAAGGATAAGGAGGAACAACATTGTGGCTGTTATATTAGCTCTCCTCCTTTTAATTCCCATCGGAATGAAAGCAGATAATCTTAGAGATAGATGGAGTATAGTGGGCGTTTATGACTCTAATGTCGTAAGATACGTCTCCGAGCATTACGATGGCAAAAAAATTCTCGTGTCCCCTTATCTTTATACGATTGCCGGCTATTACTATCCAAACGCTGAGATAGATATGATCCTCAATAGAAAGGAGATCGTAGAGAAAATCGCCAAAGGATACTACGATGTCATAATTCACAAAGATCCAAACGTTTACCTCAACATAGAAGAGAGTGGAAACTATGTGCTCGTCAAAGAATTTCATGGAGGGAGATTCAAAGTGTACATCAATAGAAGATCGCTTGCGAAATGAATACACTAAAACTTAGGGTGAGTTATGGACATTGGAGAACTAAGGTATTCACGTTAATTTTAAATATGATCCACCTTTATCAATTTCGGAAATTCGAGCCTGGAGGTGGACAAAATGGCATATAAGTTCATTAAGTGGTTTGAAGAACTTAGAAAAGATGACGTTCCCCTTGTTGGTGGTAAAGGGGCAAACCTTGGCGAAATGACAAATGCTGGGATCCCTGTCCCACCAGGATTCTGTGTTACCGCAGAAGCGTACAAGTACTTCGTTGAAAATGTTAAGGTTTCTAAGGAAGATGTCAAGAAGATTCTCGGCGAAAAGGCAAATAAGGGAACGATAGCTGAGGTTCTTGCAAGCGCTCCAGACGAACCTAGGACACTTCAAGAGTGGATAATGGATATAATTAACAGGACAAACGTTGACGACAGCAAGCAACTCCAGGAGAACACCGCAATAATTAGGGAGCTAATTGAATCCCTTGAAATGCCAAACGAGATTGCAGATGAAATTAAACAAGCTTACAAGGAGCTCAGCCAGAGGTTCGGAAAGGATGAAATCTACGTTGCAGTTAGATCATCCGCTACAGCAGAAGACCTACCAGAGGCTTCATTCGCGGGTCAGCAGGAGACTTATCTTGACGTTCTTGGTGCTGACGATGTTATAGACAAGGTGAAGAAGTGCTGGGCCTCACTCTGGACTGCAAGGGCTACCTTCTACAGGGCTAAGCAGGGATTCGATCACAGCAAGGTTTACCTTAGCGCGGTAGTCCAGAAGATGGTTAACAGCGAGAAGAGCGGTGTCATGTTCACGGCTAACCCAGTTACGAACAACAGGAACGAGATAATGATCAACGCCTCCTGGGGCCTAGGTGAAGCGGTAGTTAGCGGTGCGGTTACCCCAGACGAGTACATCGTCGAGAAGGGAACATGGAAGATCAAGGAGAAGGTCATAGCAAAGAAGGAGGTTATGGTAATCAGGAACCCAGAAACAGGAAAGGGAACCGTCCAAGTTAAGGTTGCAGAGTACCTCGGTCCTGAGTGGGTTGAGAAGCAAGTCTTAACCGATGAGCAGATAATTGAAGTTGCAAAGATGGGACAGAAGATTGAGGAGCACTACGGATGGCCACAGGATATCGAATGGGCTTACGACAAGGATGATGGAAAGCTCTACATCGTCCAGAGCAGACCGATAACAACGCTCAAGGAAACGACAACTGAGGAAGTTGAGGAGGTTGAGGAAGCCGAAGTCATCCTCAAGGGTCTCGGTGCTTCCCCAGGAATAGGCGCAGGTAGGGTAGTAGTAATCTTCGATGCAAGCGAGATCGACAAGGTCAAGGAGGGAGATGTTCTAGTAACAACAATGACCAACCCAGATATGGTTCCAGCTATGAAGAGGGCCTCAGCCATCATCACCGATGAGGGTGGAAGAACGAGCCACGCTGCAATCGTTTCAAGAGAGCTCGGAATTCCAGCAGTAGTTGGTACCAAGGAGGCTACCAAGAAGCTCAAGACTGGAGACTACGTAACAGTCGATGGTACAAGAGGTCTAGTCTACAAGGGAATTGTCAAGAGCTTAGTTGAAAAGAAGAAGAAAGAGGAAGCTGCAGCAGCTCCTGGAGCTGCAGTAGCAGCAGCTCCGTTAGTTACGGGAACCCTTGTTAAGGTTAACGTATCAATGCCAGAAGTAGCTGAGAGGGCAGCGGCCACTGGAGCAGATGGTGTTGGACTGCTAAGGGCTGAGCACATGATCCTAAGTATCGGACAGCACCCAGTCAAGTTCATCAAGGAAGGAAAGGAGGATGAGCTGGTAGAGAGATTAGCAGAAGGTATCGAGAAGGTTGCAGCAGCGTTCTATCCAAGGCCGGTATGGTACAGAACCCTCGACGCTCCAACCAACGAGTTCAGAGAGATGCCTGGAGGAGAGGACGAACCAGAAGAGAGGAACCCAATGCTCGGATGGAGAGGAATTAGGAGAGGTCTCGATCAACCAGAGCTACTAAGAGCTGAGTTTAAGGCCATCAAGAAGGTAGTAGAGAAGGGATACAACAACATCGGTGTGATGTTACCACTAGTCAGCCATCCAGAGCAGATAAGAAAGGCTAAAGAAATAGCGAGAGAGGTTGGCCTTGAACCGCACAAGGATGTTGCATGGGGTATCATGATTGAGGTTCCAGCAGCAGCTATCATCATCGAGGATCTAATCAAGGAAGGAATTGACTTCGTCAGCTTTGGAACAAACGACCTAACCCAATACACGCTAGCAATTGATAGGGATAACGAAAGGGTTGCTAAGCTCTACGATGAGACCCACCCAGCAGTCCTTAAGTTGATCAAGCACGTCATCAAGGTATGTAAGAAGTATGGAGTCGAGACCAGCATCTGTGGACAGGCCGGAAGTGATCCAAAGATGGCTAGAATCCTCGTTAGGCTTGGAATCGACAGCATCTCAGCTAACCCAGATGCAGTACAGCTAATCAGACAAGTAGTAGCCCAGGAAGAGAGGAAGCTTATGCTTGAAGCCGCTAGGAAGAAACTCCTCGAAGAGGAAGAGGAAGAAGAGGACCTCTTCTGAAGCTCTCTTCTTTCCTTTAAAGTTTATATTCCTATTTTTGGATATTTCTTCGGTGCAAGCAGATGTGGAGGACAGATATTAAGTTAAACGCAGACAAGTTCAGGAAGATAGATGCTCACTCCCACATCCAAGTTCTCGGATATCCCTTCAACGTATCCATAACACCAGAGGAATTTCTCTCGCTTATGGAAGCTTACAACATAGAGATTGCGATAATCAGTGATGTAAACAATGATAACATAGCAAAGATCGTTAAGGAATATCCAGACAAATTAGTTGGAATTTACTGGCCCAACCCCAGGGATGAAAAATCCATAAATGAGACCGAGAAATTCCTGGAGAAGTACGAGTTTAGGGGAATAAAGCTACACCCCCTGCTAAACATGTTCTCTCCCTCGGATCCTAGGGTTGAAAAGATTATGAAAATAGCTGAAGAGTTCAACGTTCATGTACAGATTCACTCGGGGCATCCTCCAACCTCACTTCCATGGCAAATTGAAGAGCTTGCTAGAAAGTTTCCAGAAGTTAAGATAGTTATGGTGCACATGGGGCATGGAAATGCCTACTACATCCAGGGAGCGATAGAGATAGCCGGGAGAAATGAAAATATATACCTAGAAACTTCAGGAATGCCAATGCCGAGTAAAATAGCTGAGGCCTATGAGGTAGCTCCAAGGAGGGTGGTTTTTGGGATAGATTTACCCTGTCATCACCCTGTCGTTGAGATAGCCAAAGTTCTGATATCTGGATTGAATGAAAAGGGTATGAAGAGGGTATTTTATGAGAATGCAAAGGTGTTGCTATGATAGTTGCGATAATCGATGGGTACACAGATGAACCCGCTGGTTTAGGCGTTCCTCCCTACTTAGGACTTTACCCCAGATATGCCTACGGGGCGATAAAAAAAGCCAGAAGGGATGCAAACATATTTTACCTCACAATTGACGATCTAAGGGCTACCTTTGAGGGAGAGCAGGGAATAAAAACAAAGAACAAAACTCCGAACTTTCCCAAAGTTAAGGAGATTCTAGAGAAAGCTGAGGTAATTGTATTTATCGGAGGATTGCACACTCCCGGGAAGTACCTCTCCGCAGTTCCGGGAAGCGTTGAAGAGGTAAGCAAGTTCATCTCCCACTATAATGGTGTGAAGGTGCTTGGTGGGCCGGCATTTATGGGTTCGGCTAAGATAGGCGGTGTGAAGGTAACGACGAAAGAGTTGAGGTTTGCGGAGGAGGTCTTTGACTACGTTGTATATGGGGATATCGAAGCCTTTCTCTTTGACTACTTCTCTGGGAGGGAATTAGATCCCTTCAGGTTTAGAGACTACGAAGAGCTTCAACCTTACGCACTCCTGGGAGCGGAGGTAGTTAAGCAGTTTCCAGGATACCCAGAGTTCGTTTTAATAGAGATAGAGACTCAGAGAGGCTGCCCAAAGGCCATGGGAATTGGAGGATGCTCATTTTGTACGGAACCTGTAAGGTACAGAGTCGTTGAGAATAGACCTCAAGAATATGTAGCCCAGGAGGTTAAGGTTTTCTATAACCTAGGAATTAGGCACTTCAGGATAGGGAGGCAGAGCTGTATCTTCTCATATATGGCTAAGCCTAACGGTAGGGTACCAATACCAAACCCGGAAGAAGTGGAAAAGCTCTTCAAAGCGGTAAGATTAGCTGCTCCAAACGTGAAGACCCTTCACGTAGACAACGCAAATCCAGCGGTCATAGCAAATTATCCTGAAGAATCAAAGAGAATAGCAAAAGCAATAATAAGATATGGAACCCCAGGAAATGTCGTAGCTTTTGGATTGGAAACCGCGGATCCAAAAGTTGCAAGGATAAACAACCTCAATGCAACCCCGGAGGAAACCTACGAAGCGGTTAAGATAATAAATGAAGTTGGAGGAAAGAGGGGATATAACGGATTACCATGGCTCCTCCCTGGGATAAACATAATTTTTGGACTCCCTGGAGAGACGAAGAGAACCTATGAGCTAACATATGAGTTTCTCAAGAAGATCCTCGATGATGGATTGATGGTAAGGAGAATAAACATAAGGCAAGTTGTTGTCTTCCCAGGAACGCCATTATGGAACATGAGGGATAAGGTGAAAACTGAAAAGCACAAGAAGTTGATAGAGCACTATAGGCATAAGATAAGGCACGAAATAGACTTACCAATGCTGAAAAGGATAGTTCCAGTGGGGACAATTCTAAGGGATGTCAGGGCAGAAATCTATGATGGGGAGTTGACCTTTGGAAGGCAGTTCGGAAGCTATCCATTAATAGTGGGAATTCCGAAGAGAGTTGAACTCGATAGATACTACGATGTAATGATAGTCGACCATGGGCTTAGAAGCGTCACTGGAATACCCGTTCCGATAGATGTAAATGGAGAGAGTTCAAAAGTTTTGAGATGGCTCCCTGGAATTGGAAAGAAAACCCTCGCGAGAATATTAGCTAAGAGGCCTTTTAAGAGCGAAGAAGAATTTCTCTCCCTGCTTCCTGAGGATGTCAAAAAGATGTACAAGGGAAAAATAAAGGTTTAGAGAGGATTGTCACTAACATATCTTTTTTAAAGTAAAGGGGTAAGGGCTAAACAAGAGGTGAGAAAATGGACAAGGTCTATCTAACCTGGTGGCAGGTTGACAGGGCCATCTTCGCACTCGCGGAAAAATTGAGAGAATATAAGCCAGATGTGATAATAGGAGTGGCGAGGGGAGGATTAATCCCAGCGGTTAGGCTTAGCCACATTTTGGGAGACATCCCCCTTAAGGTGATAGATGTCAAATTCTACAAAGGAATTGACGAGAGGGGAGAGAAGCCGGTAATAACTATCCCAATACACGGCGACTTAAAAGACAAAAGGGTAGTTATAGTTGATGACGTAAGTGACACAGGGAAAACCCTTGAGGTCGTTATAGAAGAAGTCAAGAAACTTGGAGCGAAGGAAATTAAAATTGCATGCCTAGCAATGAAACCCTGGACATCCGTAGTCCCCGATTATTACGTGTTTAGAACGGAGAAGTGGATAGTTTTTCCCTGGGAAGAGTTCCCAGTAATTGAGAAAGAGTAACCTTTTTCTCCTCCCCTTCTATTAAGTCTATGGTGAGCCAAAAATGATCCACAGGATAAAGGATGAGTTCGTCAACGTGTATATCATTGACAGGGGTGATCACCTAGTCCTCATAGATACCGGAATAGAGAGCACCTGCGAAAAGATACTGAAAAAGATTGAAGAGCTCGGAAAGCCCCTAAAAACGGTAATCATTACCCACTACCATCTGGATCATACCGGTTCCCTTAAATGCGTAAAAGATGGTACGGGAGCAAAAGTTGTAGCCCATGAGGAAGAGGTTAAAGCCATAGAGGAGAAGACAGGAGTTAGAGTTGACGTTCCGGTAAAGGATGGGGATGTGGTGGAGGGGTTAAAGGTATTCCACATGCCCGGGCATACGAGGGGAAGTATATGCCTCCTTGACGAGGAGAGTGGAGCTCTTTTCGTCGGCGACTTAATGGTTGAGAGAGATGGAAAGCTCTACGAAGTTCCACAGCAATATTCGGAGGATCCAATGATGAACAGGGAAAGAATCAAGGAACTATTAAATATCGAGTTTAAGGCAATTTATCCAGCCCATGGGGAGCCGGTTCTAGAAAATGCAAAGGAGAAAGTTAAAGAGCTGGTGGAAAGCTTTTCAAAAGGAGAGACTAACTGAATCTAGCTTTAATTCGCTCGGGCAATTCAGAGAGAAATCCAAGAACAACAAAGCTTGTAGTTTCGACGTTGGTATCCCCTACCGGAACTATTTTCCCTTCTTCAATCCTATATCCCGTTACAATTCCACCATTTCCCATTTCTGGCATACTATGTAGATATTCCTACCCTCCCTCGGTTCATTTAGAGCTCGATATAAGTATGCAAAAAGAGCGCACTTATAAGTCTGGTATACGCCCCTAAACGCTTTGTCGCGAAATCCCTTTCCATCCCAGAGCGAAAGGAGATGCTTATATAGCTCGAAAGCTTCACGCTTTTTCCCAGAGAGAAGTTCATTTAAGGCCATGTAAACCGTTAAATCCGCATACTCTTTCCAATCTTTCATTGGGCAAGAAGTGTCTGCAATCTCATACACGATATTAAACTCTGCCTTGAATTTCCGAGAATACGTCTTATTGATAAATATCACCTTGGAGCAGTAAATTCCACTTATTCGCTTTCCAAATAAGACGTCAATCTTTCCATTCCATCCTCCTGAATAGTTAGCATTGAGATTTTGGCGTATCCTCTCACCAATTTAGGGTTATTAAAGCCCAGGATGCAAGCAGGTTGTCGTTTGCAATGTAAATTGTTTCATTGTCAGGGTAACTTTTAACCGCGGCCCTTAAGAGTCCGACTTCTGGAACATATTGGGATTCAAGGAAAGACCTCAGAGAAGTAACGTTAAGCTTGAGTGCAGTTCTATTTTCAGTTTCAGTTTGTAAGAACATTATCATCACAATCAGCAATGCTACTAAAGGAATAAGGAATCTTGATTTCATCAGTTGTTTCTTATTTATTGGCGGGTAAAATGTTTTCGATATTCTTAAATAAGTTTTTCAGTAATTACCAAAAGGTGACTCTATGGGGAAGATAAAAACCAGTATTTATATAGATGCTGACTTGTGGTGGGAATTAAAAAAAGAAGCTGCAGAAGAGAATAGGGATATAAGCAGACTCCTCGAAGAAATAATTTCTGAAAATCTCCTCTTAGATCTCGAAAAAAATATTGAAGAGATGCTGAAAAAATTTGAAAAGAAAATCGAATTTGAGCCTCTTCCTTCCAGAGGTTCAGTAAGTGAGCTCGTTAGGAGGATTAGAGATGAGCGAGAAGGTAATATACTTAGATAGCAGTGCGATAATAAAGCGATACATAAGGGAAGAGAACAGCGATAGAATGGTAGAACTCTACACTCAGGCGTATCAAGGTGATATTAAGCTTGCCTTTAGTTTATGGAACATAGGGGAAGTTTTAGGAGCGTTCGATAGAGCGAAAAGGATAAAGCGGATTGATGTCGAAACTTACGAGCTGGCTAGATTAAGATTCCTCTCTGAAATCCTTAGAATGAAAAGGCTTGGAATACTCAAAATAATCCCTCTCTACAGCTCAATATTAATAGGTTCCTGGGAGCTCTTAGAGAAGTATCATATTTATCAGGCAGATGCAATTCAAATTGAATCTGCAAGGCGAGTAAATGCTTCCGAATTTTATACCGCAGATAAGAGACTACATCAAGTGGCACTTTCGGAGGATCTAAATTCATTTCTCATCTAGATGCATTAAATCTTGAAATACTGAGAAGCACTAGAAGGGGAGCCAAAAAGGTTTATAAAGAACCTAACAAACTTCAAAAGTTTAGAGATTAATGAAGCAGTTGACGCTGCTATGTAATCTGCATGGATTTTTTTCTCTATTGAGCCTAATACTGGATTCATAGGGGTATAGTTCAATGGGTTATACCCTTCGTTATGAGATTAACAGAATCCATGAAAAAAGTAAGAATTCTAGCCATTAACATGCCTCATTCACTATCTTTCCAAAAGAGGGCTACTTCAAATGGGAAGCGCACTACCCTATAACATTCAAAAGAGCTGAAAAAGGATTATAACCCCTCAGGATTATTCACGAACATGAGGGCGTTTATAGCTATTGATGTTAACGAAAGCGTTAGGGATTCACTAGTTAGGGCCCAAGATTACATAGGGTCAAAGGAGGCCAAGATAAAGTTCGTTGAGAGAGAGAACCTCCACATAACCTTAAAGTTCCTGGGGGAAATCACGGAAGAGCAAGCTGAAGAAATCAAGAATATACTCAAGAAAATAGCTGAAAAGTACAAGAAGCATGAAGTTAAGGTTAAGGGAATAGGAGTCTTTCCAAATCCTAACTACATTAGGGTCATCTGGGCCGGAATTGAAAATGATGAAATAATAAGAGAAATGGCAAGGGAGATAGAAGATGAGCTTGCAAAACTCGGCTTTAAAAAGGAGGGTAACTTCGTTGCACATATAACCCTCGGGAGAGTGAAGTTCGTTAAAGACAAGCTTGGCCTAACCATGAAGCTTAAAGAGCTCGCGAATGAAGACTTCGGATCCTTTGTAGTTGATGCGATTGAGCTAAAAAAGAGCACCTTAACTCCCAAAGGCCCAATATATGAGACCCTCGCAAGATTTGAGCTGAGTGAGTAAAGTTGAGAGGGAAAATTTGGATTAGAAATCTTCCTTTTTACACTCATTTCTTCTTAAGTTAGCATCAGCAAGCTCGTTCCTGATACTGGAGCTTTAATAAGAGAATCCCAGGAATTTCAAACAGGACGCATGCATGGGCCTTATATAATCTTCCCCACTTGTGGGAATTGCTGTAGCTATTGTGAAAGCAAAACTGTAAAATACTCTCCTAGATCATGTGTAAGCATGGACATTGAAGATGTCATTGCTGAAGTCCTCCAGAGGATAGTTCCCACTAAAGAGGAGGAAAACTTTGTCAGCACACTTATGGAAGAGATCAAGGAGAAAACCGAAGAAACAATTGAAGAGCTCAACCTTGACGCTAAGCCATACTTCGTTGGTTCCCTAGCAAAGGATACTTACCTAGCTGGGGATCACGATGTAGACCTCTTCATTGCATTTCCACTGGATACAAGCTTAGAAGAGCTCAGAGAAAAGGGGTTAGAACTAGGAAAGGTTCTAGGGGAAAGACTGGGAAAGTACGAGATAGCCTATGCGGAACATCCTTACGTAAGAGCTGAATATAAAGGGATTAGGGTAGATATAGTTCCATGCTACAATGTTAAGAACTGGAAGGATGTTAGAACAGCCGTGGATAGGTCAATACTCCATACCCACTGGGTTCTTGAGAACATAAAGGGAAAAAACAACGAAGTAAGACTCCTCAAGCGCTTTCTAAAGGGAATAAATGCTTACGGAAGCGAGATATATATAAGGGGATTCTCAGGTTACCTTGCTGAAATACTGATCATAGAGTTCGGCTCATTTCTAAACGTCCTAGAAAAGTCTGATTTCATGCTTAGGAAGAAGATCATCGATCCCGAGGATTGGATGAAGAGGGAGAGTGAAATAACGATGAAAACTATAAAGAGAGAAGTTGGAGAGGATAAGCCCCTAATAGTTATAGACCCCGTGGATCCAAGAAGGAACGTTGCAGCTAACTTGAGCTGGGAGCGCTACGGCTTATTCTACTTTAAATCCCAGGAATTCCTAAAGGAACCATCCACAGAATTCTTCTTTCCCAGGAAGAAGATCGGAAATTATTTAAGTGCTCTAAGAAGTAGAAAGACCCACCTAATAACGCTCACATTTAATCCTCCAAAGCTTGTGGATGATATACTGTTACCACAGGTGGAAAGGACGGCCAAGGGGATAAAGAGGCAACTGGAGCTCGAAGGCTTTAAAGTTTTAGGCTACGATTACGGGAGAGAATTCATATTTCTTGAAGTTGACAGACTTGAAAGGGAGGGAATTAAAGTAAAAAGAGGCCCATTATACTTTACCCAGCACGGGAAGAGATTTTATGAGAAGAATGACATCGTCTGGATAGAAGGGAAAGAGCTTGCCTCGGAAAAGCCCATCTCCACTTTTATAGTTGACGTTCTAGAAGAAATATTAAGAAAAGGGCAATTCTCAGCAGGGAAAAACATTAAAGATGCAATAGTAAAAGGTGATATCCTAGTAGACTTCGTACCCAAGGAGCTTTCCAAAGATGCATACCTCTTCCTCTCGAGGGAAAAGTTCAGGGTGAAGTAGCATCCGTGGAAAGCTCATACTTCTTTACATCGAACTTCTCCTCCTTGAAGTCAACTGAAACTGTAAATACAGTTCCATTCTCAACTTCATCCAGCGGGATGAAGGTGTACCGCTCAAGGGTTGATGACATCACCGCAAATAAGTCGGCACTATAAAAACTCATTATCTTCATGTAATTTCTACTCAGTGGATCATTCAGATAATCCTCGGCCATGTATGCTGTTCCAAAAGCCTTGACCTCCTGATCTGGGGTTATCATTATCCCACCTGTATTTAGGGAAGTTCTGACGGTAGGCTTTAAGAGGGCTAGCCTCTCAACGATATCCCTATCATCCAACCCCTTTACGAAGAGCGAGAGGTAAAACCCAGCAAGGTATGAATCTGAAACATCCTCGTACTTATCCTTTGGCAACTTAAGTCCTTCCAGGATCAGCTCTTTTAACAAGTCGCCGTTGTGCATGAAGTAAAGCTGATATCCATAAGGGCTTGCATAGGAAAAGGGCTGGGCATTGAAGGAATTAACCTTTCCCTGGCTCGCGGCCCTGGAGTGAAGTATTAGAGCTCCAAAACTAGGTAAGCTGTTCATCAAACGCTTGGCTTCATCATCCTCAAATATTGGTTTACTCGACTTATAGTGTACTATCGAATCCCTAGAGACTAAAACGTAACCCCATCCATCCTTATGCTGACTCCCCTTCCCACGAGCGGCCTTGTAAGGATCATTTTCAGAGGATTTTATTAGGGCCTCAACGAGGGGGCGCATTCTATAACCATTCCCAACTGCTAAGAGAATTCTGCACATGCTCTCACCCGCTCACTTTTTATTAAACCTCAACATATACTTTTCCTCGAGGTGGGGAATTGAGAGATGAAATTAAGAAGATACGGAAAAAGCTTAGAGAGCACAGAACCCTCTACATGGCGAATGAAGAGGCCGTCAAGCAACACTTAATACTTCCCACGCTCTCTGCGCTAGGTTGGAAGGTGGATGATCCTAAAGAGGTAAGGCCAGAAGAGAAGACCGAGGAGGGAAGAGCTGACTATGCATTAATAAAAGATGGAAGGATAGTAGCCTTCCTTGAGGCAAAGAACTTAAGCGTAAATCCAGTAAAGGCCGTTACTCAGCTAGCAAAGTACTGCTTCGACAGAGGTGTAGAAGTGGGAATCGTGAGCAATGGTAGGTTCTGGATAATAGTCAAGGCCTTTGAACCCGGAAAGGATATTAGGGATAGGATCGTGACGAGGGTTGACGTTGAGGAGGAGCCCCTGGATAGGATTATCCTGAAGCTGTCATGTATATCAAAGGAGAAAATAGAAAGGATCCTGGAGATGTGCGAAGCCCTGAATAAGATAGAGTCTGGAGTTAAAACCCTGAAAAGCTTAGGAATAAGCGAAGGTGAAATAGCCAACTATGTTCTCTCCCTTCCCCTTAGAGGGGCCTTTCCTCCAGAAGACGTTCATCCTTCCGAGAAGGTTAAAGGGGTTTACATTTTAGACTTTAACTGGAAATACCTTCCAGTTCCAGATGGAACGCTAAAGGGTGCTTTAATAACTTTAATGGAATATTTGAAGGAGAAAGAGGAAGAGGAGAGGGAGAAAAAGATACTTGAAAAGGCGATAGCAGAGATAAAAACAAAGCATATCCCCAATGAGAAAATAATATTTTTAATTAAAGGAATTGAAAAAGAGAAGGGGATTAAAGTTTTAATTTCACTATAACCACGGAATCTCACTCTTTATCTTCCACATGCCGAGAACCTTCCTGCTCCCCCAAGTGGCCTGGATTTCAAAGGCCACTACCATATCCTCATAGATGTCTATAATGTTGAAGCTGTTTCCGAATGGATTCCTGTGGAGCTCCCAACTTATGCTACCGGCATTTATTATCGGGCTCTTCTCAACCTTTACAGCACTTGTATTCCCACCATGCCCAGTTAGCGTAAGCTCGGTTTCGTTCTCAGTTATTATCTTAAGCACGTTACCAGCATCCTCAAGGTAACCTATCTCCTTAACCCCAGGGACTGGAACTAAGTTGTGGTGCATGATCACTATCCTGAACTTCTCCCTGAATTCCTCAAGCATTCTCGAGAGCATCTTCTGTCCCGTTCTTCCAACGACTCCAATTTGAGTCTCATATTGGGCCGAGAGGATCGGTATGAAGACGAAGTCACCTAGCTCAAGGACTTCAGGCTCCCCAAAGTATTCCCTAAATAGCTCGTAACCTAGGTAAGAGATATCATTATGCCCAGGAACTATTATCTTCTCTCCCTTAACCTTCTCGTAATACTCCATAGCTTTCTCATAATACCTCTCTATTCCCTTTTCAACGACATCTCCACAGTGGATAACAATATCGGGCTTATACTTCTCATTTATCGCCTTTATAGCATTCTCAAGGGTTCTCTTCCTGAAGTAAACCCTATCGGAAACGTTGCTCTCAGAGATTTGAACTATCCTTAAGAGTCTCCTTCCCCTGGGAATGAATATCTTTGGCCTAATAGGGTTATGCTCCTTGCTTTCCTCATCCCCAGTTAAACGCCTTATTACGACCTTAACTCCCTTATCAGTTATCTTGACTATATTGTAACTGTTGACGTCACCTTTCCTCGTTTTTCTACAGGATGCACAACCCGCATTGTCAACAACTAAATCCTCAACTCTGTACACATTTGGAACGTGCTTGTGCCCGCACATGTACAGGGTGACTTCATGCGTGAGAAGGAGATCCAGCACATCACCCGCGTTAAACAAAACATTTCTCTCCCTTCCAGTATCTGGAAGGGGAACGAGATGATGATGGGCGGCAACTATCTTTATTTTCTTGTGACTATAAGCTTCAAGTTTTTCCTTAAGCCACTTAAACTTATAACCTCCCACCCTTCCATCGCTCAAATCAGGTATAGTCGAGTCCAACCATATTATAACGCCATTATCGAACTCATAGACTCCGTAGAGAGGCCCTATGTATTTCTCGAATAATTCATAGCCAACGTTCCTGGCATCATGATTTCCTGGGACTACGACGAGAGGCTTTTCTATCTTCTTAATTAGGTAGCTTGCGTGTTCATACTCTTCCCTAAGCCCATTATTTGTCACGTCGCCCGTATGAACGACGAGATCAAAGGGTTTAGTGTTTATCTCGTTGACTATTAAGTCGTAAGCGTAGGACTTGAAGGCTACTTCATTAGTTATGTGGGTGTCACTTATGTGGGCTATCAGCATATCCATCACTCCGCTGAAATTGCAGTTTCAAGCCTCCTCCTACTGGCTTCAAGAAGGTCACTAAGGGTGAAGATTCCTACTATTTTCCCCTCCTCTTCTATTAGAATATGCTTTATCCTGTGCTCGGCCATTTTCCTCAAAACTTCACCCAGCGGCGTGTTTACATTCGCCGTTATTAAGTTCCTTGTCATTATCCTCTCAACTGGAATATCGTATGGTAGTCCAGGAACTATAACCCTCCTTATTATGTCACTCTTCGTGAAGAAGCCAACAACATTTCCATCGTCATTTATTACCACCAAGGAACCAACGTCAAATTCCATCATCAACCTTGAAGCCTCTTGAACGGATGTACTCGGCTTGACGCCCAGGAGCTTCTTCGTCATGTACACTTTAATTGGGGCCTTCATGTCCATAACTCTCACCTAAATAACATATTCTCATACAAGAATTTAAACCCTCAGGCCCTAGGTAAAGCTTGGTGATCAACATGACGAGGAAGCTGTACTATGAAGATGCATACCTTAAGGAAGCTAAGGGTAGAGTTTTAGAAATAAGGGATAACGCCATACTTTTGGATCAAACGATATTCTACCCAACGGGGGGAGGTCAACCTCACGATAGGGGAACTATAAATGGGGTCGAAGTTCTCGATGTTTACAAGGATGAAGAAGGTAACGTCTGGCACGTTGTTAAGGAGCCAGAGAAGTTCAAGGTTGGGGATGAGGTAGAGCTTAAGATAGACTGGGACTATAGATATAAGCTCATGAGAATTCACACGGGGCTTCACTTACTTGAGCACGTTCTAAACGAGGTTCTTGGAGAAGGGAATTGGCAATTGGTTGGTAGTGGAATGAGCGTTGAAAAAGGTAGGTATGACATAGCCTATCCAGAGAACTTGAATAAGTACAAGGAGCAGATAATTAGCCTCTTTAACAAGTACGTTGACGAAGGTGGAGAAGTTAAGATATGGTGGGAGGGAGATAGAAGGTACACGCAGATTAGGGACTTTGAAGTAATTCCCTGCGGAGGAACGCACGTTAAGGATATCAAGGAGATAGGGCACATAAAGAAGTTGAAGAGATCCAGCATAGGAAGGGGGAAGCAAAGGTTAGAAATGTGGCTCGAGTAGAGGTGGAAAATTTTGGAATTTGGGGAGTTACATCCCAGCGAAATCGCAAGGTTCTTTGAACTAGAGGAGTGTCCAAGATTTTTAATTTACCTTGATAGGAAGAAGAAAGGAGAGCTGAACGAATACATTAGGGTCATTAAAAAGAAAGAGGAAGAAAATAAGGCATTAGCAAAGTGGGGAAAGGAATTTGAACTTGAAATCCTCCAGGGGCTTAAAGGTAGGTTTAACTTTCCCTTCTATGGATTTTTTAAGAAGGGAGAAGAGGATGTAACGCTTGCATTTTTTAGGAAGTACTATAGAGGGAACGTTATAATATTCGGGGACGAAGAGGAGGCTTACCAAAAGTTCAGAGAGCTTTTAAACCTGAACAATATCCTCGTGTATCAAGCTCCACTCATAGGAAAGATAGGGAGGTTTAAAGTTAAAGGGCTCTCGGATTTCATAATAAAGCAGGGAGATACCTACTACATTCTTGAGGCTAAGTTTACAAAGGAAGAGAAGCTACCTCACAGGCTTCAGGCCGTTATATACGGAATGCTACTCGATAAGATAGTCAGAGGTAAAATAAAGCTAGCCATTGTCACTAAGGATAATTTTCCCTGGCCCCGGGAGTTTTTAGATTTCCCGAACGACGTTTTAGAGTTTGTAACAACGATAGAAGAAAAGCTGAGTGAAGAGATCAAATGGAGCGAAGCCTGGATAACGGCAAGATGTACAACGTGCCAATTCGAGCCTTTGTGCCTCTCGGAAGCCCTTGAGAAGAGGAGCCTCGGAATCCTGGGGATACCTCCGGGGGATATGAGGGTATTCGAAAAAATAGGAATAAGGACGATAGATGACCTCGCAAACCTAATGACATTTCCAACTGACAGCCCCATAAGCTTTGAGAGACCCCAGGTAAATGACCATGATGCCTTAGTTGAGATAACCAAAAGAACGAGCCTAAATGTACCAAGGCTCGTAAGGATTGCCCAAGCAGTTAGGGATGAAAGGAATGGTAAAGTTAAAAGGAAGTACATCCCAGGAACAGGATATAACCTTCCCTATGATGATGGACGGTTAGTTAAAATCTTTATATACGTTCAAAACAGCCCAGTAACCGATACGCTCATCGGAATCTCGGCCTTAGTTAAATCAAAGAACGGAGAAGTGTCCGTTGTTGAACTAGTTGATGACGTTCCCCTAGATCCAGAGATAGGGAAGGAAAAGGAGAGGGAGATGCTTGAGAGGTTCTTCAGGAAAGTAATAGAAGTTATAAAGAACCTCTCACCTGGTGAGGAAATTTACCCCCATCTATACTTTTACACAAGGGGACAGAGGGAGAGCCTCGTAGATGCCCTTAGAAGGCACAGGGGACTGTGGTGGAGCAAACCAATTAGGGCCCTTTTAAGCTTAAGGAAGGCCATAGACTGGGAAGGGTTCTCGATAATTAAGGATGAACTAATAGAGAGGCATGCATTACCCTTCGCCCAGGGATTGGGAATAATACCAGTTTCAATCCAGTTCGGGTACAGGTGGAAAGAAAACGAATCTTTCAAGGAGATCTTTGAAATCCTGGCAAGGAAGGAAGGTGAAAGGCTCAACTTGAAAAAGCTCTACAGCGTAACAGAGCACGATCCAATAAGGGAGCCATACTATCCGGCCTTGAATAGAGATGACGACGAGATCCCATTCACCCCATTCTGGAAAGCTCTAGTTGAGGGGATAACTAAGGATCCCAGAAAGATAAACGACGTTAAGGATATGCTAGAGCAAGTAGTGAGAGCTATGGCAAAGATAGAGGAAGAAATTCCAGAAAGATATAAAGAGTTCACGAAAAAGGAGGGGATACCTAAAAAGGAGTTTGAAAGCTTCGATCTTGAAGATGGGGATTTGGCCAGGGTTCTGATCGAGTACTTACTCCTGGAATTTCACTCTAGAAAGGGCCAACTCGAGAGGTATTACCGGATCCCTGAAGAGATAAGGGCCTATTCTGAAAAATCTGCAATTGTTAGGATTGAGAGTATAGAGAGGAAAACAAATGGAGAATGTGTAATAAAGGGGAAAATAGTCCTTCCGAGTGATGACGGTTTTAAGGGGTACTCACCCGAGGAGGTTCTAGTAGATATTGACGAGGATTCCTGGGT
Source organism: Pyrococcus horikoshii OT3 (assembly GCF_000011105.1). Lineage (NCBI taxonomy): Archaea > Methanobacteriati > Methanobacteriota > Thermococci > Thermococcales > Thermococcaceae > Pyrococcus > Pyrococcus horikoshii. The sequence continues at coordinate 91,984 of NC_000961.1, forward strand.
GTACGTAACTCCTCTTAGTATTTTAGGAGGGGATGATCCAGCTAAAATAATAAAGAGGTCTCCACTTGGGGTCATCGAGTATATAAACCATAGAGATGGAAGGATAATCCTAAAGCTAACCAACGTACCCCCAGGAAAGTTCACCCTTCGGCACTCAAAAAGTAAATGCAGGAATGGAGTGATTAACATCGAGGGGGTAAAGATCCACCTAGGAGATTACATAATCCTAGATCCAGCCATCGATGAAATAGGAATGTCAAGGGCATTTGAGGTTCTCGACAAGATTAATGAAGAAGCCCACGAGGTATATAGGCTTTTAAATGAGATATATGAGGGAAATACGAATATTAATCCCGAAATTGGGGTTTGGAAAAAAGAATATATTCAGGAATTCCTAAACTTTCTTCCCAGCCTAAATAGGGAACAGGTTAACTTTGCACTAGACTGCGAGCATAGAATAGTAACCCTTCAAGGGCCTCCAGGAACCGGGAAGACCTCAGGAGCAATAGCTCCAGCAATTCTTGCAAGGGCATATTCAACGATAAAGCAAGGAAAAAGCTCCCTATTTATAGTGACGGCCCTCTCCCATAGGGCCGTTAACGAAGCTCTAATAAGGACGTATAAGCTTAAAGAGAAGTTGAAAGATATCAAAGAACTCAAGAATGTAGAGCTTATAAGGGGAGTCTCAAGCGAAGAAGCTGTAAAACCCATGGAAAAGGAGTTAAATGGACTGAAAGTTAATGTGACAAATAAATTTTCATTTTCAAAGTCTCCTCTCTTTCTAACGGTAAAGATTCTCTTTGCAACACCTCAAACAGCGTTTAAACTTGCAAAAGATTATGATGCAGACCTCGTGGTGATAGATGAAGCAAGCATGCTGGACTTACCAATGTTCTTCTTGGCAACGAGTAATGCAAAGGGCCAGGTGTTGCTAGTAGGGGATCATAGACAGATGCAACCGATTCAAGTTCATGAGTGGGAGCTAGAAGATAGGAAAACCATTGAAGAGCACTTACCCTTCCTTTCGGTTTTAAACTTCATAAGGTTCCTGAGAGGAGAGCTCGAGGAAAGGGAGCTTAAGAGGTTTAAGAGAATTCTGGGTAGAGATCCACCAAGGTGGAATGTCGATAAAGATCGCGTCCTCCCAATGCACAGGCTTAGAGAAACTTTCAGACTCCCAAGAGCATTAGCCAAGTTACATTCAGAGCTCTTCTACTCCTTCGATGGGATAGAATTAATAAGCAGGAAAAACTCAGATAGAGAAGTCCTGGAAACGCTGAAAAAAGCAGGGAAAGACGAGTTCCTAAAGTTCATTCTAGATCCAGGGTATCCAGTAATTTTGATAATCCATAACGAGGGGGGCTCAACCAAGGTTAACGAGTTAGAAGCTGAGATAGTAAAGGATATTCTAAAGGAGGTTAAAGGCATCGATGTAGGTGTCGTTGTTCCTTACAGGGCCCAGAAGAGGCTAATAAGAAGCCTTGTAAACGTTCAGGTTGATACCGTTGAGAGATTCCAGGGGGGAGAAAAGGATGTCATAATAGTTTCCATGACATCCAGCGATCCAGCTTACCTCTCAAAGGTTCTGGAATTCATATATAATCCCAATAGACTGAACGTCGCCGGTAGTAGGGCCAAGGAAAAGCTAATACTAATAGCATCAAAGAATTTGTTCACGCTTTCTGCGAAGGATTTGGAAACCTTCGAGATACTAAGGCCATGGAAGAGGTTCTATATAAAAATGAGAAGGGAAGGAGAAAGTAGGAAATTTACAAAAGCTGATTACATATTAGAAGTGTTTAGGTGGGCTGGAGAGTAAGGCTTAATACCACAACCACAGCTTTCTAAATTAGGTGCATAATATGGAAGAGGTTAGAGAGGTAAAGGTTCTTGAAAAACCATGGGTTGAAAAGTATAGGCCTCAGAGATTAGATGAGATAGTGGGTCAAGAGCATATAGTTAAGAGGCTTAAACACTACGTTAAAACTGGGTCAATGCCCCATTTACTATTTGCAGGTCCTCCTGGTGTTGGAAAGTGCCTCACCGGAGATACTAAAGTTATAGCTAACGGTCAACTCTTCGAACTTAGGGAGCTTGTCGAAAAAATCTCCGGAGGAAAATTCGGCCCAACTCCCGTTAAGGGGTTAAAAGTTATTGGGATAGATGAAGATGGAAAGCTTAGAGAGTTCGAAGTTCAATATGTTTACAAAGATAAAACTGAGAGGCTAATAAGGATAAGGACTCGCCTTGGAAGGGAGCTTAAGGTAACCCCATACCATCCCCTCCTCGTGAATAGAAGGAACGGAGAGATAAAGTGGGTTAAAGCCGAAGAACTCAAACCTGGTGACAAACTTGCGGTACCGCGTTTCTTACCCATTGTAACCGGAGAAGATCCTCTGGCAGAGTGGCTTGGCTACTTCCTCGGAGGCGGTTATGCTGACTCAAAGGAGAACTTAATCATGTTTACCAATGAAGATCCCCTCCTAAGACAACGCTTCATGGAGCTAACGGAAAAGCTTTTCTCAGATGCAAGGATAAGGGAGATAACCCACGAGAATGGAACTTCAAAAGTTTATGTAAACTCCAAGAAAGCCTTAAAGCTAGTAAACTCCCTAGGAAATGCTCACATACCCAAAGAATGCTGGAGAGGAATTCGGTCTTTCCTCAGGGCTTACTTCGACTGCAATGGTGGCGTCAAGGGGAACGCTATAGTCCTAGCAACAGCTAGCAAGGAGATGTCCCAGGAAATAGCATATGCTCTAGCCGGCTTTGGAATAATCTCAAGGATACAAGAATACCGCGTTATTATATCAGGCTCAGATAACGTAAAGAAGTTCCTAAATGAGATCGGCTTTATTAATCGGAATAAACTTGAAAAGGCCCTAAAGCTTGTTAAAAAAGATGATCCAGGTCATGATGGCTTGGAGATCAACTATGAGCTAATATCCTACGTTAAAGATAGGCTTAGGTTAAGTTTCTTTAACGATAAGAGAAGTTGGAGCTACAGAGAAGCGAAGGAAATTTCCTGGGAGCTGATGAAAGAGATCTACTACCGCCTTGATGAGCTTGAGAAGCTGAAAGAGTCTTTGTCAAGGGGTATCCTAATCGACTGGAACGAAGTAGCAAAGAGGATAGAAGAGGTAGCAGAAGAAACTGGAATTAGAGCAGATGAACTCCTTGAGTACATAGAAGGAAAAAGAAAGCTGAGTTTCAAGGATTACATAAAGATAGCAAAGGTTCTTGGAATTGACGTTGAACATACCATCGAAGCTATGAGAGTTTTTGCAAGAAAGTATTCAAGCTACGCTGAGATTGGAAGGAGACTCGGTACCTGGAATTCTAGCGTGAAGACAATTCTCGAGAGCAACGCCGTGAACGTTGAAATCCTAGAGAGGATAAGGAAAATTGAACTTGAACTCATAGAGGAAATACTCTCCGATGAAAAGCTCAAGGAAGGGATAGCGTACTTAATCTTCCTCTCGCAAAATGAGCTTTATTGGGATGAGATAACTAAAGTAGAAGAGCTTAGGGGAGAGTTCATAATCTACGATCTTCACGTTCCTGGGTACCACAACTTCATAGCTGGAAACATGCCAACGGTAGTTCACAATACTACAGCAGCTTTAGCCCTCTCAAGAGAGCTTTTCGGCGAGAACTGGAGGCATAATTTCCTTGAATTGAATGCTTCAGATGAGAGAGGTATAAACGTGATTAGAGAGAAAGTTAAGGAGTTTGCAAGGACAAAACCCATAGGAGGAGCGAGCTTCAAGATAATCTTCCTTGACGAGGCCGACGCTTTAACTCAAGATGCCCAGCAAGCATTAAGGAGAACCATGGAGATGTTCTCGAGCAACGTTCGCTTTATCTTAAGCTGTAACTACTCCTCAAAGATCATTGAGCCCATACAGTCTAGATGTGCGATATTCCGCTTCAGACCCCTCCGTGATGAGGACATAGCAAAGAGATTAAGGTACATTGCCGAAAATGAAGGTTTAGAGCTAACTGAAGAAGGTCTCCAAGCAATACTTTACATAGCCGAAGGAGACATGAGAAGGGCCATAAACATTCTGCAAGCTGCAGCGGCCCTGGACAAGAAAATTACCGATGAAAATGTATTCATGGTAGCGAGTAGGGCTAGACCAGAGGATATAAGGGAGATGATGCTCTTAGCCCTTAAGGGTAACTTCCTGAAGGCTAGAGAAAAGCTCAGGGAAATACTCCTCAAGCAGGGGCTTAGTGGAGAGGATGTCTTAATTCAGATGCACAAAGAGGTATTTAACTTACCGATAGATGAGCCCACTAAAGTTTACCTAGCGGATAAGATAGGAGAGTACAACTTCAGGCTCGTTGAAGGAGCTAACGAGATGATACAGCTTGAAGCCCTCTTAGCTCAATTTACCTTAGTTGGAAAGAAGAAGTGATAGCCTATGCCCGATGTTCCATGGATTGAGAAGTACAGGCCAAGGAAGTTAAGTGAAATAGTTAACCAAGAGCAGGCCCTAGAGAAAGTTAGAGCATGGATAGAATCCTGGTTACATGGAAATCCACCGAAGAAAAAAGCCTTATTATTGGCCGGGCCCCCAGGAAGTGGGAAGACTACCACGGTTTACGCCCTAGCTCACGAATACAACTTTGAGGTTATAGAGCTCAATGCTAGCGACGAGAGGACTTATAACAAGATAGCTAGGTACGTTCAAGCGGCCTATACAATGGATATCATGGGTAAGAGGAGGAAGATAATCTTCCTGGATGAAGCCGACAATATTGAACCTAGTGGAGCTCCGGAAATTGCAAAGCTAATAGATAAGGCCAGGAACCCCATAATAATGGCCGCAAATCACTACTGGGAAGTTCCAAAGGAAATAAGAGATAGAGCTGAGCTCGTTGAGTATAAGAGATTAAACCAGAGGGATGTTATCTCTGCTTTAGTCAGAATACTCAAGAGAGAAGGAATAACAGTCCCCAAGGAGATCCTCACGGAAATAGCGAAGAGATCAAGCGGTGATCTGAGAGCTGCGATAAACGACCTTCAAACGATTGTGGCCGGTGGATATGAGGATGCAAAGTATGTCTTAGCTTACAGAGACGTTGAAAAGACGGTATTCCAATCTCTCGGGATGGTATTTAGTAGTGATAATGCTAAGAGGGCAAAGCTAGCCCTAATGAACCTGGATATGTCCCCAGATGAGTTCCTATTATGGGTCGATGAGAACATACCTCACATGTACCTTAAGCCCGAGGAAATGGCGAGGGCTTATGAAGCGATAAGTAGAGCTGATATCTACCTAGGAAGGGCTCAGAGAACGGGAAATTACTCGCTTTGGAAGTACGCCATAGACATGATGACCGCTGGAGTTGCCGTGGCGGGAACTAAAAAGAAGGGATTTGCAAAGTTTTATCCCCCAAATACCCTAAAAATGCTCGCAGAGAGCAAAGAGGAGAGATCCATAAGGGATTCCATTATTAAGAAAATAATGAAAGAGATGCACATGAGCAAGCTTGAAGCCCTGGAAACTATGAAAATCCTCAGGACGATATTCGAGAACAACCTAGATCTTGCAGCTCATTTCACGGTCTTTTTAGAGCTTACGGAGAAGGAAGTTGAGTTCCTAGCAGGAAAGGAAAAGGCCGGAACGATCTGGGGTAAAACACTTTCCATAAGGAGAAGGATTAAGGAAACAGAAAAAATTGAAGAGAAAGCCGTTGAGGAGAAAGTAGAGGAGGAAGAAGCTGAAGAGGAAGAAGAGGAGGAGAGGAAGGAAGAGGAGAAGCCCAAAGCTGAAAAGAAGAAAGGGAAGCAGGTCACACTCTTTGACTTTATTAAGAAGAATTAGAGGTCCAATACGGCCTCCTCAAGAGCACAGCCCTCTTAAATATCTCAATCAAATCAGCATCGCTTGCTCCATTCCTCAGGGGCCCCAGGATGTCAATGAGGTCATCTCGCCTAAGCAAACAAGTCTTCAAGTAGCCGTCAGCGGTAAGCCTTAACCTGGTACAGTTCATGCAAAAAACGGTGTTGTGCATTGACCTTACGACTTCAACCTCGACGATCTTACCGTCAATAGGGATAAAGTATTTCCTCCTCCTGTGCATTCTTCTCTCTTTCACTTTAACCGCAAGCTTTTCAAATTTCTCTTCTAAAGGCTTTAAAGGGTAAAAGAAATCCTTAAAGAATTGAGAGTTTTCCATTTCCCTGGGAACCTCCAGTTCTATAAGTTGAAGGATTGCGTTAACTTCGCCGGCGAATCTCATCATATCCCATATTTCATCATCATTTACCCCTTTCATCACAACCATGTTGAGCTTTACAGGATAAAAGAGCTTTGTCGCCTTTTTTATACCTTTAATAACTTCATCCAGAACATTAAAGCCCGTGATCATCTTATACTTCTTCCTATCAAGAGTATCGAGGCTTATATTAACTCGATCAAGGCCCGCTTCCTTCAGCTTCTCGGCCAATACGTACATCGTAGTTCCGTTTGTGGTTAAGGATAAATCTACAACGTAAGGCTTTAACCTTCTGATAATCTCTAGTATATCCTTCCTTATTGTTGGTTCTCCTCCAGTGAGTTTAACTTTTTTGATTCCAAGCCTGGATGCCACCCTTACGATCCTTTCAATTTCTTCAGGGGTCATGAACCTTTCTCCATCTAGCTGACCTTCCCTATGACAGTAGAAGCAGCTAAGATTGCACTCCTTAGTGAGGGATATCCTAAGGTTAGTAACGGGCCTTCCAAAGCGATCTATTAACATGATCAACCTCCATATCATCGAAGATATTGTTAAAAATATAAGTCATGCGCTAACAAAATTATTTAATCTCAATATCTGCACAGACCTTATAAACATGGGGCTTATAATCGGCCACCTTTCTCACTTTAACTTTACACTCCTTTCCCTGCTTTTGGCATTCTTTTATTATCTTTTCTTTGAACTCCCCTAGTTTATCCTCATGGATAAAATCATAGTAATGCAAGAATCTTTTAGCCTTGGAAAGGGTTAAAGCTAAAGCGTCAACTCCCTTTGGGGTTGGGCTTATCACCCTATCGAAGCTTGGAAGCTTGGGAAGTACATCAAAAACATCGCCATGAATAATGCTTATCTTTCCTTTCAACTTATCCTTATTTAAAAGCACGTTTTCCTGGGCTAGTTTTACGGCCTCATCGTTCAATTCGACGGCAACTATGTCAACTTTTCTAAACCTAGCTATTACTAGAGCATAGGGAAGGACACCTGCAAAGGGTATTAGGATCCTCTCTCCATCCTTAATTAACTGGGCAAGCCTGTATCTTTCCCCCTTCATCCTGGGATTAAAGAACACCTTAGAAAGGTCGATCTTCAGTAGAACGCCATTCTCTTTGTGAATAGTTTGCAACCTATTTTCGCCCCAGATTACCTCAAGCCTTCTAACCCTATAGACTCCAGTATGAAACCCCCTCCTAGCTATCACCTTAATCTTTGGATAAAGCTTCCTTATGGCTTCAACTATAACACCCTTCCTTGGCATAAGTTCGTCGGGAATTGATATTATAGCTATATCTCCAACTATGTCAAGCCTTCCAACCTTTTCTACAACATCCTTGGGTAACAAGTCCTCCAAGTTCCTGTATATCTGCCTTTCAGGCCTCAACGGTAACTCCAAATTATAAACGACTTCCAGTCCAAGCTCCTTGGCCTTAACATCATCAACAACAGGAAACACAACGTAATCCCCATCTCTTATAGGCCTTCTCTTTCCATCTAACAGGTTTTGAGATTTTAAAAGTTGAAGGATTTTCTCCGCTTCACTTTTCTTGGCTTTTACCCCAACCAACCCCGAGGCCTCCCCATATCGCCTCTTCAAAAGGGCAATATTAATTTAACTTCTTTTGCTTAAATAACATTTTGGGGTTGCAGAGTTGAAGGAGAAGTTGAGAAGGATCAGAGATTCCCACCGAGACTTTGAAAATTTGATTCCAGAAATTGCAAAGGGGTCAAGGGATGCTATTTCAAAGGCTTACGTGCTCATAAATAACGAGATAAGAGACATCTCCGAGATTTTAGATGAGGCCTTCAAGATTGGCAGAGAGTTCAAAGAGACTACTGAAGAAACTATGAAACTTATAATCCAAATGAAAGGAATTCTTGACGAGGTTCTAATAAATTTTAACGATGTGGATAAGTTAAGATTTTCACTTAGAAAACTCCTGAACTTTAACAGAAGCTTTGACTACATAATCACGGAAAATTTAAGCACGCTAATAACCTATGCAGAATTTGCGGAAATTATCGAGAAAGGAGCTGTTCCATCTTCAATATTGGATAAGATAAACAAGATTGAAGAATTTACTAAGCAAGTTAACACATTAATAAAATTCTTAAAGATGCTCTATGATAAACCATCAGACATTTTCAAAGTCGAGTTCTCGATTAGAAAGGCCAATCAGATGGGTATGAAATGGGTCAATATATGGTATCTTGAGAGAGAAACGGGACTTAATGGGGATGAAATAAGGGAGATACTGGAAGCCTTAACGCTCATTGGAGTTACTGAAAGGGCAGAAAGAGGTGGTGAAAGTGTCTACAGAATCAGAGATCTCGGTGAGGATTAGGGGAATTTATAGTACCGCATTAACTAAGCTTCTCTTAGACAAGGGGTTCAAAATAGTTCAACCCAGCGATATTATTGCAGAGAGACTTGGGTTAGAGAAGTCCTACGAAGACTTCGATATTGATATATACGACAGGAACCATGGAATTACGGTTGTTGGAACAAAAGTTGAAGAAATTAGAAAGGTTCTCGAAGAGGAACTCATTGATGTCTTCTTTAGGAAGCTCCCATATAAGTTGTATGGTGTTTACAAGGGAATAGTCGTGAAAAGAGACGATAGGTACGTGTACGTTGACATTGGAAACGCCATAGGAACTGTACTCATAGAGGAGTTGCCAGATGCTACGGAAGGGGATGAGGTAATAGTCCAGGTAAAGAAGCACAATGTTTTACCTCATTTGAGTGTTTTGATAACCATACCCGGAGACTATGCGGTATTAATACCGAAACCAATAGGAGTTCAGAGACATGTGAAAATTTCAAGGAAGATAAGGGATCCAGAAGAAAGGGAAAGACTAAGAATACTTGGCCTAAGCGTGAACCTCGGGGAGTGGGGAATTCTTTGGAGGACTGCAGCCGCCTATAAGGAATGGAGCGTTCTAAGGGATGAAATTGTGAGACTATCTAAGGTGGCCGATAAGCTTAAGGAAGCTGAAAAATACTCTGCGCCCGCTGAGATAATTGAAGGGAGGAACATCTATGAGATAGAATTTGGAGGAGGGGCGAAGAAGAAGTTGGACGAAATAAGAAATAAGGTAGTTCCCACCATAGAGGGGCATCACCAGTACAAATCGTACGATCCCGAATTTACATTAGCAGTCGAGGTTGCTGAGGGTATTTTAGCTAAGATGCCCTCTCAAAGACAGAAGATAAGTGAAGGCTTCATAGAGGCCATAGTCAATTCAAAAGGACCAAAGCTCGGATGGATGTTTACTTTAAATCACGTTAAACCAGACGGGCAGGTTATAAAAATAGGGCCCGGAGAGGTAATAGAGGTATCGGTTAAGCCCCTAAAGGTCAAGATAAGAAGGAACCTTAAACCCGGTAGAGTCTATGATGGATTAGAGGTTCCCATAGAGCCAGGGGATTACGCAATAACCGAGATAGAAGCTGGAAAATGGTGGTTTGTCCACCGCTACTATGATAGAAATGGTAATCTAAAGGGAGAGTTCTACAACATAAATACCCCCGTTGAGATATATCCAGATAAGGCAAGGTACATAGACCTAGAAGTTGACATAGTGAAATGGCCAGATGGAAAGAAAGAAATAATAGACAAAGAAAAGTTAAAGGAGCACTATGAAGATGGAATAATAAGCGAAAAGCTCTACAAATCCGTCTTAAGAATAGTCCAGGAAATTTATGAGAAGGTATGAACCCCATTTTTTATTTACTATCTTCTAATCCCTTATCCGTAATTTTAAAGTAAACTATTCCACCTTCAGGTCTAAACCTATGCCTTTCTAGAACCGCCAGCCTAACTCCAACCCTAAGCTTCTCGAATCTTAATATATCCTTTGTCCTATAACCCAGGGTATGTTCAGCTATAGGCCTTAGAGAGTTTGAATTAGAGTCGTGATAAACTTGATTAATAACTATTACAGCAACGTTTTTCCTTCTAGCCAGCCATTGGAGAACTTGAAGCTGTTTTGCTAGTTCACCATAATTTTTACTTCCTTCCGCTCGATAGTGGGCCGTCAACGAATCAACGACGACTAGGGAGAATTTTTCATCAACTATTGTTTTCAATTTGGAGATTACCCTCCTCTGCTCATTCAGATCCATAGGCTCAAAGATTATGAACTTTGATAGAGCCTTCTCTGGATCTAAACCCCTAGATCTAGCCATTTGGGCTAGCCTTTCAGGGGAGAATCCACCCTCAGTATCCACATAGGCAACCTTACCCTCATTTAAAAGGCCTACCTGCATTGCAAAGGTTGTTTTACCAGTAGCGAAGGGCCCATAAACCTGTAGTATTACCCTCCTAGCAACTCCTCCACCCAATAATTCATCTAATCCCTTAACTCCAGTGGTAAGCACCATACCCTGAACCTCAGACTTCGAACCCTTCATAGGGCTTTAGATCCTTTACTAGAACCCATACCCTTCTCCTCTGCAGTTCCCTCTTGAAGCTCTCTACATTGCCGGTACTACCGTAAGTTCCATAATGCATTGGTACTACGATTCTTGGTCTTATGATATCTATTATATCAACGGCCTCCCTCTCACTAGCTGTTGACCTTCCCCCTATAGGGACAAGGAGTATGTCTACCTGTCCCCTGAGCTCCCTGAAGCCTGGGCTGTAGTATGTGTCCCCAAGGTGAGCAACCCTCTTCTCCCCCAGAATTAAATATCCAAGGGGATACTGACTAGTTGGATGCTCAGTGTAAAAAGTCTTAACCGTCACGTCTCCCAGCTGAAATTCTTGATCGGCTTCCACTTCTCTAACTTTTGTCAATCCATCGCTTATGGCCATTAAATAAACCGTCTTAGGTCCTATTACCTCGGCATCGTTCAGCTTTGCTATTAGTGGTGTCTTACCATAATGATCCATATGTTCATGGGTAATTAAAATGTAATCAACTTTCTCCATCCTATCCTCATCAACATCAGGATAGGGGTCAATTAGGATGCTCACCCCTTTCGTTTTTACTAAGAAACATGCATGTCCATACCAAACTATCTTCATCGGTTAAGCCTCCAAGACATTTTTCTCGAGATATAACTTAAAAGTTGTGGTTATTTCCTTGAGAAGAAATCATCTAGGCTAATTACTTTTCTTTTCTTTGACTTTTCCTGCTCCTTCTTTCTTTGCTTTTTAGGCATTTCTTCTTTCTTCCCCTTATTATAACCGTTAGCAAAGTTTTCTAGGAGGCCCGATTTTTTGCTCCCTCCAGTCCTTTCCATGATAATTCTCTGACATATGTCATTGGGATTAACGAGAAGCGTTAACTGAGTCTCCGGAAATACAGTTTCAAACAGGGAATCTATATCCCTCTCGGTTAAGCATATCCTCTGCCTCGTATAGTTTTTAACTTTGTACTCCGTCACCAGCATCTTAGCCGTCCCAAGATACTTCTCTATGGCCCCTTTACTAACGGTGAGCACTATTTTTCCTCCGCAAATTGGACATTTACCATCGAGGGGAGGTCTCCTAAACTTTGTGTTGCACTTCACACAACGGAACTCCTGCCTAGTAAAGCTTCTCAAATTACCCCTAAGATCAGGGATCAAATGAGAATTGAGTATCGTCTCAGCAACTTTATGCTCATCAACGGCCCTGATCCTCCTGGCGACGTCAAGTTGCCTCTTCACTTTTTCTTCCATATCTCCCAATTGCTTGTAAAGGCTCATCTTAGGGCCGAGGGCTATATCATCCGTGTCGTGGGTGAACTTCAGCCCATAATACATTTCAGGTTTTCCCAATCTATCCTCGACTCTCTCAATAACTCCTACCAACTCCTTTGGAGACTTAAGTTCGTAGGTAGCCTCATAAAACTCGAGAGGATAGTACCTGACTATATCCATGTTATGAACCTCGCTATCAACTTCCCTCGGATCTAAGCGCGTTGTGATGACCAATGGGGCATCCATCTTTCCACCACGCTTCTCTGGAAGATAATAGCGGGAAAAGTTTAGTAAAGCATCCAGGAGCAACATGACAGCATCTTCATCACCATCGCACTGATGCGTCACAATATTTTCATTAATTATTACAGTATGATATTTTTTAGCATTAAGAGAGAACACAAAGTCCTCAGGCGGTTCTATGAACTCTATTTTTTTAACAGCAACCTTAAGGGGTTCCAAAGTTGATTCATCGATTATAATTATTATATTCCCCTCCCTAACCTCAAATGCCCTTTTCTCCACGAACTTTCCATTTTCATATACGAGGACTGGGTGATCCACGGTTGTCTCAAAGCTACTTCCGAGCTCAAGTTCAAAGCGAATTAAATGATCAGTAGCAGGGGCTTTTATTACCTCCTCAATATCGGTCAGAACTACCTTACCTTCCTCAGGGTTGAAGGAGTATACCTTAATGTCTACCTTTGGCTTTTTCCTTACGTACACCATGCTTTCATAATGTTCCTCGTCAAAGAGCTCATATAATTCCTTAAGTGTAACTCTCTGCGGAGTTCCATTAATTTGAACTAATATTCTTGTATCTCCCGGGAAGCAATTTCTCCTCTTTGCAGCGTGGAAGTAGGGATGAGCATAACCAACCAAGGCATCAACGAACCCTATGATCCTTCCGACGATTCCAGCGGAAGTGTGAGGAGCAAGCCCTATCACCAAATGTCCAATTAGATCTTCCATCTTCTCAGCATTGTAGAACCTTGGAAGACCATAAAACTTCTCAAGGAGGTCATCAACGAACTTTGCAACTTTCAAAAGGTATTTACCTGCTTCTTTGGAGAGTATAATATCCTGAGGCTTAAGCTCAACTATCTGATCTTCGCTAACCAAGGGATTACCCTCGAAGTCGTGGGTATACCCCAGCTCTCTAAGTTTCTCAACTGAAACTCCAATTTCTCTGGGTCTAAAATGGGTTATTGGAGCATCAGTGGCGTCAAACCTAATTGTCCCATCTTTAAACACATATACATCATTTTTAGCCCTAAGAAGTCCTTTCTCCAGAGGTTCCGGCATTTTCCAGCCGGATGTCATTCCCATAACTCCCTTCAGCTTGTCAATGCCATAAACTTTGACATTATCCATGGCCCTCTTAAGCAACTCTGATGGCTTTATCTTTCTCTTAGCATAAGGCTTTAGCTTAACGTTGCACTTTGGACAGGTGTAGTTATAGCCACTTGCCTGGCTCTCGGGGTACTCCGCGTTACACCTAGGGCATACCCAGATCAATTCCTTCCTGGTTCCACAGTTGGGACAGATATGCTCAGGGCCAACGTGACCACATTTGGGGCACTTGAAGAGGGCTATTTCAACCTCGGCAACCTTACCCTCCTCAGCGGCCTTCTTTATATCTCTACTACTTCCACCAGCAAGTCCTATTGGGAAGAGAACTTGAACAGGAGGCTTCATCTTTCTCTCCTTAGCTTTCTCGGGCCTCCCCATCCTGGCCCCTATCCAGCTTATTCCCCTATCCCTAAGCTTAATCTCATTGTTTTCGTTTATGATATCTATGGTCGTGTGTAAAGGTTTAGCTCTGAACTCCCACTCAAGATTGCCAAGGGGAGTTAATAGAGCTGCAGCCCAGGGATAATCAACGATAACGTTTTTACCCTCCACCTTATGTGGAAGTCCCAGGAGCTCAAGGGCTCTCTTAGAATCTCTAAGTTTTTCTAGGGGTATAACTATCCTCCTGGCAAACTTAATTCCCCTGAAGTTATCCCAGTCGATATGAGCGTGTTCCTTGAGCACCCTCCAAAGCTTCTCCACTTGCTCGGGCTTCACGGAATTCCAATAGAGGGTATAATACGGATGAAGGGGTATCCCAAGTATTTCGGAGAAATGAATAGCAAGCTCAACTGGAGGCTTAGTCCTTAAGGGATCCTTAAGTAGCTCTTTCAAAAATTCAATGTCAACCTCGAGATAATCTGCCGCTTCCTCAAGATCTTCACTCGAATTAACTTCAAATGGTTTAAGCTCCACTTCATAAATTTCATTGAGAGCCTTCGTAAATTCCAGTATCCACCACTCTTCGCAATAATTGGCCGGAAGGAGGGTCTGATTATTCTCAACGAAGTCACCAAAAGCAATGACAGCATCCCCTAAGTATAAGATCTCCTCAACTTCATCCCTGATCTTGAGGGCTAGCTTGTAATCGTCAACCTTCACTACGCTACCATCCTTGAGCTTGACTATTGGGCCCTCTATAGTAGTTACAGGAGTTACCACAGCGCCCTTTCCTGGTCTCTCAGTCTTTAATTGAGTCCCAATGGCTAAGAACTCATCAACTAAAATCATTGTCGCTGGATTTATTCCCCAAGTTGCAAATCCACTCACCCTGCTCCTTCCATAGCGTAGCCTAAATCCTCCATTCCTGGAGGGATCTGAGAAGAGAGGTCTCCCACCTATTATTTCCTTAGCATACTTATCATTTGGAGCAATCTCAGATTTGAACTTCTGATAGAGAGAGTAGTAAAAGCCCATGTCAACTTCTACCTTTGTCTCTTCAACTGTTGATTCAGCAGATCCTTCCTCTTCAATTTCTTCTCCCTTTTCCTTAGCTTCGACGAATTCTTTAAGCCACTCCCAACCTTCAATTCCCATCTTATCTATATATTTAACTAACTTCTTGGCCTTCTGAAGAACTCCCTCCGCTAGGACTAGAATAGCACCACCCCTAAGTTGGTTGGTTTCCACTCCAGGGATATCTCTGTGAGAAACTTCAACTTCATCCGTAGCTTCTCCAGTAATTTCAATTGGAATATTCCTCATAGCTAACCTTACTTCCTCTGGGGAAGGATGATACTGTAGTCTAGAAACAGTCCTATGATAGAGATCAACTTCCTCAACCATTCTTTCTATGTGCTTTTCACTTGGCTTAAATCTATCAAGGCCTAGCTTTCTCCTCACGTAGTCGCCAACGAGAACACTTAGCGCTTGGGCCGTTCCTCCAGAGCTTCTGATTGGCCCAGCATAGTAGAGAGCTAAATACTCAGAATTATCGGACCATGTGTTCCTCTTTATCTTAACACTAGCTATTCCCTCAATTGGAGCGGAAACTACACCTTCAGTTAGTATGGCAAGGGCCGTCCTTACGGCCTGTTCAGCATACTTTTCCTTACTTCCCAGATCACCGAATTTTCCATCTATTATCTCATCAACTATTTTGAGAGCAGCTATCTCCTTACCATATTCCTTAACTAGCTCCCTAATTCTTTCGGCAACTCCTGGGGGGCCGACTAAGCTTTCAACTCTTCCGGCCATGTCAGAAGCTTGAGGGATCTCAACATCCAAGCTAGGATCCTTACCCTGAGCTCTAGCCTTCTTGGCTATCTCATAAGCTTTATCTATCTCCCTCTGTAACATGGAAAAGTACTCTTCCATTTCCTTTGGAAGCTCCATCAGCACCACCTACTAAAGTCGAGAACTTTAATAACCCTCGCGCTTTCGACATCAACTATTGGTACCAACCCGGGGGTTGGGACTATGTTAACCATCTTCTGGAATTCAGTCTGTGCTTGCCAAGTTGCCGAGTTCACGAGTTGCACACCCCTATAAACCGCAGTATCGTAAACATGCACATGTCCCATCTGAACTAGATCCGGAACTTCCTCTATTACCAATAGATCCTCAGGATCTGGAGCGATCGGAACCTTCCCTCCAAAGGTTGGAGCTAAATGTCTCATTTTAAGCAACTCAACCATGGGTAAGCCAGGTTTATGATGCGTCAATCCAGGAACGAATGAAACAACATCCTCTATTCCCCTTCCATGGGCTATCAAAAAATCCCTACCATGAAGCCTTATGACCGCTGGGTTGCTGATTATCACAGTATTCTTCAACTTATACAGGGGCTTCGCGTACTCCTCGTAAAACTCAGGTTGCGGTATTGCGGGCCTTGCAGCATCATGATTACCGGGGCCTATGAAGATCGTTATATGCTTGGGAACGTTCGAGAGGAGGTTCGCAAGGGCCTCATACTGATCAAAGATATCGGGAATTATTAGGTCAGAATACTGGCCAGGATAAATTCCGATGCCATCGACAACATCCCCTGCTATAATTAAATACCTTATTCTACTTACAATCTCTTCTTCCTCCTTGCTCTCAACGTAACCATTAAGCCACTCCAGGAACTTAATAAATGCCTTTTCACAAAATTCCTTGCTTCCAACGTGGATATCACTCGTCAAAACGGCGTAAACCTTCTCTTCCAATGGGGGCTTCTGCTTTCTATATAGCGGAACATCAGGTAAATAAAATCTATTTGCAAAGAATATTCCCCTTTTCGAATAAACTCCCTTGAAAGCAACTACAGCATCGGGAAGAACTTTCAAGGCTTCCCTGTAATCTTCAGAGTCTTTCGGAAGAAACACCTTAACTCTATCCGTTTGATCCTCGACCTCAAATATCAGCCCCTTAGAGGTCTCCTTCTTACTATTGACGAGCCCTATTATAGTAACCTCCTCATCACCCTTGACGTATTTCAGCTTCTTTATATCAATAACATTGCTCACTTCAGGATTTTCCCTTAAGATCCTTCTAAGCTTCCTTAACCTACTCCTGAAAAGAGAGGCATAAGCCTCAACTATTATCTCTCCCTCTTTTCCCGAACCGCTCTTAACCTTTGGAGGCTTAAGTTTTACTCGTCTAACGTCAAATTTTATCTCATAGTCTTTTTCTATCGGAACGACTTCGAGGTTAGGATTGATCTCAATTGTTACATCTTCATACTTAGGATACTCTTCTAGTTCTTCCTCAATTTCCTCTGGAACATACGTGAAGGGATAGCCGTATTTATCGAAAACTACCACCGTACCTCCATTATTATTTTCCACTTCGGGGACTTCATCTCCAGTGGAAATAGAACTCTCTCCACCTTCAATGTCCCCTATTTCTTCCTCTAATATATCTAAAGTAGGCTGTAGTTCCTCAGTTTTTGGAGTTTCTCCAGTGGAAATAGAACTCTCTACACTAGATTCATTCGTTATTTTTTCCAGTTCTTCATGATCTGGAACCTTCTGTGAACCTTCTCCAGTGGAAATGTAACCCTCCTTTATTTCCTGTGGAAGTTCAACTTCAGCCCCGATGGACTTAAGGAATTCATTAGCAATCTCATCATCTATGATGAACGTTTCCCTGGATTTTGCAAATTTTATCAATTCTATGAGCGAGAACTTTCCCTCATTGAAATGGCCAACTAAGAGGTAATAGGCAGAAGGAGTTATAAGGTACCCGTTTTTCATTAATCCCTTTACGAATTCATCCATTAAACTAACCTCCTCTGACTATCCTTAAGGCTTATCGCAAGTAAGGGTTGGATAGTATAATCATACCTAAACACGTTCCTAATTTTATATGGAGTTACATTCAGCCTTATTTCCTTCGTTCTACCGTAGCGTCCCTTGCTAACAACTTTAGCATTTATTATCCCCAGCATGTCAAGCTCGTTAATTAGATCACTTATCCTTCTCTGAGTCAATGGCTCTAAGTCAAGATATTCACAGAGGTCCCGATAGACAGAGTAAACCTCCCCTGTATTGGCTGGCAACTCCCCATTTTCATCCAATAGAACGATCGCATACAGTAAAACCTTTGACTGAAGTGGAAGTGTCTTAATTACTTCCTCCATCATATCCTGCTCTATTTTTTCCTGGGCCTTCCATACATGCTTTTCAGTCACCTTACTGGCCCCTTCCCTTTCAGCTATTTCACCAGCAACCCTAAGTAAATCTAAAGCTTTTCTAGCGTCACCATGCTCCCTAGCCGCAAGTGCAGCACAGAGGGGTATAACACCATCGTCAAGAACCCCAGGATAAAAGGCTTCCTCGGCCCTCTGCATTAGAATATCCCTAAGCTGATTAGCATCATAAGGTGGAAAGACTACCTCTTCCTCACTTAAGCTTGAAAGAACCCTTGGATCTAGGTACTCCTTAAACTTTAGATCGTTCGATATTCCAATAACGCTAACCTTAGCCCTTTTGAGTTCCGTGTTTATCCTGGTTAGAGAATATAAAACTTCATCCCCACTCTTCTTAACGAGCTTATCTATCTCATCAAGGACTATTATAACGAACCTCTCCCTCATGTCTATTACCTGTTTAAGCTTCGCGTAAACCTCATCCGTGGGCCAGCCAACTAGTGGAACTTCAATTCCAGTCTCATGCTTGAAGTGGTTAACTATGTTAGCTAAAACACGATAATGAGTGTCAACTATCTCACAGTTAATATAAATTACATCGACTGGAATATTATACTTGTGAGAAACTTTCTTAAGCTCCTCAGTTACGAACTTTACAGTTACCGTTTTTCCAGTCCCTGTTTTTCCATAGACGAAAATATTTGAGGGGGTTTCACCTTTTAAGACCGGAACCAAAATCTGGGCTAGGGTTTCTATCTGCTCGTGCCTGTGGGGTAAATCTTTAGGTGTATAACTGTGCCTAAGCACTTCCTTATTTTTAAATATCTTCCTAGCTTTGAGTAATTTCTCAAACAGCTGATCTAGGTGAAGTTGCTCACCTTCGTTCATTGATGTCCCTCCACTGGAAACTATACTTTTAAAGTACACGTCTCGAGTTTCCACTGGAAATATAACACTAATCGCTATTTAATTTTCTTTTAATAGCACATTAAGACATGAACAGCTTTTGAAATTGGAACGTTATTGTCAAATTTTCCATAGGAAACATTGGAACCATTGGAAAGCAACCTAATTCTCACCTCAACAGTTTTTATCCTTTATTTGACAAATGCATGTCCAAAAAATGAAAAATATCTCATATAATCTTCCAATAGAAGCTACATAATTTTCCAGGAGAAGCAGGGGATGCAATGATCAATGCTGTGCATTTCATGTTTACATTGTAGTATCTTCGATCCGATTTCCTTTGGAAGTTAAATGCACATAAATGTTCATTCAGACATGGACGTTAAGGCATATAAATGAGTATTAAGTTAACTTAATTTGTTTACTAAAATCAGAAATTTAAACAGAAGTGAAGTCCCCCAGGGTTTCATTTCCACTGGAACTCGGGGGAGACACCGAGAGAATATTAATTTTTATTTCTGACAAGACACTCTCCCATACTAGTTGGTTCTCCTATTTAAATATTTTTCTATGAACATAATATAAAAGTAAAGATTATTTTATTAGAAAAATGTTCATTTAGAGTGAACAAATATGTACATTTAATGAACAGTTGTATATTTACAAAAGTAAAGAAATCGGAGTTAAATATTTACTAACATAAAAGAGACTAATTTTTGCTGGGGTATTGTCCTCCCAGTATTCTCCAGTGGAAATGAAACCCTGGGGGTTTTAAAATAATTATCGAAACGGTTAAAAAATAATAAAATTACACAAACATTGTCTTTAAAACGTCGGCACACCCACACTTTCTCTCTTCTGGAATCTTTGGAATTGCTCTCTTTAGGAGTTTCTGTACTTTTTCTTCATTTTCCTTCATAACCCTAAGAACTTCCTGGGCATCGACTGGCTTTTCCGCCCATACATCGTAATCCGTGACCGTGGAAATATTTACATAGCACATACCAAGTTCTCTAGCTAGGTTAACTTCTGGAACAAGTGTCATTCCTATAACGTCTGCAAACTGTCTAAACATCCTTGATTCAGCTCTTGTTGAAAATCTTGGTCCCTCTATACATACATAAGTCCCTCTCTCGTGTACGGGTAGATTTAACTCTTTAGCTGTCTCAATGAATATTTTCCTAAGTTCGGGGCAGAAGGGGTCCGCCATCGAAACGTGGGCAACTTTTGGCCCATTGTAAAACGTGTACTCTCTTTTCTTTGTGAAGTCTATAAATTGGTCAATTATAACTATATCTCCAGGCTTGTACTCTTCCTTTAGTGAACCGACGGCGTTTATCGCTATCACCCTCTCAACTCCAAGCTCATGAAGGGCCCATATGTTAGCCCTATAGGGAACTTGGTGCGGTGGAAACTCATGGTACTTTCCATGTCTCGGAATAAATGCAACCTCAACCCCTTCAATTTCCCCTATCTCTATTGGAGCCGAGGGCCTTCCATATGGTGTGTGAACCTTCACAACTTCTTTCGGTTCAAAAACACCATAAACTCCGGATCCGCCGATTATTCCTATCTTTGGCATTTGCATCACCTTACTATTATCTCTCCTCCTTGTTATTAAATTTGACCTTTAGAGGAAATATTAATTAGCTTTACATGCAATATAACTCTCGGGGATAAACATGGAGAATAGGCCCGTTAACATAGTTCTTCCAAAGATCGAAAATCCAATTCTTATAGAGGGTTACCCAGGAATTGGGCTCGTGGGCCATATAGCTGCGAACTTTCTCGCAAAAGAGCTCAAGATGGAGGTTATAGGATACGTGGAGAGTTCTTTTATTCCTCCAATGAGCCTTATACTTGAAGGTAAGCCGAATCCTCCCCTTAGGTTCTATGGAAAGGATAATATCATCATAGCAGTTGCCGATATATACCTCCCACCAACGCTGATAAACGAAATTGCAAAAGAAATTGCAAATTATTTAGAGCAGAACAAAGCTGAAAAAGTAATATCCCTTGGAGGAATGGGTATAGGAATTTTCAAGGATAAATTTGAAGTATGGGGAGTTGGAGGGACTGAAGAGGAAAACAAAGAGCTTCAAGACCTCGGTGTTAAGATACTAGAGTATGGATCAATCAGTGGAATGAGTGGCAAACTTCTTTGGGAAGCATCTAGGAGAGGCTTAAAAAGCTATGTAATACTTGGCGAAACGTTTGGGGATAGGCCAGATCCTAGGGCCGCAGCTAACGTCGTTGAAGTTCTAGATAGAATGCTCACTTTAAATGTCTCCGTGGAACCTCTATTGAAAGAGGCCGAGATGATAGAGGAACAGTTAAGGAAAATGCATGAGCAGATGGAGAAAGCTAGAAGAAGCGTTGAAAAGCAGTATGAAACTATGTATCTGTGAGGTGAGATTATGGAGCTTCCCCTTCTCTCCGGTATTACTAGGAGAACCCTTGATTCTATATTGAGGAACCCTTATAGAACTATAGAAATAAGGAGTGCTAGAAATTATCTAGTTCTAGAGAGAGTTCACGAGGGAGATTTGATATTTTTAACTTATGAATCTCTTGAGGATGTGACCAAGGGAACCGAGGGGATCATAGCTAAAGTTGTTAGAATTGAGAGGACTCACCAGAGGATTCCCTGGGAGGAGAGCGATGAAAGGGAGATGAGCATATGTAGGGTTCAACTAAGACTCGTTGGTCTCGGTAGAATAATAGAGATTCACGAAAGGGAAGGAGTTACAATGGTTAAAGTTAGGGAAATGACGCATCATGAGATCAGCATGGGGTAAAGAAGTCCAAGGTTTTCTGCTTTACTTCCCTCTTATTGTCATTATTCTTTGGAGGCTCAAGCTTTCTAAACTCTAATCCTTCTTTTTCTAGTAGCTTTTTAGCCCCCTCAGTTAATGAGGGGGCCACAAGAATTCCCCTTACCTTCTCCCCATACTCTTCCTTTAGAGAATCGACGTACCTCTTTAACTGACTAACGGCGTGTAAATCGGCCTTTCTCCTCTTCAATTCTAGGACTACTATGTTACCATCCTTGTCGAGCCCCATTATATCTACTATCCCATGTTTTATCTGCTTCTCCCTGAACATGGGCTTAAATCCTTCTTCTATAACGTTTGGATTTTCGAATATTAGCTTGGCCATTTCAGCTTCGCTCCCCGTTAGTGCTAATTCCTCATAATCCTCCGCAAGGAACACGGTTACAGCGTAGACTTCCATTAGCTCAACCTCGAGCCTTTCGTGGGGCTTTCTCCTAATACTTATGATAGAGTTTTCCCTCATGCTAACCTTGCTCCCAGGAGGTTGCCAATTGACGGGTTCTCTCTTTTTATTTTGGTGAATCAAGAAGCTTCCATCTGGTTTAATAATGACTATTCTATCCCCTTCCCCAAGCTCACTCTTCGCCCTTCCTTCATAATATACTCTACATCTTGCGAAGATAGTAACAACTCCCCCATGCTTTTCGGCAATATCAAGTAGTTCTTTCACTTCCTCAACGGTTGGATTTTCCCTTGTTATTACCTTCTTCATCTACCAAGAATAATCGACAACAGTTAAAAATGAATCTCCCTATGAAAGATGGGGATAAAGGTGAACTTACATCAGTTCTTTTGGGAGTACTTTATAAGACCAATGTACACGAGGGAGGGATATAATCCGATAAATACAGTTGTCTATGCTCTAATTTTTGGCTTTGCAGTGATTTACACGTATAAGTATATAATAAAACCTTTGAAAATTAAGGTTGATGAAAGGCTCTTCCTGGCCGTTACTCCTATGGTTATCTTTGGTTCAACGATTAGGGCCTTAGTTGATGGTGGGGTTTTGGCTCCAAACCCCTGGATCTTAACCCCTGGAATATTCTTCACGGCCTTCTTCTTGATCCTCCCAGTTTTGTTTGCCGACGTTAAGCTGAAGCTTTATCCAAAGCTAACGATAGCTTGGGGTTCCTTGTTAGCAATTTATGCCAACTATCTATTAATAATCAATGTGAAGTGCTGGAAGCCGTATGAGTTGACGTTGCTTCATGCCCTGGTTAGCTTTGCTGTAGTATTGGCTTACTATAAGTTTAAGCCATTTGAAAAGCTTTATCTCTACCCTACGCTAGCCCACTACTTTGACATAGCGTCAACCGTTGTGGCCATACACTTTTATGGTTATAGGGAAGTTCACTGGGTGGAAAAGTACCTCGTAGGGATGTTTGGGGCTTATGCTTATTACCCCTGGATAACGATCATCCTAATTATCGTGTATTACGTGTTGAAAGAGTTAGTATTAGATCCAGAGGAGAGATATTATTGGTATCTAGCTGTCTACATCCTAGGCCTCGGGCCAGGGATAAGGGATCCAGCCCAGATGGTACTACAGATACCATGCCGATGATGAGACCGGTACTGGCCGAAGTATGATGAGCACTCGGTTAGCTGAGGCCTGAAAAAGGTTAAATATATCCTCCAATAATAACTCATGATGTTTGAAAAATTGGAATCTCCAAAGGAGTTTAGTCCCTTCAAAGATCTATCCAAAAAGATCGGTGGGTTAAGGGAGGGTGACCTTGTAGGAATAGTGGTCACCGATCAGCTTTCTCATGCTTACTTTCTTCACCTAGCCGTCTCAAGTTTTCCTGGTTTTTCATATTATCTAGACCTCTCGTCAAGGCTTTCCATGGATGTTCTATCTTCCCTGGGTGGGGATCCTGGCAGGATTTTCTTTGGTAGGGTCTACACTATGGGGGATATAATTTCTTCTATAAAATACGTTAGCGAGAATTCCCTATTTGTGGTGGGCTCTTTAAATGCCTTAGATCCAAGAAAGGAGGATATTTTAGCTCTTAAAAGTGAGATCAGCGAAAAAACACTATATGGGATGGTATTAATTGAAGAGCAAAATCTTAATGAACTTAACCTCCCAGGAGAGATTAGAAGGTTGCTGATAGTTCCAGAGGTCTTTGAGCAAATTTTGGTTGGTAGGATATCCTATTATAGGGGTAAATATAAGTTAACCGTAACCGTTCTGAGAGCTTATCCCGATAAACTGTCCTCCCTAGGTGACCATGAATTTACAGTAGATGAGGAAGTAAAGAAAATTTTATTCCCAAATAGAGAAGGGCAACAATCACAATAACCGTTAATGCTATATAGTCACTTTTTCTCATTTTTAAATCTACAAGGTGGGTTCTCTTTTTAGACGCTCCGAAAGCCCTACTTTCCATAGCTATTGCTAGTTCGTGTGCAGTCTTTATTGATATAACGAGTAGTGGTATTACAATTGCCACCATCTTTCTACTCCTCTCTATGAAGTTTCCCTTTTCTAGCTCTAGACCTCTACTTCTTTGGGCATCCATTATATTTTTTGCCAATGAATAAAGCGTTGGAATGTACCTCAACGCTATTAAAACTGTCAGCCCTATCTCATAGGGGAGGCCAAGCTTTGTAAATCCTCTTATCAATTCCCTCTGCTTAGTCGTCATCATTAGGCCGAATGCTATTAGGGTTATTCCCATTATCCTAAATGTATAGGCGATCCCTATAAGCACCCCTTTTTCAACTGGCTTCACTATTATTGGCC
Organism: Pyrococcus horikoshii OT3; assembly: GCF_000011105.1. Classification (NCBI taxonomy): domain Archaea; kingdom Methanobacteriati; phylum Methanobacteriota; class Thermococci; order Thermococcales; family Thermococcaceae; genus Pyrococcus; species Pyrococcus horikoshii. Next base: position 116,337 of record NC_000961.1, read on the forward strand.
AGCTAATGAACGTTAGAATGAATATCGGAATTAGAGGTTTCATAACTTTAAACTGGGTTCTAAAATCAATTTTTCCAAGGATTTTAAATCCCAGGAGGGTTAGGAAGAATATAAGGGGGGATATCACTGGATCTTTTATCATCAATCCTATTGTTCCAAAGACTAGCGTTCCAATTATCTTAACCCTTGGATCAAGAGCATGGAGTAGCGATCTTTTTTCTACGTAAAGGGAGTACATCATAGCCCTATCACCTTTAGAAGCTCTTCAACGTTTCTGACAAAGTTTATTCCAACGTCTTTTGAAATTTTTACCAGTTCAGGCTCCTTTAGACCAAATCCTTCTAGATCTAACTCAAAGAATTCTTTTGTGGATCCAAAGAATTTTAGTTCTCCATCCTTTAAGAGCAAAACTTTATCCGCAACTTCAAGCACGAGCTCTATGTCATGGGTTACTAATATTATTGAACTTCCTTCTCTTCTTAAGTTCTTAATGACATTAATTAGATCCTGGAGCCCCCTCTCATCGAGTCCCGTGTTTGGCTCATCTAGGACTAGGTACTTTGGCTTCATTGCTAAAATGCATGCTATTGCAAGCCTCTGTTTCTCTCCACCACTTAGCTCAAACGGATTTCTATTTTCAAATCCCCTTAGCCCAACAGCTTCAAGGGCCCATCTAACTCTCTTCTTAACTTCCTCCTCATTGAGGCCTAAATTTTTTGGACCAAAAGCCACCTCTTTAAAAACGTTCTCCTCGAAGAACATTGCATCAGGGTTTTGGAATACGTAACCTACTATTCTACTCAGCTCAGCTACACTCACTTCCTTAGTGTTGATGCCATCAATTAAAACGTTCCCTTTCTTAGGCTTGAGCAAACCGTTCAGCATTTTAACTAACGTCGTTTTTCCGCTACCATTTGGACCTACTATAGCAAGGGTACCCTCGCTAAATGAAAAACTAATAGACTTCAGCACGGTTTTACCTTCTTGATACCAAAACCAGACGTCTCTAAACTCTATCATCAGAGAACTTTTCGCTAGTTTAGATTAAAAACCTTGGTTTGACTTTGAAGTGTAAACTTTGATCCTCAAGAATTGGAGATGAGGGAAAAGTTTTTAATTTGAAAAAGTCGTTCCCAAATTAGCGAGGGATTAAGTCGATGATAACTCACTATTCTAAAAGTGGGAAAGGGGAAGGAATATGCAAGTGAAAGTTGACCCAGAGGAAATTAAGAGGATCAAGAGAGAGCTTGAAGAACTTCAAGAGGAGAAGAGGAAAATTGAAATAAAACTGGAAGAGCTCCAGAAGGAGCTAAACACTTGGATTCAAAAGAGGGATGAAAAGAATCTTGAAGTGAAGAGGCTACGTGAAAAGGCTAGAGAATTCAAGGCCAAGAGGGATGAAATAAATCAGAGAATAAAGGAGTTAAAGAAAAATAGGGACGAAATAAACGCAAAACTTGATCTTCTTTATCAAGAAGTCCTGGAGTACAGGACAAAAAGGGATGAGTTCAAGCAACTAAGAAGGCTTAAAATGCCCAAGGAGAAGATTGAAGAGAGAATTGAAAAGCTTGAGTGGGAGCTTCAGACTACTCCAAATATTTCCCCAGAGAGGGAGAAGCAAATAGTCGATCAAATTCAGGTTCTTGCAACTGAGTTAGAGATAATCCAGCAAATTGAGAGGTACAATAACAAGCTTCAAGAGGTTAGGAAGAAGATAGATCAGCTTAAAAAGGCTAGAAGGGCTATAAGTATGGAAATACAACAATTGGCTAATCAGAGTCAGCAATTCCATGAGCAAATGATAAAGACATATCAGAGAGCTGATGAAGTTAAGAAGGAAGCTGATGAGTATCACCAAAAGGTCCTGGAGCTTAGGGAGAAGATTAGGGAAGTTAGAAGGGAACTTAGGGAAGTTGAAAAGAAGATTCTAGAGTACGATCAGAAGCACAAGGAGCTTATAGCTTATAAACTCGTAGCAAGGATGAAGGCTAAGAGAGATGCAAACTTCGAAAAAGCCGTTCAAGCCCTCGAGAAGTTCAAGCGTGGAGAAAAGCTCACATGGGATGAAATATTACTACTCCAGAGGTACAACCTCGTCTGAAGTGAGCTAGCATGGAGGTAATCAAGCACGATGGCCCAGGAAGGTTAGGGGTTATTAGGTTAGAGCCTCCAGTTCAAACTCCCGCTTTAGCTGGAGTTGATTTCACGATTTCTCCATTCAACTCGTACTTTAATCCAAAGGAATATCACGATTATGATTTTAACTTGGCCCCTTCAATTCCTCTAAGCTATTATACTCCTGATGAAGTCATTGAAAAAGCCCTTAAGAGAATTGAGACTGTGGATTATTCAAAATTTAACACATTCTATTTTCCAGCCTTAAAACGGGATAAGTACTACCCTAGATTTGTCGAGCTCATAGAAGAGAATGACTTCGATGCAATTTACATAGGGAATTCCAAAGTAATGATTAAAGACTATAGAGGATTCGTAGCAACCTTGAGGATTTTAAGAGAAAAGTTTCCAAACGCTGTTTTAATAACTGACCTTGAACCGTTCTTTTACCCATTAGCCGTTTATCTAGGGGTGGATGCCTTCGACGTGAGATCCCTAAAGATCTATTCATACGAAGGTTTAGGGTTTACCCCCTTCTCTCCGGTAATTTGGGATAGGCCAAACGATCCTATAGAATTCGCTCGTGAAATGATTAAGATTATCAAGATCGCTATACAAGAGGGTAAACTTAGGTATTTGGTTGAAAACTTCCTTCCAACTGTTATGAACGTTGGGATCCTTAGAATAGCCGATAAGGAGCATGGAGATTACCTGGAGAAGTACACTCCAGTTCACGATAAAACCGTTGTCTTTATTAGCGAGCATTCAATTAGTAGGCCCGAAGTGTTTAGATGGAGGAAGAGAATCGAAGAAAGATTTGAACCTCCTAAAGGAATTGATCTGTTACTAATCTTCCCATGTTCAGCTAAGAAGCCTTACTCGAGATCGAGATCTCACATGATGTACAGGAAGGTTATGAAGGAAGCGCTTGGAGAGAAGGTACACAGGGTTCATGAACTGGTAGTGACTTCTCCCTATGGAGTCGTTCCCAGGGAGTGGGAGTGGCTGGCTAAATATGATATAGTCGTTACTGGTCACTGGAGCGAGAGCGAAGTTAGATTTGCAGGAGAATTGCTTGCTCAAACTATTGAGAAGTACCCTGACATTCCTATAGTAGCTCACGTTGAAGGTGGATATAGGGAGGCCGTTAAGTACGCAATGGAGCTTGTGAACAGGGATGTAATATTCACGGCAGTTGGTTCCTCTACGATCTCTAAAGAATCCTTGGATAAGCTGAAGAAAACCCTGAAAGAATTCGATCTCAGGGATGCTGAAAAGGATTATCGTAGGTACAGATTCTATGAAAATGTTAGGAAAGTATTTGACTATTACTTTGGGCTGGGTGCTGGAGAGGCCGTACTTCCTGAAAATGCCCAGATAGTTGGCTCTAAAATGCTAAGATTGATAGTCAATAACTCCCAAACGGGAACTTTTCAAGAGGGAGTTATAAGTGTGACCCCCTTTGGAATGCAGAGGATATATGATAAGCTGAATTCCTACTGGGTTGAGGTTGATTTTGACATAAGGGGAGATGTCTTTGCGGCCGGTGTGGAGAGGGCCGATGAGGGGATAAGGCCGAATGATATTGTAGGAATCGTGAGGGATGGAAGGGTTGTTGCGGTGGGGAGGGCCGTTTTAAGTGGAGAAGAGATGGTTAGGGCCAAGAAAGGTATCGCTGTAAGGGTTAGGAAGAGGGTAAAAAATAAATAATACCCTCTTCAAATTCTCAAATATATGGAAACATTACTACTACTAGCCATACTGCTTGCAGTCGCAAAATTTTCGGGATGGATATTTGAGAAGTTTAATCAGCCCATAGTTCTTGGACAGATCCTTGCCGGCATTTTAATGGGTTTAATCATTGAAAGAAATGAAATTATAATTGAATTTGCAAACCTTGGAGTTCTAATGTTACTATTCTTGGCTGGAATTGAAAGTGACCTTGAGGAGTTCAAAAAAGTGGGAAAGCCAGGTATTCTGGTCGCTGGGGTTGGCGTTCTATTTGCATTCATATTTGGCTTTATCGTGGCTTACCCCTTCTTTGACTTTGGAACTGCTATGCTGTATGGGGCCGTGATGACCCCTACAAGCGTTAGCATAACAGTTAAAGTTCTGATGGAGTTGGGGAAACTTAGAACTAGGGAGGGAACTACAATATTGGCAGCAGCTGTAATTGATGATGTCCTTGGTATTCTAGTCCTAACGATAGTTATCTCGACTCTAAGGGAGGGTAGCGTGCACTATGATATTATTTTGAAGATCCTACTGGAAGTTGCAGGATTTCTGGCCGTATTCCTATACATAGGTCCTGTTTTCATGGAGGATGCCTTCAGGAGGTTATCTAAAATCGACTTACCAGAGGCTACTACTACTTTTGCGGTAGTTTTCTTGGTTCTCTTTGCCTATCTTGCGGAACACTTAAATTTGGCCTCAATACTTGGCGCTTATTTAATAGGACTCTCAATAGGACAGACGAGCTATAAAAAGAGGATTGAGGATCACATGAATACCCTTGGGTACTCGATATTCATCCCCCTGTTCTTTGTCGACGTTGGGATGAGAATAGATCCAAGGTTTCTGCTTCAGGCTAAGGTGTTTGCACTTTTATATGCTCTAATTGCCATGTTAAGTAAAGTCATAGGATGCGGCCTTGGAGCATATCTAGCGAACTTCGATTGGAAGAGCTCGTTAAAAATAGGGATAGGGATGATTCCAAGACTGGGTGTTGAGTTAGCGATGATAACTACTGCAATGGCTAGTGGAATAGCCGGAAGCGACGTCTTAACCGTTGCAATGACCATGGTCTTTTTGACAACATTGGTAACTCCCCTTCTGCTTAAGCGTATATATCAGATCCTTTAGTTCCTCTCGTCCAACGTTACATTTTTTCCTCCCTTATCTTTCATATTCACTATATCGGCCTTTTATTTTTAGAATAATCAGCTCAATCATTATAACACTTTGCTTAGTAATGTTAGAAAAGCATATAATGCTTTCCTTTTATATTGGGGGAATTTTATGTATAATTAGCCTTGATATTTAAAAATAATAAGATAAATTGGCAAAAATTTTGAGAAAAATTTAATATATCTGCAGGTTAATTTGATGAGTTGATATATGTTGTGGAGGTAGGAAGATGAGTAATGGGCATAGATATGGGATATTCTATAGATGGTTGCTACCAGCAATAATATTTCAATCCGTGTTCATGGGAGGGGGTTTCACAACTGGAAGGGAAGTAATGGAGTATGCTGGAAAATATGGAGTCTATGGTATATATTCAGTGGTTATAGCAACTATACTATTCTTCATCTCAGCGGCCCTCTCGTATGAAGTTGCAAGGGTTTTCAAGGCCTTTGACTATAGGACCTGGGTGAAGCAAATAATATGGAAGTTCTGGCCTCTCTTTGACATAGCTTACATCATACTTGCGATAATAGTCATAGCTGTTGTAGGCTCAGCAGCGGCTAGCATTCTGGAAGACATGTTTGGCCTTCCCTACATGATAGGGGCGGTAGTGATAATCTCGATGGTTGGGTTGCTTCACTTCTATGGTAGGAAAGCCATCGAAGCTTTTGAGACCCTTGGAACTATAATTTTGTACATAATGTATATAATCCTCTGGGTCGTAACCTTAAAGGCTGCTTGGGGTAACATAGGAGATGCATTCGCAAAGAACCTTGGAGTTGGGGGCCCTGGAAAGGCCTTAATTTCTGGAATCCAGTACTTCGCCTACAACATGGTTGTCGTTCCTGCGGTTCTCTTTACCCTAGATAGGCTTGAAAGTAGAAAGGACTCAATAATTGCTGGCTTTAACTCGGCCCTATTCGTTGGAGTTGCATTTTTCCTCACCTGGCTCAGTCTGCTTGGCTTCTATACCAATGAGAACGTTGTGAATGCTCCAGTCCCGTGGTACGAGATAATGAAAATAGTGGGAGCAACTTGGTTGAGGGGTTTCTACGTTATAGCTGTCTTTTGGACGTTAATAGAGACTGGAACAGGCATGATACACTCGATAGTTAGGAGGATAGACGTTCAGCTTGAGGAAGCTAAGGGGATCTCCTTCACGAGGAGGCAGGAAGCTGTAATTGCCACAATCATAATAATCCTTGCAATAGCGATGGCCAAGTTCGGGATAATAGCACTGGTTGCAAAGGGATATGGAACTCTTGCATGGGTGTTCTTTGCTATCCTCTTCATCCCGCTTATAACGGTGGGCGTTGCCAGGATCCTAAATCCGAACTGGATGAAGGAGTTCTGGGAAAGGGCATGATATATTGAGGTGGTTTCCATGACCAAGTGGGATGAAATTAGAAAGTATACGTCGAAAAAAATTGAAAAAAATTTAGAGATAGTTAAGCTGGATGAAAAATATATTCCAAGGGCTTCTGGCTTTAAGTATTACCCGATGGTCATAGAAAGGTCTAGCGGTTCTAGGATATGGGATAAAGATGGAAATGAATACATAGACTTCCTAACGAGTGCGGCCGTATTCAATGTTGGACATACACACCCTGGGGTCGTGAAGGCCGTGGAGGAGCAGATTAAGAAGTTCTTCAATTACACGATGGGGTACTTGTATGTGGAGCCTCCCGTAAGGCTGGCTGAACTGTTGGTTGAGATAACTCCTGGTAATTTTGAGAAGAAAGTTACCTATGGGTTCTCTGGATCAGATGCAGTTGATTCCTCCATAAAAGCTGCTAGAGCATACACGAAGAGGGTTAACATAATAAGTTTTCTGCACTCTTATCACGGAATGACATATGGAGCTCTTTCAGCTACGGGGATACTTGATCCTAAGCTGAAGAAGCTTTTACATCCGATGGGCAACTTTCACCACGTTGAATTTCCGGATCCTTATAGGAACAGCTGGGGAATAGATGGCTACGAGGATCCAAGTGAGCTCGCCAACAGAGCCTTAGATGAAATTGAAAGGAAAATTAAGGAGCTTAACGAAGACGTTGCGGGGATAATAATCGAGCCAATTCAGGGAGACGCTGGGGTTGTTATACCGCCAGAAGAATTTGTAAGAGACCTTAAGAAGCTAACTGAGGAGTACGGAATAGTTTTCATAGATGAGGAAGTTCAGACGGGAATGGGGAGGACTGGAAGGTGGTGGGGAATTGAGCACTTTGGCGTAACTCCCGATCTTATAGTTTCAGCTAAAGCCCTGGGAGGGGGTATGCCAATTTCCGCAGTAGTTGGAAAAGCTGAGATAATGGATAGCGTTCCAGTACCCTTCTTCGTGTTCACTCACATTGGGCATGCCGTAAATGCCTCGGCCGCAATAGCAACTATTAACGTTATAAAGGAAGAAAAGCTCGTTGAAAGATCCGAGAAGCTTGGAGAATACATGCTAAAGAGGCTTAGGGAACTTCAAGAGACTTATCCAATAATTGGAGATGTTAGGGGTAAAGGATTGCTAATAGGGGTTGACATAGTGAAGGAAGGAACGAGGGAGCCTGATAGGAGTCTAGCACAGAAAATATCCTGGAGGGCTTGGGAGAAGGGATTAATAATGATAACGTTTGGAAAACATGGTAACGTTCTTAGAATAGCTCCACCACTCAACATACCCCAGGAAGACTTGGATAAGGGGGTAGAGATAATTGAGGAGTCAATAAAAGATGCAGTTGAAGGGAAGATTCCTGATGAGGTGTTGAAATTCTTACGGGCATGGTGACTAAAACACTCTAGCATATCCCCATTTTTTCACACTCGTTAGTATTGAGGTTTCCGTGCTTTTTATTCCATCTATTTTTGCCATCTTCTCCAAGATAAAGCGCTCGAGCTCTTGAAGATCCTTAACGGTTACCTGCATGAATATGTCGTGGGCCCCTGTAACTATTCCTAGGACGTCAACTTCTGGAAACTTTGCAAGCTCCTCTACTACCTGCTTAACCTTTGCGGGTTCCGCATCTACTGCTATAAACGCTACTATTTCATATCCAGCTTTAAAGGGATTTATTAGGGCTGCAAACTTCCTTATAACCCCCTCTTTAACCAGTCTATTAACCCTGGCCCTTACCGTTGACTCTGGAACGTTTATCCTCCTGCTGATTTCCGAGTAACTCATTCGTCCATCTTCTTGAAGGAGCCTTAAAATAGCCCTGTCGATCTCGTCCAGCTCAACTTTTCTTGAGTGTGGCACGGTTATCACCTGTATATCTAGGTAAACATTTAGGGGATTTATATAATCTATCCATTGTCAATTTGGCAATCACATCGAGAAAAATCTAAAGTTTAAACTTGTCAATTCTCTTATCGTGATAACCATGGAATTCGTAGAACTTGAAAGCTTTATCGTTGAGAAAATGTCAGAAAAGAAAGTTCCAGGAATTAGTATAAGCATAATTAAGGATGGAGAAGTCATATATGCAAAGGGCTTTGGGTATAGGAACGTCGAAGCTAAACTCCCATCAACGCCTGAAACGATATATGGGATAGGTTCAATAACCAAGAGCTTCACGGCATTGGCAATAATGAAGCTTGCCGAGGAAGGAGCTCTAAGCTTGGAAGATCCAGTAGAAAAGTACGTTAACATAAAGCTGAGACCCTTCGGGAAACCTGTGACCATTCACCACCTTCTTACCCATTCTTCAGGAATACCTTCCCTTGGATATGCCGAGGCCTTCATAGAGGGCATGATTGGGGAAGATAGATGGCTTCCAGTTGCTTCACCCGATCAAATAATAGCGTTTGCCAAGGATATGGAGAAGTGGGCCGTTGCAAAGCCTGGTGAGAGATTTTTCTACCTAAATACGGGTTACGTTCTCCTGGGAAAGATAATCTCTAAAGTCTCAGGAGTTCCCTATGAGGAATACGTAAGGAAGAAGATTTTGGAACCCCTCGGAATGAAGCGCTCTTACTTTAGCAAGGAGGAGGTTGAGAAAGATAAGGATGTTGCCATGGGGTATATAGTTGATAAAGAAGGAAAGCTAATTCCCCAGGGATTTCCCTACGGGATTACCTCCGATGGTGGATTGCTAAGTAATGTCCTGGATTTGGCTAAGTATCTAAAGATGTACATGGAAAGGGATGAGAAAGTTGTAAGTAAGGAATCCATAGAAGCAATGGAGAAACCATACATAAAGGTTCCATGGGAGCTCTTTGGAGGGGAATCTTACGGGTATTGATTGATAATATATCCAAACTTCCTGGGGGAGAAGCTTATAGGCCATAGTGGTTCAGTTGGGATGTACACGGGGTACATTGGTTACATACCTGAGAAGCAAATTGGCGTTGCAGTACTTGAGAACTCCTCAGGGTATCCTCCTTCCTACATAGGAATGTACGCTTTAGCTTTACTACTGGACAAAAACCCAGAGGAAGAATTACCGTTTTTAAGCAGGGAGAAGAAGCTTAAAAGAATAGAAGGCCTTTACAAAGGGTATAAGGGAACTCTAAAATTCGAGGTAAAGGTTGAAGGAGATATAGTTTACCTGAAATTCCTAGGAAAGATCTTCACGTACATGGTACCACTCTTCCCAGAAGTTCTTGAGGAAGACTTCATTAAATGCTATACCCTCTCAAATGGTAGGAAGATGTATGCTGAGTTCTACATAAAGGATAATACCGTTGAATTACTGTTCGAAAGGTACAAGCTCGTTAAGGGTTAATTTTCTTTTTAAAGCCATTTCTTTTTCTTGAAATATAGGAGCATGCCAATGGCCAATGCAAACATTACCACTAGAACGGCCGGATATCCATAACGCCACTGGAGTTCGGGCATATATCTAAAGTTCATCCCATAGATTCCTGTGATGAAGGTTAAGGGTATGAATATAGTTGAAACAACCGTTAGAATCCTAATTATTTCATTAATCTTCATTGAGATCGTGGAGTAATAAATATCTACAAGGCTATCCGTGAGCTCCTTTTGGGTTTCAATAACTTCAAGGATATCCCTTACGTGGGCATATAAATCTTCTAGGAGGTTTTCCGTCTCGGCATCGAGAAATTCTTTACCCTCTACCTTTATTCGTCTAAAGCAGGTTAGCAGGGGAAGTATTGTACGTCTCATGAAGAGAACGTCACGCCTCATTTTGTGGATTTTCCTTAGGATTCCTTGATCGGGGTTCGCTAGTATCTTTGACTCGATTTTCTCAATTTCTGCACTTATCTTCTCTAAAATCGGGACGTAATTTTCTATTATTGCATCTAGAATTTCAACAAATAAGTATCCTGGACCTTTTCTTCGAAGGGAACCTTCTCCCTCTCGTATGCTCTCCCTAATGATATTAAAAACATCCCTTGGCCTTTCCTGAATCGTGAGGATGACGTTATTCATCAGGAGAATTGATGTTTTCTCCCTTTTCAAACTACCTGCGACCTCATAAACCTGGTGAAGGATTACGAAGATATAATCCGGGAAAATGAATACTCTAGCTGAACTATCTCGTTTTATAGCCTTTATTACTCTATTGCTCACTCCTAGTTTTTTAAGCTCGGCATCCAAAGCTGGGGAGTATATGACATTAATCCAGACGACGGTATAATCCCTAAAAGATAGGGCCTCTTCAAGTGAACTTACTTTCGTACTCATAAATTTGTCCTTAGAATATGCTATCACAGATATCTCACTTGTACTTTTCTTCATTTCCTATCTTACTCCTTTAGTTTTAGAAAGAGAAAATTGTGGTGCGGTGGCCGGGATTTGAACCCGGGTCGCCGGCTCGGAAGGCCGGCGTCCTAGACCAGGCTAGACTACCACCGCACAATTCTGGTGGGGCGGGGGGGATTTGAACCCCCGACACCCGGATCTTCAGTCCGGTGCTCTCCCAGGCTGAGCTACCGCCCCACCTAAGCAGCTACCAATAGAAACACATTACTTTGGATTTATAAATTTTATGAACCTTATGCACGACTTAAGTACCTTAGGGTTTATGTGAATGGAGCGAGGATTTATGAGGATTATGTGAATGCTTCAGTTGATTATAATCCAACGCATCGTTATGAAGGGTGGTATCAGGTTTCAGTTGATTTAACAAAGTATGCTGGATAGTCAATAACTATAAAAGTTAAATTTGGGCTGAAATTAGACGAAAGTTCCTCGATGTTGGCAGTTGATAATGTAATGATTGTGGCGAAGTGAGGGGGTTAAATAATGTCTTCAAGGGTTAAACGTGAGGAGGAAAAGCTAGCTCAACGAGTAGCGAGGTATTTTAAGCGGAAGTATGGGATCGAGGAAGACCTTATTGACTATTATGCTCTCGTTGATACTAACTTGACATTCGAAAATTAAGCAAATTGATTATCCTGATCGGAAGGGGAAAAGAAAGCGGAGGAAAAGTTAATAATCACCATCCCTAAAAATTCTTTAAGGTGTTGGATATGGCTGTGAGTGTGAAGAACTCGGAGGGTGTGAAACTCCTCATTGAAGAAGTTGCGAAGGCCGTTGGTGTTTCCCCAAAAGAGCTTATCGAATACTATGAATGGAAAGCTCACCGAGAGAAGCTCAAAAAGAGTCGGAAGAGGATGACAAAGGCCGAAGCGAGAAAAATAATAGCGGAGTGGAAGAATGAGAAACCTCGTATGAGCGAGGAAGAGGCCATTAAACTCTATTATGAGGCCGAGGAGGAGATCAAGAAATGGGAGAAAATCGAAAGAAGACTAAAGAAGCTCGGCTTAGAGTAGTTATTGACACATCCGTTTTAATCCCAGCGCTGTTATCGTCTAAAGGTCACGCCTTTGAAGTCCTTGAACTTCTCTTTGAGGGGAAGATCATAAATTATTATTCCACTTCAACCAAAGCCGAGTATTATGAGGTTATCAGTTATCCTAAACTCATAAAGAAGATTCCGTTTGAAGTTTCTAAAAAGAGAGTTGATGTTGTACTATTTCACTCGAAGAGGGTTCAAATAAAGCGTTCATTTAAAGAGTCCAAAACTCTATTTGAGAAAGTCCGTGATCCAGAGGATATTTCTTTTTTGGACGTGGTGTATAATGCTAAGGCTGATGTCTTGATAACCTATGACCGTAGGCACTTGTTAAGAATCAGGGATAAGGAAAAGAAGTTTAAGCTCGAAGGACATGAGTTTTACATCCTCACTCCAAAAGAGTTCATAGAATTCTACAAAAAGAAAAGGAGTTAAAGCACCGGGAACTTCCCGGCGACCTTCTTATACTCTTCTTTTGCTCTGTTCATCATATCAAAATAGTGCGCTCTACCAACCGTCTTAGATTACCTGAACTTCTAGGTTTCTCGATCCAGTATGCCTTCAAGAACTTTCTGGGTTCAGGGAAATAGCGTACAAGCATAACTATCGGTTTAAGGTTCTCTCGAGTAAGAAGAGGATTTTAAATCCTAGCTCTTACCTTTATACATGCTCGGTCTAAAGACCTCCATAATAGGGAGGAGGGTGATTTACTTTCAGGAAATAACTTCGACTAACGAATTTGCGAAAACCTCATATCTTGAGGAAGGTACTGTAATAGTTGCCGATAAGCAAACTATGGGCCATGGAAGGCTAAACAGGAAATGGGAGTCTCCAGAGGGTGGTTTATGGCTAAGCATCGTTTTAAGCCCTAAGGTTCCTCAGAAGGATCTTCCCAAGATAGTATTCCTGGGAGCTGTAGGGGTTGTGGAAACCCTAAAGGAGTTCTCGATAGATGGAAGGATAAAGTGGCCCAACGACGTCTTAGTTAATTACAAGAAGATAGCTGGAGTTTTGGTTGAGGGAAAGGGAGATAAGATTGTGCTTGGAATAGGATTAAATGTTAACAACAAAGTTCCAAACGGTGCTACTTCTATGAAGCTTGAGCTTGGCTCTGAAGTTCCACTATTGAGCGTTTTTAGATCCTTAATTACAAATTTAGATAGACTATATTTGAACTTCCTCAAAAATCCCATGGATATACTTAACCTTGTCAGGGATAACATGATCCTTGGGGTGAGGGTTAAAATATTAGGTGACGGAAGCTTTGAAGGGATAGCAGAAGATATCGATGACTTTGGAAGGTTAATCATCAGACTCGATAGTGGAGAAGTAAAGAAAGTAATCTATGGGGATGTTTCGCTAAGGTTCCTCTAAAAGATCTAATCCCTTCCCCTTCATAATTTCGATAGTTTTTTGCATGATGTCTTCCATTATCTTACTTACAGTTTCTTCAAGTTCAACGTTCTCTATTACAGGAACGTTGAATTTCTTAGCCCTTCTTATCAGGTAATCCTGAATCTCAAGTATCTCATCGAGGTGGGAGATATAGTAATCAGCGGGCCTCTTACTGTACCTAGTTCTTTCATAAAATCTTGCTTCCAGATCCTCTCTGCTTCTAGCAATGAGCATGTACATGAAGGTCATCTCCCCCTCTACCTTTACGAAACCAGGAACAACGTGGATCCCTTCTATTATTGCATTGAGCCCTTCTCTAACTGCCCTCTCTATTATTGCATTTATCCCCACTGTAACAGCACTAACCTGACTTTCGAACCCCGCTACTATTGGAGAATCTGTCACGGTTCCTTTTAGCTCCTTCCACGCTAGGAAAGTTGATGTATGAATTGTAGGTAACAGCTCAGGTGTTATTATCTTTCTTAGAACTTCCCTAATTGAGTCAGTTCCTATTACACTTCTTATTCCAAGTCTAAATGCTAGTTCCGTGGCTATAGTTGACTTTCCAACTCCGGTAGGTCCACCGAGAAGGATTATGAGGGGTACCTTCATCTTCCTAAATCTCCTCCAGAATATGTACCTCTTAGCTTCTTCCTTGAAACCCTTTTCGATTAGCTTTTGATAGGTGAGCTTCCTTATCTCATCCTTTGTGACTATTGTTTTCCCCTTCTTCACTAACTCTTCTTGGACTTCAATGGCTATGGAATACGCTAGATCAACGTCTATCCCAACTGATGTTATGGATCTTGTGAGTATTCCTCGTGAAAATGGCAATGAAACCTTATCGCCCTTTTCTATGACCCTTATCATTTACGATCCTCCTCGCGAGCTCTTTTACGGATTCCCTTAGATCTTTATCATCTATATTCTTTGGCTCGTAATCGAGAAAGACTATCCTCTTCCCACTTCTCAATGCACTCTTAATTGCAACGTCAACTGCACCAGCTTTTAGCTCGACTATTAAGGTGTCATAGCTGACCTTCTTTAGCTCTTCCCTCAACTTTACCCTATTAGCTAAGTTCCCGCTGAATCCAACCACATCAATTCCTCTATCTTCAAGTTCTTTGGTAACCCTCTTTGCAGAATTGGTGGATGTCGTGACGACAACGGCCTTTCCTTCTACATTCCCTATGAGCCTTGGGGAAAACCTCGTTAAGTGTATATCTGCATCAGGATTAATTTCTTTTATCAAGCTTGATATTTTCCCCGGATCTTTAACTTCATCGGCCATAGTAACCACTATTAAATCCCCAAGGCTTATCCTGAGCGGATAAAGGTACATCTTGATCTCTTTCCCCTGGAGTGCGCTGACAACTGTAATGAATCCTTCAGATAGAACGTTTGCAAAGCTAGCTCCCGAGCCTTCAAATACTATTATCTCAGGATTTAGGGATTTTGCAACCTCTATTCCTTTCTGGAGAACGTCTAGGAAGGTAAAGCCTGCCAATCCTCCCCCGCACCTTCTACAACCTACCGTGGCTACTCCAGCTGTTAGAGCATCCTCAAAGTGATCTGAAGCTGCATGCCTCCCTTTTTCAGATACTTCAACTAGAAACTCCGGAGTTATCTCCATTAGATCGCCCCTTATAACTTCGGGACTCTCCGGCCCGCCCCTTCCCATTGTAACTATAACTACTTTGTATTCCTCCTTTAGGGTTCTACCAACGAACCCTCCAATTGCAGTCTTCCCGATCCTTTTTCCGGTTCCAATTATGTTTATCGAGGGAACGTCAATCTTTATCCACTCTTTCGGTTTAAATTCGAAATCGGCCCCTATGTAAGTTATTCCCCTCTTTAAAAGAAAGGAAGCTATCCTAAACCTAATTTCTGGTGTTAATACGGGTTCATCGCTTAAATCTATAACTTCCCTTATCTCGTTCTCCTCTATTGCCCTTTCAAGGGCTTTAAATATATCCTCATCATAATAAAGTTTAATGCTCAGCGTTCTTTCAACATCCCTTATGCTACCTATCTTCTCCATTCCCCCAACGAAGACTGCACAATCCACCTTAAGCTTCTCTAGCGCCCACCTATTAACATCTGGATAATGCTCACCATCTATAAGGGCTAACCTCATAGCGTATCCCACATTCTTTTTCCCAAAAGTTAAAATTATTCTTATGTTAACTGTTTTTACTTAACTCTTTCGAGAAGTTTATAAAATTTAGTTACATCAAAGTCCCGGGGATTGATGAGATGAGGAAAGTAATTCCTATCTTAGGTATATTGCTGTTGTCTTTCATTATCCTGGGATGCTTGGGAAGCGAAAGTAGGGAAGCTAGACTGATAATATTTCATGCAGGTTCCCTGAGTATCCCTCTTAGCCAGGTGGAAGAAAAATTCACTAAATACGCCCAGGAAAAGCTTGGAGTAAAGGTTACATTTCAGGATGAAGCAAGCGGAAGCGTTAAAGCCGTTAGGAAAGTTACAGATTTAAAGAAAAGAGCTGACATAGTTGCGGTTGCCGACTATACTTTAATCCCTCAGTTGATGATCCCTAATTACACGGATTTCTACGTTCTCTTCGCTACCAATGAGATAGTCATAGCCTTCACGAATAAGAGCAAATATGCCGATGAAATGCTCAAGAACCCGGATAAATGGTACGAGATCCTTTCAAGGCCAGATGTTTCCTTTGGCTTTTCTGATCCCAACCAGGATCCCTGCGGTTACCGCTCCGTAATGGTGATGAAGCTTGCGGAGCTTTACTATGGAAGGCCCATTTTTAAGGAACTCGTCGAGAAGACGACCAACATTTACTCAAATGGGACTAGAATATATGCTCCAAAGGAAATAATAATCAAGGATAAGCGGGTTATCATGAGGCCGAAGGAGACAGATCTAGTTGGTTTAGTTGAGTCGGGAAGTTTGGACTACATATTTATTTACAAGAGTGTTGCTAAGCAGCATCACTTAAGCTACATAACTTTACCTGATGATATAAACCTAGGGGACTTTAATAAAGCTGACTTCTACGGTAGGGTTAGCATAACGCTGGGTTCGACGGGTAAAACTATAAAGGCTAAGCCAATAGTTTATGGAATTACGGTACTTAAAAACGCTCCCAATAGGGAATTAGCTATAGAGTTCCTAAGATTCTTATTGGGAAACGAGGGAAGAAAGATATTTGAGGATAACTATCAAGAGTTCCTCTCTCCACCTGTAGCCTTTGGGAACGTTCCTCCAGAGATTAGGAGGTTAGTGGAGGTCAAGGATTAGCTTAAACCTCTTAGCATCCCTGCACATGCTCGTGTTATTAAAGAACACGAAGCTCTCTTCAACGTTCCATCCGAGAACCCTCTCTCTTATCTTTTTCAATTCTTCATCGCTGTAGCTGTGGTTGTATATTATTTTCCCTCCTTCGTACTTTCCATGGAGGCGATAATAGTTAACGCTCCCCTTGTGGAGTGGAATCCTAAGCAGAGGGTCGGTGACGTCTATAACATCAAATTCTCTAACGAACCTCTTCACCCCCTTTTCGCTCCACCCTCTCAGTTCAACACCTATCTCAAAGTCTCCCCTATCTATTGCATTAAAGAACTTTTCCGCATTTTCAAAGCTTTCTTCACCCTCTTTGAAGCTTCTAGGTAGCTGAATTAGGATAAACCTAGCTCCCAGGACTTTAGCTTCCTTTAGGGTTATTCTCCAATAATGAAGAACCTCGTTCGTTGGCCTTAGTAATCCGACGTTCTTGGAAGGCTTAACGTTGCTTCTCCTCCACGTTGGGCTATTGGATGGATGTGTAACTCCTTGGAAGGCCTTTATGGAGAATGTAAATTCCTCCGGAGCTTTCTTCCTCCATCTCTCAAGGGTCTTTTCCTGGAGTACCTTGTAGAACGTCTGTTGAACTTCGACTGCATCAAAATCTTTAAAGTACTTTTCTCTAGCTTCACAAAATCCGCAAGTTCCTACGTGTATCATGATTCCTCGTTCTCATCCCTTCCTATATACCTTCCCATAATTATTAGTACTATGGAAAAGGGAAGGAAGCTCGCAAGCCCGAGGTTTATTGTGGTGAGAAAGTGAATTTCTCCAAATCCATATGCAAGTCCAAAGAAGAGCCCTCCTACGAAGGTTGACAGATTCTGTACTGCGTTTAAGCTCCCTATGGCTAGGGAGGATCTATGATATGAGACGAGAACCTTTCTGGAGATCGGCCTGAAGCTTTGGGATGAAAATAGTGCAAGAAACACGCCTAAGAAAACAGTTACTGGAGCTTTTATAGAAGCTAGGAGAGGTGAAATCGCTGAGAGAATTGAGATCAGGGAAACCATTTCTTTAACCATTCCAACGTCGGCCTTCCAGGAAGTTAAATAACTTAGGGCCGTTGCGGTAAAGCTTATCCATCCTAAGAGCTTGGCCGTCATCCCTTTCTCAATTCCTAAAGCTTCAGAAACGTAAACGTAAGTTATCTCCCCAGAAGAAAATGCGGTTATTATGGCTATTAGGGAGGTTATGGCCAGGATCTTCCCCGGATCTAGGGGTAGTTTCTCTCCCTTTCTTTCCTTCCTTTTTGGAGTGACGTATGCGTAGAGGAAATAATAGGCTAGGAACATTGATAAGGTCGTGAGGAGGTAAAAGAAGGAGACAATTAACATCTGGACTTTCAGCGTTAAATCGGCTAAGTACGCATATGCATAATTTCCAAGGAGGGATGCAACGCTGGCTAGGAAGAAGTAAATAGTCGTGACTCTAGCTCTAATCTTGTCAGGGCTTGCGCTTGCTATTGCGAACTGGGCCGTGGGCCAGCTTATACCATTTAGAAATCCGTTGGCGATCTTTATACCAACTACTTGGATCCAGTTGGTTGTTAGTGGGTATAAGTGCACTATAAGTGCATTTCCGGCCATAGCAAAGGCCCCTAGGTAGAGGAATTTCTTCCCTTTCTCAAGTAATATTCCTGAAAAGAGGGCTGAAAAAGCTCTTGCTAGTATAAATGACACTGAAACTAGAGAAAGAGAAAGCATTGAGGCTTTTAGAATATCCCGCGTGTAAAAAGCTATTGCGGGAGTTGAAAGCCTAAACCCTATCGTCCCCAGGAAGGCCGAAAGGATTAGCATAGTTATCCCTAGAGCTCTCTTCGCTTCCATCTCGCGTGATGTTTTTTCTAAGCTTTTTAAAGGTATCACCGGATAAGTGAAGTTACTTAACAGAATGTTTTTAAGTTAACAATCTTGAGGATTAGTGATGGGAAGGGATTATGCGCTCTACTTCTTCGCGGCCCTTGGTAGCTTTCTAGTTGTTTACATAGTTCTCCCCATAGTCACTATCTTTGCAAAGCAAGCCCTTGACTTTGAAATGCTGGTAAAGACTGTTCACGATCCCCTCGTCCTTGAAGCCCTTAGGAACTCTCTCCTCACTGCAACCGCAACGGCTTTGATATCCCTCTTCTTTGGGGTTCCATTAGGTTACATCCTGGCTAGGAAGGATTTTAGGGGGAAAAATTTCGTTCAAGCTATAATCGATGTTCCGGTAGTTATTCCTCACTCGGTAGTCGGTATAATGCTTCTGGTAACATTCTCCAATGCAATTTTGGACAGCTATAAAGGAATAATTGCAGCTATGTTATTCGTCTCAGCCCCTTTTGCAATAAACTCAGCTAGAGATGGCTTTTTAGCAGTTGATGAGAAGTTGGAGCACGTTGCGAGAACTCTGGGAGCTTCCAGAATAAGAACATTCTTTTCAATTTCACTTCCGATGGCCCTTCCTTCCATAGCCAGTGGTGGGATAATGGCCTGGGCGAGATCCATGAGCGAGGTTGGTGCTATACTCATAGTGGCCTATTATCCTAAGACGGCCCAGATTTTGGTTATGGAGTACTTTAACAACTACGGCTTAAGGGCTTCCAGGCCTATTTCCGTAATGCTAATGTTAATCAGCCTCTCGATATTTGTATTCTTAAGGTGGCTCATAGGGAGGGTTAGGGAATGATAGACTCGATAAGGGTTGAAGGCTTTAGAGGACTTAAGGAGCTTGAGCTTTCTAGCTTAAGGAGGATAAACGTAATCGTCGGGAGGAACAACTCTGGGAAGTCAACGTTGCTCGAAGCTTTATCCCTCTTCTTAGGAAGCTCTGACCCAGGAACGTTTGGTAACGTGCTCCATGAGATCTTAATCTGGAGGGGATGGTATGGGATCCAGACAGTTGATGATCTATTCTATAATGGTGGGGATTCATTCAGTATATCATCTACTGGTAAGACGCTGGAAGCCTTGAACTCAAAGCATTCCCTCGAGTTCAAGTTGAATGGAGAGCCTTTCTATAAAATTGATAGGGAATCGATAAGAAGGCTTGCTTCCCAAGCGGTACTATTGGCGAGGTTTTCCCCTAAAGAGAACTTCGAATTCTTAACCCCTTTAACTTTTAGGAGATTTGGATATGCTGAGAGCTTATACTCCTACGCCTACGAGAGGAAGGTTGTTAAGGATAGCATAAAGGTGCTTAACGAGGCTTACCCTGAAGTTGAAGGGTTTAGCCCCCTGCTGAAGGAGGATAACTGGGTGCTCTATGTTGAGACGAAGTACGGTGTTTACCCCTATTACCTCATGGGAGAGGGATTTAAGAGTGCAATGATAATCTCCTTCCTTTCCTCCCTCCTCAGGGATGGGGTGCTCTTAATAGATTCAGCTGAAGCTTTTCATCACCCTAAGTCACTTAAGGTCATGATCCAGACTCTAGTTAGGGGTTCTGAGAAGAACAATGTTCAGGTGTTTCTAACCACTCATAGCTTAGAACTCTTAGACCTAATGCTCGAAATGGGTAGGGATGGGTTCGTGATATATATGAAGAACGTTGAAGGGAGGATTGAAGTTGAGTCCATAGAATTTCAGAGGGCGAGTGAGCTCAGGGAAAGCATAGGCGTTGACCTGAGGGGGTTCTGATGAGGATCAAGCTTATAATCGTTGAGGGAAAAACCGATGAATCCTTCTTTAAGGTTCTTCTTGAGAAGCTCTACGGCTTTAGGGAGGCTAAGAAGTTAACTCCTGAGTTTCCCATTGGAAAGTGGGGATTTAGGATTGGAGAGCATCCTTTAGTCCTTGAGAAAGATAACATAGCCCTCGTTATTATACATGCTGAGGGAAAGCAGAGAATTCCCAAGGTACTTAAGAGCGTGCTCGATTCAGTTAAGCTCGGCCTCTTAAACGTAGAGGAAGTATACGTCGTTAGGGATGTAGACGAAGGAAATGACGTGTTTGAATGGGTTCTCAGCTTTCTTAGGGAGCGTGAAGTTAGGGTAGATAATGGAGCTATAGTAACAGAGGGTGTAAAGATTTATCCCTATGGTATGGGTAACTTAACGCTTAACGAGCCCTTCGTAAAAGAAAAGAAGGAGCTAGAGCTTTCTCTAGCTTACCTCGCTAAGCTAGATGGAATTCTGGAAAAGTATAGGGGTTCTATGAGGGCCTTAAGCCAGGATAAAGGGGATAAGCTGACACCGAAGGATGTCATGCATATTCTCTCCATAGCTAATGATTACACTGGTGACTGCCTCTCGGGGCTCTACGAGAAATACATAGGGATAATGATCCATAGAAATAGGGAGCTTCTCATAAGGTTTCTCTCCGAGGTTAATCTCCTTCCTCTCCTTGAAAGGATGGTGGGGTAAAATGCTCAAAGTTGAGTCAATATCAAAGGATTACAGGGAGTTTAAGCTTAGGGAGATAAGCTTCGACGTTAGGGAGGGGGAACACTTCATAATCTTAGGCCCCAGCGGATCCGGAAAGACAGTGTTGCTAGAAATAATAGCTGGAATCATAAGCCCGGATCGCGGGAGGATTTTGCTTAGGGGAGAGGATATAACTGGATTACCTCCCGAGAAGAGGAACTTCTCATATATACCGCAAAATTACGCCCTCTTCCCTCACATGACAGTTTTCGATAACATAGCCTTTGGGCTAAAGCTTAGGAAAATTCCAAGGAAGGAAGTAGCGAGAAAGGTAAGGGAGGTTGCGGAATCCCTAGGAATAGATCACCTCCTCCATAGGAAGCCCAGGACCTTAAGCGGGGGAGAACAGCAAAGGGTTGCGATAGCCAGGGCTTTAGTCGTCAAACCCGAGCTTTTACTTATGGATGAGCCATTTGCTAACCTAGATGTGCAAACAAAGTCTAAGCTTATCCGGGAAATGAAGAGGTGGAGGAAGGAGTTCGGGTTTACGGCTATACACGTTACTCATTCATTTGAGGAAGCACTAAGCTTGGGGGATAGGGTTGGGATAATGCTGAGGGGGAGGTTAGTTCAAGTTGGTGATGTAAGGGATGTCTTTTCTAAGCCTAAGAGTGAAGAAGTTGCAAGGTTCCTGGGTTTTGAGAACATAATAGAAGGGGTCGCAAATGGAAGAATTTTAAAGGTTGGAGACCTTAGAATAGAACTTCCCAGGGAAGTATGGGGTAAGGTTAGAGTAGGGATAAGGCCTGAGGATATAACCATCTTCATGGAAGGCGTTAAAACTTCAGCTAGGAACGTTTTCAAGGCTAGGGTTGAAGGTATTGAGGATTTAGGGGCTTTAGTTAAGCTTACCCTTAACCTTGGTGGAATTATCTTAAGGGCTTTCATCACGAGATCCTCCCTGATAGAGCTTGGGATAAGGGAAGGAGAAGAAGTGTACGCTAGCTTTAAGGCTTCGGCAATTCACGTATTTCCTTGAAGCCTTTCGGCTATAATAACTGCGGTGGCCGCCTTAACTATATCTGGAACTATAAAGGGTAAAACGCCGAGAATAAAGGCCTTATTAAATCCTACGAACCTTGCTAGCCACATCCAACCGATTAAGTATATCACGAGGAGCCCCATGAGGGATGTTAGGTACCTCACCTTTCCTCTTCCTAACCCGGCTATGAAAGTTGCAATTGGGAAGGCTATTATGTACCCTCCGGTTGGCCCTAGTATATGAGCTATACCTCCGCTGAACCCTGCGAAGACTGGAATTCCCAGGGCCCCTAGAATATCGTAGATTAAAATACTTAGAAATCCGAGCTTTGGCCCTAGCACTAATCCTGCTAATATAACGAAGAAGACCTGCAAGGTTAGGGGTACTGGGCCTATGCTAACGCTTATCTGGGCTCCAACTGATGTTAGGGCCACGAAGAGTGCCACTAGGGAAACCTCTTTGGCCTTCATGATAATCCCCTAAGTTAAAGTATTCCGGAAATGCAGTCAACTGGAACATGTTTGACTATTCTGACTTTCTTACCGGCCTTTAAAATCTTGTATCCCTTATTCCTGAGGCATTCAGCATCTATTATCAAAACGACAACGTCTTCTCCATGTCTCCTTCCAGTATTGTAGGCATCTTCATAGTTGATGCTTAGGTGGACGTACTGTCTCTTCATAGGCTTTATCCCTTCTCTCATTATTCCCTTCAGATTTCTCCTCACAGTTCCATGGTAGAGGACTTTACTCTCCTTATCCTCCTCGTGCCTTAGGATGACTGGATAGCTATGCCCATATCTAGCCCTGATCTTATTTCCCCTTATCTCGTACCTTCCCTTCTCATCCCTCTCTACGATCTCCCTAATGTACTCCTCGGTAACCCAGGGATAGACCTTCCTTACAGCGTTGACTAACTCTTCAATGCTTACAAATCCCTCTTCGTCTGGCTCTAGTCCAAATTCCCATGGGGAGTGCCTTAGTATATAGGCCATCAGCTTGCTGACTTTGAACCTCACATCTGTTGCTTTCCCTTTTTCAATAAAAAGCCTTTCTTACTTTAGATTTTAGTAAAAATGGAGGATGTAGAATTGAGTATTTACAAAACGTGGTAAATAGTGAAATTTATATGTCTCCTTGGGTATAATTTTATTGCTTTTGGGTGATTTACATGAGGCTCAAATTGAGCTTCATTTATGATGGGGACAAGTTCCAGCCCAATAAGCACGCTGTCCAGGGTTTCATTTATAATATGCTAAGGGGCACAGAGTACGAGGATAGGCACAATAGAAGGGGCTTTAAATTCTTTACATTCTCGGATGTTTTTAGGGATTCCAAGGGGTATTATAGCCTCTTAATAGCCTCCCCGGATAGCGGTTTTATAAACGCCCTCTATCTCTCCCTAAAGGATAGGGATCACGTTTACATTGGCAAGGATGAGATTAAGCTTGTAGAGGTCAAGAAGTTCAAGCTCAAGCTTAAGAGGGCCTTTCAAACTGGTTCTCCGGTAGTGATCTACAAGGATTCCAGGAAGAATGAGTACTTTAAGTTGCACGAGCATAGGGATCTTCTCTTCTTCCTGCAGAGGTTGAAGGAGAATGCTGAGAAAAAGTTCAACTCCTTTTACGGGGATGAGTTCCATCTTGAGGGCTTGATATTCGATAGGGTAATTCCCAAGGTCAGAAAGAACGGGAAGGTAGATGTGTACGTTAAGGTTGTGAAAAATGGAGTTCCGTTCCCAGTAATAGGAACCAACTGGGAATTGCTTGAAAAGGAAAGAATAAAGCCTGAGGAAAGGAGATTCTACAGGTTCATCATGGACTGCGGGTTGGGAGAAAAGAACAGTCTCGGTTTTGGTTTCTTGAATCCTATTAAGGGGGTGAAAAATTGAACGCTAAAGATTTGATATCCCTCGGTGGTTTGTTCCACGATATTGGAAAGCCGGTTCAGAGGGCTAGTCTGTATAAAGGGGATCATAGTGAGCAAGGCTTTAATTTTCTCCTTGAACTTGCTGAAGAGTTTAAAAAGAAGGGAAGAGAAGATACTGCTAGGATTTATGAGAAGCTAGCCCTATTTTCTAAGTACCATCACAAGGATA
Source organism: Pyrococcus horikoshii OT3 (assembly GCF_000011105.1). Taxonomy (NCBI): domain Archaea; kingdom Methanobacteriati; phylum Methanobacteriota; class Thermococci; order Thermococcales; family Thermococcaceae; genus Pyrococcus; species Pyrococcus horikoshii. Next base: position 140,311 of record NC_000961.1, read on the forward strand.
GGATGAGAGAGATAGATGACCTTGGCCTCGATGAGGAGCTAAAGGTAGCCTTATACTTGGTCTACGTGGCCGACAACATATCCTCCAAGGAAAGAGAGGAGCCAGGAAAAACCGGATATGATGTAACTAGGCCTCTAAAATCCGTTTTTAACAGGGAGCTTGCATATCCCCTAGTTGAGCTTAGTGAAAGTAGGCTACCTTTTCCTGGACACATTGAAAAAGTTACGAAAGATGACTACAGATACATCGTGAATATCATAAGGAAAAAGCTCTTAGAGACACCCCTCAAAATTGATAGAATTTTACCCCTCTTTGAGAAGTACCTAACTTTTGTGAGCTCAGCGACAACCGAGAACAACGTAATTTCTCTTTACGATCACTTAAAGATGACATCGGCAATAGCCTTGGCCCTCTATAATGCTGGTTGTAGGCCTAAGAAGTTAAGAGAAGCAGATAACTGCATGAAAGAGGAGAATCTTCTTTTAATAGAGGGGGATTTCTCTGGAATTCAAGCTTACATCTACAACGTTAGCGGTAAGGGAACTCTGAAGTACCTGAGGGCTAGAAGCTCCTACCTGGAGCTGATATCCTGGGATGTTGTGCTTAGGATAATAGAGGAGCTCGATCTAACATTAGCTAATGTTGTTTTCAATGCAGGAGGACATTTCATGATAATTGCCCAAAACACTGGGGAAGCAAGGAATAAATTGGAAAACATTAGAAAAGAGCTCTCTGAATGGCTTTGGAATAACCTGGATGGTGAAGTGTACTTGGGATTGGAGTGGATGAAGGTAAAAGGAGAGGATATGGTTAAGGATTTCAGGGAGGTAAGGGAGAAGCTAGGTAAATTGGTTGCGAGGAGGAAGCTCAGAAGGTTCGAGTTCGTTGACAATATCTTCAGCTTTGAGAGGTATTCTGAAAGGCTAATAGAGTGCTCAGTTTGTGGGAGGGAGATAAGGGAGGAGGAGGGTATCGAGCTAGAAGGGATCGGTAAGGTTTGCAAAACATGTGAAGCCCTCTTCCACCTGGGAGGGAACCTGCTAAAGGTCAAGGGATTCGCCCTCTTTGAGAAGGGATACGAGGGAGAGCTCTCCGGTCCCTTCTCTAAGTTCGTTCCCATAACTGGGATAATTCCTAAGGGAGCTAAGTATTATCTGCTTAAGAATACCTTTGAACCTTCAGCTGAGGTAGAGGGTACTTTTGTTCCTTACTTCGTCTCCGATTACTATCAGGAAGGTGAAGGAAATCAGGTGGTAACATTTGAGGAGTTGGCGGAGGCTAGCAAGGGAGCAAAACTCGTGGGGGTTATAAAGGGAGACGTTGACCATCTCGGTCTCTTCTTCTCCAATAGAGAGACTATATCTGAGTATGCAACGGCCTCACGCTTCATGGATTACTTCTTCAAGTTCTACCTTAAGCAGATAATCAGGGGGTACTATGAAGATGTCATTGGCTATGTCCCATCCCTAGGAGAGTGGAGGGAGAGGCCAAACGTGGTCGTCGTTTACGCTGGCGGCGATGACTTCTTTATTGTTGGAGCATGGAACGAGATCTTTGAACTCGCATTTAGGGTGAGAAATGCCTTCTCCTCTTATACTGGAAATAACTTAACAATTTCGATGGCCCTCGGCTACTTCCATCCAAAGACTCCCATATACAGGGTAGCCGAGGTTATGAAGGAGAGACTTGACATAGCTAAGGATGAGGGTAGGAACGCTGTTTACATAGTTGATAGACTTGGAACTTTCAGGAAATCTTACCCCTGGGATCTTTACATAAAATACTGGAAGGATATCGGTGAAAAAATTTACAGTAACGGGCTTAGGGAGGAGTTCAGGGATAAGAAGGGACTTCTCTATAAGATGCTAGAAATACGGGATCTGTACGCTAAGGATCCAGAGGATGTTAAATGGGCCTATCTCCTGGCGTATCATCTTAGTAGGCATGAGCTTGAGGAGAAGTTTAGGACTCTCTTCGGTATAGACGTTGAGGCCCTTGAAAGAGGGGAACCTCAGCCGATTTATTGGATTGATGGCGTTTTGAAGGTTATTCTAACCGCTGTTAGGGGTGGTTAGTTATGAGTTTAGACCCGTTCGTTATTCGAGATGAAGTAAATAGCAAACATATAGACGTGAATAAGTACAGAAGGGAAACTGAGGAAATTGCAAGATCAGCGGAAAAATTCCACGAGTGGGAACCATACAGGTTGTTAGAAAACGCAATGAAGGTTGCGGCATTTTTGAAAGTAACAGGCCTAAAGACGAATCAAGTAAGAAGAGTTCTTGAGATGGCTAGAGATATAGAGCTTAAGATAAGGGTAGGAAGGGCCGAGAACATAACCCTAGATGTTACGAGGATGAGGTTTCTTTTGGCATACACGGTTGGTAGGGCCGGAAGAAGGGAAAGGAGTAGCATAGAGGCATTCTATAGGGTCTTAGACCCGATGCTCAAACAGATGTCCGAGGATGAGGACTTTGCTAGGAGGTACTTTGGAAAGTTTTTCGATTTTCTTCAGGCCGTTGTTGCTTATCACAGGTTCTTTGGAGGTGAAGAAAAATGAATAGGGAATTTTACGGAAAAATAATCATATCTGGAGAAATAGAAGCAGTTACCGGACTTCATATAGGTAGCCAAAGGGAAGTATCTGAGATAGGTGGCATAGACAATCCAGTCATAAAGGATCCCCATACGGGCCTTCCCTACATACCTGGGTCTTCGCTGAAAGGTAGGCTTAGGTCCCTCTTCGAGATATACGTGAACACAAGGTTAGATGAATTAAAGAGTAAGTACAGCTCCCTCTCCAATTACTCAAAGGGTAGCTGTAGGGATGTGGGAAAAGAGAACTGCGGTAAGTTCTTCAATAAAAAGTTGAACAACGTCTGGATACACGTTTGTAGTACTTATGAAATGGCCAGGAACTGCCCCGTATGCAGGCTTTATGGATCGAGTGGAAAAGAGAGCAACTTCCCTTCAAGATTAATAGTAAGAGATGCTTTTCTAACTGAAGAATGGAAGAAGAAATGGGAGAATGGGGAAGCGATAACAGAGGCGAAGATAGAAGTTGGGATAGATAGGGTTACTTCTCAAGCAAATCCAAGAACTACCGAGAGGGTCGTGGCCGGAACCAGGTTTGATTTCGAAATAATATACACCATAGAGGATTTGAAGGAGTGGAAGGATGATCTAAGGAATTTGCTTACCTCAATGTTATTGCTCGAGGATAGCTACTTGGGAGGATCCGGATCCAGGGGCTACGGGAAAGTAAGGTTCCATGTGAAGGGGTTGGAGCTTAGGCCTCTGGAGTACTATAGGACTGGAGACGAGGGTAAGATCGTCAAGAAGACTGAGTACGAAAGGGTTGAGGATCTTCTCAAGAACTTTGAAACGATAACTAGTGAGTTCGATAGGAGGGTAGGGGGTATTGAAGGCTAAGGTGGTCAAGCTTAAACCTAAAGGTCCCTTCACCAGAATTCCAAGGGCGACGACGATATTTGGGGCAATTTCAAATGCAATCAGATTGCTCTATGGAAGGAAGGAGGTTGAGAAGTTTATAGCAGGGTTCATTAACGATGATGCCAAGATAACCTCGGCCTTCCCTTACGATGGTGAAACTTACTTCCTTCCAAAACCTCTCTCCGTGGACTTGGTAGTAAAAACCCTCTTTGAAACAAAGAAGGAAGATGTGAAGAAGGTAAAGAAAAAAGACTACATCCCATTGGAAAGTTTTGAGAAGGCCCTAAGGCTTGAAGAGTTTGAAGTCAAGGAGCTACCTTACAAGGTAATTGAGCTACCAAAGGTTAGCCTCGACAGGGTATCCAACGACTCTTCGTTATACTTCTGGGATCTGGTGACATTCAAGGAGAACTCGGGCCTGTACTTCCTCTACGATGGCTCCAACAAGCTGTTCGAAAAGTACATAGTACCGGCCATGAGACTCCTGGAAGATCAGGGGATTGGCGGTAAGGGGACTTGGGGATACGGATTGTTCGAGGTTGAGATAGAGGAGCTTGAAATAGAGGAACCTAGGGAAAACTCTTACGTAACGCTTTCTCCCTTTGTTCCAGAGAATGAGACCTCACTTATACTTTGGAAGATCGTTAAGCTTGGTGGATGGAGCCAGGGAAAGAGGAGGCCGAAGATCCCCATGGTCGTCGAGGGCTCTTTGAGTAGAGAGGATCGCGGGAAGATGATAACCCTTGATCTTTCCTTATCCTATCCCGTCTACGTTTATGCTAGATCCTTCCTTGTTAGGGCATCGCTTCCGGAGGAGGCCGTGGGCCATGTTTGAAGTTTTGACGCCACTTCACATAGGGAATGGGAACGAGCTAACGCCTGTTGACTTTTACCCCTTGGGGGATAGGATAATCGTCTTAGATACGGAGAAATTGATTAATGATCTTTTAAGGCTCGGCGTTGAGGTTGAAGAGCTCCTCGACTTCCTAAGGAATCCTCCGGGTTCCCTGTACCTATGGAGGGGATACCTTGAGAAGTTGCACCTTGACCCCAGGAATTACGCTAGGTATTCGCTCAGGATAAGGGGAGAATTGGGAAGGGAAAGCTCGAGGATCAAGGAGTTCATAAAGATTAAGGGGAAACCCTACATACCGGGAACATCCCTCAAAGGGGCCATAAGGACTGCTGTACTATACAAAGTCCTGAAGGATTGTGGTGACGTGCCTACGGTTGTTGAGGCTTTGGGAAAATACGGAAAGACGACTGGGAACATAATAAGGGCCATTACCCACCCGGGAAATCAGGATCTGCTTGACTATTATCTCTTTTACTTGGGTAGGGGAAACGTTAGGGGTAAACAGGCCGACGATATCCTTGAGGCCATAGTCTTCGGATTTGAGGCCGAGAGAAGGTTCAGGTATGAACCGAAGAGAGATCCAATGAAAGCTTTGATAGTCAGGGATTCAAGATTGATTCCGCTCGACAACTTATCCGTTTACGAGGTAAGGGTTGTGGGTTGGGGATCCAGCATTCCAATTTGGGTTGAAGCCCTGGACCCAGGGACGAGGTTTGAAGCCGAGGTAAAGGTTGATAGGGAACTACTTAGGATAGGCTCTGACTACTTCAACGGATTATTGTGGCACTGCTTAGCGGGAGAAGACTTTGAGGAATTCGTGTGGAAAGCTGTGGAGGAATTTTACGGGGAGCTTGCTAAGCTAGATAACGTAAAAGAAAGAGATGTAATTAGGCTCGGATGGGGGAGTGGCTGGATATCAATGACGGTTGGGATCCTACTAATGAGAAAGAGGGGATGGGAAAGGGTTAGAAGAAAGCTCGGTCTTGGAAAAAATCCCCATACAAATAAGATCGTCGAGAGGTTCCCAAAAACGAAGAGGCTGGCGAACGGACAACCAATGGGGTGGATTAAGATATGAGGGTTTTGATATCTCCCTGGGGAGATTTTAGGAAGTGGAAGGTTGCCAAGTACACCTTCTCTGGAAAATCTCTTGAATCAAGATCCACGCTACCCATAATGGTTGACGTTATAAGGCCACAGGAAACAATTATAATAGTTCCGGATACTTTATCATCAGATTTCTCATCCCAGGAATCAATGTGGAATTCTGTTAAGGACGAGGTAAAAGAGTTCACAAACCAGCTAGGTGTTGAAGACGTTAAAATCATAGTCGTTCCTGGGAGTGGAAGCTTTTCAAACGGGTCCTTCTTCGGGAATCCAATGGATGCTTATATGTTCCTCCTTTACGAGCTGGCCAAGGAGCTACCACTTGAGATCAAGGAAGTTCATCTAGACGTAACCCATGGGCTCAACTACTTAACCTTCTTCACAGTAAGGGTAGTTCAAGAGCTCCTTGGAATCCTATCCATAAGGAAGGGTGTAGTTCTGAAGACATACAGCTCTGATCCCTTTGTTGATGGTAGCGTTAGGCACCTGAGGGTGAACTTGATTGAGGAGGCAACGATCGATCCAAAACCCCTCTCCGAATTCCTGGAGGGTAAGTTCCTGGTTAACTATTCCATGGATCGGGTGGAGTTCGGCGAAATTGCTAGGAGGCTAAAGGCCAAAGAACTCGATCTTGGGAGGATTAACTCTTGGATAGCCTCCCTGAAGCATGGTCTTCCACTAGTATTTACGACGATGTACCCCCAGGAAGGAGAGGTTGAGGGAGTTCTGGAAGATGTTGTGGCGAAGTTTCTTGAGGGTTTCAATGTTGGTGAGGGTAAGGTTGTTAGGAGCATATCCCTGGGGAAGGACTTCGGAAGCTTGGCAAAACTTTACTTCCAGCTTAGGGTTCTCAAAGACTTAAAGGAGATGTATAACCTTCCGAAGGATGAAGCCTCGGTTGAGGAGCTTCTCAAGATAAGCGAGGAAATTTTCACCGGTAGAATAAAGCACTCAACTAAGGTTGAGCTCGACAACGTGGCCAATAGGGTCGAGAAAACTGAAGGTTGGGTTAAACTCTCGGAATTCTTCAAGAACGCCAATCCACAGGTGGATCCCAGAAACTTCTTTGCCCACGCTGGGCTCGAGGCGAACTTAGTTGAAGTTAAGAGGAATGGAGAACTCTACCTCCGTTACACGAAGGGAAAAGTCAGGTGGGGAGGGAAGGAAGAAAAGGCTGAGAAAGTGATTCGCGAGATCCTCACGAGCAGGAGGTGGTTCTGACGTTAGTTCCTTACCTTAAGAACGGCGAACTCTTTCTTAAAGACCTCGGAATATCGGAAATTAATGAGGAAATCATAGAGGAGTACTGGGCCAGGCCAATAGAGGAGCTGACTTTAAATTTCATTCCGATAAACGATGAAGGTGAGGGACTTAGGGTTCTAAAATCTATGGGCTTTGAAGTATCTGTAACTAGTAGGGAGATAAAGTCGGCCTTCCTTAAGAGAACCAGAGGGGTATGCTCCATATGCGGTAGGGAGGGTGAGGTGGTAGCTAACAGGGCTTTCATATACCCATTCGAGAGGAAGATAGACTCGATAGTTAACGAGAAAAACAGGCTATCCTTTTGCTTGGAACATGCCTTTAAGCTTTATTCGGCCATGGCCAACCTCTTCATAGTCCCCCTGGGAAGGGAGAGGCTCAAGTTCTTCTTCGATGCTGAGGAGGAGACGTTGAGGAGAATGCTCTTTATGTTCAAGCAGTTCTGGAGGGATAGAGTCGAGTTCGAAAAGGGAAAGGTAAGGGTGGGAATGACCCTAAGGACTTACAATCCAAACGAAACCTTCTTCTCTATTCTTCACGAGTTTGTGAAGTTCCTTAAGAGGAGGAGACTACTTCAAGAGGCCATAGACTTGGGAAAGCTCGTTAGAGTTTTCCTTGTCTATGGAACTGGACAATTCTACGGGAGTGAGGTTATAGAGGGGATTAAGTTGGTTGAGCTAATAAACTTCCTGAGCGAGATCCAGGAAAAAGGAAGGGAAACGAAGAAGTACAAAAGACAGGATTCCGCTGTGGCCTTATTCTTTGAGAACCTCTCGGTACCTAGAGGTAAGGATAAAAAGAAGAACACGCTTGAGAGGGAGGAGTTCATAAGGAAGCTTCTCGATGGAAAGTTCGACTTCATCCTGCTCAATAGGATCTTCATGGAGAGGTATAAAAGGGATCTTCCCCTACCCTTCTACTATTTAACCTGGGTTAGGGCTTATTTTAAAGCATTTGGAGGTGATATAGTGGATTTAAGGACGTTCGAAAGGGTAAACGGATTGGGGTATTCCCTAGGGAAAATGGTTAGGGGAACAAACTTGGAGAAGTACGTTTGGGAGCTTTTCAGGGCTAGGGGATTTGAGGAGTTCGTAAACAAGTTGGTTGAGCTTCAAGCCAAGCTGGAAATAGCGATGGATGTGAGGCCAATATACGAGAACGAAAAGGAGTGGAAGACCATCAAGGCTATCCTCCTAAATGGTATGCTGAACGCAATTCATGGAGGTGAGGAGGATGAAGGCCATTGAAGTTGTGACACTAACGAAGGTTGAAGGTGCTAACTTAAATTCCAACGGAACGGAAGGTGTGATCTCAGTATTAAAGAAGGTTAGAGATCCGGTGGACGGAAGGGAATATGTTAGGGTAAGCGGCCAGAGCGTTAAGTACCACCTCAGGCAGATTTTAAAAGAGCTTGGCTGGGAGCTCAGCCAGATTTATCCGAGATCCGAGGGTGGGCAGAAGGTGATAGTCTCGGCCGGGGAACCTTACAAGTACATAGACGATGATCTCTTTGGTTACATGATAGCGAAGAAGATCGAGGGTAAGAACGCAACTCTAAGGAGGACATCAGTCGTAAGGACGAACGGAATGATATCGATCTTCCCCTACCAGGAAGATAGGGATTTTGGAGTTAGGTATGATCCCACTGGGGATCAGCACAACATCTATGAAACTGAGATAACGACGAACGTGATGAGGGGGAACTACTTCATAGAGCTTGATAGGCTAGGAGTTTTCGTTGAGGGGTTGGAGGTTCCAAAGCTTAACCCTGGGGAATATTCCCTTGAAGTCATATCCGTAAAGGATGTAACGGGAAGGGAGGTAACACTCTACGTGCTTCCCAGGGAAGAGAGGGAGAAAAGGCTTAAGGCCCTGCTCACGGCCATAATGGAGTACCATGGAGGGGCCAAGCTCAGCAACTTCTTCACAAAGGTATACCCCGAGGTTATGATGCTCGTTAAGCTGAAGAGGAAGATACCGGTGGTAGGAGACTCCCTGAGAGTTAAAGAGGGTTACATCGACGGGAAGATGATCATAGACGTTGAAAGGATCAGGGAAGCTATAGAGACGTTCAGCGATAACGTTGAAGAAGCTTACATAGGTCTGTTCAAGAGCAAGTTCGCTAACGTCGATGAGCTTGAAGGGACCTTTGAGAATTTAGAAAAAGTTAGAATCGTTAGCATGAAGGAACTCAGGAAGGTGATAGAGGAAATAAGCCTGGGTGAGTGAGTTGCTTGGCCTCATAGTGGATGCCAGGCCGCTTCAGGCCCACTTTAGGATTCCTCACACATCATTGTTACTTGACACCTATCCATTCCCTCCTAAAACTACAGCTGTTGGGATGTTAGCCGGATGCATGGGGCTTGGAGAGGAGGGCTTTAAGAAACTGCTGGAGAAGATTAAGTATGGGGTGATAATTGAGGATCCTGGGGAGAAGATAGAGGAGGTAAGTGTCATATACAAGAATCCCTATTCACCCAGCTATCCTATAACTAGGGTTAGCCTCTACAAGCCAAGGTTTAGGATGTTCTTTGCTGGGGAGGAAAGGGTTATTGAAGAGGCCTATGAGGGGTTGCTAGATCCAAAGTTCGTTCCCTACATGGGGGATAGCGAGAGCCTATTCTACCCTGGAAAGAAAAGGTACGTTGAAGTTGTGGATGTCCAGGAGGGGAAGGAGGATATATTAAGGAGCGTAATTCCTGAGGTTAAGTTCAAGGAGTTCGTGCCGTTAAGGAGAAAGGTTCTGGTTCCAAAGGTGTACGAAGCTCCAGTAAAGTTCACCTATAAAGGAAAAAGCAGAAGAGCGGTGTACGGAAGGTTTATAGCATTTTCGGGGGGATATGTAAAGCTTGAGAAGAAAATTGATGTCCTGCTATTTGACGGAGAACCCATAGCAACATTTTAATTCTTTTTCATTTGTTTTTGTTTTCGTGTTACGGGTTTTTGTTTTCTCTTTTTGTTTTCTCTTGTTTTTGGTTTAATACCCTGCTCGGGTCTAGATTCCATAACAGGGTGTTTTTACTCCCTTGTTTTTAGTTTAATCCTCTCGTTAGTCTTTTTGTTTTTTGTTTACCACTATAGTGGTAATTTCTTGTCAATTGTATTCATTTGGAATTCGAGTTATCTTAACGCTTTATTTTAACTTTGAAGGATTTTGACCCCTTAATTGGATGGTCTAGGAGTCTTGTTAGGAGTTTGTTTTTAAAGGCTTTTAGTGTTAGCGTGTTAAATTGGCTTAATTTAATTTCGATCTCTCCTTTCCAGTTAAATTGAGAGGATTTTTGCTTAATAACTTGTTTGGGCTTTCTCGTGACTTCTAGATTTTTGTGTTAGGTTTATAAATGAAGTCCAGTATTACCGGTTCCCACAGTGAGTAAATTATATAAACTTTGAGAGGCTTTTATTAAACGAATAAAGCAAAAAACCCAAAAGTTTCCGTAGAACTTAGTAGTGTGGAAAGTAGAGCTCGAAGTAGACTTTAACCCCAGCGGTTCCACTGTTTCCGTAGAACTTAGTAGTGTGGAAAGAGGTCTGGCTCCTCATCCTCAGGAGGCTTCTTAAATGGGTTTCCGTAGAACTTAGTAGTGTGGAAAGGACTTGAAGAAGGATGTAATAACATATGATGACTTCATAGAAGGTTTCCGTAGAACTTAGTAGTGTGGAAAGACTAAGTTGCTAACTAGAGTATTGCTCATCCAAGAATCATACTTCAAGTTTCCGTAGAACTTAGTAGTGTGGAAAGTATCTGAAGCACTATTGCCAACAAATTCTGGAACAATCCGTTTCCGTAGAACTTAGTAGTGTGGAAAGTTGATGACCTTGCCCATTTAGAGTATGACCCAGAAACTGTTTCCGTAGAACTTAGTAGTGTGGAAAGCTGATTTATACGGGTTCTCTGGTTTTTCTACCTCAAGTTTCCGTAGAACTTAGTAGTGTGGAAAGACTTTCACGAAGACATCAGGGTTTCTCCGATTCCCTCTGTTTCCGTAGAACTTAGTAGTGTGGAAAGACGTCAATTCCATAGCCCAAATTCTCAGCTACGTCGAATTCAGTTTCCGTAGAACTTAGTAGTGTGGAAAGGGCGTGGAAACATCCCAGCGAACGGTTACGACGACATAACGTTTCCGTAGAACTTAGTAGTGTGGAAAGAGCGTCCAGCCACTTGCTGGAACATTTATTGTTTCTAGCTCGGTTTCCGTAGAACTTAGTAGTGTGGAAAGACAGTCGTATACAATCCTTGCAGACATGTGCCCGCAGATGAACTTTCCAGTTTCCGTAGAACTTAGTAGTGTGGAAAGCATAAAATCTAATAAGGATATCTGTAGACATCAAGCGAGTTTCCGTAGAACTTAGTAGTGTGGAAAGTCAACCTTGTCATCAGCAACCGTGTAGGTTATTGTGTACTTTGGGGTTTCCGTTTCCGTAGAACTTAGTAGTGTGGAAAGAAACTGTCGAGGCCTGCGTTTTGCAGGAACAACCCAAGTTTCCGTAGAACTTAGTAGTGTGGAAAGATAGTAGCATTACTACGACATACTCTGGGCTCTCTGAATGTTTCCGTAGAACTTAGTAGTGTGGAAAGCTCAGCTCTTCTGGGGTTATGACGCCTCCCTCTATAGGTTTCCGTAGAACTTAGTAGTGTGGAAAGAAGAAGGGTAGGAGGAAGAGGAGAGAGGAGTTCTTTGGCTGGGTTTCCGTAGAACTTAGTAGTGTGGAAAGATTAATCCCGTGTTGTCAAGTACTGCGATGCGGAAGTCTGTTTCCGTAGAACTTAGTAGTGTGGAAAGTGTAATGGTTATTTTTCCTCCAAACTCCGTACCAAACTTGTTTCCGTAGAACTAAATAGTGTGGAAAGTTCTTTAGGCTCTGATAATCTCTTTCTCTCTTAAATGGTTTCCGTAGAACTAAATAGTGTGGAAAGACTTCGCCAATTGCCGACGCCCTTTCCGACACTTGCCTGTTTCCGTAGAACTCAGTAGTGTGGAAAGACCTCTGGGGTATGACTTGCCACAACAACACCACCTCCGTTTCCGTAGAACTTAGTAGTGTGGAAAGAGAACCAGTAGCCTGTTAATGAGCGGTGCTGGCAGCTGGGTTTCCGTAGAACTTAGTAGTGTGGAAAGCCAAACTCTTCCTTGTTTTCAAGCTCCTTCTCAATGGTGTTTCCGTAGAACTAAATAGTGCCTAAATCATAATTTAGGTGACCAGGGATGAAGTCTCCGATATATATTACCCAACCTGGTATCCTTGAAAGGAAGGCAAATACCCTGTTCTTTGTTAACGAAGAGATGAAAAGAGCCCTGCCAATAAACACGATAAGTGAAATTCATTGCTTTGCGCCTGTAACCCTCACGAGTGGAGCAATAAAGTTGTTAAGTGATAACGATGTTCCTGTCCACTTTTATAACAAGTACGGTTATTATAGAGGCTCTTACTTGCCGGCCGAATCCCAGATAAGTGGTTCTATAGTTGTCGCCCAGGCTTCTCATTATATTGACAATGAAAAGAGGCTTTACATAGCAAGGGAAATACTTGAGGGGACTAGGGCTTCTATGATCTCCCTTTTAAAATCTCAAAGGGCTGAATATAAGGATCTAGCAGACATAGATCTTAAAGGAGAGTCGATAGAGGAATTAATGGGCATCGAGAGCCAGCTGTGGAAAACATTTTATGCCCACTTCTCTCACCTGTTGAAGTTTTTCAATTTCGACGAGAGGAACAGGAGGCCTCCCAGGGATGAGATTAATGCCATGATAAGCTATGGGAACTCCGTTCTTTACACCGTCACGCTAAGCGAGATTAGGAAGACCTACCTTCACCCAGGGATAAGTTACCTTCATGAGCCCAGGGAGAGGAGGTATTCCCTAGCCCTGGATTTAGCCGAGATATTCAAGCCAATTGTTGTTTTCAGGGTTATCTTGAGGCTCGTTAACAAGAGGATAATAAGGGAGGAGCACTTCGTTAGGGATGTTGGGGTTCTCCTGAACTCTGAAGGGGTTAAGATTTTCCTTGGAGGAATAAACGATGAGCTTTCAAGGAAGGTTCTCCATCCCACCCTGAGGAGAAAAGTTTCGGTTAGGTACCTTATAAGGCTTGAAGCGTACTCCCTCCTCAAGCATCTCATCGGGGATAAGGAGTATAAGTCCCTTAGGGCGTGGTGGTAATGTACGTGATCGTAGTTTACGATGTCAACGTTGAGAGGGTTAATAGGGTTCATAAGCTACTTAAAACTTACCTTTTTTGGAGACAGAACAGCGTGTTTGAGGGAGAGCTAAGCAAGGCCCAACTCTATGAGCTTGAAATGAGGCTTAAGAGAATTGTAAAGGAAGATGATTCAGTTCTAATTTACATCTTCCCAGGAAAGAACTTTGACCTTCACGTCGTTGGGAGGGATAAGAGCCCCGTGGAGATGATAATATGAGGGTCACGGGCCTTATGGTTCAGTACTACTTTACATGTAAGAGGGAACTATGGTTCTTTTCCAGGGGAATAAACTTTGACTTTGAAAACGAGGATATGATAATAGGTAGGCTGATCCACGAGGAAGCATACGAAGATTCCTGGAAGGAAGTTCTCCTGGAGGATATCAAGATAGATGCCTTGAAGACCAAGGGTGGGCTCAAGGTGATAGAGATTAAAAAGAGCTCAAAGCTAGAGGAACCTGCAAAATGGCAACTCAAGTACTACCTTTACTACCTGAAGAAGGCCGGAATTGATGCAATTGGGGTAATCTCCTATCCCAAGGAGGGTAAGAGGGAGATTATTGAGCTGAAAGAGGAGAACATTAAGGTGATTGAGGAAGCTATTAAGGGTATTGAGGAAGTTGTTTCCTCCCCAAAGCCTCCAAAGCCTGTTAAAAAACCTTACTGTAGGAAGTGCTCTTACAGGGATCTATGCTGGGTGTGAGGGATGGAGTTCGGGGAATTGATTGAACTCATGAAGAGGAAGCTTGGGAAGCCGGATAAGACGCTGTACGAGCATTCTTTAAATGCAAAGAGGATAGCTGAGAGAATCCTCGAGAGGATTAACTATCCTAGTGAAGCTAGGGATTGCATTTTAATGCATGTTTTCCTTCACGACGTGGGGAAGCTGGATGACAGGTTCCAGGAGAAGCTAAGGAAAGGGGGTAGGGCCCCTCCCCATGCCTTCCTGGGGGTTGAGCTGGCTTCTAGGTTCCTGAACTGTGAAAGTCCTTTCAGGGAGATAGCCCTCCTCTCGATATTAACACACCACTCCGATTTTCACGAGGCCCTTTATCAGGATGAGATAGATAGAGATGAGGCTTTGATAATCGATGGAAAAGTTGTTTCTAGTCCAGCTGACTTGGTTTACGAGCTTAGGGATGAAATCTTTTACAAACTCAGTCAATCCAAGAATGCCGTTATGCTGAGAAATCTTTATTCCCTGTTTAACGGAGTTTTAAGACTCTCCGATTGGCTGGAGAGTGCTTCCCTTGATGTTGGAAGTTACTACACGAGTGGAAGCTTCGTAAGGGATAGGGTGATCGGTTACCTATCCTCTAAGGGTTGGAAACCCAGGGATTATCAAGGGTTCATTATGGGAAAGGGAAGTGGCTACTTTTTGCTCCCAACGGGGGATGGAAAGACTGAGACTAGTTTGCTTGCGATCGCTGATTCCCCTAAGGTTATCTATACCCTCCCGACGATAACAACCGTTGAGGCAATGAGGAAGAGGTTTGAGGAGATGTTCGGAAAGGATAACGTTTCCTTCGGTCACGGAATGCTGTTCTATTCCCTTTATAAGGAGGGTAAGTTAAGTGAAAGGTTGATTAATAGGTACGCTATGAAGGGTATCCACGTTTCCACCATAGATCAGGTTTTGCTAGCATTCATAAATTACTTTAAATTCCCTCTGAGGGAGCTATCCCTCCGGGGATCCCACTTAATCGTTGACGAGATCCACTCCTACACACCATACACCCTCTCCCTAATTTTGGAGGGCTTGAGGTATGCAGTGAACTACCTTGGGAGTAAGGTGGTCGTTACATCAGCTACTATGCCCTCCCTCCTTAGAGAGAAGTTGGAGGAAGTGGGGCTTAAAGAGCTTATACCCTTCGAAAAGGTTAAGCGGAGGTACGAGTCCAAGAGAAGGGTGAGGGTTTGGTTCAGGGATCTTCCAATGTTCGAGGATATAGACTCCATAATCAGGGAAAAGGGGAAAGTTCTCGTTATAACGAATACTGTAACAAGGGCCAGGGAAATCTATGAGGAGCTAAAGAAGAGGAGGGACGATGTGTATCTTTTCCACTCGAGGTTCACGGTTAGGGATAAGGAGGAAAAGATGAGGCTGGTAAATGAGATAAGCTCGGGAATTCTGGTTGCCACTCAAGTAGTAGAGGTTTCCCTGGATATAGATTATGATACGCTATATACCGAGGTGGCCCCCATCGATTCTCTCATCCAGAGGTTTGGGAGGGTGAACAGGAGGGGGATGAAGGAGGGTAGAGCTTACGTGTATGCAGTGGAGGGTAAGAGGTTTTATCTTCCTTATTCCAAGAGGAGTGTTGAAGCTTCTCTTTCCATGGTAAAAGAGCTTGAAGAGGCCAAGAATGAGCTTGACTTCCTAAGGTTAAACGATTCATTTTACGAGGAAATTTGGGATGAATATGAGAGTGAACTGAAGAAAAAATATCTCGAGAGGCAGGCCCTAAGGACGATACATAGGTTTAGAAAGGAGAGCTGGCTTTCAACTAGAGATACCTTCATGTCCCTTCCTGCAATTCCCCTTAAGTTTTGGAATAATGTTGTAGAATTGGCCGAGAGATGGGATGATCTAGGGGAAAAGGAGAAAGCTGAGGGCATGTTTAAGGTTATAGGGAGCGTTATTAACGTTCCAATTTGGATTCTCAAGGATAATCTACTCTACGATGAAAAAGTTTACAAGTTATTTGGAGTCTATGGTATTGATCTTGAGTACGATTCCGAAGTTGGCTTGATTGAGAGGAAGGGGTTAATATTCTGAGGTGGTTTGGATGAGGGTGTATGTAACGACTGTTGGAACTTCGCCGGAAGCCGTCTTTAATCCGATATGGTATTTAGCTGAGGTTTATTCCTGGGTTCCTGATAGAGTTTATCTGTTCTGGAACGAGAAGATACTTGAGAAGGTCGAGAAACTGGTTAACCTTATAGCGAGCTTGGGCAACGCTTACGGAAAGGAAATAGAGGTCATACGTGATGAAAGCGTCAAGTTTAATGAGGAAAATCCCATAGAGTTCCGAGAAAAGGTTTCTAACCTGTTAAAATCTCTCGTTCCTGAGCACGAGGTCGTGGTTGATATAACCCCAGGAAGGAAGTTCATGAGCGCTCTGATGCTGGGGGCTGGGATAGCCAGCAATGCCCATGAGATAGTTTACCTGCATTTGAACAACTTTCCTAAATACATAGGTAAGTTGCTCTTCGACATTCCAATGTCCGAGCAGGCCCTTTTCCAGAAGAAGCACCTCACTGGCATTGAGGGAAGGATAAACTTTGCTGGAAGGAGGAGAGAAGAGCCTGTCGAAGTTAGGATAACTAGAGAGGAGGTAATGAGAGTCCTTAATTCCCTGTACGTGGATGAGGAAAGAAACTTCCCCATAAAGATTAAAAATTCCGTTCTTGGAACTGTGAAGCTCGATAGGGAAGTTGAGTTTAGGGTTTCAACGTTCATAGATATCGATGAGGAGTTGCATGGAGGTTACAACATGGTCAAGGAAGCCCTGATCTCGGGAGGTCTCGCGAAGTTCAGGAATTGGGATGAGTTGATAAGGGTAATAAGGGCCCATAAGGGGAGTAGGAGGCCGGTTTACGTTGGGTTCGATACTAATGCTCTTTACTTTAGGGTTCCATCTAGGCTTCTCTCAGATGAGCGTCTTAAGGAGAAGGGTAATCTCATAGTTGACTTTGTATACTCGGAGGAGGTTCAGAGGGAAGTTGGAGCTAAGCTTAACTCAAAGCTTCCCTACGATTCTAAATATGGAGATTACGCTAACCAACCAACCCCGCAGGCTAGGCTTGGTTGGCTTGGAAGTGTTGAGCTTGAAAACCTAAGGAAGGTGGGAGCGGAACCTGCCAAGTCAAGGGAGACGGTTAGGGGAGATACAAAGATAGCCCTCGACTACAAGGTCTTTGCCGAGGAGAAAGATGCCGATGTAATAGTAATTACGTTAGACGACGGAGCGTTTGGCGAAATGCAGGCCTTGGCGGGCAGTGGATTGATTCCCTTTAAGCTTGACTGGGAATTTAGCTTTGGCTCGACCTTAAAGGGTTCCTGGGAGGAGCTTAGGGATAGCGTATACACCTTAGCGGTGCTGTTGGGAGAACTTTCGTTGGGAAAATATAAGCTCAAGGGGATCTGGAGGGGCAAGAGCTCTAGAGATTGGATAGAAGAGAGGCTAATAGTTAAGAACTTCGACTATCCAAGGATATTAAAGATTAAAGGCTAGCTTAGGGCTGAAAGTAGCTTTTCCAGGAACATTTTCTCTGGGTAAGCCCCCTCGAATTGGACTTTATCCTCTCCATTTACCTGTATTACTATCTTTGGAACGGCCATGACGTTGTACTGATCGGCCCATTCTGGATACTCTATAGCTTCCACCATGTCTCCAAGGATCTTTCCTTTTCCAGCTTTTGTGTTCTCGATTGCGAACTTGTGGGCCATTCTAACGGCTAATGGACAGTATGGGCAGGTTGGCGTTACGAAGATCAATATCCTGACGTCTTTGTCTATCTTTGAAACCTCCTCCTTGCTATCCTGCATTAAATCGGTGTCTCCCTTGCTTACATCAACTATATCCTCAAGAAATGCTGCAAACTCGTGTCCAGCTGGAATTCCGAAGTATCTAACGCCGAAGTCCTTTCCATCCTGGGTTATTGTAGTTGCTGGGGCCCTGTCGATCCTGTACTTCTCAGCTAGCTCCTTTCCCTCGGGAGTGTCGAAGTCAACTATCTCATAGCTCAGCTTATCTGTCAGCTCTGAGAGCTCCTGAACTAATTGCTTAAGCTGATCACAGTATTGGCAGTGTTCTTTTCCTATGAAGACGATGAGCTTGACTGGGTTCACCATCTTTGAGAAGAACTCTTCCTTAATTATCCTCTTGTCCTCCTCACTTATTAGTCCCATTTCTATCCCCCCACTAAACGTTTATAATGTTCATTATCAAACTTAAAGTTGAATTAAACTCAGGTTTCCAACCGAAAGTTGAATGCACAATATATAAGCTTTGCGCCACACATCTGGGTAGGTGGTAAAGATGGAACCCGACATCTTTTACATCCTGGGAAACAAAGTTAGGAGGGATCTACTTTCCCACTTAACATGTACCGAATGTTATTTCAGCTTGTTGAGTAGCAGGGTTACCGTTTCATCGACGGCCGTAGCTAAGCATCTGAAAATAATGGAGAGGGAGGGGATTTTAGAGTCCTATGAGAAGGAGGAGAGGTTCATAGGGCCTACCAAGAAGTACTATAAGATTTCCGTAGCAAAGTCTTACGTTGTAACTTTAACCCCTGACATGTTCTGGTTTAAGGGGTTTGAGCTCGGGGAACCGAAGCTTGAAGATGTTAGGGTTGAACTTTCAAAGCTTGATAAAAGTCCTGAGGGGTTAAACAATCTTTTGTCTGAATTCTTGAAGGCCAACAGAGAACTTGAGAAGATATTAAAGGCTTTTATCTCCCTGGAAGCCTACAGAAATGAGCTTATCAAGAAGATAAAGGATGAATACCTTAAGAAAATTGGTGATATGACTCAACTGGCTATCCTTCATTACATCCTATTAAATGGTGAGGCGAGCGTGGAGGAGCTGAGTGATAGACTTAACCTAAAGGAGAGAGAGGTGAGGGAGAAGATAATCGAAATGGGTAGATTCGTACCGATAAAGTTAATAAACAACGAAAAGGTTCTCATCGACGAGGATAAAATTTTGAAGGGTGATTGGAATGCCGAAGAAAATCAGGGTTCTGGTGAATGAAGATAAGTGCTACCTCTGTGGTGGTTGTGTTGGTGTTTGTCCAACGTTGGCGATTCACGTTTCCTCGTCTTGGGAGTTCATAGAGGATAAGTGCATATCGTGCATGATCTGCATAAAGGCATGTCCCGTTGGGGCCTTAAGCTATGAGGAGGTGTCTCAATGAGGTACGACGTCGTCGTTGTTGGTTCTGGAGTTGCTGGGCCCATAGTTGCGAGGAACGTAGCTAAGGCCGGATTCTCAGTTTTGCTAGTTGATAAAAAGCCCGCTATAGGGGCCCCTAAGCAGTGTGCTGAGGGGTTAACTATTAACGCCTTTAAGCAATTCGATATACCCTATGATAAGAGGTTCATAAACAGGGAGATTTATGGGGCCAAGATATACTCGCCTAGTGGTTATACAGCTGAGCTCAGGTATAAGGAGGTCAGCGGGGTTATCCTGGAGAGGAAGGTTTTTGATAAAATGCTAGCTTACTATGCAGCTAAAGCGGGTGCTGAAGTTTTAGCTAGAACCGAGGTCGTTGATGTAATAAGGAGGGAAGGAAAGATAGTTGGCGTGAAGGCTAAGCATGAGGGCGAGCCTATGGAGATAGAAGCAAAGGTTATAGTTGCTGCTGATGGTGTGGAAAGTACTATAGCTAGGAAGGCCGGCATAGATACCTACGCCCCTCCCCACGAGTTTGACTCTGGCTACGAGTACGAGATGATAATAGAGGGCTTTGATCCGGACTTGATCCACCTATTCTTCGGAAATGAGGTAGCACCTAGGGGTTACGTTTGGGTCTTCCCAAAGGATGAAGACAGGGCTAACGTTGGTATCGGGATAAATTCCGACAATGAGAAGACGGCCAAGTATTACTTAGACAAGTGGCTTAAGGAGAATAATATACCGAGGAACAAGATCCTCGAGGTTAACGTTGGTTTAATCCCAGTTGGGGGCTTCGTAAAAGAGCTCGTGAAGGAGAACGTCCTTGTGGTTGGAGATGCTGCAAGGCAAGTAAATCCTATACACGGCGGTGGAATGGCCGAAGCTATGAAAGCTTCAACGATAGCCTCTAAGTGGATAATCAAGGCCCTTGAAGAGGAGAACCTTGAGCTACTCAAGAACTACAAGGAGGAGTGGTGGAAGACTGAGGGTCCTAGGATGGAAAAGCTACTGAGGCTAAGGAGGGCCATGGAGAAGCTTACGGATGAGGATCTTGACGTTTTCGTTCAGCTGGTAAGTGGAACAGACCTTGAGAAGATCGCTGGCGGTAACTACATCGAGGTAGTCAAAGCTTTGATGAAGCATCCAAAAGTTTTGATGAGCAGGAGAAGGCTCGAGATACTTAAGGCCCTACTATGAGATCCTCGAAGCTCGGCCCTATCGGTAACCTTCTCTTGTGCTCGCTTTTCTTTATCAATTCTTCAACACGTTCTACCAAGCTCAGCGGTATACCTAGGTCTTTGGCTATCTCCTCCTTCCCGATCTTAAGATCTATCATCCTCCAAAGTATCTCATCGAGAAGGTTATAGCTAATTCCAAGTTCGTCTTCATCCGTCTGGCCCTCCCAGAGTCCAGCGCTTGGTTTTTTCTTGACTATTCTCTCGGGGACTCCTATCCTCTTCGCTATCTCCCACACTTCGGTTTTGTAGAGATTTATTATTGGGGCATAGTCACTCGCTCCATCTCCCCATTTCGTGAAGTATCCAGTTAGAAACTCACTCCTGTTGCTAGTTCCTAGAACTATTCTCCCCAAAGAATTTGCGTGAGCGTAGAGCATTATCATCCTAGTTCTGGACATTATGTTCCCGAGTCCTTTCCTATCCAAGTTTAGCTCAAGGTTCTCCACAAATGAATCGACTATCGGCTTTATGTTTATCACTTTATACCCTATTCCCAATTTTTCAGCGACGAGCTTGGCATCTTCAACGTCTTTATTCTCAAAGTAGGGCATTATTAAACCGAGGACTTTCTCTTTCCCTAGGGCTTTAGTTGCTAGGTAAGCAACAGTTGCACTATCTACTCCTCCGCTTATTCCAATGACGACACCATTATTCCCCTTCTCCCTTATGAACTCTAGTATCCTTTCGATAACTTTGTCATAGTCTAATATCCTCATACCTCTGCTTCCCCCAGGAATTCTAAGATTGATACAAGCCTTTCATCCTTTACCTTCATTAAGATCTCGCTAACCTCTTCCCTTCCAATCTTCCCCTCTCTGTACATTGCTATCCTTCTTACCCCTTCGAAGAAGTCTTTAAGGCTGGGTATCGCAACCTTGAACATTGGCATGCTCTTATAAATTTCCTCGAACTTATCCTCGAGTATTAGCTCCCATATTAAATCTATTAAGCCGTCGAATGCAAGGTCAAAAACTTCCGTATCAATACCCTCAATTAAGGAATAGAGGGATTCCTGGATTGCGGCCTCATAGTTTTCCTCATCTTCAAAAATCTCTTTAAAAACGAGGTGTATCTGGGCTTTTATCTCTCTATTGGTCACGTGTGGAAGTAAACCGGCTAGGATCTCTTTAGCTTTATCCCTATCCCCATTTTCAAACGTTATATACGCCCTATAAACTTCAGCTTGATGAAGCTTCTCAACGTTATTACTCTCTTTAAACGCTTTGACGGCCTCGTTTATAGCTTCCAGGGCCTTATCGTATTCCTGTAGTTCGTCATGAATTGTTGCTATCCCATAATAAATTTCCCCTATATGCTCTTTCTCTTTTATTAAATCCGTCTTTAGGAGTTCCCTGTAAATATCCAATGCCTTTTCGGGATAGCCTAGGAGGGAATACAGATCTGCGAGGTGCATTAGCCCTTCATACCCTTTCTCTTTTGCTATACCTTCGAACTCTT
This sequence comes from Pyrococcus horikoshii OT3, assembly GCF_000011105.1. Taxonomy (NCBI): domain Archaea; kingdom Methanobacteriati; phylum Methanobacteriota; class Thermococci; order Thermococcales; family Thermococcaceae; genus Pyrococcus; species Pyrococcus horikoshii. Next base: position 161,789 of record NC_000961.1, read on the forward strand.
CGAGCTTATCGATTCCGAAGAATTCTGCATAATAGTAGACGACGAGCTTTAGTAACTCTATATCCTCCTTTTCCTTTGCCACTGATTCGGCAACCTCTAAGATTTCTTTTAGTTCCTCATCACTTAGGTTGTCTATCTCTTTGCTGAGAGCATCCTTTGCCTTTTCAAGGTCACCTTTCTTTAAGAGCCCTATTATCTCTTCAGCTTCCATTCTCCTTCCCGCTAATCTTAAATTTCAAGGAACTTAAATATGTTGGGATGAGGGATGGAAGATTCAAAGATTGCCCTTATCAAGAAACCAGCGGATTTTGATATTGCTAGGGCCATTTCGTTGATTTCATCTAGTTCAACTGGAGGGATCGTGATATTCCTGGGAAAAGTTAGGGATGAAAACTTTGGTAGAAGGGTAAAGAGGCTTATATATGAAGCCTACGAGGAGATGGCCCTCAAGGAAATGGAGAAAATTAGGAAGGAAGCGTTAAGTAAGTTCCCAATTATAGACGCTTTGATATGGCATAGGGTCGGAGAATTGGAAATAGGCGAGAATACTATTCTTGTCATTGCATCTTCTAAGCATAGAAGGGAAGCTTTTGAAGCCTGTATTTGGATGGTTGATGAGGTTAAGAAGCGTGTTCCTATCTGGAAGAGGGAAATAACGGAGGAAGGAGAATATTGGATCGAGGGAGATAAAGCAGTTCCTGCCGGAAAAATATAGGTTCTCGTTAATTTTTTAATTACTACTTTTAATTGTAAGCAAAATCCGTATAGAAAAAGTTAATATAATTCCTGAGTAATTTCCTATTTTGGTGAACTCCGTGGAGAAGACGAGGGTTATTGTTGCAGATGAGGTATCATTTGGGAGGGCTAAGATCGTTACCGTCTCCAAGCCTCCATGGACGTCAAAGTTTCACAAGGGGAAGCTTGAGAGGATAATCCTTCTAATAGGAAGGGGAAAAGGAAAATTTTCTGAGGTGGAGGGTATACCAAGGAGCATAGGGTGTCTTGGAAATAATAGGTTAACGCTCTATCGTGAGAAATTGCCTATTTCAAAGTTTAAAGAGGTCATAGACGAATTTAGCATGCTCAATCCCAATGGCGAAGTTTACATAACAAATTATGATGACATCAAAGATGCCGTAGAACTAGCTGAGTATTCGGCCAAGAAAGGGCTTGATACGTACTTAATAGCCCTCTCCGTTGACGTTCCTAACGTTCCAAAAGATAGGAAGTTTAAACTTGTTGGGGAATACTTTTACCAGGAGCTTGATGATTCTATTGATGACGTTGATATTCTCCTGATAGTCGCCAATTATACCCAGTACAGGAAATTACTGGATGATGGCCTAAGATTCTCGGGTGAAGTTTGGGTTGATCTACTTTACCCTGGTTCACTTAAGTTCCTCGACTTTAACCCCATAGAGGTCAGAAAAATATTGAATCCGAGTTCTATAACTTATAGCCCCTGTATGTCCGGTTTGGTAGCAATAAGTCCAGAGGGCTTTGCGACTCCATGTCCATTACTTAGGAAGTTTATAGTCGGCGATGTCACTAAGGAGAGTCTAAAGACGATAGTTAAAAAACAGAGACTGAGGAAGTTCTGGAAGCTTACCAAGGACAAAATAGAAACTTGCAAAAGATGTTCCTTCAGGTATATGTGCCATGATTGTAGGGCCTTAGAATATCAAGCAACGGGAGAATTATTTGGTGTAGAATTTTGTCCACTTCTAGATGCCCTTTGATATTTCCTGTTCTCTTTTGTTGCTCAAGCAAAATCTTTATATTTCTCTTGTCCAAACTTCAACTTGATTAAGCTTACTTGAGGTGAGGATTATGGCTTACCAACCAGTTAGGAGAGTTAAAAGTGGTATTCCAGGGTTTGATGAATTGATTGAGGGAGGTTTTCCAGAAGGAACTACCGTCCTACTCACCGGTGGAACTGGGACAGGTAAAACGACCTTTGCCGCTCAATTCATTTACAAGGGTGCCGAGGAATATGGGGAGCCAGGAGTCTTTGTAACTCTAGAAGAAAGGGCTAGAGATTTAAGAAGGGAAATGGCATCATTCGGGTGGGATTTTGAGAAGTACGAAAAGGAAGGAAAAATAGCGATTGTTGATGGTGTTAGCTCCGTAGTGGGATTACCCAGTGAGGAAAAGTTTGTCCTTGAGGATAGATTTAATGTGGATAACTTTTTGAGGTACATATACAGGGTTGTGAAGGCGATAAATGCAAAGAGATTAGTTATAGATTCGATACCTTCGATAGCTCTAAGGTTAGAAGAGGAGAGGAAAATAAGGGAAGTACTGCTTAAATTAAATACGATTCTCCTTGAAATGGGTGTTACAACGATCTTAACTACTGAAGCTCCCGATCCTCAGCATGGTAAGCTAAGTAGGTATGGAATTGAGGAGTTCATAGCAAGGGGAGTAATTGTACTGGATCTCCAGGAAAAGAACATTGAGTTGAAGAGATACGTTTTAATAAGGAAGATGCGTGAGACGAGGCATTCTATGAAGAAGTATCCATTTGAGATAGGGCCGAATGGTATCGTCGTGTATCCGAGCGGAGAGATATACTAAGGGTGAGAGGTTATGGAAGAACCCATTGAGGAAAAGATCGAAAGGACAGTTGAGAGAGTCCCGACGGGAATAATAGATGAACTAATAAATGGAGGTATTCCTAGGGGAAGCGTCGTCTTAGTTATCGGTGACCCTAAAGCTGGTAAAAGCACCTTCTTAACTCAGTTCGTTTATAATCAGATAAAACTTGGTGTACCTGTCATAGGAGTTTTGGTTGACATATCTAAATACGAGTTCATAAGCAATGCCCTAGAGTTTGGATGGGAATTCACTCCATACTTAGATGATAAAATAATCCTTTTGGATGCTTACACTCAAAGGCTTAGGAAAGCTCCAAAGTTTTCATTCGAGGAAACTATAGTTGGGGATTTGAGCAATACCGTGAACCTGCTCGATGCGATTAAGGATACTACATTAAAGATATTATCAAGCGTTAAGACTGATGGAGTTGTCGGGTTCATATCTTCAATGACGCCGATATTTTTCGAGACTTCAAAGAAAGAAATTTATAAGTTCCTGGAAGATTTAAGGGAGTTTGCCCATAGGAATAGGCAGGTTTGGGTTTTAGAGATGAATTCTGGGATTGAGGAACCATACGTTGAGACAATGGTTAAGGCCATAGTGGATGGAATAATAGAGTTAAGGCTTGTTGAGGAAGGAAAGACCCTGAAGAGATATCTCAGAATATATGGAATGAGGAGAACAGCTCACAGATTGGATTGGATAGAGTATTCAATAACATCTCAAGGCATTAAGCTAATCCTGTAAAATAAAGTCAAACTATTTCTAATGCTTATAGTAAAATATTTAAGGAGTGCATGGCATATTCTAAATCATGAGGCGAGATGTTATTTACTTGCTCGCATCCTTGCTCTTCTTAATCCTCTCAAATTTTGCTTCAAACGTTGAACCAAAAAGTATCTTGGAAGCCTCAGAGGGAGATCTTGTGGAATTTTCTGGAGTTTGCGGGTACTCATCGGGAGACTTCAGCATATTAACCGATGGAAAAATTTCGATACCAGTTTATGAGGGCTTGGAGGTTGGTAAAGTTTACAAAATTGTTGGAGTCTATAGAAATGGTGGAATAAAGCCTAGAAAAATCGAGAATGGGAGTTTAGAACTTGAGATAATTCGAGGGGCATATTGGGTTGATTACTCTCCTTCGATACTTACCCCTAAAAGGGTTTACCTTAAATATGAGCTGGAGAACGTTTCTCCGGGAGATATAGTTGAGGTCAGGGGCGTGTTCTTCGGAAGTAAATTAGTTCCAGTTGAGTACAGAAAGTTAGGAAGAATTAGGGAAGCGAGAGATGGTTACCCTCTTGAAATCGAGGGTTTAGTGGTTAAAGGAGGAAATCCAGCTTATGTAATCTGGAATGACAAGAAAATAAAGGTTTACCTTAGGAACAATCAAACCTTAGTTAAGGGGGACTTCGTTAAACTAATTGGGATAGTTAGAGTTTATGGGAGCAAAATAACGATGTACGCTTACAACACTACGGTGATTAAAGATGAGGGAACTTCTAAATCTAATTGAAGGGGTGGCCTTTGGAACCTTAACGGGATTAACTCCCGGTCTCCACGTTAATTCTCTAAGCAGATTATCCTTGCCAATTCCCGTGTTATTCGTTATGGGCCTAGTTCATACTTTCCTGGACTCAATCCCCTCCGCTTTGTTTGGTGTTCCTGAGGCCGATGATACCGTCCCTTCTCTTTTACCTTCCCATAGGATGGTTATCCAGGGGAGATTTGGAGAATTAGTTAGGCTTTCGATCTCGGCTAGTATGCTCGCTTTAATACTATCAATATTGGCTTTACCTTTGTACACTCTAGTAGCTCCCCTTTATACGTATAAGTTTGGCATCCTCTTTGTTGCCGTGCTATCCCTACTTATAATAATGTTCCAGAGGAATAAGGTGGCCGCTTTGGCGATCTTCCTACTTTCAGGATTCTTGGGATTTATAACGTTTAGGTTACCTGTGCATGATCCCTTTTACCCTCTCTTTACCGGTTTATTTGCACTTCCCCTCCTTATTGAAGCTTACTTGAATCCTCCTAGTGAAGTTAAAATTGAAGATTCCGAGTTGAGAATTTCAAAGCTTAGGATAATAAAATTCTCGGCCTTGGGGACTTTCTTTGGAGCTTTGGCATCTTTATTACCAACCCTCACGGCTGGACAGTCTTCTCTCCTGGGCTCCAAGTTCACGGAGAATGATGAAGACTTCTTGACGATCGTATATTCAACGAATACAGCAGCTTACTCTTTTTCTCTTGTAAATTTGGCCCTAACTGGGAGAGCTAGAAATGGTGTCATGGTTGCCATAGGGGATGTATCCCTTAATGAGCTCCCCTATTTATACCTCCTGGCCCTCTCAGCGGGGATGATAGTTTTAAGCCTAGCACCCAAATTAGCCCTACTCATGGGTAAATTAGCCTTTAAAAGGTATAGACTTTCGATAATTTTAATTCTATCCTTCCTTTTCATACTTGGATACGTGTACAACGGGATAATTGGGGTAACGCTCATGCTCTCGGCGATGTTCCTTGGCTTCTTAGCTCCTATGTGGGGAGTTGCTAGGGTAACGTACATGGGTGTTCTCATGGTTCCCATTCTCGTGGAAACGATTATCTAGTCCAAGTCTTTAGAATTCTATGGGTGGTGAAGGATGGACGTTAATGAGCCGATAATGGCGGCCTTTCCAATTGCAAAGCGACTTTGGAATGCAATAGTTAATAAAAAAGGATTACCAGATCCCGAAGAGGTATCCAGGATAATCGAAGAGATAGGACTGAGAAATCTTTACAAGGATGAAGGAATAGCCCTGTTTAGGAATAGATACGTGGTAGCCCTCTTAATTCCCAGGAAGAACATGATTGTGATAGACTTCATTTCAGCAAGCGGAGAGCTCAGCGATGCTCTGGAACTCGTTGCATACTACGATAAGGAGATAGAGTGCTATGTGATAGAAATCATTCCGGCAAATGAGCTTGAATACGAGGAGAACCTTGGAATTGAACCTGTAATTATAGATGCTAAAACCTTTGAACTTAAGAGCTATCCCGTTTTAGGTGAATTTGAAGTTGGAAGGAAAGTGAAATTGAAGATCGATAGTTATACATTTAAACTTTGGAGAGAGAGCGGAAAGCTGAACGTGTGTCCAGTTTGTGGAGGAGAGCTTAGATGGAAAAAAGAGAAAGCAGTTTGCTTGGACTGTGGAATAGAGGTGATCATAAGTGAGGAACGTTAAATATAAGCTTATTTACTATTCAAAGTTAGCCCATCTTAAGGGTCTCACTGGCTCATTTGGGGGTAATATAAGCGTCAGGGTTGGTGAATATGTATTTATAAAAGGTACAGGCTCGGTAATGGGGGAGCTTACTCCTTCTCAAGTTTCGACCTTAACTTTGAATGGTGAAATACTCTCCTCCGTGAAACCTTCTTCAGAGTTCAGGCTTCATCTAGGTGTCTATAGAAATAGGGCGGATGTAAGGGCCGTAGTTCACCTTCATCCACCTTACTCCATAACCCTCTCAATTTTTGAGAAAGAGCTCCCTATGATAACTCCTGAAGCTGAGCTTTATCTCAAGAAGGTTCCAGTACTCCCATTTAAGCCCGCAGGGAGTGTGGAGCTAGCTCAACAAGTTTCCGAAGCAATGAAAGATTATGATGCCGTTATATTAGAGAGGCACGGTATTGTAACCGTTGGGAGAAGTCTTAGGGAAGCTTTCTACAGAGCGGAGCTTGTTGAGGAAGTTGCTAGACTCTGGTACCAAAAGTTTATAGCCCCAGAAAAGAAAGACTAAAGTAGGCGAGGGGGCTGGGGGCCCTCGGGGTGCTCCCGAGGAAGTTCCGCCCACCGCACCGGGGCCGCGGTGCCGCAAGGCACCTCCCGAGAGGGAGGGCAACGGCACAGAAACGACACGCCCCTCGGGGGATGTGGATGAAAGCGGTGAAGGCTCCTGGTGACGGGGGCCGAGTTAACCCGCAGACGATCCCGAGGGGATCGGTGAAACGGCCGTCCCGCGGGGTGCAAGGCCGAGTTAGGGCCGATGAGTTCCCGGTGTGAGGCCCGTGGTAGGCCGCTTAGTCGAATGCCCCCGTAGTACAGAAGGCGGGCTATAGCCCCCTCGCCTATAATCTTTATTAGGAAGTAACATCCTCCTATAAGTATGCCAAGGATAAATTTCATCTTTGGAGTTCACAATCATCAACCCTTGGGGAATTTTGAATGGATTATTAAGAGAGCGTATGAAAAAGCTTACAGACCCTTCCTGGAAACCCTTGAAGAGTATCCAAATATGAAGGTTGCGGTTCACATAAGCGGTGTTTTAGTTGAGTGGCTAGAGAGGAATAGGCCTGAATATATAGATCTGCTGAAATCCCTAATTAAGAAGGGTCAAGTTGAACTTGTGGTTGCAGGATTTTATGAGCCAATATTGGTTGCTATACCTGAGGAGGATAGGGTTGAGCAGATTAAGCTGTCAAAGGGATGGGCAAGAAAAATGGGTTATGAAGCCAGGGGACTTTGGTTAACTGAAAGGGTATGGGAGCCTGAACTTGTTAAGACACTGAGGGAAGCGGGTATTGAGTATGTAATCCTCGATGACTATCACTTTATGAGCGCTGGCCTCTCTAAGGAAGAGCTTTTTTGGCCCTATTACACTGAAAATGGAGGCGAAGCAATTGTTGTTTTCCCCATAGATGAGAAGCTAAGGTATTTAATCCCATTTAGACCCGTAAACGAAACTTTAGAGTACCTCCATTCATTAGCAGATGAAGATGAGAGCAAAGTTGCTGTATTCCATGATGACGGTGAGAAATTTGGAGCGTGGCCTGGTACCCACGAATTAGTCTATGAAAGGGGATGGTTGAAGGAGTTCTTTGATAGGATATCCAGCGATGACAAGATAAACTTGATGCTCTATTCTGAGTATCTAAGTAAATTTAGGCCAAAGGGTTTAGTTTATTTACCGATAGCTTCCTACTTTGAAATGAGTGAATGGTCGTTACCAGCAAGACAGGCAAAACTCTTCTTTGAGTTTATTAAGAAACTTAAGGAACTTAACCTCTTTGAAAAGTACAGGATATTCGTTAGGGGAGGAATCTGGAAGAATTTTCTCTACAAATATCCCGAAGGGAACTACATGCATAAGCGAATGCTAATGCTCAGTAAGCTTTTAAGGAATAATCCAACGGCCAGGATCTTTGTCCTTAGGGCCCAGTGTAACGATGCATACTGGCATGGTGTTTTTGGTGGAATCTACCTCCCCCATATAAGGCGAGCAGTGTGGAGGAATTTAATTAAGGCCCATAGCTATTTGGAACCGGAGAATAGGGTCTTTGATTTAGATTTTGATGGTGGAGAAGAGATCATGCTAGAAAACGAGAACTTTATTTTAGTTGTAAAGCCGCATTATGGAGGAGCTATCTTCGAAATGAGCTCTAAGAAAAAGTATGTAAACTACCTCGACGTGGTGGCTAGGAGGTGGGAGCATTATCATAGTTTGAAAGATATTCCTGAAGGGATGAAGAGAGAATTAAGCTATGACAAGTGGCCAAGGGGAATGCTTCAAGATCACTTTCTCTTACCCACCGAGGTCCTCGATAATTACATGCTCTCTAAGTATAGGGAGCTTGGAGATTTCTTGATGAGTTCCTATCACTATCAGATTGAGGATAAGCTGAGATTGTGGAGATCTGGTAAAGTTAAAGGGATAAGCGTTGAGGTAGAGAAAGTACTAAGGCTTAACAAAGATGGGTTTACCACGGAGTATAGGATAGTTTCTAAGGAAGAGCTGGGCCTAATGTTTGGAGTTGAAATTAACTTGGCTGTTCAGGGCACCGTGGAGTATCCAGCTGAGTTCATGTCTAAGGAGATAGAGGTCAAAGACATCTTTGGTAAAGTGAAAATCGAGAGTGAAAAAGAGGCAAAAATTTGGAAATTTCCAATAAAAACATTGAGCCAGAGCGAGTCAGGTTGGGATTTTGTTCAACAGGGAGTTAGCTATACCTTCCTGTATCCCATAGAGAAAATGCTCAATATTAAATTGAAGTTCAAAGAGAGTATGTGAAGCAATGTTTTTCCAGGAAATGTTTTTAGTCTTCTCATGCAATTTTATTTTTAAGAAGAGGTGATTGGGATGGCCGAAGTTAAGCTCATAAACATATGGAAGAGATTTGGGGATGTTACCGCGGTTAAGGATCTAAGCCTAGAAATAAAAGATGGGGAATTTTTGGTTCTCCTAGGCCCTAGTGGTTGCGGTAAAACAACGACGCTTAGAATGATAGCGGGACTGGAGGAGCCTACTAGGGGCCAAATATATATAGAGGATAACCTCGTGGCCGATCCCGAAAAGGGGGTTTTCGTACCTCCTAAGGAGAGAGATGTTGCAATGGTATTCCAGAGTTATGCCCTTTATCCTCACATGACAGTTTACGACAACATTGCATTTCCATTAAAGTTGAGGAAAGTGCCGAAGCAGGAGATAGATAAGAGGGTTAGGGAAGTTGCGGAGATGCTGGGCTTAACTGAATTACTCAATAGGAAGCCCAGAGAACTCTCCGGAGGTCAGAGGCAGAGGGTTGCGTTGGGAAGGGCAATAATAAGGAGGCCAAAGGTTTTCCTTATGGATGAACCTTTGAGTAATTTGGATGCCAAGCTAAGGGTTAAGATGCGTGCTGAATTGAAGAAGCTGCAGAGACAGCTCGGCGTTACCACCATCTACGTTACCCATGATCAGGTTGAGGCCATGACGATGGGTGATAGAATAGCCGTCATGAATAAGGGAGAGCTTCAACAAGTTGGGACCCCAGATGAAGTTTACTATAAGCCAGTTAATACCTTTGTTGCGGGCTTCATAGGAAGCCCACCAATGAACTTCCTTGATGCGACAATTACCGACGATGGATTTTTAGACTTCGGAGAATTCAAGCTAAAGCTCCTTCAGGATCAGTTTGAAGTTCTTGAAGAGGAAAATATGGTGGGTAAGGAAGTGATATTTGGCATAAGGCCCGAGGATGTACACGATGCATCCTTTACACATATTGACGTTCCTGAGGAGAACACGGTAAAAGCTACCGTGGACATAATAGAGAACCTTGGAGGGGAGAAGATAGTTCACCTAAGGAGAGGAAATATATCCTTTACAGCGAAATTTCCCAAGGAGTCAAAAGTTAGGGAGGGAGATGAAGTTAGTGTCGTGTTTGACATGAAGAAGATACACATCTTTAGGAAAGACACTGAAAAGGCCATCTTTTAAGTTCCGAGACTTTCCAGGAATTTTTTGTATTCCACCTTTACCTCCTCTTTTCTGAACTTTGGTACCGCATGTTTGAAGGGGTTAAATCTCATAACATCCCTCTCGTTAGTTCCTACGTACTTTGCTATTAGTCCTACCTTAGAGTGCAACGTTGAAGGGAGTCTTAGAATCCTCTTTAGATCAACGGTTACCCTCCCATCGAAGTATGACTTTGAGAACCTGGTGGAGAGTGCGAACAACTTCGCTAGGCTTTCGATTCCAACTCCCTGGGGAAAAGCTGCAAGAATAGCTTTCCTTACGAATTCTTCGTAAATTTCCTCTTTTGATTTAAGGATGCTCTTGGCAATGCTCTTCCTTATTCCAGCATTTATGAGGTGGGGAAGCTTAATCCTCAGTATAAAATAGCCAAATCTGAGCCTAAAAGCCCTTGGATATCCATGATTTAGAACGAACCATCCCCTCTTATTCAGGAGAAGTTTTCTGAACTCTTCAACATCCTCGATTTCACTAGCAGAAACAAATGACAAAATTCTTTCCCTGGACTTCGAATCTAGCTTGAGGGCCCATTCATCCAAAACTCTAATATGGTAACCCCTTCCAGAATATATGATATGTATGTCATTGAATCCTAACTCCTCCCTTAGTATTATTACGGTATCCCTCACTATCTCCTTAGCGTCGTTTAAGCAAATTGGACATACTGTTCCTGGCTCATGCTCGCACCTTCTTAACGGTAAGTCCTTAGCATCTATGTCAAAGACGAGTTCAGTCCCTAACCATCCCTCCATTTCCTGGGGCTTCTCATAAAGTGCAACGCTGGAATAAACGGCATAGGGGGCCGTGGCCCTTATGTAATCTTCGAGATCCCTAATGTCAGTATATTGGTTTTTCCTGTCACTAGGCCCCTCTCCCGAATGATCGAATCCAAATTCCCTTAACTCTAATGTCTTCACAATGAAATCTGGTATGTCCTTAACCTTCCATTCATTGGTGTAAAAGTTCTTTCTTTCCTCTCTTGTTACCTCTCTTAGGAGCATTCCTTCTTCCCTCCAGGTATAACCTCCTTAAATAATACGTCAATGGATTTCTGATGTATTTACAGTGCTTATCGGGAGTGCACAATTGTGGGGCGTTAGCCCTTATCTTTTCACAGTTTGGGGGAAAGTACCAGGTGGAATTTCCGCTGTCTTCGAGGCTAGGATTTGCTGTATATCCAAATCCGAGGTGGTACCAGATATTCTTGATCTCATTGGGTTGATCCTCAAATAATGGAGGTGAGCATCTATTTGCGGCTTCAATTATTATCGGTAAAATTTCCTCAGTTATTACTCTAATGTCCTTTATACAGTCTTTAACCCTAACGTTCCTCCTTGGTGGGTTTGGACAGATTCTTGCATAGCTCAAAAAGCTCGTCAATAATACGGTAATTGCATAGTTCCTAATTCCCTGAGGAACACCCTTTAGGGCGTTCTTAATACAAGGGGGAAAGAACTCCGGCCTTAGTTTTCCTCCTTGAATCTCTCCGAATTTTCTTCCAAACTCTTCCTCCGCAAAGGCTTGGATTTCACCCAGAACTTTCCTGTAGAATTCTGGGAGTTCATCTCTAATTTCGTAAAGCATGTTTACGCCCCTTTCCACATTCCTCTCAAAGGCTTTGCTCCATATCCTTATTAGATCTTCCCTCTTGAGGTACACACGCCCTTCGTATATGTAATAGTTCGCTAACTTTTCATCGGGAACTAGATCTAGGAAGTCAGAGATCTTCATTGTGTACTCTGGAATTTTACCGTAAACTCTTTCAATTTTCCTTACATCCTCTGTTGGAAATTCTATGGCGGTGCTCACATCAATGCTTATCTCCTCCGGCTTGATCTCCTTTTTTCTTTTTAGTCTCTCTGAATAAATAATTAAGTTCGCCTTTTTCACAAGTTCGAGTTCTATACCATAGGGTGAGTAGGATAGGGCCCCCAATAGGGCATAGAATTGAGCTAGATCCATTACGTTATCTTGATCTAAAAACTTGTCTATCAGTTTCTCATTTTTTACTACCCTAATCCTTTCTATCACATCGTCAACGCTAACTATTTTTGGAATTGCGTCCATAAAATCATTAATTGACCCGAATCCTTTTAGTAGTTCTTTAGCTTTTTCACTAAATGGGTCGAGCATGATCATCACTAAAGCTATCAAGATAAAATGTTAACGGAGGTGTGCAAAATGGGCACAAATAAAGCTTTTTTTACCAATGAAGTTCCAGAAGATAGATATATTGCCGCAGAGAAGATATCCTCACTAAAGAAGCCTGCAACTGTCATGATAATAGGTGATGTTGACACTGGAAAGACGACGTTGACGATATACCTTGCTAACGAGCTGATTTCAAGAGGGTTTAGGGTCTCGATAATTGATAGTGACGTTGGTCAAAAGAGTATCTTGCCCCCTGCAACGATAAGTCTAGCTTTCGTCGATACTCATTTTTCTTCCCTTGAAGACCTAACACCTTTTGCTCATTACTTTGTAGGAACTATAACTCCTAGCCAATTTTTTGGCGAAATGGTAATTGGTGTAATGAAATTAGCTGAGTTGGCTAAGAAGTTTTCAGACGTCGTGCTCATAGATACTACCGGCATGATATATGGCCCTGGGGTAGAACTGAAAAGGATGAAAATAGAGGCAATAAAGCCGGATCTAATACTCGCCCTGGAGAGGGAGAATGAGCTAACCCCGATAATTAAGGGATTTGAAGATATAACATTAAAGCTTAGGGTAAGTGATAAGGTTAAAGAATTCTCTAGGAGTGAAAGGAAAGAACTTAGAAGGGAGAAATGGAAGAGATATTTTGAAAATTCAAGGATTGTTACTTTCAATGTAAATGATATCTTGGTAACTGGAACCTCAATGTTCCAGGGAAAGCCCATTGAAGAAGGAGAAAAAAATTTGCTTGAGAGGCTTTTTAAGTGGCTCATCTTGCATGGTAGGAAGCTTGGTGAAAGGTACTTCGTGGTAAAGGTTGACACAAGTGAGGGACCGAGGGTTGTTGATAAAAACGTTGTCCGGTACTTTGATTTTTCTAAGCTTAGCAATTTACTTCTAGGTTTGCTAGATAAGGAAGGTTTTTGTCAAGGAGTTGGAATACTCAAGGCTATAAATTTTAGTGAGGGGAGGCTTGAAGTCTTAACTCCAGTTAAGGATATTTCAATAATCACAGAGATAAGATTTGGTAGGATCAGAGTTAGGGAAGATGGTGAGGAACTTGGGTTGCTAGATAGGGAGGTACTTTAATACTTAAGCAAAAGGTTTATTAAATATATGAAACCATTAAAGTTTGTAAATTTCAAGAAAGGTGTAGCACTATGACAAGAGAAAGAGTGGAATTGACTAACAGACAAATAGAATTGTTGAGGAAACTGTACAGGGAAGGGAAAACTATTGAAGTTCATACCGTGGAGAAAACACAGGATGAGCTTGCCCAGGAGCTTGGAATAACAAGGCAAGCCCTAAGTAATCATTTGAAGATTCTCAAAGAGCTTGGATACATAAGAACTGGAAGGGGATTCATAGACTTAACTGATAAGGCCCTTGAGCTTCTAGGTGAAAAGAGGGGTGATGTATTCATATTTGTAAAAATCGAGCCAACAAAAAGAAAGCAAGTCTACGATACTATAAGGAAGTTGAGGGTCAAAAAGATATATCGCGTGACCGGGGATATAGATCTAATAATAGAAGCGGATAAAAGCAAACTCGATGAGATTCTTGAGGAGATAGCCGCTTTGGATGGTGTTAAGGAGACGATTACACACGTCGTCCTTGGCGTTCTCTAATAACCTCAAAAATTCTATTTTTTAACCTCTCAATGTTATCTCCGAACTTTGCTGAGATTGGAATGAATACTTTATCAATTTCACTTAAGGGTACTTCAAATTTTTCTGCTAGAAAGTTAATTACTTCCTGAACATTCTTTATCTTATCCAGCTTATTCACGGCAACTATCGTTGGTATGTCTAACTCCCTTAGGAATTGATAAAATTCTACATCTATTGGTATCTCGCCTCTTTTTTCCCATCGCTTAATGATTTCTGGGGCCGCTTTTCCGTCGACAACTAATACTGCGACGTCAATATTTTTTGCATTATCCTCTATGAAGTGAACTATCTCATCTTTTATCCTTTCCTGGACTTCCTTCGGTAATCCCATCATGAACCCGAAGCCAGGCATGTCAATGATCTTGTGATTCTTCCACTCTATTTCAATTATTTTCCTAGTTACTCCTGGCCTTTTCCCCCTTCTAACTTTTTTCCCTGTTAATCTATAAATAAGGGTGCTCTTTCCAACGTTTGATCTACCTGCGAATATTATAGTTGCCATCGGAATCTAACAAAATTATGGGATTTATAAATTCATAGGGTAAAAAGAAAAAGATTGATCAGCCGTAGATAACTTCATGGGACGTTATCTGTTGTAATAGCTTTCTTTCATTTCCTAGAACCTTATCTACTGCTTTAAGGAAATCCTCCTGAGTTACGTATGTCCTTCTCTCCCTAATTGCAAACATTCCAGCTTCAGTAGCTATGGCTTTTAAATCTGCTCCGCTTGCTCCCTCTGTCATTTCTGCTATGGCTCTTAAGTCAACGCCTTTGAGTTTCATTCTTCTCGTGTGAACTTTTAAGATTTCAAGCCTTCCCTCGAAGTCTGGAAGTGGAACCTCAATTAGTCTATCGAATCTTCCCGGCCTTAGTAGGGCTGGATCTAGTATATCTGGCCTATTAGTTGCGGCTATAACCTTTACGTTTCCTCTTGGATCGAATCCATCCATTTCAGCGAGTAGTTGCATGAGTGTCCTGTTAACCTCCCTTTCTCCTCCTGTGGTTTCATCCATTCTCTTTGCTCCTATTGCATCAATCTCATCTATGAATATTATTGTTGGGGCCTTCTCCTTTGCAAGTTCGAATAACTCATGAACGAGCCTTGCACCCTCTCCAATGTACTTTCTAACGAGCTCGCTTCCCACAACTCTAATGAACGTTGCGTTAACCTCATGGGCGAGGGCCTTTGCCATTAACGTTTTTCCGCAACCTGGGGGGCCGTATAAAAGAACACCCTTTGGAGGATCAATACCAACTTCTTCAAAGAGCTCTGGATGTTTGAGGGGCAGCTCTATGGCTTCCCTTAACTCCTGTAGTTGCTTTTTCAAGCCTCCAATATCGTTGTACGTTACATTTGGTCTTTCTATGACCTCAAATCCCAGTACTGTGGGATCTTTAGATGTGGGGAGTATCTCCACCACGGCCATTGTCCTTTGATCAAGTGCAACCCTAGTTCCTGGTCTCAGCTTTTTCCTGTCTATCCAGGGGGCTATTCTAACTACGAACCTTGGGCCATTGTAGTTTTGGACTATGGCCCTATCCTCATCTAGGACCTCTATGACCGTTCCTGCAAAAGCTGGAGGTTGTCTTAGTCTTGACATCTCACTTCTTAGCCTAGATAACTCCCTCTCTAGTCTCTCTTTGTCAGCTTCAAGCATCCTCACCTGAAGTTCAAGTTGTCTTATCCTTCTCTTGAGGTACGTTATATAATCATCGTAATCCCCTTGAAATTGAACTTCGTCACCACTCATTACACTCACCTCTTACCTAAATGATGTAGGTTTTTTAAAGCTTATAAAGGTTTGTTTGAAAGTGAGAAATCATAAAATCTTAAAGCTTTGAGAATTCAAGGGCTTTCTCGGTTTTCTTATCAAAAAGAACGAGTAGTTCTTCTTTAACTTTGATCGTTACCTTCTCTCCAAAGCTGAAGTGTTCCCCCTCTGGTGCAAATACCTTAACGATCGAATCATTTACTGACACTGTAACGATCTGCTCCCTTCCTAGGGGCTCAAAGGAATAAACCTCTCCGACGATCCCTTCTCCCTCACCCTTCACTATCTCAGCATCGTGGGGTCTGAACCCTATTATGACTTCGGTGATTCCAGTTTCCTTGACTATCTCAACGTATTGCTTGGGTATTGGTAATTTGCTCTTTTCCGTTATTACCAATTTTCCATCTTCTACTTTGGCCTCCACAAAATTCATTGGTGGATTTCCAAGGAAGCCCCCAACGAATTTATACTTTGGCTTATAGTAGACTTCATCGGGAGTTCCAACTTGGAGTATCTCACCTTCCCTTATCACGGCTATCCTATCGGCCATAGCTAAAGCTTCTGCTTGATCGTGGGTTACGTACACGGTAGTTATGCCGAGTTCTTTTTGAAGCCTCTTCAATTCTGCTCTAACTTCCAATCTTAACAGGGCATCTAAGTTGCTGAGAGGCTCATCCAGCAGAAGAACCTCCGGTTCTTTAACTAATGCTCTTGCTATTGCAACTCTCTGCTGCTGACCTCCGCTGAGTTGCCATGGATATCTGTTGAGTAATTTATCTATGTGGAGCATCTTCGCAACTTCCCTAACTTTTTTGTCTATTTCCTCTCTT
Organism: Pyrococcus horikoshii OT3; assembly: GCF_000011105.1. Lineage (NCBI taxonomy): Archaea > Methanobacteriati > Methanobacteriota > Thermococci > Thermococcales > Thermococcaceae > Pyrococcus > Pyrococcus horikoshii. Next base: position 178,091 of record NC_000961.1, read on the forward strand.
GGAGCTTTTCTAAGCTCTAGTGGAAAGGCTATGTTCTTGTAAACAGTCATGTGAGGATAAAGAGCCCAGTTCTGGAAAACAAGTCCAACGTTTCTATCCTTAGGTGGTAGTTCCGTTACATCCTTCTCGTCAAAGTATATCTTACCCGACGTTGGCTTGTAAATTCCAGCTATCGTGTATAATAGTGTTGATTTTCCGCTTCCAGATGGTCCCAATAAGGCCATGAACTCCCCATCTTTTATCTTTAGATTTATATTGTTCAGCGCTGTGAAATTTCCAAACTTCTTAACTATATTTTCGAGCTTGATCTCTACCATCTTAATCCCCCTCTCACCCTTTTATACCTCCTGAGTACCCTCTAAGTAACAGTTGTTGGGCCGTTAAGAAGAATATTATAGTGGGTAGCAAGTATAGAGTTCCAGCGGCCGCTATCATGGGCATATGGGTGTACTCTGCCTCTATGTTTGCCTCTATAAAGGTGGCCAAGGTTTGGTCAATGAGGAATGTCCTCACGTAGATTATATCCTGCCATCCAGCTAAAAAGGAAAATAGTGCTACTGCTAGGATCCCTGGCTTTATAAGGGGAAGCATTATTTTTCTCCACACTGTTATTCTTGAGGCTCCATCTATAATTCCGGACCATTCAAACTCCCAGGGGATATTGTCAAAGAATCCCTTCATGAGCCAGACCGACATCGGAACCTCTAAGGCCGCCCTTGCAAATATAACATAGATAAAAGAGTATAATCTAACAAGAGACTGCTCTCCTGGGAACGAGATCCTGTAAAGTAGATAAACTCCCACTATTAGGGCAACTCCAGGAAATGCGTGGAGAAGCATTAATGATGTTATCATGAGCTTCCTTCCCTTGAAATCCATTCTTGAAAGGGCGTATCCGGACATCACACTTATTATTGTAACAAGGCCTGAAACTCCAAGAGCAACTATTAGCGTGTTTAAGAATATTTTCCCCATGTTTACCCTAACTCCTCCCGTGATAGCTAACTTACCTCGAAAAACATTGATCCAGTTTTCAAGGGTTACATGAAAGTCCTTAAAGTCAAAATTTGTGATCATAGTTGTGCTGAAGCTTGAAAGCATTAAGAGCGTGAATCCAATTAATAGGGGTAATGATGCAAGAAAGATCGCTAGGATTAAGACGACTTCTCCCTTCTTGGATCTCGTTTCAACATCCTTCATTAAAGATCACCCCTTGGCTTCTTGATCATCTCCTCAAATTTCAGAACTTTCAGAGTTATCATTCCACCGACTATTCCAAGTATTGAGAGTATTACCGCAGCTGCAGCTGCTAACCCTTGATCTTGTTCCCCTCTTCCAAATGCAGTATTAAAGACGTAAAGCGCTAGTGTCGTTCCATAATCTCTGTTTACTAAATCCCACTCCACAAGGAGGAAGAGGTGCGGATAGGTTGTTAACAAGCTTAGGAATTGCCATGTCAAAACATATAGGAAGTGCCACTTCATCAGAGGTAATAGGATCCTCTTTGATATCTGCCAAGCAGATGCTCCATCGACTCTTGCCGCTATGACTAACTCTTTTGGTATTTGATTTAGGGCGGAAGTAAACACTATCATGCCAAAGCTTACACCTACTAGACCGTTAACGAAGATTATAATGGACCATGCTCCCCATGGTACAATTTGACCCCAGGGAATAGGTTCATTTATAAAGCCGAGCTTCATAAGTATAGCGTTCAACGTGCCTATTTCGCTTCCGTGGAAGAAGTAGTACCAGACGAGGCTATAAACCGCTATCGGAGACATTCTAGGGAGAAGCCATAACAGTCTAAATATAGTACTTGGTTTCTCGCTCATAAAGAAGGAACCTAAAGCGAGGCCTAACCCTCCCAATACGTTGATTATTAAGGTGATCATAACGAAAACTATTGTAGTAAGAACAACTGCTTTAAAGCTTGGATCGTATTTAAACATGTGGAATAACCTTTCATAATTGTAAGCCCCAACAAAATCTCCTAGATATCTCTCAACGTTCCAATTTCTCATTCCAGTAAAGCTAATGTATACCGTTAATACAAGGGGGATTAAGTAAAATAGGGCAACCATTAATAACATGGGAGAAAGGAAAAAGGAAAGGGCCCTGACCTTGTCGTTACTCATTTAATCACCCCTGGGGGAACTTCCAGTCCTTTGGAATTTCTCCCACTATTTCTACGTTCTTTGAGAGCTCTACGTCAGCATTTATCTTGTCCTCTATGAACTTTACTGCTTCTTCTGGTGTCATCTCCCCTCTTAGAACTTTATCTACCGCTTCCTTGAATATGTCTGCTAGAGCTGGATACTTCGGATGGGCCGGGGCTAGGTGGGTGTACTCTAGCATGTAGCTAACGTCGGCTAAGAACTTGGCATTTATTGGGTTCACGGTCTTCTCCACTATCCCCTTGATGTTCTCTTTAACCTCTGGGGCTAAGTCCAGATCTAAGTTCTTGAGCTTGTTAAGCCATGCATCGTCCTTTATTAACTTAGCAGCTTCCTTTCTAACTGGTAAGTGAGCTGAGATAACACTGTGGATTGCATTTATCTCTGGGTCACTAGCCTTAACTATCATGAGGAATGCTAATGCATGATAAACATCCTTGAGCTCCTCGTACTTTGGATTAAGTTGTCCCGCTTTTGAGTTTATCATCCAGATGAAGGGTTGGCTTAGCGTTACCGGCTTGTCTCCCTTTTCACCTGCTGGGAATAGAGTGTATGCGAACCACTCTTTAACTTCCTCGGGTTTTAAGGGCCTTGGTGTTCCCTCCTTAGAGTAGTAGTCTTTCGTTTGCCACTCTGTCCAGTACCATGTTCCTCCGATGTCAAAGAGCGTTCTTCCTTCAACGATCGTTGGATGGATCTGCTTTGCCCAATCCCAGCTCATGATATCCTTTGGTAGCAATCCATCCTGAGCAAACTTCCATTCTACGTAGAGCCATTTGTATACTGCGGGAACGTCTAGAACTAACTTGCCATTCTTTTCATCGTAAAGCTTCCCTCCGAACGCGAATATGAACTGGATCAAGTCTGGATGGGCTGAACCCTTTCTGTGTATCAATCCCCATTCGGCACAGCCCTTTTCCTTAGCCTTCTTTGCCCAGTAGTAAACATCACTCCAAGTAAATTCTCCATTCTTAACTTTCTCTGGTAGACTTGAAACATCTAAGCCAGCGCACTTGGCGACATCCCTTCTTATATACAAGGGTCTTGCCTCGGTGTCTTGTGGTAGTCCATAAAGCTTTCCATTATACTTAGCGGCCTCAAGTAGTGAAGGATAGAAGTCATTTATCAGAGATTGATACGCTTTTGCATAATCCGTTATGTCAAGAATGTATCCTTCATCCGCTAAGTTTGGAAGGAACGCATAACTGTTGACGAAGAAATCACCAGCTTGGCCGAGGGGTTGCTTGCTTAGGAACTCTTGATATTGATCCTTGAAGCTCTGGTCGTATTTTACTGTGACGGTTATCTTGACGTTAATTCCATTCTCCTTCCATATCCTATTTATTTTATAGGCCGCGTCTACAATTCCGTAAACTCTCATTACACTGTTTGGATCCCCGGATCCCCATGCTGCGAACTTCACTTCACTTATTCCATTCTTTTCAAGTATCTTTCCGATCTCTATGACATCTTTATTGAAATCTCCTGTTAATTTAACTTCTGATGGTGCCTGGGTTTTCGTTGAGGTTCCACCAATGCAACCGCTGGCGAACACTGCGAAAAGCATTAAAGCCACTAGTATTACTCCTTTGCCCCTCATCTTTCACCCCCCTTAGAGGACGAATTAAGAAAGTACACTAAAATTGAAAAGTCCAATGTAAGTTATTCGGGGTATTTAAAAAGTGTTTCGGTTAGATATTAATTTCTCTCAGAATAGGTAAAATAATGAAAACTAAGCCTTGAGCTCCTCTTTTATAGTTTCTGCAAGTCTCTTTATTCCCTCCATTATTTTGTCTTCATCCACGTACGTAAAGTTGAGTCTCATTGTGTTCTTAACATCCCTATGCGCATAAAATGCTTCCCCAGGGACGTAGGCTACTCCCTTCTTTATAGCCCTTTCAAGCATTTTCTTTGAGTCTATTCCATCTGGAAGCGTTACCCAGATGAACATTCCTCCTTCAGGCTTTGTCCACTTAACGCCTTCAGGCATGAACTCCTCTAAGGCCTCGAGCATTGCATCCCTTCTTGGCTTGTAGAATTTCCTTATCTCTGGGATATGCTTTTCGAGGTATCCACCATCAACATACCTCCAGGCAACTACTTGACCGAAGACATTTGTGCATAAATCGGTGCTTTGCTTTGCAATTTCCATCTTCCTTATAATTCCAGGATCTCCAACCATCCATCCAATTCTAAACCCTGGAGCTAATATTTTTGAGAACGTTCCTAGATAAATTACTCTACCCTCGTTATCCAAGGCCTTTATCTTCTTTTCTGGATTTCCTGAGTATCTTAGCTCTCCGTAAGGATCATCTTCAACGACTATGAAATCATACTCACTCGCGAGCTCCAGGAGATATTTCCTCCTATCTTCGTTCATTGTAACTCCGGCTGGATTCTGAAACGTTGGAACTGTGTATACTACTTTCACTTTCTTTCCTTGGGATTTAAGTTCCTTGAGCTTTTCTTCAAGTATCTCAACCTTCATACCCTCATCATCTAGGGGAATTTGGATGTATTGGGGCTCATAGAAGTTAAAAGCTTGGAGTGCCGCTAAATACGTTGGGGCTTCTACAACAACTATGTCCCCTGGGTTCAAAAACACCCTACCAATCAAGTCTAACGCTTGCTGAGAACCACTTGTTATCATTATATCATTATCCTGGGATATTCCATACCTCTTTCCTAGCCATTTCATTAGAGTTTCCCTTAGAGGCGTGAATCCTTTTGTAGTTCCATATTGTAAAGCTTTGTCAGCGTATTTCTCCATGATCTCCACTAGGATATCTCTAATAATCTCCTTTGGGAATGTTTTGGGGTTAGGCAGCCCTCCTGCTAGGCTTATTATATCACTAGTTTCTACAAGTTTTAATAGCTCTCTAACCTCTGAAGCCCTCATTTCTAGAGCTTTTTTCGAGAAGAACCTTTCAACATCCCCAAGCATGCTTTTAATGTTCTCTTCCATCCCAATTCCCTCCTGAGAGTGAACATATATGTTCAGCTGAACATCTTCATGCACTGGTATGTTTCGTCAATTAAATATAAATGTTTCGGCATTTCCTGATTTTCATGTTTACTTTTGTAAAGTTGTAGGTTACAAATGATGCCTCAAATGTAAAATATCTAGAAAAGATGCGGGGGTAATAACCCGCCCAAGTTCATTGACTCCGCCTTCGGCGGTGCTCCCCGGGCTTCATAAATTATTTCAAGAAAGGAAATATAAATCTAATCTTCCCATGGTTCTTTATACTTTAATGCCCATCCAAATTCTTCCTTCAGTATATCTATCGCTGCATAGGGTGGTATTATTCCCCTCTCCGTTATGATAACGTCTATGTACTCTGGTGGAGTTACATCAAAAGCGGGGTTCCAAACCTCTATATTCTTGGGCCATGTCCTCAATTCTTCCTCCGGTATAACTTCGGTAGGATCTCTCATTTCTATCTCAACCAATTGACCAAGCATCGTCGCCGGATGGAACTTATAAGTCTCGGCCGCTATCATAACCCAGACCCGGTGTTCTTTAGCAGTTAATGCTATTAATGACGTCCCTATCTTATTTATTACAGCACCATTAGCTGTTATAGAATCAGCTCCCATAACAACCTTATCAGTCATCTTCATATAGTGCCTCGCAGCTGAATCAACGATGTAAATTACTGGAATTCCATAACTTGCTAGCTCTTTGGCCGTAATCTTTCCCTGCCACTTAGGTCTCGTTTCCGTGACGATGACCTTAATGTTCTTTCCTTGCTCAAATGCCTTTTTCATAACACTAATCGCGGCTTTGCTGTGACAATGTGTCATTATTATATCCCCATCCTCAATTCTCTTAGCCCCTATTTCTCCTATCCTTTCTATGGCTTTTTCTGAATTGTATATGAACTCCTTTGCAGAGTTTATCGCTGTGAACCTTAGGGTTTCTAGGTCAGCACCTCCTAAATAAGCAGCCTTTACCCTGTGCATCACGTACCTTAAGGCGTTTGGTAAGGAAACAGCGGTTGGCCTTGTATTGTATAAGATTTTAGAGGCCACCTTTAGTTCGTTCCATAACTCTTCGGGCTCCTTAGCTTTGCTTTTTTCTGCTTGTATCATTAGAGCTTGTGCGGCGGCCCTAGCTATCCTTCCGGCCCCCCTTATCTCCATACTCTTTATCTTTTCAGCAGTCTCATAAACTTCCTTAACTATCATGGCTCCCACTTATATATTGGTATTCCTTTATAGTTAATTAATTTCATTCCATTTGGAGTCCTATCCCCAGTAAGTGGGACTATGTAAAGTGGAATTTTTAGTTTCCTTGCAAGATCGAGGAGGGGTTTCATCATCTCGGGTGCTGGTCTTATTGAATAAATTGCCTTGGCATCCTTGTATATCCCTAAGGTTGGATTGAAGATATCATCAACAACTCCTTTGATTCCCTGCTTTCTTGCATAATTAATTGCTTTTTCATTGATATCTACTACGAGGATATCAATTCCTGATTCTCTTAGCCTTTTAGCAACCTCTAAGTAGAAGCCTACTCCAATCTCGACGATTTTTCCCCTTCTAATTTCCCTTGCTATTATCTCTGCAACCTCGATCATTTCCTCTCTGGGGCTTGGACTAAAATTATATCTCCAACTGCTGTAACTTTTTCGTAAGGAACTCCAACCCTTTCTCCTGGTAGTGCAAGTATTAGAACCTTTCCTTCGCCCTCCTTGATGTCAATTACAATTTCATCAACTTTTCCAATGTACTTGCCCCTGGTGTTATATATCAGCTTCCCGTACATCTTTGATAATTCCATAACCATTTAGTTCACCATTCCCTAACTATGAACTAGTAAATTTAAAAGTATTAGTAGCAAATTTTTATAAGCAAGGCTCCTTAAATAGCCCCTTTGTAGTGGTGAGATTATGGTAGTGTTTAGGATCCCAAGGGGTAGCGCGAAGGTCAAGGTTGAGAGGGCCGATCCTAAGGTGTATTTTCAAATATATAATTTATTATCATTTAGGAGGGATTTTGGAAGGTGGGATAAGGCCGAGAGCCTCTACGATCCATATACGAACACCTTTCCTATTGGATTGTTACCCAGGGTAAAAAAGTACCTTAATTCAAAAGGGTACAAGGTTAGGGTTAAAGATGAGAGGGTAATTGAGGGGGAACCTCTAAATTCTCAGTGGAATGAGGAGTATAAGCTGAGGAAGTACCAGAAAAAAGCCGTTAAATTGGCAATAAAAGAGAAAATGGGTGTTCTTGCCCTACCAGTAGGTAGCGGGAAAACTGTGGTAGGGCTTAGAATTATTCATGAGATCAATAAGAGTGCCCTTGTAATTGTACACACGAAGGAATTGCTGTATCAGTGGGCTAATAAGGTTCGAGAAATCTTAGGAGTAGAACCTGGGATTATAGGGGATAACAAGTGGAGCGAAGGTCCCATAACCGTTGCAATGATTCAAACTTTACTTTCCCGAGGAACAGATAAGCTCCAGAACAAGTATGCAATCGTGATGTTTGACGAGTGTCATAGAACTTCAGCGGCTGAAAAGTTTTACAAGGTTGGTATTAGTTTACCTCAAGTTTACAGGTTCGGACTATCGGCTACTCCCTGGAGGAGATTAAGGGGAGAGGAGATGAAAATCGAGGGTGTCGTTGGCCCAATAATTTATGAAGTCAAAGCAGAGGATTTAATTAAGGAAGGTTTCTTAGCTAAACCAAAATTTGAAGTTATAGAATACGATTCTAAGATGCCGGCACTTGCCGATAAGTATAAGGAGCTTTATGAAGAAGCAGTTATGGAAAATGAAGAAAGGAATAGGGCTATAGTTGAAAAGGCTATAGAATTAGCTAAGCAGGGTCATAGGGTACTAATCGACGTTAAGAGGATAGATCATGGGGAGATACTCGTGAAGATGCTTAGAGATAGGGGAATTAATGCTGAATTTTTGAGCTCTCAGAGTCCTAATAGATGGGAAATACTTGAAAAGTACAAGAAGGGGGAGATACCAGTTTTAGTTTCAACGCTTTTGAAGGAAGGTGTAGACATTCCAGAGATATCTGCAATAATTTTAGCGGGAGGAGGAAAAAGTGATGTAATGACAATTCAGACAATAGGTAGGGCCTTAAGGCCAAAGCCTGGAGGAGAGGCCGTAATAGTCGATGTTAGGGATACAGATCCTTTACTCTTTACGCATTTCATAGAAAGACAGAAAGCGCTCAAGCAATATTACGGGAAATACTATAACATTTGAACTATATACCTTGGCATTTGAAATAGGGTTTCATGCTTGTCTGGATCGTAGTATTCGAGTCCTAACTTCTTACCCTTCTCTGCATCAACTTTCATAAAGTCAATACTTCCCTTGACCCCTACCAAAAATGCCCAGGGTGAAGCATAGCCTATTACTGGGAATGAGTAGTAGTAGACTTTATCAAATACCTTCCTCATTTTTCTGTACGCCGTTAAAAATTCATCTGTGAATAAGTATACACTCCCCGCTTGGGTTACGTAAATTCCTGGATCGTTAAGGGCCCTGTATGCGTTTTTGTAGAACTCTTCGCTGAAGAGCATTTCTGCAGGCCCAACTGGATCTGTGGAATCAACTATTATCACGTCGAATCCAGAGTTTTCCTCTATGAACTTAACACCATCCCCAATTATTAATTTACCTTTCTCATGCTTATCTGAGAGCATCTTTTCTAGGATCCCTCCATCGATCCCTATGTACTTTGCGGAGATCTCAATGACTTTCTTGTCAATTTCTACCATTATGACTTCTTCTACCTCTTCATGCTTCAGAACCTCTCGTATTGCCCCTCCATCTCCCCCACCAATAATTAAAACTCTCCTTGGGTTTGGATGAGCTAACATTGCGGGATGCACTAAAGGTTCATGATAGCTTTTTTCTCCCTCAGTAACTAACTGAACGGTTCCATCGATGGCGAGTAGCTTTCCAAAGCCTTCGGTCTCGTAAACTTCAATTTTTTGATATTCAGATTGCTCTTCCAAGATCTTTCTTTTAACCTTAAACGCAACACCATATCCCCTAGGATACCACTCGATAAACTCCATATCTCTCACCTAATTCAATACCATAATTAAAAGTTTTATAAGAATGCCGTAATATAAAAGTGGAGGGGCACCGATGGAAAGTACTCGGAGAATCTACGCTTCTCCTTCATATGAAGTTTATGGCCTATCCAGGAACCCATTCATAGAACTTGCGAGTGAGGGAATTGAAGATATAGAGTCGATTCATGTTTATCAAGAGGTTGATATGAGGATTTCATCCCTAATATCTGATGTCATAGGAAATAGAAGTTCAATAACGCTTTCAATAGTAGGCCCTCTTGGAATGGGTAAGACTCAAAGGCTCAAGAGCATTGCGAGGGTGATAGAGGATAGAGGTGGAAAGGTTATCTACATAAAAGTTGATACCACCGATGTATTGAAAATTACGAGGGATATATTCGCCTCTTTAAGACCACCTAAGAATAGAACGAACGTGTTCTTGGAAAACCTTTCGAGGAAGTTAGGATTTATAACAAGGTTAGAAAAGATGCTATCTTCAACGGATGAATATAAGAGCAGAGATATAGCGGAAATGCTGACTAGGGAACTTTCAAAATATCAGTATTCGGCGTTGCTTTTAGATGAACTCGAGAACATGAGAGGTGCAACTGAAAAGGAGAAGATACTATTCTTTGAAATGCTGAGACACTTCATAAGTAATATGCCCCCTGGCTGTGTCTTCGCATTTGCTAGCATCCCAGAAGCTTATGAGGAATATTCAAGCCAGTTCCCTGCTTTCTTCATGAGGTTGCATTACGAATTCAAATTGAGGCCCATGAGCTATCAGGAAATTATAGAGCTAGTAAAGAAGAGACTTGCAAAAGTTAGGATAAGGGATACAGCGGATCCCCTGTATCCATTTACCGAGGATGCTATAAAACTAATCCATGAATTAGGAAAGGGTAATCCGAGACAAATCCTTAGGTTATTAAATTACGTTTTAAGTGAGGCCGTGAAGCACAAATTCGATCCAATAAATGAATACGTTGTTACAACGATCTTAGAAGAGCCTAAGAGTTTGGAAGAATATATAGCTAGAATACCCAGCGATTTCAAGGATCTCGTGAAGGTCATTGTTGAGAAGTTCGAAGGAGGCCCCGTGAGTTACATTCAGATAGCCAAAGAACTAAAGATCCCCGGAATGGAAGCTTATGAAAAATTAGAACACTTGGTAAGCCTGGGCTTTCTAGTGGGAGATCCCAGGGGGAACTATAAGGTTCCCGATTACGTTAGAAAGTTCCTGGAGGAGAAGGGGGAATGAACTACGAGGAGCACGTCTTGCTAGGTTTGGGGACTTACCCTCTCTTTGTGCTTTTAGCTTATATCCTCTCAAATTATCTTCCATTAAAGCTGACATTCCCCTCCCTAATCCTTGGATATGCATTTTATGTCCTAGGTAGCGATCTTCCAGATATTGATCATCCAGATTCCTTAATTCATAGAGGAATAAAGCCGATATTCTCAGTAATCCTTGGGAGCATAGTTGCCGTTAAGGTGTACCCTTATTTGAATGTAAAATACGCCCTAGTGGTCTCGTGGATCGTGGGGGGAGCGTTTGCATTGATTGGTTGGTTCCTATTTTCGGCCATGATGCCCAGGCACAGGGGAATAATTCATTCCGTATTGTTTGCAGTAATCTATGGAATCGTTGTATTTTTCGCTGTTAAGTATGGGACGTCGCTCTCAAATGGGGAAGCATATTTGGTAGGTTTTGCTTCATTTATGGGATATCTTTTGCATCTAATTGCCGATAAAAGCGTCAAGCTCCTTTAATAAGGTTTAACACTATACCTCCAGCCCCTGTGATCATCATTTGAGCTCCTATGGCCATGATGAACAACCCTATAATTCTTATCGTAACGCTGAGTGCCGTTTTGCTTATCCCCCTCATTAAGTATAGGGCTATCATCATTAGCGCGGCCGTTATTGCTATGGCAATTAGCGTCCCGACTATAGAGACTATTATCCCATGCTCGGCCGTTAGCGTTATTGCTGCAGTTATTGCCGCTGGCCCTGCAATTAATGGCGTGGCTACGGGAACTGCGGCCAGGGCTAGTATATTCTTCTCCCTCTTTATTGTTACCATTCCTCCCCCTTCTAGGGCTTCCAATCCAATTTTAAATAACACAAATCCGCCAGCTACTCTAAGGGCATCTAACTCTATGTGAAATATATCCTGAAGTATTATCTTCCCAGCGACCGCAAAAAGGAGTAAAAGGATAAATCCGATTAAGTTTGCCCTTATAATTAGACTTTTTACGTCCTCTATATGGAAATCCTCTCTAAGCAGGCTTACAAGGAGGATCTTGTCACTCGGATCTATCATTATGAGCATCAATAGGGCCGAGCTAAGGATCTCTTTGAGCATGCATTCCTTCAGGGGCTAATGACTTATAAGCTTCACTCTACAATTTATTTTAAGGTGATATCATGGGAAAGGTTGGGGCGATAATTACTATAATCTTCCTTTCCTGGATAGTATACTCAGCTTATTTTATCTTAAACTTTCATCCGGAAATCTCAGGTGAGTGGGGGGCTGTTAAAGGGGACAACATAGAGCTCTTGCTAAATGTTGACCTTAGCAATCCCTCTCCAGCTCCAATACTCTTGGAAACGATAAAAGTAAAGCTTGCGGGAGTTAAGATTGGGGAAACTAAAAGGGCTAACATAGCTATATTTTCGAGAAAGGTCACAATAGACTCTATAATAAACCTCGATAACCTGACTACAGCTTTAATAAATCACATTAAAGAGAAGGAAGAAAGCACCGTTAGCGTGTATGCAAAGTTGGAGTTGTTCGATGTAATCCCAGTTGAGTACTCTAGGGATGTAAACTTTCAAACGGATCTTCTAAGTTACCTGAAGAATTTGAGGGTTGAGCCAAAGATATACAGCATAGGTGGAATACCCCTTAAGACCCCAGGAATAGAGGGTATGGATGCAAAATGGGGTAGGGTCTCTAATGATAGCATTGAAATTATTGGGTGGTTGAAATTGTATAATCCGAATTCATTTCCAATACCCGTTACGGGTCTTAGTGCTGACCTTTACATGAATAGCGTGAACATTGGAAAGGGCGTTATCCTGAAGGGAACAGTCCTTCAGCCGAATTCCAGGGGGGAAGTTAAGGTTAAGCTGGTGCTTGACGTAGATAACTTCAAGGAAGCCTTCAAAACCCACATCACTAATGGAGAGAGAAGCACTATAAGGGCCGATATAAATCTAGTAGTGAAGGTTGGTGGGGTTGAATATGAGATTCCAATAAAGGATATTGAAACGACGTTTGAAACTGATATCCTTGGTAGCATTAAATTTGGTTAATCTCAAACAATCTCGGGGGATATTTTAACAAATTTTTGGCAAATCATTAAGGTGTGCAAAAATTTTTCATTATAGGGGATGATTGTCTATAGGGTGGAGCCCCCGAATAAGGGGGTAAAGCCCAGGGGTCAAGACGGCGGCGTCGGGGGGATTGGGGGCAAAGCCCCCGGAATGAACCCCGCCCTCCTCCCCTGGGTATAGGGAATGCGCTCCCGAGGAAAACCCCGAGTGGGGGACCCCTCGGGAGTAAGGCAGGCCCGGCACCCCGGTCAAACCCCCGGACGGGGAATTTGGTACTCCCCCGCGTGGGGAGTTCCACCGGCCGTACTCCCTTAATTCCGGTTGATCCTGCCGGAGGCCACTGCTATGGGGGTCCGACTAAGCCATGCGAGTCAAGGGGGCGTCCCTTCTGGGACGCCACCGGCGGACGGCTCAGTAACACGTCGGTAACCTACCCTCGGGAGGGGGATAACCCCGGGAAACTGGGGCTAATCCCCCATAGGCCTGGGGTACTGGAAGGTCCCCAGGCCGAAAGGGAGCCGTAAGGCTCCGCCCGAGGATGGGCCGGCGGCCGATTAGGTAGTTGGTGGGGTAACGGCCCACCAAGCCGAAGATCGGTACGGGCCGTGAGAGCGGGAGCCCGGAGATGGACACTGAGACACGGGTCCAGGCCCTACGGGGCGCAGCAGGCGCGAAACCTCCGCAATGCGGGAAACCGCGACGGGGGGACCCCCAGTGCCGTGCCTCTGGCACGGCTTTTCCGGAGTGTAAAAAGCTCCGGGAATAAGGGCTGGGCAAGGCCGGTGGCAGCCGCCGCGGTAATACCGGCGGCCCGAGTGGTGGCCACTATTATTGGGCCTAAAGCGGCCGTAGCCGGGCCCGTAAGTCCCTGGCGAAATCCCACGGCTCAACCGTGGGGCTCGCTGGGGATACTGCGGGCCTTGGGACCGGGAGAGGCCGGGGGTACCCCCGGGGTAGGGGTGAAATCCTATAATCCCGGGGGGACCGCCAGTGGCGAAGGCGCCCGGCTGGAACGGGTCCGACGGTGAGGGCCGAAGGCCAGGGGAGCGAACCGGATTAGATACCCGGGTAGTCCTGGCTGTAAAGGATGCGGGCTAGGTGTCGGGCGAGCTTCGAGCTCGCCCGGTGCCGTAGGGAAGCCGTTAAGCCCGCCGCCTGGGGAGTACGGCCGCAAGGCTGAAACTTAAAGGAATTGGCGGGGGAGCACTACAAGGGGTGGAGCGTGCGGTTTAATTGGATTCAACGCCGGGAACCTCACCGGGGGCGACGGCAGGATGAAGGCCAGGCTGAAGGTCTTGCCGGACGCGCCGAGAGGAGGTGCATGGCCGCCGTCAGCTCGTACCGTGAGGCGTCCACTTAAGTGTGGTAACGAGCGAGACCCGCGCCCCCAGTTGCCAGTCCCTCCCGCTCGGGAGGGAGGCACTCTGGGGGGACTGCCGGCGATAAGCCGGAGGAAGGGGCGGGCGACGGTAGGTCAGTATGCCCCGAAACCCCCGGGCTACACGCGCGCTACAATGGGCGGGACAATGGGTGCCGACCCCGAAAGGGGGAGGTAATCCCCTAAACCCGCCCTCAGTTCGGATCGCGGGCTGCAACTCGCCCGCGTGAAGCTGGAATCCCTAGTACCCGCGCGTCATCATCGCGCGGCGAATACGTCCCTGCTCCTTGCACACACCGCCCGTCACTCCACCCGAGCGGGGCCTAGGTGAGGCCCGATCTCCTTCGGGAGGTCGGGTCGAGCCTAGGCTCCGTGAGGGGGGAGAAGTCGTAACAAGGTAGCCGTAGGGGAACCTACGGCTCGATCACCTCCTATCGCCGGAAACCCCGTCCGGGGGACTAAAGGGGTGCCGGGCCTGCCCTTTTGTTGGTGGGCCGGTAGCTCAGCCTGGTATGAGCGCCGCCCTTGCAAGGCGGAGGCCCCGGGTTCAAATCCCGGCCGGTCCACCACGAAGAGATGCACGTCCCGAGCCCAGCTCGGGACGGAAGGGCCCAAGGCCCCCGAATAGGGGGCGACGATGAGGGCCGTGCATAGGCGGGTGGCCCAAGAAGTGCCTGGCCCCTCCGGTAGGGGGTCAGGACTCTAAGCCGCCCGGTGGATGGCTCGGCTCGGGGCGCCGACGAAGGGCGTGGCAAGCTGCGATAAGCCCCGGCGAGGCGCAGGCAGCCGTCGAACCGGGGATTCCCGAATGGGACCTCCCGCGGCTTATGCCGCACTCCGGGGTTTATCCCCGGAGGGGGAACGCGGGGAATTGAAACATCTTAGTACCCGCAGGAAAAGAAAGCAAAAGCGATGCCGTGAGTAGGGGCGACCGAAAACGGCAGAGGGCAAACTGAACCCCGGACCGACGAGGTTCGGGGGATGTGGGGTTGTAGGGCCCCCGTATGAGACCCTCGCGGGTGAAGCCGAAGTCCGCTGGAACGCGGCGCCGGAGAGGGTGATAGCCCCGTAGGCGTAAGCCCGCAGGGTCTCGGGGGACCCTGAGTACCGTCGGTTGGATATCCGGCGGGAAGCTGGGAGGCATCGGCTCCCAACCCTAAATACGTCCCGAGACCGATAGCGAACTAGTACCGTGAGGGAAAGCTGAAAAGCACCCCGGGAGGGGGGTGAAAAGAGCCTGAAACCGGGCGGCGATAGGAGGGTGCGGCCCGAAAGGAATGAGCCTCCCCGAAGGAAACCGCGGCGACGCGGGAGTACGAGGGGAGGGGACCGGGGTTGCACCGTCCGTCTTGAAACACGGGGCAGGGAGTTCGCGGCCGTGGCGAGGTTAAGGGGGTTAAGCCCCGTAGCCGCAGGGAAACCGACATGCCCGCAGCCGGGCTTATGCCCGGTGAGGGGCGGGGTGCGAAAGCGCCCGGAGTCACGGCCGCGAGACCCGAAACCGGTCGATCTAGCCCGGGGCAGGGTGAAGTCCCTCAACAGAGGGATGGAGGCCCGCTAGGGGTGCTGATGTGCAGTTCGCTCCCGTGACCCCGGGCTAGGGGTGAAAGGCCAATCGAGGCCGGAGATAGCTGGTTCCCGCCGAATCATCCCGCAGGATGGCCTCCCCGGAGGTAGGCGGTGGGGTAGAGCACTGATTGGAGGTGCAGGGGGCGAAAGCCCCCGGCCTCCTGTCAAACTCCGAACCCACCGCCGCCGTAGATGGGGGGAGTAGGGTGGCGGTGTAAGCCGTCCACCGAGAGGGGAACAACCCAGACCGGGGTTAAGGCCCCAAAGTGCCGGCTAAGTGTTACTCCAAAGGGTGTCCCGGGCCTTAGACAGCGGGGAGGTAGGCTTAGAAGCAGCCATCCTTTAAAGAGTGCGTAACAGCTCACCCGTCGAGGTCCGGGGCCCCGAAAATGGACGGGGCTCAAGCCGGCCGCCGAGACCCCGGCGCACGGACCGATTGGTCCGTGATCGGGTAGGCGGGCGTGCCGGTGGCGTAGAAGCCGGGCCGTAAGGTCCGGTGGAGCCGCCGGTATCGCGGATCCTGCCGGGAGTAGCAGCGTAGTCGGGTGAGAATCCCGACCGCCGGAGGGGCCAGGGTTCCACGGCAATGGTCGTCAGCCGTGGGTTAGTCGGTCCTAACCCCGCCCGTAACTCGGCGCGGGGGAAAGGGAAACGGGTTTATATTCCCGTACCGCGGGGGTAGGTGCGGCAACGCAAGCCCGGAGGGTGACGCCTCGGGGTAGGCGGACCGGCCGATGAGGCCGGCTAAGCGTATAAGCCCGGGGAGTGCCGTAATGGCGAGAACCGGGTGAAAGCGCGAATGGCCCCCCGTTAGGGGGGTTCCGCCGATCCCTGGGGCCCGTGAAAAGCCCTCCGGGAATTCCGATCCCCCGCGACCGTACCGAGAACCGACACAGGTGCCCCTGGGTGAGAAGCCTAAGGCGTGTCGGGGGAAACCCGGCCGAGGGAACTCGGCAAACTGGCCCCGTAACTTCGGGAGAAGGGGTGCCTGCGGGTGCGTAACCCGCAGGTCGCAGTGACTAGGGGGGCCCGACTGTTTAATAAAAACACAGGTCCCAGCTAGCCCGAAAGGGTTTGTACTGGGGCCGACGCCTGCCCAGTGCCGGTATGTGAAGCCCGGGTACAACCGGGTGAAGCACCGGTAAACGGCGGGGGTAACTATAACCCTCTTAAGGTAGCGAAATTCCTTGTCGGTTAAATGCCGACCTGCATGAATGGCGTAACGAGGTCCCCGCTGTCCCCGGCCGGGGCCCGGCGAAACCTCTGCCTGGCGCGCATGCCAGGGACCCCCGGTGGGAAGCGAAGACCCCATGGAGCTTTACTGCAGCCTGCCGTTGCCACGCGGCGAGGGGTGCGCAGCGTAGGCGGGAGGCGTCGAAGCCCGGCCTCCGGGTCGGGTGGAGCCGTCCATGAGACACCGCCCACTCCTCGCCGCGTGGCTAACCCCCGAAAGGGGGGACAGCGGTAGGTGGGCAGTTTGGCTGGGGCGGCACGCCCCCGAAAAGGTATCGGGGGCGCCCTAAGGTCGGCTCAGGCGGGTCAGGAATCCGCCGTAGAGTGCAAGGGCAAAAGCCGGCCTGACTGGACCCGTAACAGAGGCGGGTCCAGCCCCGAAAGGGTGGCCTAGCGAACCCCTGTGCCTCCCCGGTGGGGGCCAGGGATGACAGAAAAGCTACCCTGGGGATAACAGAGTCGTCTCGGGCGAGAGCCCATATCGACCCCGAGGCTTGCTACCTCGCTGTCGGCTCTCCCCATCCTGGCCCTGCAGCAGGGGCCAAGGGTGGGGGTGTTCACCCATTAAAGGGGAACGTGAGCTGGGTTTAGACCGTCGTGAGACAGGTCGGATGCTATCTACCGGGGGTGTTGGCCGCCTGAGGGGAAGGTGCCCTTAGTACGAGAGGAACAGGGCGCCGCGGCCTCTGGTCTACCGGTTGTCCTCCCGGGCATAGCCGGGCAGCTACGCCGCAGCCGATAAGGCCTGAAGGCATCTAAGGCCGAAGCGGCCCCCGAAAATAGGCGGCCGTTCCCTGGCATTTGGGCCTGGGTGACCGGCCCGTAGCCAGGGACGAGGGCTCGGGTAGAAGACCCGGTTGATGGGGCGGGGATGTAAGCGGGAAGGGTCAACCGACCCGCTTAGTCTGCCGCTCCCAATCGCCCGAGGTCCTGTCCCCCGAAGGAGGGGCCAGGCACTTGACAGGCCACCCGCCTATGCACGGCCCTCGAAACCATTAAATATTCTGTTCTTGAGATTTTACCTGGTGGTAACATGGGAATTCTTGAGAAGCTTCATCGTTTTCCTCCAAGGTACGGTCCAGAATGGGGAAGTGGGGGAATTTTTGGTTTAAGGTACCACAACGAAACCCTATACTTTACCTTGGCATTTGAAGGTGAAGCCCATTTCATTACCAACGATTCTCATGATGTTTATGAGTTCCAACTCGTGGGACCGAGACCGACGTCTGGAGGGGACACCTACAATGCCGTAGAGGTTGTCGACGAGTTCATTTACTTTGGAGGTTGGGTTCATGCTCCAGCAAAATTCAGGGGAAAGGAAAGTGGCCAAGCTACAATTGATTTCTCAAACAAGTACTCTCACGTTCACGAATATGACACCTTAACCGGAAGGGTAAGGTTGGTTTGGAAAGAATCAATTCATCATCCTGAAAAGTGGTGTGGTGAGGTGAGCGAGATCCTTTATAATCCCTATACGGATGAGCTACTTCTCGCTAGAGAAGATGGCCATGAGAATCTTGGAGTTTACTCCCTGGATAGGAGGAGGGGAGGTATTAGAAGATTAAGTGATAAACCTAGCCCTAAGGGTACTCAAGTTCATGACGTTGCCTTCTTTGGGGTTGGAAAGAATTATACCCAAGGGCTAAGAGAGATCCATGCTCTAGATATGGTGAGCGAGAAGTGGGATGCGTTTGGGCTTGGTGAAAGCCTTGATGGGGAAAGATATTTGGCTCCTCATTTGGGTGCAATGGCCTCTATAAATAACAGGGCTTTTGCCTTCGTCAGAGGTGGAATCTTCGTGGGTAATCCCTACAATGGGGAAGAATTTAAGTTCGTTAGGCTTTTTGACTTTTACACGTTTTATGCTCCATTTAGGGTGAATGCACTACCCTTTGGAGGAGGTGTTTTGATAGGTTTCAACTCTCACCATGATGCCTATTATAAGCCCAGGAGCGAGGAGGAAATGATTTACCATAAATTCACGAACACAATAGTAGGTCCCAGCGTCCTGGTCTATATTACCCCTCCGAGCGTTAGAATAGTCGGTGTGTTCGGAGCTAGAATTACATCTCTGGAGCAGGTTAAGGATAAGATCCTTGTGGCAACGAGTAACACTCCAAATACTGGGGCCCTGGATGCTACACCTTTTGATACAGGTCAAAGAGGAATAGTAGTACTCTCCCAGGATGAAATTTTGAGGACCTCACCTCCAGTTAGATTTTCAGTTCCTTTAGGCCCTGTCTTTGAGGCCGGGGGAGACACTTTTGGAGGAATACCGCTTGAAGGTTATAGGGAACCGAGGCTTATCTTAAAGGCCTCTAAAGAAAATAAGCTAAGGGTTTATGAATATGACCTAGCCTTACCCTTAGAAAATGCTGATTACGATGAATTCGAAATAAGAAGGGGAAGAAACGTTATAGATCTCTCTTCATTCTCAGGGATCGTTTCATTTAAAGTTAAGGAAGAGGACAAATCAGGGAAGGCTATTATAGAGTTGAGGTGAATTCAATGGAGTTGCTCATTATCAAGGAGAGGAGAATTGACTATGATGGATCTGCAATAAGAAGTCATTGGGCATATAGGAACTTTGGAATACTAGGTGATTCATTGGTCGTGTTTAGGGGCAAGTGCAACGTTAAGGTCGAGGAAATGGTTGACATAGAAGATCTTAGGCTTAGGAAGGAGATAAAAGGGGATGATATGGTGCATTACATTCTTGAACTTTTTTGGCACCCAGATATATTGTTGGCTTCTTCCCTTCAGAAGCTCCTCATAGCTAGGCTCGTTGAATTGCTTTGGAATTATGGGATCGAGGCTAGTAGAAGGGGTGATGATATTTATGTAAACGGAAGAAAGTTGAGCATATCAATAGCCACTGTCTCGCCTGTTAGTATTAAGATCCACATAGGATTGAACGTGAAAACGGTTGGCGTTCCTCCTGGGGTTGATGCTATTGGGCTAGAGGAGTTAGGTATAGATCCCACTGAGTTTATGGAGAGGAGTGCAAAAGCCTTAGTGGAGGAAATTGAAAAGGTTAGGAAAGACTCCTTAAAGGTTAGATGGGTAACGTAATATTAAGGTTCCCACTACTGGAACGGCAATGTTATCCTCTATGGATTTTTGATACTCACTTAGGGTTAGTATCCTGCAATTATCGCAAAGTATGTTTTAAATCCTAAGAATCCGAGGATAAGGAGCGTTGTTATCGAGGCCGAAAAAGCAAAGAATACCTCACCATAATTATCTTTTATTTGGAACCACCTTAACTCTTTCTCTTTTAGGTGTAATACTAGCTGTGCTCCTCCAAACAATGCTGCAAAGAATGAAAAATATTCTTTTGTCTATCAATCCTTCATAGAGCATTAAGATTGCTGGAACAATTGAAAAGTATAATCCCAGGCCAAATCCTCTCCAAGTACCTTGGTATTTATTATTGCGACTAAAATAAATGCCAACGCAATTATTACATGCTGCAGTGGCGTAATAAATTACTTTTCCTAAATACTTAAAAACATAATATCAATTCGAAATTTGGTGATTATATGGTTCATTGGGCCGATTATATTGCTGATAAAATAATTAGAGAGAGGGGGGAGAAGGAGAAGTACGTTGTTGAGAGTGGAATAACGCCAAGTGGTTACGTTCACGTTGGGAACTTTAGGGAGCTTTTTACAGCTTATATTGTGGGCCATGCCCTAAGGGATAAGGGGTATGAGGTTAGGCACATCCACATGTGGGATGATTATGATAGATTTAGGAAGGTTCCAAGGAACGTTCCCCAGGAATGGAAAGATTACCTGGGAATGCCCATTAGTGAAGTTCCTGATCCCTGGGGATGCCATGAGAGTTATGCTGAACACTTCATGAGAAAGTTCGAGGAGGAGGTAGAAAAATTAGGGATCGAAGTTGACTTTCTTTATGCGAGTGAACTCTACAAGAGAGGGGAATATTCTGAGGAGATAAGGTTAGCCTTTGAGAAAAGGGATAAGATAATGGAGATACTAAACAAGTATAGGGAAATTGCGAAACAACCTCCCCTTCCAGAGAACTGGTGGCCCGCAATGGTTTACTGCCCTGAGCATAGGAGGGAAGCAGAGATCATTGAATGGGATGGGGGCTGGAAGGTTAAGTATAAGTGCCCCGAAGGTCACGAGGGATGGGTTGATATAAGGAGTGGGAACGTGAAACTGAGGTGGCGTGTTGATTGGCCCATGCGTTGGTCTCACTTTGGCGTTGACTTCGAACCTGCTGGAAAGGATCATCTTGTGGCTGGTTCAAGCTACGATACGGGAAAGGAGATTATAAAGGAAGTTTATGGAAAGGAAGCTCCGTTATCTTTAATGTATGAGTTTGTTGGAATTAAGGGGCAGAAGGGGAAGATGAGTGGTAGTAAGGGAAATGTTATTTTACTCAGCGATCTGTATGAGGTTCTTGAGCCAGGTCTCGTTAGATTTATCTACGCTCGGCATAGGCCAAACAAGGAGATAAAGATAGATCTAGGTCTTGGCATTCTAAACCTCTACGATGAGTTCGATAAAGTTGAGAGAATATACTTCGGGGTTGAGGGTGGTAAAGGTGATGATGAAGAATTAAGGAGGACTTACGAGCTTTCAATGCCTAAGAAGCCTGAGAGATTAGTCGCTCAAGCTCCTTTTAGGTTCCTAGCGGTGTTGGTTCAGTTACCGCATTTAACCGAAGAAGACATAATAAATGTTCTAATCAAACAGGGACATATTCCCAGGGATCTATCCAAGGAGGACGTTGAGAGGGTTAAACTTAGGATAAACCTTGCTAGGAATTGGGTTAAAAAGTATGCCCCTGAGGATGTTAAATTCTCAATACTTGAGAAACCTCCAGAAGTTGAGGTAAGTGAAGATGTTAGGGAGGCCATGAATGAGGTTGCTGAGTGGCTTGAGAATCATGAGGAATTTAGCGTTGAAGAGTTTAATAACATTCTATTCGAAGTTGCCAAGAGGAGGGGGATATCCAGTAGGGAGTGGTTTTCGACGCTCTACAGATTATTTATTGGAAAGGAAAGGGGACCGAGATTGGCCAGTTTCCTGGCATCTCTTGATAGGAGTTTCGTTATTAAACGACTTAGACTTGAGGGATAGCTTATGCTGAGTGCCGCGGGAGTTAACGTCTCGTTTAAGGGAGAGTTAGATGACGGTTTTGAAGATGCTTTTCTTACTGTATTCTCAAGGAGGTACCTTCCTGATGTCTCTTTTACCGAAGCGGAGCCTCATATTATAGTTGAGAGGTTTAAAGGTGATACCTTTAGAGTCTTCGCCGTCTCATACGATGAAGGTAACACTATTGATAAATACAAGATAGAATCCCCTGTTCCTTCAGCTTATGTTAATGAATCTCCAATATTTTTCCTACTTCAAGCAGTTGCAAGAGCTGGAGCTAAGATTGGGAAGTTGTTCATTACGGATTCTGTTTCAATATCTCTCGGAAACTATGGGGTACTGTTCCTCGGTTATCCTCACAGTGGAAAGAGCACGATCTCAACCCTAGCCCTTACAGAGGGATTTACAATCCTAAGTACTGAAAATACCGTGATTAAGCCCAGGAAAGATGGGCTCTACGTTGTTGGAGGTACTGATGTTTTAGTCTATGACCCCAAGATAGAGGAGATATATGGGGTTGAAGTTCCTTATGATGATGAAACTAAGAGCGGATACAGGATAAAGGTCATAGCTTCTAATAAAAGGAAGAAACTCATGAAAAATGGGGTAAAGATTAAGCTTATAGTTGTTCTTCATGCGGCGTTTAATTGCTTAGGGGCCGGTTTTTCACCGGTAACAGGAAGGAAGGTAAAGAAGATACTCTGGTATTTTGCAACTTCTCTTTTAAAGGGGGTTGACTACTATGAACCGAGGCCTTTAGATGTCCCGATAACGGAGACAATCTTGGAAAATATAAATAAGTTCCTAACCCTCGCTTCATCTATAAAGATGGTTGAGGCTTTTGGAAATCATAAAGATATTTTATTTAGGATTATAAACGGTGAGATATGAATAATTCCCAACTTTTTCCTCCGCTTCCTTAGTGAAATATAGCTTTGCCAGTAACTCGACTCCTGTTTTTCCCCATACGTTAAATCTCACTCTAAAGCTGTCCTGCTCGCTCTTAAATTCTATAACAACTGTTCTTTCCTCTTGATCTGGAATTACCTTACTTATCCAGTATTTCTGACCAACTACTAAACTTTCTTTAAGCCTAGGAAGTAGTTCCCTGAGATCTGTAAAGTACATTATAAATTTTCCACTGGGCTTTAATACCCTCCTAACTTCCTTAAATACTTGGTTAAGCTCTAGAGGTTCGAAGTGAACTATGCTGTCAATAAATATTACATAATCAAAGGTCTTGTCCTCAAAGGATAACTTTCTAGCATCTCCAACGATGAACTCTACATTTGATTCTCTTGACTTTGCATATTCCCTTGCTTTTCTTATCATATCTTCGCTTATATCCACTCCAACGACTTCGAATCCGTAATCCTCCAGGAGAAAAGAGAAACCTCCAACTCCACAGGCAAGGTCGAGCACTTTCCCCCTCTTTTTCATGTACTTCATTAGCAGGGGCTCTAGAGTTTCTATCCTACTCCTATACTCTTGGGAGTTTATATCTGTATATGTGGGAAATACCCTATAGTATTCTTTAAAACCCATGTTTATAGCTTAATCCTGAACAATTTTAAATATTTAGAGGACACCTTAACACGGTGGTTGAATGGTGAGGATAATCGCTCCAGCTCACCTCCATGCTGGAAACCCAGACTTAAGTGGGGATATGGGTAGGCTCTTTGGAACTTTGGGATTTGCCATTGAATATCCGTACTTGGAGGTTGAAATCGAAACCTCGGAGAAAGATAAAGCTAACGATAAAGATGCATTAAGGTTCTTGGAGAGATTAAGGGAGAAGTATGAATTTCCTCCTGTTAAAATTGAAATTAAACATTACATCCCGAAATGGGTAGGGCTCGGCTTTCATACGACTTTAGCTTTAACCCTTGGTCTAGGGATTAATAGGATTTACAATCTAGGTTTAAGTCTTGAAGATATAGCGTTAACAGTGAGAAGAGGGTTAATAACGGCTTTGGGTTTTTATGCTGTTAAACTTGGCGGATTTATAGTTGAAGGAGGATTTCCTGTAAATAAAAGAGAAAAAGTTGTTCCTCCATTAATATTTAGAGAAAATATCCCTGAAAATTGGTTTTTCGTTGTGGCAATACCTGAAACCCCTAGAAAAGATTTGGAAGAAGTTAGAAGGGTTGAAGATGAGATATTGACGAACTTAAAGAAAATGCCACCTGAACTGGCTGATAGATTATCGAGAATAGTCTTAATGAAAATACTTCCAGCTTTTGTTGAAAGGGATATAAAGGCTTTTGGAGAGGGGCTTTATCAATTTAATAACCTGTTAGGTAAATTCTGGAGCGACTACCAGGAGAGTATATATTGCTGTGAGTTGGTTAGTGAGGGAATTAAAGTCATGTTGGAAGATGCATACTGTGCCTGTCAGAGCAGTTGGGGTCCCACATTTTACGGGCTCGTCGATGATAGGCACAAGGCCGAGATTGTAAGGGATAAGATAAAAAAGTTGTTTGAAGAAAATGGAGATAGTGGTGAAGTCTTCATAACTAAAGCTAATAATACAGGGGCGGTGATTTTAGATGGTTAAAGCGATTGGCATTGATTCCGGAACTAAAAGTATGGATATATTCGGTTTTGATGACGAGACGGGAGAAGTTATAGTTGATGTAGCAGTCGACAGAAATGAGGTAACTAAGAATCCCAGGATAATAGTCGACATTTTGAGGGAAGTACAAAGGGAGCATGGAACTATAGATGCGATAGTTGGACCCTCGGGTTATGGGATTCCTTTAAAGCCAGCTAGAGAAGCAACCAATGAGGAAATAGCCCTTGCAACTTTTATAACTAAGGCCGATGTTGAGAGGAGGCTTAAGATCGTTGGTCTTAGGGAGCTCATGGTTCTCATGAGAGAGGCAAAGGATTTGAACATCTACTTCACTCCGGGCGTGATACACCTTCCAACTGTTCCAGAGTGGAGGAAGGCGAATAAAATAGATTTAGGTACATCAGACAAGGTATTTACGGTGGTTCTCTCAATTGTAAGGCATTCAGAGAGGGAGGGAATACCTTATGATAAGGTAAACCTCATAGCTGTTGAAATAGGGTTTGCATACACTTCAGCTATGGCCGTTAAAAACGGTCAAATAGTGGATGCAATGGCCGGAACAGCTGGCTTTACAGGTTATCTCGGCATGGGATTTATGGATTCTGAATTAGCCTATGCCCTAGCGAATGCCCTTGAGGACTTTAGCAAGCTCAAGCTTTTTGAGGGAGGAGCAGCTTATATAGGTGGAATAGATCCTTTTGAAGTCTCCCCTGAGGAGTTTGTAAAGCTTGCTAAGGAAGATGAAAATGTGGCCAAAGGATACAATGCAATGATAGAGGGAATAGTTAAGGATGTTTTCTCACTACTACCTTCGGTTATTCCTGATGCTATATATCTAAGCGGAAGATTTTCGAGGATACCAGAGTTCTTTAAGGATGTTAAGGAATCTTTGGAGGAAGCTTTCTCCATGTACGGTTTTAGTATTGAAGTTAGAAAGCTAGAAAGTAGGGCAAAGGCTAAAGAAGCTGCTGAAGGAGGAGCAATACTAGCTAATGCAATTGCTGGCGGTATTTATAGGGAACTTATAGAGGTCTTAAAGTTGAGGGAGAGCTCCGGTAAGATATTTGACTGGGTTCACCTGAGTGATAGGGATAGGCTTAAGGTTTTTGAAAAGCTTGAAATTTAGGGGTGGGTGAAATTGGAGTTCAACTTAATAATTGCTGGAGTTGGAGGACAGGGAGGATTAACACTTTCTAGGATAATTGGAAATGCCGCAATGATTGAAGGTTACAGGGTAAGGATCGGAGAAACTTTGGGTATGAGTCAGCGTTATGGTAGCGTTCTCAGCTATTTAAGGTTTGGAGAAGAAGTTTACTCTCCCCTAATTGAGGAAGGAAAAGCTGATTTAATGCTGGCCTTGGAGCCCGTAGAAGCTTTGAGAAATGCTAGATTTCTAAGCAGGAAGAGCTATGCGATAATAAACGCTTATCCAATCCATACAGCGACTACATTAGTTGGAAAGGAAAGGTACCCTGATCTAGAAGAGATAAAGGAGGCCATAGGAAAGATATGCAGGGTTGAAATGAGGAATTTCCAGGAGGAAGCTGACAAAATAAATCCTAGAACACTAGGGGTTCTAATGACGGGATTTGCTTGGAGAAAGGGATTGTTACCATTGAAGAAGGAAAGCATTATTGAGGGTATAAAACTAACATTGAGAGAAAAGCTCTGGGATATTAACTTTAGGGCCTTTGAAAGGGGAGTTGAGCTCGCTTCCCTTTAATGATTATATTTTATGAAGAATGCGTAGAACATGGTTGTTGCTATAATATAAAAGATGGCCGTTGTATAAAATGGATAGGCCAGGGAAATTGCAAAGAGCGCTCCGCCTATGTAGTTCCCAAGTCCTCGCATAAAAGTGGAAAATGCCCTTCTAATTCCTGCAGCAGTTGCTTTTTCCTCCGTTGAGAAGAAGCCCATCATAAAGGAGTCATTAACGGGCCAGACTATGTTCATGAGGATCGATCTTATGATGTAAACGAATGAAGCTATAGCAAATGTTGGTAATGAGGGGAAGATTAGGAAGAGAAAGGCAGCACTCCCCTGGAAGTACGTGATAACTTTAACGGGACCAAGCCTATTAATTAGAGCTGGTAGGATGAATGATCCGAGCCCCATAACGACTTCCTGACTGAAGAATACCCAACTTATCTCTCTTATATCCCGTCCAAATCTTAAATTGAAATATATACTCATGTAGGGAATAGTTATTCCCGCTCCGAGCCCTATCAAAGCACTTGGCAGGGAAAATTTTAGAATCTTAATGATTAACTCCTTTCTCCACTTAATTTTGGAAGTTGTAACGGGAACATCTTTAATTACAATGAGGGCTGGAAAGACTATTGCAAATTGTATTAGTGCTAAAGCTATAACCAATTTATATGCTAATCTTTCCGAATACCCTAAACTAACCAAATGCCCAGGAAGATATCCTGCAACTAAAACTCCAAGAGCGTTCATTAGGGTTCCTAATCCAAAGGAATATGAGAATATTCTGTGCCTCTCCTCTTCATTTTTAACTTTCTCACTTAGGAGGGCCGAATAATTGGGATCCCTAAGGCCCATGTTTACCCCAACTAGGAAAAAGCCAAGGAGTAACATCTCAAAATTATAGGCTAATACTTGAAAGATCCTTCCAAGGGCTCCCATTCCCGCTGCTAGAATTAGTGTCTTCTTATATCCAAACTTTAGTGAAAGTTGACCAGCTAAAAGAAACGAAATACCCCCTATTAATGTTTGAGTGGAGAATAGGATACCCATCTTGTTCATGTCATATCCCAACGCCTTTAAGTAGAAAGGCATTATGAACCATGAGAACTGGAGAAAAAGTTGACCGACAGCCGTGGCTATGACGAGTACCTTTGCATCTTTTTCCATGTTTGATTATCGATATCATAGCGTTTATAAGATTATCTAATCGGACTTAAAAATTATTATTTACTGTTCTCCTCTATATGATCTGGTGATTTAATATGGAGTTTAGGAAGATACAATTTACTGGAAGAAGTTCCTATATAGTTTCATTACCTAAAAAGTGGGTAAAAGAGCAGGGTTTAAAGCAGGGAGATATAATTTCTATGGTGATAAATCCAGACGGGAGTATAACTATCTTTCCTGGGAAGCACAAAGAACGCCCAAAAACCAAGATCTTAAAGATACAGAAGAAATACTCTCCAGAAATGGCAATAAGGCTTGTAATCTCAGCTTACATAAGGGGATATGATACCCTGGAGATAGTCCTTGAAGATGAGATGCCTCTGTATAAGATTTCAATTAGGAAGATATTGCAGAGTCTTCCTGGGGTTGAAATTGTTTTGGATGAGCAACACAGGATCGTGGCAAAGAGTCTTTTGGATGAGGGAGAGATAAATTTGCTTGAGCTTTTGAGGAGGATGAAAGCCATCGTATTGTCGATGTTTGGGGATCTAGATTTCATAATTAGAGGTCAAGATGGGGAGGTTTTAAGGGATATAAATGATTTAGAAAATGAGCTGGATAGGTTCTACTTCCTAATAATAAGGGCCGTTAATAGACTACTTTCAAAGAAGGATGTGAGCGAGGAAAGTGGCCTTGTTAAGAGGCCATTTGATCTCATGGGAATCCTTTTAATCGCCAGGAATGTTGAGAGGATTGGAGATCACATAATTAGGATAGCTGAGAACCCGGACAAAATAAACGTTGAGTATTTGAAAACAAAGTTCTCTGAGATGCTTAATCAGGTAGATGTTAGGGATCTTGATAAGGTAGACAAGCTCATGCTTGAGCTCTCCAAAGAAGCCAAGGCTACCGATTATAAAAAGTCCATAGCCATGGACAGTTACAGGAGAATATTGGAATACCTTGAGAACATTGGTGAGGTAATAATAAATATGGCGATAGGCTAACGTTTCCATAATTCTTTTAACCTTTCGATATCCTTTCAATTTTGGGATGGGCAATGGTAGCTATCATCGTTCATGGGGGTGCTGGAACAATAAAAAAAGAAGAAAGGATACCAAAGGTTATTGAGGGAGTAAAAGAAGCCGTTATTGTTGGGTGGAAAGAACTTAGGAAGGGATCTGCTTTAGATGCTGTGGAGGAAGCCATTAAAGTTCTTGAGGATAACCCTATATTCAATGCCGGAACTGGGAGCGTTCTCACGATCGATGGAAAAGTTGAAATGGATGCTGCAATAATGAGAGGGAAGACGCTAGAAGCTGGAGCTGTGGCCGGGATATGGGGAGTTAAGAATCCGATAAGTGTTGCAAGAAAGGTAATGGAAAAGACTGATCATGTACTCCTTGTTGGGGAAGGTGCAGTAAAGTTTGCTAGACTCATGGGATTCCCTGAATACAATCCAATAACGGAAGAAAGGATTGAGCAGTGGAAAGAACTAAAGGAAAAGCTAATGAAAGGTGAGATCAAGTACTGGAAAAAGCTTGGTGAGCTTATAAAAGAGTATCCAGAAGTTTTGAGGAGTACCGTTGGGGCCGTAGCTTTTGACGGGGAAGAAATAGTTGCAGGAACTTCAACTGGGGGAGTTTTTTTGAAGATGTTTGGAAGGGTTGGTGATACTCCCATAATAGGGGCTGGAACTTATGCAAATGAAGTTGCTGGAGCGTCTTGTACTGGACTAGGAGAGGTTGCAATAAGACTTGCATTGGCGAAAACCGCAACCGACTTCGTCAGACTTGGTATGGATGCTCAAGCAGCCAGCAATGCGGCAATCTCTCTTGCAACAAAGTACTTTGGGAAGGATACTATGGGGATAATAATGGTAGATGCAGCCGGTAACGTTGGGTTCGCTAAGAATACGAAGCATATGAGCTATGCTTATATGAAAGATGGTATGGAGGAACCGGAGGCTGGTGTTTAGTGCTAAGGGACTTGTGGTTCCTTAACTTTTCAACGCTCTTCTTCTTTCTTGGTATAAGTGTACTTAACCCTCTCATCTCACCGTATGCTATAACCCTTGGAGCGGAGCCGTTCTTAGTTGGACTCGTTGCTGGTGTTACAAGCGGTGTATCCCTCGTCTCGAAGCTCTTCGGGGGTTATATAGGGGATAGGGGATATAGATTTCATGCGATGTTCCTGGGAAATATCCTTGGAATTATATCTGGTGTATTCTATATAATTTCGGCAATGTTTCATAGTATCTTTATCTTTGCTATAGGTAGGGCGATTCATGGGGTTGGAATGGGAATATTTTTCCCATCCTCCCTTTCTTCTGCTGTAGACTTAGCTCCAAAGGGTAGGGTTGGAGAGGCCCTAGGTTGGAGGGGAATGATGTTTTCCCTGGGAAATATAATAGGACCAGGGATAGGTGGGTTCGTCTCGGATAGATTTGGTTTCGTTTCAGCTTTTCTATTGGCTATCCTATTCTCTATTATCGGAGCAATTTTCGTTCTTGCCGTTTGGAGAGAAGTTGGTGAAATTAAGTTTGAGAAACGTGAGGAACGTTCGGGCTATAGAGAACTAATAAGGGTATTCTTTATAACTGCATGCTTAAGTTTGTTCTTCATATCTGTAGCGTATTCTGGCGTTGTAACGTTTTTGCCTGCTTTGTATAAGGTTTCCGGTCTAGGACAAGGAATATTCGGCCTTTATATGATGATTATGGGAGTTTCAAGTTTCCTGACTAGGGTGGTTGGGGGGAGAAGTGCTGATAGGTTTGGTCCAATTCCAGTTGCTAGAATAGGTGTGGGGATGATCCTTATCTCATACGCATTACTCGTGAAGTTTAAGTTTCCTCCTCACTCCTACTTAGTTGCCTTCATATCGGGAGCTGGCTTCGGATTAACGTATCCAGCGTTGCAGTACATGGCCTTAGCTAAATTACCTGGAAGGATAAGAACGATGGGTTCAAGTATTTATACGATGTTTTTTGACTTAGGGATGCTAAGCGGTCAAGTGGGACTTGGATACGTGGCCCAGCTTTCAGGTTATGAAGGTGTCTTTCCAGTGGTTGCATTACTACCCCTACTTTCCCTACTAATCGTTAATATCCCGGTAATTTGGAGGGATAAGAATGAAAATTAGGGTTTCATATGGAACGGCCGTAGCTATGGGCCTTATCAGAGCTAAGATAGTAGTCAAACCCACGACCGCTTACCTAATGACTTATCATGATGGAAAATGCATAAATGATTGTAAGTTCTGTGCTCAGGCTAGATCTAGCAAGGCCAATTTGAAGATGCTTTCTAGGATAAGTTGGCCAGCTTTTAACATCGAAGATGTAATCAAGAATTTTCACAATGGGTCATTTAAAAGGGTATGTTTACAAACAATAGATTATCCAGGACTAATAGATGACATCTGGGGAATTCTAGAGAGGCTCAGCGTTCTTAAGACTCCAATATCTATTTCAATAACGCCTGTTTCTAAAGATATCCTCATGGAGTTCAAGAAATTTGGTGTTGATTACATTGGAATTGGGTTAGATGCTGCTAGCGAGGAAATTTATAGGAATGTGAAGATATCGAGGCATTCCTGGGATGATATGTGGATGTTCCTTGAAGATGTAGTGTCCGTGTTTGGCAGGGGGAGGGGTGTTGTTCATATAATTGTTGGGCTGGGTGAAAAAGATAGGGATTTAATTGAAACGATATTCAGAGTGTATAAAAAAGGTGGTATAGTTTCCCTCTTTGCCTTTACACCACTGAAAGGGACACAGATGGAAAATTATCCCCCACCATCAATTGAGAGGTATAGGAAGATTCAGGCAGCTCACTACCTTATAAGAACTGGCAAGGTAGAATTTTCAGATTTTGAATTTGATGAGAGGGGAAATCTTATACATCTTCCAAGCTATGATATTCCTCCATCCGCTTTCATAACCTACGGATGTCCCTGGTGTAATAGGCCTTATTATAACGAAAGGCCAGGTAGGGAACCTTATAACTACCCTTCCCTTGAGATGGCCAGAAATGATTTTGAAAAGATAAAGAGAGAATTATTCCTCTGACTCCTCTTTGGCCAATTCTCTTAATTTGTCAATTCCTGCTCCTACAGCTATTAATGTATCTCCCTCCCGAATTATCTCATTACTAGGGGGATTGTATATATACCTATTTCCCCTTTTAATAGCTATAATTCTCACTCCTATTTTTGAAGGTAGCTTAAGTTGCCTTAGACTCTTCCCCACTAAAATGGAGCCTTTGTTCACCCTTACCCTTCCTATTTCCTCTTCAACATCGTGCATTATCTTCCTAATTATGGGATGGGGTTCCACATCTCTCAGCACTAAATCAGCTATTTCATAGGCTGAGTCACTTATCTGCTCGTTTATATTGGCCATCTCTATTACGCTAAGCATGCTCTCCGGGTCATCGATCTTTTTTGCAGCTTCAAGGGCGAGTTTCTTGACCTTTAGTGTGAGTTCATCCATTTTTTCTTCAAGTAAGTAAACTTCCTCAGCTATCTCCTCGCTGTTGTACATTACAGAGGATAGGGCTAAATCTATCATCAATGAAGATAGATTTCTCATCTCAATTAGGCAACTCCTTATCTCCTCAAGCTCTTTCATTTCCGATCACCCTTATCGCTCCCCTAGCAATTTCTTTAAGGTGATCTATAGAAGTTCTAGTTCCCCTTCCAATTAGCACATCTCCGGCCCTTATTTTGAAGTTCTCATTTGGCCCAAATATCCATCTTTTTCCTCTTCTAACAGCTATTATCCATACACCTGTGTTAGTTGCTAGATCTAGTTCTCCTAGGGTTTTACCAACTATAACTGACTCGGGATACACTTGTATCTTCCCAATTATCTCTTCTCCTTCTAGTATTGTCTCTTTAATTACTGGGTGAAGTTCCACACCTTCGAGTACCATTTTTGCTAGATCTCCAGCGGCGTTTGATATATCCTCTATGGCATTGGCTATTTGAAGTATTGTTATTACCTGCTCTGCTTCTTTGACATTTCTAGCAGCTAGAACGCTATGCATCATGAGTTGATAATTTAGGAGGTCTATCCTTTCTTCTAGCTCTAAAACTTCCTCAGCAATTTCCTTATCTCCAAAAAGCAGCGACGCATAAGCGAGATCAACCATTAATTCTACGGTATCTTTCATTTCAATGAAAATTTCTTTAACGCTCTTTGGCTCATATTTAAACTCCTCAACCTCCTCCATCTTTTCTGGCTCCCTCCCGGTGTTGTTATTCCTAGTTTCTATAAAAAGTTTTCATCAATGTTTTTAACTTGTTAACATAAAACAAATGTTAGGTACCATGACTAGCGAGAATATCTTAAAGGCTATCGATTTGGAGATAAAGAAATTTGAAGAGAGGGCAAATGTATTAGAAGAAGTTGCGTTGCAAGGAGAGTCTTCTCTTTCCTCAAAATATGAGGATATGTTAAAAAAGAAGAGTAGATATTCAATCTACTATCTTATAGCTACCGCTGTTTTCCTATTTTTTGAAATCCTTCTTTTAATTGTCATCAGGTACAAATATGGGCTTGGAACGCTTAACTATTCTATCCTGATTGTCGTCACGGTTATCCTTGTGTTCTTTTTATTCATGTTGACATCCAGTCCTAAAGTTGAGGAAGATTCTATCCAAGAAAAAATAGTGTTCTACAGGTTAATAGCCAATAAGTTTTATAAAAGAATCAAGGGAGGACTTGAAAAGGGAGATGAGGAACTAATTCGGGCCGTGGCGGATGATATACTCAAAGATCCACTTTTTTCTCGGGCATTAGAGCATGCTAACGTGGGAGATCCTAAAGTTGTTGCATATGCTCTTTACCTATATTTACATAGGGATAAGGTGGATAACCTAGAGGTGCAAAATACTATAAACTTAGTTAGAGGGCCAATAAGAATGTTACTTGAAAGTATCCTAGGTGAGGATCATGAGAATAGAGGTTCCGTCAAAGGAGTATCTGAGCGAATTATCGAAGAGGCTTAGCAAAGCGGGTATAATGAATAAACCGAAGGAAGAACTTGATTGGGAAATTAACCATATGATTAGTCTAAGGAAGAAGTTTAATGAGCTTAAAAACTTGAAAATTGAGTCGATCTTGGAGAGGTTGTCTCAATTTGAAAATGTATATTCAGAGATAATGGGTAAGTTAAGAACAAGAGAGTTAAACCTTGAGGAAATAAGTGATGAGCCCTTAGTTATTGAAGTTCTAGAAGCCCTAGTAGAAAATAATTGTGTTGAATTTTCCGATGATGGAAAAATAAAGCTCCTAAGAGATGTTCCGCTTGAGGAGTTAGAAATTGAACTTTCGGTACCTGCAGATGAGGTGCTTGAAGACCTTGAAAATCTGGAAAGGGTTGGAGGAAAGTTAGTTACAGAGGTAAAACTTCTAAAGCGGTATTATGTTGAGATTATGGAAGTTGAACTAGAAGCTATTCAGAGGGCCCTTGACATTGCTGAGGAATACGTTGATGAGGAAGCTCTTCTTGAATCAGCAATTGCTGGAATAGCTAAAAGTGCATTATCTCAGTTGATCTTATCCCTTGTAAAGGATATTAGGAAGAAGGATGAGCTCATAGACCTTCTCTTATCAAGTGAACCGATAGAGATCGGAGGGGAACATGGAGATCTAAGGATCTACTTTGAAGAGGAGGCCCTGGAAGATCTTTTAAAAGAGCTTCAAACGCTTGGCTACCTAAAAGTGAAAGGAAATAGAATATGGTTTTACTAAATAAAGCTAAAATTCGGGCTTTTCTCCAGTTATTCTCTCGTAAATTTCTTTATAGGCCTCGATTAGATCTCCCTTATCAAACCTGAAAACATCCTTATCTAGGCTTCTCTTAGTTTTTGCATCCCAGAATCTACATGTATCGGGGCTTATTTCATCGGCCAGTACTATATCCCCGTTCTTATCCTTCCCAAATTCGAGCTTGAAGTCAACCAGGATAATCCCCTTTTTTGCAAGGTAATCCTTTAAGATCTCATTGACCTTTAGAGCAATCTCCTCAATCTTCTTTATCTCATCCAAACTTATTCCAAGGACCTTAGCATGGTAGTAGTTAATCATAGGATCATGCAATTCATCGTTTTTGTAATAGAGCTCAACTATTGGCTCGGGGAGTTCATAACCCTCTGGTAGTGGTAGCCTCTTCTTCAAGCTCCCGGCAACGACGTTCCTTACCACTACTTCAAGCGGATACATATCAAGTTTCTCAACTATGAGCCTATTTCCTCCTGCTACACCTATAAAGTGGGTCTTTATTCCGTGCTCTTCCAGGAGTTTAAAGAATATAACTGAAAGTTGAGCGTTTAGCCATCCTTTTCCTTTAAACCTTGCTTTCTTAGTTCCATCAAATGCTGTTGCATCATCTTTAAACTCCATTATAAGTTTATCATCGTCAATTGGGATCATCTTCTTTGCTTTTCCCTCATAAACTTCCATTAATTTCACCATGTTTATGTAAAAATCATAATACTTTTAAGATTTTTTAGACATATATCTGGCAAAAGATGAGAGGTGAAATCATGAAAGAGAAGTGTGGGATCTTTGGGGCTTATTCCCAGGATGCAACTAAAAAGACTTATTATGGCCTAATGGCCCTCCAACACAGGGGGCAAGAAGGGGCTGGAATTAGTGTCTGGGATGGGGATATAAGAACGGTTAAAGGTCATGGGCTTGTTTCCGAAGTCTTTAAGGGGGGCAGTATTCGGAGGTTAAATGGTAATCCCGTGATAGGGCACGTTAGGTACTCAACATCGGGTTCCCTTTCAGAAGTCCAACCGCTGGAGGTTGAATGTTGTGGGTATAAGGTATCTATAGCTCATAACGGCACGCTTACAAATTTTCTTCCCCTAAGGAGGTTTTATGAAAGTAGAGGATTTAAATTTCGCTCTTCCATCGATACGGAAGTTATAGCGGTCTCTTTTTTAAATCATTACTCTGAGCTGAAGGATGAATTTGAAGCCATGAGTAGAGTTTTTGAAGAAGTTAAAGGGGCTTATTCAGTTTTAATGTTGTTCAATGGAAAGCTTATAGCCGTTAGGGATCCTGTGGGTTTTAGGCCTCTGAGTTTTGGAGCTGGGGATGGATATTACTTCTCTTCCGAGGATTCTGCTCTCAGGATGTTCTGTACTAACATAAGGGATGTATCTCCCGGTGAGGTTATTGTAGTTAAGGATGGGGAAGCAGAGAGTAAGATAGTTGGAAGATCCGAGCATGCATATTGCGTCTTCGAGTATATATACTTTGCAAGACCTGATAGCATTATAAACGGAATAAGCGTTTACTGGGCTCGCTATAGAATGGGAGTTGAATTGGCTAGGGAAAGTCCAGCTGAGGGAGATGTGGTAATAGCTGTTCCCGATTCAGGGAGAACTGCAGCTTTGGGTTTTGCTCACGAGAGTGGGATCCCCTACATGGAGGGGCTTATAAAGAATCGCTATATCGGGAGAACCTTCATAATGCCAAGTGGGCGAGAAATCAAGGTTAGGTTAAAGCTCTCCCCAGTTAAAGAAGTCATTAAGGGAAGGAGGATAGTTCTTGTTGATGATTCAATAGTAAGGGGAACAACGATGAAGAACATTGTGAAGATGCTTAGAGATGCGGGGGCTAGGGAAGTGCACGTGAGAATAGCATCTCCCCCGATAAGGTATCCATGCTATATGGGGATAGACATTCCGACAAGACATGAGCTTATAGCAGCTTGGAAGAGTATTGAGGAGATAAAGAAAGAGATTGGAGCTGATTCTCTAGCCTACCTAAGTGTAGAGGGGCTTAAGAGGGCTATAGGGACTGATAAGCTTTGCATGGCATGTTTAACTGGAAACTATCCAGAGTGGGCTTTTGACTTTAAGGTTTAGCTCAGTTTTATGGATACAGCCTAGCTGGAGTCCTCGGGAAGAGTGCTGCCCACCTAATGTGATCAAGCTTTAGAACCCAGGCTACCAGTCTCTCAACTCCTAGCCCAAATCCGCTGTGGGGAACGCTTCCGTACCTCCTAAGGTCAAGGTACCATTCGTAATCCTTTGGGTCCATTCCCTCTTCTAGTATTCTGTTGAGTAACTTATCATAATCGTCTTCTCTCTGACTTCCCCCAATGATCTCTCCATACCCCTCTGGGGCGAGCATGTCAGAGGCTAAAACCTTTCTTGGATCGTTAGGATCTTCTTTCATGTAAAATGCCTTTATGTGCTTGGGGTAACCGTAGACGAAGAATGGCCTATCAAACTCTTCTGTTAGTACCCTCTCTTCATCAGCCCCAAGATCATCTCCCCACTCAACGTTAACTCCCTTAGACTGGAGAATATCTATAGCTTCATCGTAGCTAATCCTTGGGAAGGGAGGTTCCGTATTCTTTAAAGTTGTTAGGTCATCTCTAAACATCTCTATCTCCTTCTTTCTTAACTCTAGGGTTCTTTGAACCATGTAGCTAACCAACTCCTCTTCAACTTTCATTATATCCCAGAGATCCATCCACGCGGCTTCGAGCTCGAGGTGCCAGAACTCTGTAAGGTGTCTCCTCGTTCTGCTCTTCTCTGCTCTAAAACTTGGTGTTAATGACCAGACCTTTTCTAGTCCGAATATGGCCGCTTCCAAATAAAGCTGAGCAGATTGACTTAGGTAGGCATATTTATCGAAGTACTTAAGCTTGAATAGTGTTGCTCCACCTTCTACAGCTCCAGTAACTAAGATTGGGGGAAATACTTCATGCCATCCGTCTTTTAATAGCCATTCCCTTGCGGCCATGATCAATGTTTCCTTTACCTTCATTATAGCTGAAGCCTTTGGGGTTCTTATGTGAAGGTGCCTGTAATCCAATAAAAGTTCAGGACTCGCCTGTTCTGGGTTTTCGGGGATTGGAAATTCGCTTACAGCTTGAATTACTTCCAGTTTTTCTACATGAACCTCGGCCCCTCCTGGGGCCCTTTCATCGGCTTTTACTATTCCTTCAACAATTACACTTGATTCTCTTCCCAATTTCTTGGCTTTCTCAAATGTCTCCTCTCCAACAACGTTCTTTGCAACCACGGCTTGAACTATTCCCGTGGAATCTCTAATCCACAGGAATATCTTCTTTCCAACTCTCATGTTAGTATAAACCCACCCGGCTAATCTGACCTTTTTACCATCTAGCTCAGGCTTTACCTCTTGACAGTAAACTTTCTCTATCATAATCCATCACTGAGCCAAATTTCCATATGCATTCTATATAAGTTCTTCGGTTATTTGTGATACTTTGTTCAAAATTTCTTGGAAAAATTGTCAAATAGCAGGTCAGCGAAGGGCGTGGTCATCATCTGCTCAGCAAAGCAAAAGCTCTTCATCCCCTGTCGGCCCGGTCGGAACCCCCGGTTCACGATTCCCCGGAGAGGGCGGGAACCGGGCCGGTTAAAAATTATAGAGAATTATTTATTAATCTTAGCGAAAAATAAAAAGAGGGATGATGAGTTTTTCCCTCACTCTGAGGAGTGATGAGGAGCCGATGCACTGACCTCGATCATTGTATACTCCTTTTCTACTATGAACACAGGTTCCACTCTTATTCCCCTTATGATAAGCTTATCTCCATGCTCTTTCTCCAGCTTCTCCTTGTAGGAGGATATAGCGTTCTTTGGCATTTCAGCGTTAACCACTATCTCGTTTTCTCCTGGACGTAGCTTTATTCCCTCTTTGAGTTTTGTTATGAAGAACGTATCCATGTGGGGCTCGAAGGATGCATCATAATCTTCATTGCTCTTTCCTCCCTTCCTAACTAAGTATATGAAGGTTGCCCTTAGGTACAAGTCTGCGGTGTATTCCTTGTCAACTCCCACTTTGAGCTCTAACCTTCCCGATTCTCCCTCCCTCATAATGTAGGCTGGATTTGTAATCTTACCATTTACCCTTACCGGACCAGTTAAAACTCCCACTGGGCCTTTTTGGGCGAGGATGAACCTGTACTTTTGAGCGGTAGGTAAAGTCACGTTGACGATTATTGGGTACTCCTCTAGATGGTTCATGTACTTTATTTCGCCTACCTTTATCCTCTTGATGATTTTCGTTCCATTTAATGCATAGACGTAAAGCGTTGCATTCTTTATATCCCTCCCAAACGCTGAAATGTACAGCCTTAAGGTGTGCTTTCCTGGGCTTAATTTTCCTACCTCCCTCCATGTTCCGTTTATGAAGTCCTCTATTTTATATATGGCAAACGGTCTGAATTCATAAACTATAACGCTACCGTACTGATAAACTGGTATAAAGTTTGAGAAGAGCTTTTCTGCAAATTCTGAATAGCTTGATGTTGGAATTCCAAAAGCTAGCTTGACGAAGTTGCTAGTTGCGACCTTGTAATAGGCCAAAACTCCAAGGCTAGGCGTTAGGTATACGACATATGGGAAGGGGCTACCATCGCTACATCTTCCACTTCCTTTAATTTTAATGTTCCCAGGGAATGCTACAGAAAGTATCGGGCTGCACTCTAGTTGCCCTATATTTACGGCTATTCTTCTCGTCTTATTTTGCTGGATAACTTTTATTACTATCCTAGCGTACGGGTTAACATAAACGTTTCCTGCTGCCTGGGTTAGTAGTATTGTCGTAACCCTTCCTCTTCCGTTTTCATCTCCATTGTATTCTTTCCTGGTTATAGCCCCTCCAAGGTAACTTATTGCATTGAATTTAGCCCAGTCGTTGAGGTATATTATGAAGTAGTTTAACTCCCAGCTTTCGAAGTCAACTTCACTGATATTCCCATCCCTAGCTAAAAATAAGGCCAGTATATGATCCCTATCTCTGGCGTGTCCACCGTCAGCGCTCGCCCTTCTGTTACCCAGCAAGCTCGACTCTATCCAGTATCCATAATCCCACCAGGATGTTGCGGTTGCATACTTTGACGTGTTACTCCTTAACCACTTCAGGGCTTGCTCCCATCCTGTGACCTCTATCTCGGTATTCTTTAAGGCCCTAGCACTTCTAGCTAGTACTGGAGCATGGACGAATGGGATAACGAGTATCATTAGGGAGAGCACGATCCCAAGTGCGGCCTTTATTCCGATGTTCTCCTTCATCTTCTCTATAACATCCATTGAGAATCCTATGAATATGCCAAAGAAAAGTGCTACTGCGTAACTTGCCAGGAAGAGGAACCTAACGGCCAGGTACAGCAGGTAGAGGGACATTGTATAGAATACCAGAGCGAATAGGGTTTCATTGTCACTCTTCGCTTTCTTAAACAGATCATATAAGTACTTTGTTAAGAGTATCAAAAGCCCAGGGATGCTGAGGAAGAATATTAGTCCATTCCCACTTTCAACTCCATAGTAGGCCTTTACATCACCTATCGTTGTCTTTGCAAGCTCTTGAACTGTCTCATAGACTTGAGTCGACTGATAAGCCCCTCCCATTAATCTAAAGAGCTTTGGTCCCACGTACGCGTAGGCCCCTCCAAATCCGAGTAAAACTATGATAGTAACCACGAGAAATCTATGCTTTTTGTCAGAGTAGTTTAGGTACCTCCCTCCGTAGAGCATTATCACAAGGAGGAATATTAGCCCTAGGAACACCTCAAAGGCGAATCTGATGAATCCTCCAATCTTTACTATTCCGGGGAATGTTAGGGCGTAGCCAAAGGCTAAAATTGCCAGATATGCTGGATAGAATTCTTTTACGAACTTTTTGAGTTCTTCTAGTTTTCCAAAGATAAATAAGATTATCGTCTGTAGCGATGCAAAGCCCAGGAGAACCATCAAGCCGAAGGGGGATCCGTTCCATGCGCCCAATGAGATTACAGTTAATAAGACGAAGAGAGTTCCGTATATAATTTTTCTAGTTTTATTGCTTTCTTTTAGGTAATAGAGCATTGCAACTGAAGCGAATATGAACAAAGCCATAAATGGCCCGTCACCTCTTGCATTCCCTGAAAAAGTCCTTGAGAAGTTTGCTGTAGATACCGTTAGTACTACTGCTCCCCACAGCCCAGTCCACTCGTTTAGGACTTTCCTTCCCAACAGATAAACTGCTATAACACCAAGGAACCCAACGAAGGGAGGCCATAGTAAGAATGCTTGAAGCTCATTATAACCGAATAATGAAACCACTTTATAGAAGGCTGCTGGGAGAAGGTATAGACCAAGAGGCTCCCCAATTAAGCTTCCAAATGGTGCATCTGACATAGGATAATACCTGGGTAATCCTTCTTTTAGGACTAGCTTGTAGATCTCAAAATGGTAGAATGTATCTGGGTCTGGAAAATATTTTCCAGCCGTCAAGTGGCGAAGGTAAAATGCATAGATTGCGAACCCAAATACTAAAATTGGTATCAGCACCTTTTTGAGCAGAACGTAAGTACTTCTCTTCTCTTCACCTTCTTTACCTTTCTCAACCTTCTTAACTTTGCTTTTCACCATTTCCTAAACACCCCCTACTCCACAGTTACAGACTTTGCAAGGTTCCTGGGTCTGTCGGGGTTATGACCCTTAAGGACGGCTAAATGATACGCTAATAGCTGAAGCGGTACTATATAAGTTATGGGAGCTAATTCTTCGGGAACTTTAGGTAATCTAATGAAGATATCACTAACCTGATGCAACCTTACATCATCCCCTAGGGAGATTATAAATCCTCCCCTGGCTTTGGCTTCTTCAATGTTTGATAGCATCTTTTCGAATGTCTTACCTGTCGGTGCTATCCCGACGACTGGGATCCCATCTTCAATTAGGGCTAGTGGCCCATGTTTTAACTCTCCTGCTGATAACCCCTCCGCATGAACGTACGCTATCTCCTTTATTTTTAAGGCTCCCTCCAGGGCCGTTGGATAATTTATTCCCCTTCCAATGTAGAAGAAATCCCTCTTATCATTTAGTTTGACCGCAATTTCCCTTATCTTGTCGTTAATCTTAAGGGATGAATCCACTAGTTCTGGTAGCCTCGGGATTGTTCCTTCAATTTGAGAAACATCTATTCCAACTAGCTTCCCGAGCTCCTTAGCTAGTAATGTAAGAACCACTAGTTGGGTCGTATAAGTTTTCGTTGCTGCAACTCCTATCTCTGGTCCAGCATGAGTATAGAGGGTTTCATCTGCAATTCTAGTTGCTAAACTACCAACGACGTTAACGATCCCTACGACTTCTACTCCCTTTGATTTAGCAAGCTTCATAGCCGCTACGGTATCTGCAGTTTCCCCACTCTGGGTTATTGCTATCAGAAGGGATCTGTTATCTAGGATATCCTCATATTCATACCTTAACTCGCTAGCTTCCTCCACAATTACGGGAACCTTCCCAAATCTTTGAATTAGATACTTTCCAACGAGGGCCGCGTGGTACGATGTTCCCATTCCTGTAATGATTATTCTGTCATATTTCATTAGCAATTCTGCAACTTTTGGAGCTTCCTTAACGTTACCATAAATTGCATCTTTTATAGCCTTTGGTTGTTCAAAGATTTCCTTTAACATGAAGTGCTCATATCCACCTTTTTCGGCCATCTCTAGGGTCCATTGGATCTCGTGAATTTCCTTTGTTTTGACAGCTCCCGTTATAATGTCTTTTATCGTAAACCAATCCTTGGAAACTATACCGTATTCTCCATCATCTAAGAACACGGCCCTGCGAGTATAAGCTAGAAATGCCGGGATATCACTAGCCATGAACATCTCTCCCTTCCCAATGCCTATTATAAGGGGGCTGTCCTTTCTAGCTATGTACAATCTTTCAGGGTCATCTGCGAAGAGAACTACGAGAGCGTAAGATCCCCTAAGCCTAAGAAGTGACATTCTAAAAGCATCTTCAAAATTTCCAGTTATCCTGAGGTTTTCCTCAATAAGGTGAGCAATTACCTCAGTGTCCGTATCGCTCCTAAATACATGCCCTCTTTTTAGCAGTTCTCTCTTGAGTTCTTGGAAGTTCTCTATTATTCCATTGTGAACGACGACTATCTTTCCCGTGCAATCGGTATGGGGATGAGCGTTAGTGTCATTTGGAATTCCATGAGTCGCCCACCTTGTATGTCCTATTCCTATATTCCCGGGTAATTCCAAGAAGTTTAACTTCTTTACAAGTTCATCAATTTTTCCAGCTCCTTTCTTTATGAATATTTTACCTTCATAACAGGTTGCTATCCCCGCTGAGTCATATCCTCTGTATTCAAGTCTTTTGAGACCTTCAACGATGACATCAGAGGCCTTCCTAGGCCCTATGTATCCTATTATACCGCACACATTTTCCACCTGAAGACTTAATATTGGGGCATATTAAAAAAATTTCCTGGGCGATGAAGAACTGGATCCGAGCTGATCTCATGATGAAGGAGGTTTAACCTGAGCCTCCATGATTACAGCATTTCCCTCCCTAGTTATTCTGTATTTTGCAAAGCTCGATGTTTGAGAGAGGTGCTTAAGTATACTCTCAAATTTTTCTGCACAATCCCTTGATGAGAACTCTATCTTCCAAATTACGTAAGTTTCGTTGACGAGAACTATCCTATCCCCCTCCCAATTCCTTGCTATTTTCATAGCTTCATTCCATCCGTAGACTTTTAACGATATTAGGAATATGTAGTACGCTCCTAAAGTATCTTCAAGTTCTCCATTAACTTGAAGAGTTACATTCTTTGGTTTCCATCTCCTAAGGTAGAGTTCTGGAAACATAACTACTTTCGTTGAGGTTGGCGGATCCTTGTAGGCTGAGTTTACTAACTCCCATCCCCCCTTGTTGTAAAGGTAATAGACGAACTTATCTCCAAAAACGTAGGGGAAGACGTTTAAACTCCAGAAGAGGTTTCTCTTGGATATATTGGTTATCTTGATTATCCTTATTCCATGTTCCCTGCAGAATATATCAGCTACGAGATCTGCGTCTCCCTCAATCAATGCGCTAAAGGCTAATTTTTCATCAAAGGTCTTTTCATTTCTTTCTCTCACTAATTTCCTTTGAAGGATATGAGTTAACTCATGAGCAGTAGCCCTTAAAGCTATATCTCCGGATGATAAAAAATTCTCCCTTATGATGTATATTTTATTCCCTACAGTAGCCGCTATCCAGTTTGCGGTGCTCTCTTTTTTCTCTTTGAATAATGTTTTATTTGGAGGAAGTATGAACGTTACCTTATAAACAATCTCCCTTAGTTTCATCTCTTTAGTTGGGACTGGGGGTGTAAAAAGTACCTTAGCTTCCTCCCTAGTTATTATAATAAACTTTGGTCTCTCTTCTGGTGTTATTTCCCTTATTCTCTCAACATCCCTTTCTATTAGGTAAACCTTTTTCAGCACTTCATCTGGGGGAGAAATAGTCGATAGTGCTTGAAAGATTAAAATAAATATTATAACAGTAAGAAGGGCGAGCTTCTTCATATTTCATTCTCTCTTTAGAGCTTTATAAACTCTTCTTGCATGCCCTCCTTCGTTATCGTGACTACCTGAACCTTCTTGCTTCCCGTGTAGACATCCCTGGAGCCGGCCGCTTTTATTGCTTTTATGGCTAACTCTTTAGCTTCCTCTATTCCCAAGTTTTCCTTATAACCTTCCTCCAATATGGCAATAGCAAAGGGTGTTCCGGAGCCTGTCGCTGTATAATTGTCAAATATCAACCCTCCATATGGATCCAAATTTGCTATCGTTGGTTCATCAACGTATCCTCCGATAATTATCTGAACTAAATATGGGAACCATTTGTTCTCGTTCAGTATATTACTCAAGAGGTTTGCCATGGCCTTCGTAGTCATTGGTCTACCCCAGGCGAAATAGTAGTATCTTGCTTCCGCTTCCAAGATTCTGGCTATCATTTGGACATCTCCAACGCTTCCAGCAGTTGTTATCGCTATTCTATCAGTTATTGGGATTATCTTTCTTATGTTCAGTGTTTCCACCATGTGATCAAGAGACGCCTGAGTATCAGCGGCGAGGATAACTCCATCCTTGACTTTAATCCCTACTGTTGTTGTTCCTGTTTTTCTGTTCATGCTCTCACCACGAAAACTTTAACGTTACTATTTTTAATACCTTTACCTCGGGATCTTATCATGATCGATGAGATCCTAAAGGTTCTTGAAAAGTATTCAAGTTCTAGTGAAATAAAATTCATGGATATAAGGATGGAATCTATTGAATACACAGAATTAACGATTGAAAACGGTAAGGTAGAGAACTTAGAGAACAATGGAGAGAGAGGCGTTGGAGTTAGGGTGCTTATAAATGGGTGGGGATTTGCATCTACAAATGATCTTACTAAAATTGAGGAAATCGTTAAAACCGCAATAAAAATGGCCAAGGTCTCCAGGATTTCTACCTCCGTGTATACTCGAGA
Organism: Pyrococcus horikoshii OT3; assembly: GCF_000011105.1. Taxonomy (NCBI): domain Archaea; kingdom Methanobacteriati; phylum Methanobacteriota; class Thermococci; order Thermococcales; family Thermococcaceae; genus Pyrococcus; species Pyrococcus horikoshii. Next base: position 222,729 of record NC_000961.1, read on the forward strand.
TCCGATTGAGGATAATGTAGAGGTTAAGCAAGGAATCAAACTTAAAGATATCGACCTCGAGGAAAAGGTTAAACTTGGTGTTGAAGTTAACAACATGCTGAAAAGAGAAAACATAAAGACAAGAAAGTTTTCTTATTCAGATATCATCGTTAAAAAGCTGTACTTGAGCTCAGAGGGTAGCATAATAGAGAGCACTGTTCCGAGGGTGTACTTATCGATATCATCTGTTGCTAAGTTTTCAGGTAAGATGCAGACCTATTGGAAATCCTTCGGCGGGACGGGAGGTTGGGAGATAGTTGAAAAAATAGACTTTGAACACTGGGCTAATTTTGTCTCCAAAAAGGCCGTCTCTTTACTTTCGGCAAGATCTCCTCCTTCTGGTGAGATGCAAGTTATAATGGATCCTGAATTGGCCGGGGTTTTCATCCACGAGGCCCTGGGGCATGCAAGTGAAGCTGATGCCGTAAAGCAGGAGGAAAGCATTTTAGCTGGAATGCTTGGGAAGAGGATTGCAGTTGAAGAACTTACCGTGGTAGACGATCCAACGTTACCCGGAAAGTTTGGATCGTACATATATGATGACGAAGGGATCCCAGGGAAGAGGGTTGAAATAATAAGGGATGGTGTGCTGGTTAATTACCTCAATGATAGGGAAACATCGAGCCTACTTAACCTGGAACCTAATGGGCATGGAAGGGCCCAAAGTTACTCTCATGTTCCGTTAGTTAGAATGTCGAACACTTATATAGAGCCGGGAGATTGGAGATTTGAGGAGATTCTAGATGAAGTTAAATTTGGTGTGTACATGATAGGAGATAAAGGTGGACAAGTCGACGTTGCAAGCGGTAATTTCATGTTCGCTGCAAAGGAAGGATATTTAGTTGAGAATGGTGAAATAAAAGGGCATTTAAGGGATGTAGCCCTTAGTGGGAACATACTTAGTGCTTTAAGGGAAATAAAGGCTATTGGTAATGATCTAAAAATAGAATTTCCCGGTTTCTGTGGAAAGGGACAATGGGTTCCTGTAGATGACGGGGGGCCTCATGTTTTAACGAAAGCCATAGTGGGGGGACTTGAATGATTGTAGATGATGTTGAGAAGTTAGTTAAGATACTAAAAAGTTTCGACGTTGAGTGGGAGATTTATTGGGAATCAGCTTCTTCACTCTCGTTAAAGTTTAGAAAAATTAGGAGGGCTGAAATTGAGAGAAGTACTTATAGAGTTTCAAGTGGAATTGGGCTCAGGATTTTAGTTGGAGGTAAGATAGGGTTTTCTTACCTTTCAGGTTCAGACTTCTCAAAGGATGAGCTTGAACTCCTAGTTAAGAGAGCATTGAAAATAGCTAAAATCTCAGGCACTGAATATCCAGCTTTTCCAGTCCCCGGGAAGTATCCATCTATTAGGGGACTATATGATAAAAGAATAGTCGACCTTTCCATTGAGGATCTCTCTTATTATGGAACTGAATTAGTGAATATCGAAGTCTTTGGAGAAGCTTCCATAGGGACGTCTACTGGGATTAGGGGGATAATGAACTCAAATGGAGTTGAGGGCTCAGAGAATAGGTCGCTCTTAACGCTCGGTCTTTATGCCTATGAAAAGGGTAAGGGAAGCGGTAGTTATGGTAAATCATTTAGAGTTCTTCCAGACATGGAAAAAGTAGTAGAGGAAATTAAGGAGACTGCAATGTTTGAGTTCAAGCTTAGTAGAGAGGCTAAGAAAATTGAGAAATATGAAGGAGAGATTATAATTGAGCCGAAGGCTTTGATATCTTTTCTCTCAATATTTGTCCCAAACGTTTCGGCAAAAAGTGTTTACATGAAGAGAAGTAGATTTGAAAGACTTGGAGTTGAAGTGTCCTCTGAAAGTTTCAGCATTATTGATGATCCTACGATCGACGAAGGTTTAGGAAGTTATAGTTTTGATGGAGAAGGAAATCCTGGGATGAGGAAATTCATAATTAAAGATGGTGTTTTGACATCTTTCCTCTCTGACCAAAAATACGGCTCTCTACTTGGAATAGGGAGCACAGGAAACGCCATTAGGAGTTACTCATCTCAGCCTATTATAGACTCAAGTAATTTGCTAATTCCTTCGGGAAATGAAACTCTTGACGAAGGAATTTTTATAAGGAGCGTTTATGGGGAGCATACGGCAAATCCTATAACGGGAGATTTTTCTTTGAACATCGAACTAGGATATATCGTCAATAATAGGGGAGTTAAACCCTTTAAAGGAAACATGATAGTAGGCAATATTTTTGAAATGTTAAAAAATGTTACAAGTATTGATAAAAATGTTGAAATTTTAGATGACTTTATTGCGCCAAAAATAACTACCTGGGGGAGGATAGTTTAATATAAACCTTTACTAAGGTTTAAAAATAGTTTAAAGAATAATATCAGGGGATGCAAATGAATAGCGAGAAATTCTTTAAGTTATTCAGAGTTGGTGAGACTGTATTGGTGGAATACTCTGGAACATCTAGGGCCGAGCTGTTACTATATTATATAGTCAATAATTCAAAACTTCCCATTGTTGTAGATGACATACTTGATACCTACTATGAATTTTACACGAGGTTGAAGGTTGCGGGGTTTGACGTTGCTCCATTAGAGAACGTCCAAGTAATAAAAATGGGTGGAACAAAGGATATAGGAAGGGTAATCGGGAGGTTGAATATTAGTAAATATGTAATAAGTGAGCAGGAGTATATGGAGATAGTAAGCCAGTTAAAGGATTACCCGGTAATAAATCCTGTTTTAGGACTTCATAAGTTAATCTTACTTGGAAATACCTTTGAGAACATAAATGTCGTCAAAATGGTTTCTAACTATGTGGGAAGAGAGGAAAGGATAGCGTTCTATTTCGTTAATAGGAATGTAATAGAGAAGCATTCTTCCCCAATCTTGGATCTTCTTGAGGAGGTCGTTACTTCGATTCTAGAAATAACGGATTCGGGAATCATTATCAAAAAATCGATAAAAGATGAGATAGCTGGGAAAATAGTATCACCGCTCCTCAACTTTTAGCCTTTTAATAACTGGTGAAGCAACAAAGATATCAACTCCAGTTTGGATTGTATTTGGTAGTGCTATCGCTAGCCAGAAGGGCGTCTTTGTCATTTCCTCGACTATTCTAATTACATCGCTCCTCGAGCTTATGCTGTACCCGAGCATCTTGAGGAAGAGGGGAAGGGCAAAGTAATAATTGAGGAGTATCATTAGAACATCCCTAATTATGCTTCCCAGGATAAATGCGATTATAAGGTATCCCACTCCAAATTTATTCGTTATCCTTCCAGAAATTTCTAAACCTATGAGTACTGAGAGGGTTGCAAAGAATTTCATTATAGGCCCGATTCCCATAGTATTTGGCCCTGATATTATGAAAAGAGCAATTGTCATGGTTATCAAGCCGAAAAATCCCGCCCTAAATCCCAGGAGGAGGTACAGTGCGATTATTGGCACAGCAACTAAATCTATGTTCATCCCCCAGGGTGTTCTGACCTTTAAGGGAAGTATCTCGAAAATAATACTTAGTGCAACCATAATTGATGTAAACGCTACTAGCTTTGCTTTGCTCATTTTTACATCCCGTTTTAACTTTGAGACAATATTTTTAAATATATGTTCTATAATTGGAACAAGCGAGAAGTAATGAATACTAAAAAAGGCTCGGAGTTAAGTTTTTGAGATCAATTCAATAACATCCTTCAGGTTAGCTATGCTTGGAATCTCAAATCCCCTTTCCTCTAACTTTCTGACTTTATCTCCTTCCTGGTTTATCCACACGGCCCACATCCCGACTTTTCTTGCCCCCTGATAGTCTTCGGCGTACGTATCCCCTATGTGTAGGGACTCTTCTGGTTTCACTTCAAAGGAGTTAAGTACCTTTTCAAACATCTCCTTCCTCGGCTTATAACTGAGAACTTCATCAGCAAAGAATGTTTTGTCTATGAACTCCATTAACCCAAATCTCTCAAGAAGTAACCTTGTGTATGAGCCAGGCCAGAACATAACGTTTCCTATAACAGCTGTCTTTAATCCTCTCTCTTTTACGAATTGCAAAGCCTCTTTGGTTCCTTCCAGAACTAAGCTTTCATCGACATTTAAAATGGCCCTCGCGGTAGCTCTTTTTACGAGTTCAACGTCTACCTTCAGCTTTCCTGCGAGGGCTTCTTGGCTACCGGTAAGAACTTTCCTGGGATCTTCAGACGCTTGGGCTCTCATCTTTTTTATCTCGTTTCTAACTTCTATAACAGCATTTGCAACATCCTTTATATGAAGTCCACTAATTTTTGCAAGCTGATGGGAGAATTCATCCAGCATAATGTTTAGATCAAGTAGGGTATTCCAGACATCAAATGTCACGAGCTTCACTTCTCTCACCCCCAATTTTGAGGGCTAATTTAGCGGCTTCTTTAGGATCATCAGTAAATATAACCTTCACAATCCTCTTGTGATCGAAGTATCCTTCCTTTGCAAGTTCCATTAACCTGTCACTCGCGTACCCTGTTCCTGTGATTACTATTACTGGGATCCCTAGATTGTAGGCCATTAAAGCCTCTATCATCGTTCCAACTCCCCCTCCTAGGACGACCAGAACATCGGCAGATTCAATCAAAACCCCGCTTCTCTCTACAGGGTTTAATCCTGTTTTTACCCTGACCGTGTTAAATCTGTTTCCATTATCTGAATACGGTAAGATCCCAACCACAATTCCTCCCTTTTTCCTAAATTCCTCGCTTGCTACCTCCATTATTCCTCCTCTACCACCGGTCATAAGTATTACATCAGATGGTAGGGCTTTGATGAATTCTTTGGTCTTTCTAACTGCGACTTCCAGTGGTTTTTCATCGCTTGAGCCTGCTATCGCTATCTGTATCATCCTACAAACCCCCTAATAGCGGGTATTAGATTTATTCCAAGAAGAAGGAGGGAGATAAGCATGATTGAATACCCTATGGCTTTTCCAAACTTTGGAGAGAGCTCCGTTAGAGTGTCAATTAGCATTCTTCCTCCATCGAGTGGGATAACGGGGAGGAGATTCATTAATCCGACTCCAAAATTCAGAACATATATCCAGTAGAATGTTGTTAGAACAATGGTGAGGGGTTTATCAAATCCAATCTTAGAGATCCAGTGTTGGGTTGGGTAAATTCCTATAAACCCCTTCCCTGCCCTTTCTGGATGCTCTCCCAGGATTATTGAAATGTTAATTATCTTTTTATTCCTTATTACTGTGAGAGTTATCTCTTCATTGGGCCTAGTTTTGTTCATAAATTCCATGAATTCTTCCAGGGTTTCTATTTTCATACCATTTATCCCGATTATTACGTCTCCTTTCTGTAGTACATTGTACGCTGGGCTATCCTTTATCGTACCTGCTATCTCAACTCCATGGGGTTCGAATGCCAGTGCAATTCCGTTAACAAGAAGTAAAGATATTAGGGCGACCACAAAGTTTGCAAAGCTTCCGGCTCCAAAGACCCTTAGCCTACTTCTAAGAGGGGCTTTTTTGAGTTGATCTTCATCCGGCTCAACGAATGCCCCAGGGATTATTATAAAGAGTAGTAAACCCACAGATTTGAGGGGAATATCCTCAGATCTTGCAACGAAGCCATGACTTAGCTCGTGAACAATTACCAAAATGGCTAGTGCTATTAAACCGTAGACTAAGGGAATTGTAACACCAGGAATTACCAATTGAACGGATGGCATGGTTACAGGTTTTATCGGCCTTATTATATTGTAAGCTTGCTTTGCAAAATAATAAAGCACGAAAATCATTCCTCCAAATCCCGTTATAATCCCTAGATCTCCGTAAATCTTCCAGAATCTTTGATACTTTCTTCCTATCCTATCGATGAAATTAATAAATTTTTTAGTTCGCCATATTATCTGGAAGGGAGCTATCTCTAAACTTTCACTTCTCATACTTGTTCCGAGTATCGATATTAAAGCCCAAAATATTAAGATACCCAGGATTGCATATGTGAGCGTTCCCAACAGTCCCACCAGTTGGGTGATAATTAAAAACCTTTTTAAGGTTCACCTAGAGGGGGAAGTCCTATGGATATTAGGGAGATCCATAATTTTCTAAATAAAATGTGGGAGGAGACATTTAAACTAAGGGAAGAGCTAAGAGAAGAGCTTAAAGATTTTGAGGTGGAGGAGGTAGGTGAAGTGTTTAATGCTTATCTCTACGTTGATGGGAGATGGGAAGAGATGAAGTATCCCCACCCTGCATTTACGATAAGACCGGGAGGTGAAGTGGGGGCTACACCTCAGGGATTTTATTTCGTCTTTGCATTTTCGAAGGATGAATTAACGAAAGAGTTCATAGGTAGATTTCTAAGGAAGTTTAAGAAGCAATCGTTTATCTATGGTATGAAAAATTTTCTGGAGGACTTTTACAATCCGAACAATCCGAGGGGATATGAAGAAGTTTTTGAAAAGATAAAAAATAGTGATGAAGAGTTTATAAACTTCGAAGTTGATACGAGCTTTAACAGGGAAGAGCTAAAAAGAAAACTAAGGGAGTTTATTGAGCTCGCTAGAGAATTTGACCTCCTCTAGTATATAAAGCTTAAATATAGGGTGCTGGTTATGGTCTCTCAAGGGATAGGTATGGAGGGACTCCTTGCAATAATTGTGATTCCGTTCCTGGGATACCTGGCCTATAAGGTTAAGGCCTTGGATAAAAAGGGGTCATTAATTGCTATCCTTCTTGGGTATGCTATAATAATACTTGGCGGTTATCTTCCATTTCTCGCACTCTTAACTTTCTTAATAGCTGGAACGTTAGCTACTAGGATTAAATGGAATGAGAAGAATGCTCTGGGTTTAAATGAAGATGTCTATAGGAGTGTTGGTAACGTCCTAGGTAATGGTTTGGCTCCTCTTCTCTTCCTAATACTTGAAGTCCTTGCTGAGAAGGATTGGGGATGGGCCGGGGTTTTCTCTGCGATAGCTACTGCAAACGCTGATACATTAGCGAGTGAAATCGGTAAGGCCTTCGGTAAAAACCCCATTATGATAACGACGTTTAGAAGGGCCAAAGTTGGAGAGAGCGGTGCGGTATCCTTAGTTGGTGAAATTGTGGCCCTCCTCGGAGCTCTTATGATAGGGATATTTGCAATGTTCTCATCCTATAATAAATTTGAGATGCTGCTCTCTGTAACTATTGCTGGATTTTTAGGATCTAACATAGATAGCCTTGTGGGGGCAACGCTTGAAAGGAGGGGATATCTAGATAACAATGGAACGAACTTCGTGGCAACCTTACTTGGAGGTGTAATTGGCATTTTAATGTTCCTCATTGTTGGGTGATGAGATGGCGGATTGCTGAGAGATGATGAGGACCTTAGGGGCTGATTAAATTTCGATTATCGTAAAATCCCTGGCGACAATTCCACTTATTTTCGCTTCTCTGACTTTTTTCTCAAGTATCTCCTGTGGATAGTTACTGTGACTTATGTGGGCAAATACCGTTTGTTCAGCTTTAACAATCTTTGCAAGTTCTATTGCATCATTAACCCCTAGGTGCGTCTTGGGGATAGACTCTTTATGTGTCATCTCCGATATAAGTAGGTCACTTCCCTTAATTAGATCTATAACCTCGCTATCCCTTATTATCTCTGGTCCAGTATCCCCGGTTATTGCAACTGTCTTATTCTTTCTTTCTATGAGAAATCCCCCAGCCATCTCTATTGAGTGAACCACTGGAAAATGGATGACCTTAACTCCGTTCACCTTATACTCGTTCCAGAATTTAAGTTCGACATAATCCCAGTCATTTCCCAATGGGGCCTCAGAGTTGAATGCTAACATTGCCAAGCTTCTGGCAACCTTTATTCCTAGAGGATTCGAGGCGATCGTTAGCTTTTTGAATACTTGAGCGTCTGGTAATCCGAAAATATGATCGAAATGGGCATGTGTGATTAAAATTGTCTCAACCTCTTTATTTAGCTTCTCGAGGTGGTAGTGTAAGTCTGGTCCTGGATCTATCAGGATTCCGCCTTCAATATATACCGAGAACCTTGTTCTCCTGAACGCTGGATTTATTCTAGCTCTCGTACAGTTCTCACAAGTGCAGAGAGGTTTTGGAGTTCCGCTGTAAGATCCTGATCCCAGAATTATTACCTTCATCTTTAATCCTCCCAAAAGTTCTTAACTTAGCCCTTACGTTTAAAGTTTGGTGAGAATATGGAGGAGTATTACATTTGCCCCCAGTGTGGGAGTGAGGATGTTGAAGTAATAAAGGAGAGAGGGAGGGAAATAACCCTAAAGTGTAACGAGTGCGGTTACGTTTGGATTATTACTCTCCCAAAGGTAGTAAGAGTTCCGATCATAGTTAGCAAGCATGAGAGGAGCTTTAAAAAATTTGCCGAGCTACCTAAGGGGGAAACAATTAAAGTGGGTGACATAATAGAGCTTGAAGATGATGAGGTTAGGATCCTTAGCATAGAGCTTCCTGGAGGAAAGAGAGTTAAAAAGGCAAAGGTTGAAGAGATACAAACCCTTTGGGGTGAAAGCCTAACATATCCCAAGGTTTTCGGAGTTTCCATATACCTTCCTGGTGGTATAACTCAGTCATTCAAGGTTGTGGTAGATAGGGATGAGGAATTTGTCGTTGGCGAGGTCATCGAGGTCGGAGGTTATACTTTCAAAGTCGAGATGATAAAGACGGATAAAAAGCTCATGAGAAGTGGAAAAGCTAAGGCCGATAAAATAGTTAGGCTTATGGGACATGCTGTAAGAGGGAGGGCCAGAAGAAAACTTAAGGTGTATGAGGGGTATGAAGCTCTTGAATCTGAAAAGTTTTAAGCCTTGTCTGTTTGAGATGAAAATCCTTGGTATCATTGGCCCTGGGATAAGCGTAGGTGGTATCCTAATCTCTTATCTTATCCATAGAGATTGGTGGGGAATCACCGAAAACGCAATAAGTGACCTTGGGAGGATCGGGCTTCCTTATAACTGGGTTATGAATATTTCCCTTATCCTCGGGAGTGTATGCCTGATAATCTATGGAGCTTGGAGGTTCAAGAAATCCAAAGATATTGGATGGCTTTTGTATATGTTGGGATCAGTATTCCTCGGATTGATAGGAATATTTCCTGAGGGAACGAATCTCCATTATGAAGTAAGCTGGGGATTTTTTGTTTCAATGTTCTTGGCTATCCTCCTTCTCTCGATTTCATTCCTAATTAGAGGGAATAAGCTTGGAATCGTAGGATTAATGCTTTTTCTTCTTGGGGTACCGCTCGCCTTATGGTCATTAAAGAAGTTTGAGGGAGTTGCTGTTGCTGAAACAATTTCAATTGTAGTATTCCTTATTTGGCACTACTTAATGCTAGGAGATGCCTAGAAGATTTCCAGCTATGCCAATGATTTAAAAGAAGTTGAGGAGAGATGTAAAGGTTCATGCTCTCAGTGGTGTGATCATGATTGTATCAAAAGGTTAAATAGTGAATTTCATTTCTTTAGTTATTTTTCAGGGAGAAAAGTTAGATATTTGAATATTCTAAGATTTTCGCCTTATTTCCGCCTGGTATTTAAATATTGAGAAAAGTATATAACCCTGCTAATGTTACCCACCTTGAAGCCTCACGGTCATTAGGGTGATGATCATGGTTAAGAAAGGGAGCGATCCTGAGGTTGTTGAGATAGATGAGATTGAGGGACTTGGATTGGAACTTGAAGAGGAGTCAACTACCTCTAAAAAGAAAAAGAAGGAGAAAGAGATAAAGAGTATTGAGGATCTTCCAGGAGTGGGTCCTGCTACTGCTGAAAAGCTTAGGGAGGCGGGATTTGATACTCTAGAGGCTATAGCGGTTGCATCCCCTATAGAACTTAAAGAGGTTGCGGGAATCAGTGAAGGGGCAGCCCTTAAGATAATTCAAGCGGCGAGGAAGGCTGCTAATCTCGGGACGTTCATGAGAGCTGACGAGTACCTAAAGAAGAGGGAAAGCATTGGAAGGATCTCAACTGGAAGCAAAAGTTTAGATAAATTACTTGGTGGAGGTATAGAGACCCAGGCGATAACGGAAGTCTTTGGGGAGTTCGGTAGTGGGAAGTGCTTTGCTAGGGATACCGAAGTTTATTATGAAAACGATACGGTACCACACATGGAATCAATTGAGGAGATGTATAGTAAATACGCCTCGATGAATGGGGAATTACCATTCGATAATGGTTACGCAGTTCCATTAGATAATGTCTTTGTGTACACGTTGGACATCGCTAGTGGTGAAATTAAGAAAACGAGGGCTTCATACATCTATCGCGAGAAGGTTGAGAAGCTCATTGAGATAAAACTATCCAGTGGATACTCCCTTAAGGTTACTCCCTCTCACCCAGTTCTCCTCTTTAGAGATGGCCTGCAATGGGTCCCCGCTGCTGAAGTTAAACCTGGAGATGTTGTTGTTGGTGTTAGGGAAGAGGTACTGAGAAGAAGAATAATATCCAAAGGAGAACTTGAATTCCATGAGGTTTCCTCGGTAAGGATAATAGATTACAATAACTGGGTCTACGACCTTGTAATTCCGGAAACCCACAACTTCATAGCTCCCAATGGACTTGTTCTCCATAATACTCAGCTAGCCCATACCCTTGCGGTAATGGTCCAATTACCCCCAGAAGAAGGAGGATTAAATGGCTCGGTAATTTGGATTGACACTGAAAACACCTTCAGACCTGAGAGGATTAGAGAGATTGCGAAGAATAGGGGATTAGATCCTGACGAAGTATTAAAGCACATCTACGTTGCTAGGGCATTTAATAGCAATCATCAAATGCTGCTAGTTCAGCAGGCCGAGGATAAGATAAAAGAGTTACTGAACACGGATAAGCCCGTCAAGTTGCTAATAGTGGATTCCCTCACGAGCCACTTTAGAAGTGAATATATAGGTAGAGGGGCATTAGCTGAGAGACAGCAGAAGTTGGCTAAGCATTTAGCCGATCTACATAGGTTGGCGAACCTTTATGAGATAGCTGTCTTTGTAACGAACCAAGTTCAGGCCAGGCCTGATGCTTTCTTTGGAGATCCAACGAGACCCATAGGTGGGCATATCTTGGCGCATAGTGCAACCTTGAGGGTCTACTTAAGGAAGGGTAAGGGAGGAAAGAGGGTAGCTAGGTTAATAGATGCACCACACCTTCCTGAGGGAGAGGCCGTTTTCAGGATAACGGAGAAGGGAATTGAAGATTAGCCTTCTCTTCTTCCTTTTTTATATGGAAAATACCTTTAAACGTATAGGGAAAGTTATCTTTGGTGGTAAGCATGGAAGTTCTTGACAAGGTAGCTAGGGAAATAGACTCCCTAAGAGATGAAATGGTCTCTACTTTAATTGAATTAATCAAGATCCCTGCAATTTCACCAGATTTTGGCGGAACTGGAGAATATGATAAGGCCGAAAAGTTGCTGGAGATTTTAAGAAGCTTGCCTTTTGACAAGGTTGAGACCTTTAATGCTCCAGATCCCAGGGCTAAAAATGGCGTTAGGCCAAACATAGTAGCCTATTACTATGGGGAAAGTGATGAAAGGTTGTGGATTCTGAGCCACCTTGATGTAGTTCCTCCTGGGGAAGGTTGGACTGTTACTGAACCCTTTAAGCCGATTGTTAAAGATGGAAAAGTTTATGGTAGGGGCTCTGAAGACAACGGACAGGCTATAGTTTCATCACTCTACGCTGTCAAAGCCCTAATGGATCTTGGCATTAGACCCAAGAGAACGGTAGTTCTTGCTTTTGTTAGTGACGAAGAAACAGGAAGCAAATATGGAATTGAATGGCTGATAAAAAACCATCCAGAATTATTTAAGAAAGATGACCTTGTCCTCGTTCCAGATGGTGGGAATTCGGAAGGAACGTTCATTGAGGTTGCGGAGAAGAGTATATTATGGATGAAGATCAAGGTAAAAGGTAAGCAAGCTCATGCAAGCATGCCTCACAAGGGTATAAATGCTCACAGAATAGCTTCCGAGCTTTTAGTATCCCTGGATAAATTCCTACATGAGAAGTACTCTAAGAGGGATCAACTCTACGATCCTCCTGAGAGCACCTTTGAACCTACGATGGTCAATAATCCAGCCGGATCGCCAAACGTGATCCCAGGAGAGCATGAGTTCGTCTTCGATTGTAGGGTTCTTCCAGATTATAGTCTAGATGAGATAATAGGGGATGTTAGGAAGATCTGTACTGAAATAACTGAAAAGTACAAAGCTAGCTATGATCTCGAGATTCTTCAAAGATTAGATGCTCCAAAGCCAACGGATCCAAACAGTAAGATAGTGAATTTGCTTAAGGAAGCCTTAAAGTTGCTTAGAAATAAGGAACCTATAGTGGGTGGGATAGGCGGGGGAACCTTTGCTGCATTCTTCAGGAAGATCGGTATACCTGCGGTAGTGTGGGCTACCTTGGATGAGACAGCTCACCAGCCAAATGAGTACGCTAAGATAGAGAACATAGTTGAGGATGCAAAGGTAATGGCAGCTCTCTCCCTTCTTTGAGCTCTTTATTTTGTTTGGTGATCGCTAAATGATCAAATGGAGAGATGGTAAGCTTGGCCTTCCAATTAAGGAAGCTGTTGAGCTTTTTCCAGAACTTAAGAACTTCTTAGATGAAAAGGGGAGGCTTGATTTCTCGAATAGGGAAGCACGAATACTTTACAACAAGGCCGTTGCGAAAGTACTATTTGATCTTGATATTGAATATCATCCAAAAGGTCTTGTAACACCTCCAATATCGAGGTATATATTCTTAAAAACGTTTTTGAGAGGTGGAGAAAAGGTTCTCGAGATAGGCACAGGGCATACGGCCTTAATGTCCCTAATTGCCGAGAAGGTATTCAAGTGCGATGTTACGGCCACAGAATTAGATAATGAATTCTACAGTTATGCTAAGCTGAACATAGCCAGGAATAACTCCAGGATTAAGTTGCTAAAGAGTTCGGGCGGTATAATTAGGGGCGTCGTTCCTCGAGGTGAGAGGTTCGACGTAATATTTTCGGCCCCTCCCTATTATGAAAAACATAGTGGGGGAGTATTGACTGAGAGGGAAGCATTAGGTGGAGGTAAATTTGGGGAGGAGTTCTCCATAAAATTGCTTAATGAGGCCCTAGATTATTTAAATGCTGGTGGAAAAGTTGCACTATTCCTGCCGCACAAAAGGGATTTATTAAATGCAATTAAGATGAAGGGAATAAGGTTGGGTTATGAAGTAAGGGATATTTTATTCAAAGTTGGAACGAGAAAGAGACATAGCCTAATCCTAACAGTTTGATCAGACCGTGGGCGTGTCATCATCACTCAGTGGAGGTGCTTTTTCTTCATCTCAATTACTTACCTTCTATTAAATCCTTGCAGTTCTCACAGACCCATATTTCATGGCCTTCGTAGTATACCTTGTATAGGGGACCATATTGACCGCATAGCTCACATATTCCGTAAACTTGGGGTTCTTCTTCCTCTTTTTCCTCCTCTTCATTATTCTGAGAGGCTAAGGCCGCCAAGAGATCCGTTGCGGTGACAAATCCTATTGGCTTCCCAAACTTCGTCACAAGAATCCTTCTAACGCCTTTTTCCGTCATTAATTCAATTGCATCCTGAACATCATAGTCGTACTCTATTTTAACTGGATTCTTTGTCATAATCTCCTCTACTTTAACCTCTTTTGGATCTTTTCCCTTAGCGACTACCTTGTCTAAGATATCTCTCTCAGTTACCACTCCCAAAACTTCACCCTTATCCATTACGACAGCGCTTCCGACTTTATTCTTTGATAAGACCTTGGCAACTTTATGAACGCTATCTGTCGGTTTGACAACTACAGCTTTCCTTTTGACGATCTGCTCCACTAGTATCTTTGGTGCCATGCTTACCCCTCCCTTCAACTTCAGTTACCCAAAGGCACTTAAAAATATTATGTGAGGGAGTGATGGTGAGAATGTGAGGAAGAAGGGACCTGTAGTCTTAGGTAAATTTTGGATATATTGGTGCGAGAAATGTAACGTTCCCTTAATAGGAGATACGTGTAGCATACACGGAAAAGATAGTGTGTTCAAAATCACTCTAACACCCCCAGGAGACGTTAGGTTCGCTTTCCCTAAGGATATAGAACTAATCAGAGAAGTCTTTAGGGAGCACTATGGAGTTGACTTGGGAGAGCTACTTGAAGGGAAAATAGTTTTACTCAACAAAATTCCTGGAGAAGATGACAGCTACGAGATAATATTTGATGGCTTTATATTTGGGATAATCTCCTTTAATCCCAGGAAATTAAAATGGAAGCCAGGATTAAAAGAGGAAGGGGCAAAACTTTTGTGGGAAAAATTTGGTAAATCCCTTAAGAAGTGGGTAATTATAGATAGAGGGGCCGTAGAACCTGTGAAAAATGGTGCTAATGTCCTTCCCGTTGGAGTGATAGAAGCGGAAGAGAGCATAAGGAGAGGGGATGAGGTTATAGTAGTTTCTGAGGATGGGGAAGTTGTTGGAGTTGGAATAGCAAAAAAGGATTATAATGAGTTAATTAATCCCCAAGCGAGAGGAACTGGCGTTAAGATGAAAAGAAAGAGTAAGGGAAGTGGAAAACGATTAAATGGGAGAAAAGCAACCATTAAAGATGTTATCAAAGCAAATTCAGCCGAATTAGAAAAGAAAGTTAGAGAAGCAAGGAATTTTATGAGAAGCGTTGCTGAGAAGTTTAAGCTCCCAGTGGCAGTAGCATTTTCTGGGGGAAAGGATAGCTTAGCTGTTTTAGGTCTAGCAATGGAAGAATTTAACAATTTTACAGTCTTTTTTAACAATACTGGAATAGAGTTTCCAGAGACCGTGGAATACGTGATGAAGCTGAGGGAGAAGTATAAAAACTTAAACTTCATAATAGCAGATGCTGGTGACGCATTTTGGAGGGCTATTAATATCTTTTCTCCTCCCGGAATGGATTACAGATGGTGTTGCAAAGTAACCAAGCTCGGGCCAATAACTTTAGCAATAAGGAAGCACTTTCCTAATGGAGTTTTGATGTTCGTTGGTCAAAGAAAGTTTGAAAGCTTCAAGCGATATAAGCAAGGTAGGGTCTGGAAGAATAAGTGGGTTCCGAATGAAATAGGGGCTGCTCCGATCTTCCATTGGACGGCCTTAGAGGTATGGCTTTATATCTTTTCGAGAGGCTTAGAGTACAATCCCCTTTATGAGAAGGGAATAGATAGAATAGGCTGTTTTCTATGTCCGAGCCAATCGCTAGCTGAAATCCAAAGGTTAAAAGAAGAGAAACCAGAACTCTGGGAAAAATGGTATAGAGAACTAGAAAAATGGAGGAAAAGACTTGGCCTACCAAGGGAGTGGATAGAGTATGGCTTTTGGCGGTGGAGAAGGGTAGGGAGAAGGGAGAAGGTCTTAGCTAAAGAGCTAGGAGTTGAAATCCCAGAAGAGCGGAGCTGGGAAGTGATCAAGTTTGATATTAAAGAAGAGGAAGGTAAGTACATAGTAAGACCTTCAACGAAGTTAAATCTTACTAGGATCCGTGAAGTTGCTCCAATTCTTGGTAATGTGGAGGAGGGGGATAATTATCTAAAGGCTGGAGAGAATATCTTTGATAAAGATAAGAACGTAATTATCTCTCCTTCCCTTGAGGAGGCATATTCATCGGTGTTGTTATTAAAAAGGGCTTATGAGTGTGTTGGGTGTGGGGTGTGCATCACAAGCTGTCCGGAAGAAGCTATAGAGCTTGATGAAAAGAGAAAAAAGATCGTTGTTTCATTAGAGAAGTGTACACACTGTAGGGAATGCATGAATGTTTGTCCATTGGTTGTGATCAAAGGTGTTGACAATATCCTTTGAGATTATATAGGCAAATTTTTATTAATTTTTTTGTCTATTTTTTAATATAACAAATTTTAATTGTTTATCTTTTGAATATTCTACAAATATTTTGGCATAATCGTCATAAATATGGCGCTTTATACTGTCAATTAGGTGAAAAAATGAGTGTTATTAAAATAATATCTAGGGATATATATAAAGTAATTGACATTCAGACAAGAATATTGGACTATATGACAAAGTACTTTCTAGGGAAAGGTTTCAAGTGGTTGCTCCCAGTAATGCTAAGTCCCATAACTGATCCTTTATGGCCAGATCCAGCAGAGGAGGGGGTAAAGCCACTAGAGGTAGAGGTATACGGGAAAAAGATGAGGCTTACACATAGCATGATCCTCCACAAGCAGCTTGCAATAGCGATGGGACTTAAGAAAATCTTTGTTCTTTCTCCAAACATAAGGATAGAGACTCGTGAAAGAGATGACGGAAAGCACGCTTACGAATTTACTCAATTCGACTTTGAGGTTGAAGGGGCCAAGATGAAGGACATAATATCCCTAGTTGAGGAGTTGATGCATGGATTGTTTAGGAAAGCGGAAGAGTGGACTGGGCGAGACTTTCCAAAAGCTAGGCATTTCAAAGTGTATGAGTATAAGGATATCTTGGATGAATTTGGAAGTGATGAGAAGGCGAGTCAAGTAATGGAGGAACCGTTTTGGGTAATCAACATTCCTAGGGAATTCTATGACAGGGAGGAGGATGGAGTTTGGAGAAACTATGACTTAATTCTCCCTTATGGATATGGAGAAGTTCTAAGTGGTGGAGAACGTGAGTGGGAGTACCAGAAGATAATCGAGAAGATAAGGGCTTCAGGCTTAAGCGAAGAATCCTTCAAACCTTACTTAGAAATAGCAAGGGCCGGCAAGTTAAAACCAAGTGCTGGGGCCGGAATCGGAGTGGAGAGACTTGTTAGATTTATTGTAAGTGCTCATCACGTTTCAGAAGTACAACTCTTTCCAAGGATTCCGGGAATTCCGGCGATGATATGAAAAACTTTAAATTATTATCCTCCCTTCTTTTGGGAGGGAGCTCATGAAGGCGTTTCCAGCTTACCTTGCCTCCTGGGAAGATATCGAAGAATGGGCAAAGACAGGAGCATGGAAAGTACTAGAAAGTGGATGGATGCCAGATGTTATAGTCGGACTTGCTAGAGGTGGGTGGATAGCTGCTAGGCTTTACTGTGACTACTTAGGAGTTAAAGACTTAGTAAGCGTGAAAGTCGAACATTGGGGAATTACAGCAACACCTGATGGGAGAGCTAGGCTTAAGTATGGAACCCAGTATGATTTCGAAGGTAAGAAGGTCCTCATAGTTGATGACATAACTGATACTGGAGAAAGTATGAGCTTAGCTTATGAATACATGAAATCAAGAAATCCTGCGGAGATAAAAACAGCTACTCTACTAAACATTAAGGGATCGAAGTTCATTCCCGATTACTATGCAAAAGATATCGACTGGGTATGGGTAGTATTCCCTTGGAACTTCGTGGAAGATATGATAAACTTAACGAGCAATCTCTTCGAGGAAAAGGAGAAATTAACGATTGAAGAAATAGTATCTCTATTTAAGGAGTTGCATGGAATTGAAGTTCCTAAAGAAAAACTTGAAGAAGCCCTAAGAATTGCTGAAAAGAGGAACATTTTTAAGTTTGAAAATGGCTTTTGGATGAAGGTGTGAATATTGGACAAACGGAAGACGATAGAGAATATAAAGTCCCACAGTAACTACTCCAGGGAAATGTATGAAATGAACAAGGATGCTATCGAGAGTGCCTTAGATTCTTACGAAAGTTTGAAAGAAGAATACCTTGAAAATCACCCGAGAGCAAGGCTGATAAGGATCGTTGTTAACGAGGATAATGATTTACCGTTGGCTATGGAGTTTAACAGAAGAGATGATTCATTCAAGGGATTTACGGTAGCAATAGGAAAGCCATATGTAAAAAAAGAATAAAATTTACTCTTTCCTTTCACATAGCTCCAGGAGCACTCCCGTTACACTCTTTGGATGGATAAATGCTATTTTTGCTCCTCCTGCCCCAACTCTTGGTTTTTCATCGATAAGTTTGTAACCTTTTTGTTTCAGCTCCTCCAGTTTACTTTCGATGTTTTCTACCCTAATTGCCAGGTGGTGTATCCCTTCTCCTCTTTTCTCGATGAACTTTGCTATTGGGGAGTCTTCAGTTGTGGCCTCCAGCAACTCAATTCTGTTTTCCCCAACCTTTATGACTGCTACCTTAACTTTTTGATCTGGGACTTCTTCAATCTCTTCAACCTTAAATCCAAGCCCTTCCCAGATTTTAATAGCTTCTTCCAAGTTCTTAACGGCAATTCCAACATGGTCTATCCTCTTAAACATCCATATCACCTCCCGACGATCTTTTCTAAGACGAGGTCAGCTGCAGAGTATGGATCTAAATCCTTATTTAAAACCATGGATATTATATCTTCAAACTCGCTAAGTGAAGCTTCAACTTTCTTAGCAACGATTCCAGCTATTATAGTTTTGACTTCCTCTTCAATTCTAGTCCTTCTCTTTTCAGCTAACTTCCCACTCTCCTCTAGGAATTTTTTATGTTCCTTTATCTTTTCCCAAAGTTCTTTAACTCCTTTTCCGGTAGTCCCAACGGTTTCAATAATTGGTGGTTTCCAACCAATTTTTTCCCATTTTTCCTTTTCTAGATCCAATGCTAGTGTTAGCTCAAAATAAGTTATATCGGCCCCTTCTCTATCGGCCTTATTTACAACGAAGATATCAGCGATCTCCATTAGCCCAGCTTTTATAGTTTGAACGTCATCTCCTAACCCTGGGATTGTTACCAATACAACGGTATCGGCCGTTTTGACGATATCTACCTCTATTTGCCCGACTCCCACAGTTTCAACAAATATAACGTCACACCCATAAGCATCTAGAATTTTTATTGCATCATTTGTGGCTTTGGATAACCCTCCTAAAGATCCCCTTGTGGCCATGCTCCTTATGAATACTCCAGGATCTGTTGAGTGTCTTTGCATTCTAATCCTATCTCCGAGCAATGCCCCTCCTGTAAAAGGTGATGTTGGGTCTACGGCTATTACTCCAACGATTAATCCCTCTCTTCTCGCTTCTTTAATCAGCTTATCTAGCAAAGTTGACTTTCCTGCTCCTGGAGGTCCTGTAATTCCCACAATATGAGCGTTCCCCGTTAAGGGATAGATTTTCTTTATAATAACTTTTGCCTTGCTTTCATCATTTTCTACGAGAGTTATTAACTTAGCAACGGCCCTTCTATCCCCTTTTTTTAGCCTTTCTATAAGTTCATCTATAGGTTGCATTTTTCATCACTGGAGAAATTATCCAATGAAGGAAGTTAAAAAGATAAGGGTTATGAACTCTCTCGAAACTTCTTTAATTTTCCAACGTTCTTGTCTATAAATTCAATTATTTCCCTAAGAGGAGTTCCTGGGCCAAAGACTTCGGCTACACCCATCTTCTTTAGTTCTTCTGCATCGTCTGGAGGGATTATGCCCCCTGCAACAACAAGAACATCCTCATTTACTTTAATACCCTTCTCCTCCAGGAGTTTCAGTATCTTAGGTATCAGAACCATGTGAGCTCCCGAAAGGATGCTTATCCCTAGAACATCTACATCTTCCTCTATAACAGCTTCAACGATCTGTTCAGGTGTCTGCCTTATACCTGTGTAAATCACTTCATAGCCAGCATCTCTTAATGCCCTAGCTACAACTTTAGCCCCTCTATCATGACCATCAAGCCCAGGTTTTGCCACGAGAACTCTAACCTTTGACCTTTCAACCATTTTTCTCACCCCTGGGATTCTATTCTATGAAACAATATTTAAGAGTTGCTAGTATGGATATTTTATCCCGTAAGGAACTTAACAAATTCATTGGAACTGGGAGTGGGGGTTGATACATGTTAGGGGATGTTTATCACCTCTTTAGTGGTGGAAAAGATTCCTCGTTAGCAGCTTGGATTTTGCGTAAATTGGGGTACGAGGTTAGGTTAGTCACAATAACATTTGGGGTTTTGGATAACTGGAAGTATGCCAAAGAAACGGCAGATATCTTAGGCTTTGAACATGAAGTGGTTAGACTTCCCAGAGAGTTACTTAACATGGCCGTGGAAATGTGCATAGAGGATGGAAAACCTGGAAGGGCTATTCAGTTTCTTCATGAAAAAGCTCTCGAGTACGTGGCCTCAAGGAGCTATGTAAAGCGAATTAGTGATGGAACCAGAAGGGATGATAAGGTTCCATTTTTAGATCTACGAAAGGCAAGATCCCTAGAGGATAGATTCAACGTTGCATACATAAGGCCCCTACTAGGGCTCGGATATAAGACGATTAGAGAACTCGCTAATAGTATATTTGTAATAGAAGAGAGGGAGAGTGAAAAACTAGAGAAAGGAGATTATGAAGCTGAATTAAGATATATGCTCAGGGAAAGGGGAATTAACCCAAAAACTATATTTCCTAGTAGACATATGCAATCTAGGGTTGTAGGGATTAAAGATGATGAACTCGGCAGGTCCTGATTCGTGATGAGGATCTTGAGTGCTGATTTACCTTACCGAAATATCTAATCTCTTTAACTTTATTTGTATTTGGTTTTCTTCTTCTACTTCCCTTATTGTCCTAACTATAGTGTCTATGGCCTTTCTCTTTATTTCTTCCTCACTAAATGTTGACAGTACCCCAAAGAGACCCTCACTCTCAACCTTTGCTAAGCTAGCTTTTACAGATATCTCAATGCTATTCTCATGAGGTTCATGGTTTACATTTATCCATCTTAAATTTGCATTTGGTATTGACTTAAGGTTTTCCTGTAGTTTCTTCCTGAGGGTTTCCATCGCTGAATCGATTCTGGGTTTTATCACTGTCTTTTCTATCTCTCTCTTTTTGTCTTCTAATAGGTAGCTAAGCTCCTCTATTCCGGCCTCTTTAAGCATTTTCTCAACTTCCTTCTCTATTTCCTTCTTTTTCTTAAGGATTTCAGCGGCTTTAGCTGAAAGTTCAGCGGCCGTTGGCTGTTTTAGTTCTACAGTTACGTTATTTATCCAAATATATTTTCCGACGATCTTACTTAACTCTGAAGCATGTCTCTTGGCGAGAGAACTTATAATAGCCCGTAACTTTGGCTCATCTAGCTCTTTTGATTTTCCTTCAAGCTTAATATTAATTTCAAATTCTTTGACTCCTCCCAAAATTTCTAAGTCTAGGTTGTCCACTATAATCCCTTCATCTTCAATTTCCTTAAGTAAAGTTCTGGCAAAGCCCGTGAAATACTGCTTAAACTTGGGATCTATCGTAAGATGAAGGTTCGGAGCTAGTTCGTGGGTTGGTGGTTTAGTTAGTTTCCATAGGGAAGTATCTTCCCTCTCCCTCTCTTCCATGGAGGTAACAACTTCACCGACGACAACGTTAACCTTTAGATCCTTGATTATTGGCTTTAAGTTTGTGCTTTTCATGATCTTTGGTATATGTTTGTTAATTAGGAATAATGCTCTTCTCTTTAAAACTTCTGGATTTCCATCATTGGCCGTTATGTAAAATTCTCCAATAAGGGAGACCGTTCCTTTTCCAATTTCTGCATTTATTCTAGTAGCCCTTAGTTGGGCTCCTTTGAGTTGTCTATTGATATCTCCTTTCAAAAGATTAATGTACCCCATTAGTGCCTCTTTTACTTTTCCTTCACTATCACCTTTGACGTTTATCGTGATCTCTTCAGGGATTTTGATTTCTTTTTCTTCCTTTATCTTCTCTGTTTCTCTTTCTATTTCTTTTATCTCCTTCTCCCTTGCTTCCCTCGCTTCAGTTATTGCTCCTTCTATAGTTTTTTTCGCTTCCCTCTTGAAGATCTCTTGAAGTGGAATGGCCGGGGTTTTTGAGAAAACCTCAATATTTTTGGCTAGTACCATTTTAAATGACTCATTATCTAGTGGATATAAGGTCGCTACTAATGGTAAGTCAGAAAGCTCTACAAATTTTTTAAGAGCTTCTTCTCCATGGATTATCTCCTTCTTATTAAGGATTGTACATTCTATTGCAAGTATCCTTTTTTTATCCATTATCATATCTATGATGTATTGTCCACTCTCATCCTTTCCAAAGATCCTTACATATGCACCCCTGATATTCGGGTCTCTAATATTCTCATTAATCAAATTAAGGACTTCTTCTCCAGATAGACAGACCTCATTTTCTATCTTTGGTTGAAGTCCTTGGATTTCCATCTTCATCACCATTAGATATATATACCCTTAGATTTTCAGGATGATAAGTAGGAAAGTTAGGATTATTAAAAGAATACTCCAATGCCTAATATTTAAACATTATTGGTTATAGGTGGAGCGTCATGAGGGTGTTAGTCCTTGGGGGAGGGGTGTTAGGGAGAGCTATAGCTGAAGCTTTAATTGGAGAATTTGATGTGACTGTGATAGAGAAGGATAGCATAAGGGCACAAGCTTTAGCTGAGAGTGGCCTTCAGGTTGTTCAGGGGGATTTTTCCTACACAGCAACCCTACTAAAGGCTCATATTGAGAGGGCTGACTTGATAATAATTACAACGATGGATGTTCAGACCATTGCTAAGACGCTCCATGTCGTTAAGTCAAATAATAAGAACGCATCTGTTTTGATAATACTCCCCGAGGATAGATCTGTCGAGGACATAGAATCCGTATTAAAAGAGGAGTATGAAATGGATGTGAAGATAGACTATGTGATAAATCCAAGAACTGCAATTGTAAAGAATGTAGTTGAAACGATAGAAAAAATAGGAGAAAAGAAGAATGCTCTTAAGTTGCTGAACAAGTTAAACGAAATAAAGGAGAAGACGGATACTCTGCTGATAGTTATGCATGACAATCCAGATCCCGATTGTATGGCAAGTGCATCTGCCCTTGCAGTAATAGCCCAGAGCATTGGATTAAAGACTCAGATAGTTTATGGTGGGGATATAACCCATCATCAAAATAGGGCCATGGTTAACGTTCTTGGAATGGAGTTTAGGAAGGTCTCCAGGGGAAGTTATGAGATAAAGAGGCATAAGGCCATCGCGATAGTGGATGCCCAACCGAATGGAAATATAACAATTCTTGATGAAGAGGATTTGAATAAGATTGAAATTATAATCGATCATCATCAGATACTTCAAAATTTAAGAGAGAAGTTGCCTCCTAATTGTTTCGTAGATATAAGGACCGATGTCAATGCAACTTCTTCCATAATGGCCGAGTACCTCAAGGCCCTCGAAATACCGATAACTGAAACCCTCGCAACGGCCCTCTTCTATGGGATGTATATTGATACAAAAAAGTTCTCCAAGTTGAGTAGAGTTGACATAAATGCTATAGAGTTCCTGACTGGGAAAGTTAACTATGAGTTGCTAGATAAGATAGAGTTTCCAGATATAAGCACGGAAACTGCTGAAATATTAGCAAGGGCTATTTTAAACAGAAAAATATACAAGAATGTGATAATAAGTAACGTGGGATTTATAGCAAATAGGGATGCTATAGCTGAGGCAGCAGACTTCTTATTAAGGCTGGAGGGAATAACAACTGTACTAGTATTTGGAATAGTTGATGATAGGATAGAAATTTCAGCGAGAACTAGGGATGTTAGGGTCAACATAGGAAACGTCATGAAGGAAGCATTTGGAGAAATCGGAAGTGGAGGAGGTCATCCTCAGGCCGGTGGAGCTAGAATTCCACTTGGAATATTCAAGCTAGCAAGGGATAAGACATCCTTACTAAGGCTCGTTGAGGAGGCCATTACTGAGAAGTTCTTAGAAGCCCTCGGAATGAAGGAGGTTTCATGATGTGAAGATCCTACTCGTTACGGGAAAACTTGCTGAACCAATTGTAAGAAAATATGGGAAGGGATGTGATGTTTTTGTAACCCCTGTAACAGTTGCGGCATTTTTAACTCCCAGGATGATAGCTGATTTCTTGGAGAAGGCCGGTGTAAAGGGTTATGACATAATTCTGATTCCGGGTCTCGTTAGGGGATCCACAGAAATAATTGAGGAGAAAACGGGCATTCCAACATTCAAAGGTCCGAAAAATGCCATTGACTTACCGATTGTTCTAAAGGCAATAAAACAGGGATTTAAACTCAGTAAAACGATACCGGCTGATGAGCTATTCTCTAGGGATGCCCTAAGGAAAGTGGAGGACATAAGGAACAAAACTAAAAACAAATCTTACATAAGAAAGGCACTAAAAAAACCTTGGAACATTCTAGTTGGTTCCCTTCCCGTAGGTTTTGACTTTCCAGCTAGAATAATTGCTGAGATCGTTGATGCACCTAAACTATCCCTCGAGGGACTAGTAAAAAAAGCAAATTATTACCTTAGTGAAGGGGCCGATATTGTTGACATTGGTATGGTAGCAGGGGAAACAAATGTTAAATTCTTAGATGTGATACCAGAGTTTAGGGAAGTTTTAGGTAGGGAAGTTCCAATATCCCTTGATTCTTTAAATGCTAAGGAGCTTGAAGCTGGCCTTGACTTCGTTGACATGATCCTTAGCGTAGACTGGAGCAATGTGGAGGACCTAGTTACCGACAAACCAGTAGTCTTAATTCCAACTGATATGAAAAATGGCTATTTTCCATTAAATCCCAGAGATAGGGTTGAATCTCTTGAAAAATTAAAGGAAAAAGCATTATCTCTTGGATATAAAAGGATTATAGCTGATCTAATACTCGAGCATTATCCGGGATTCTCTAGATCAATAGTGGCCTTCTCCCTTTACAGGGATAGAAACAGGGAAGATATAATGCTAGCTGGTGTGGGAAACGTTACTGAGATGACGGATGCTGACAGTCCTGGGATAAATGCCCTTCTCGCTGGAATAGCCAGCGAATTAAGGATCTCAATGCTCTTGACAACTGAAGTAAGTAGGAAATGCACTGGATCCATTAGAGAGCTTAGAAGGGCTATTGACATGACGCTCTTGGGCGGTGTAAAGGATGTTGGTCTTAACTTACTTCTCTTAAAGGAGAAGAAAGATAAAGGATTGAGATTTGAGATTTCAAAAAATATCGTTGAGGCGAAGCGTAAAGAGGTAAAGCTTGAGGATACCTACTTTAGGATATTCGTGGATAATGGGAAGATATATGTAAATGCCTATAAGGGGATGAATCTTGTCATAACTATAGTCGGAAATGAACCCAATGAGATAATGGACACGATCCTTGACTATTTTTCGCTTTCTCCGAGACATGCTTTTTATCTTGGTAGGGAGCTAGAAAAGGCATATACTGCGTTAAAGCTTAGAAGATCTTATGCCCAGGAAGAAGAGCTTTTCAGGGATTTTTATACTAAAAAGATTTATAACCCTTAATCTAACCTAAAATTTGAGGGAGAGAGTATGCAACCAAAAAAGAAAGTTAAAAACGAATTTGAGGAGGAAGAGGAGCTTTTGGAGGAGATGGAAGAGGATTGGATAGAAGAGGAGGAGTGGGAAGAGTGGGAGGAGGAAGATTGGGAAGAGGAAGATTGGCTCGAAGAGGATGAGGATTGGGAAGAGGAGGAAGATGAGTGGTGAGCTAAGGGTTAGAAGAGTTTCTTCCTGGGAGTTCGATCTAATTTTAAGGGAAGCTGAGAAGTACGGGGAACTTTCCCATGAATTTTTTTCCATAGTTGAGGGTGAGTATAGGGATGTTTACGCAGTCAATGAGAGCGTTTGGAAGCTCGTGGAAAAGCTTCCACTTAAGCCTTATTCTCTGGGAACTTTTGTTGGAACTATAAGAGTAGATGATAACCTCGTTGAAAAATTCTATCCAAATATAGAGTTCTTCTCCCTAGTGAAGGTTACGAAAAACTATGCTGTTCTTGGCCCAAAGGCATCTTTCCTGTTCACAACTGGAAAAGACGTCCCGAAAAGGGCAGTCAAGAAGCTTAACTGGCAGGGAAGTAGAAAGATACTAATCTACAATGATCTTGGAGATATAATAGGAATTGGCATGATAAATCCCAGGAATGATGAAAAGTTCATAAAAAACTTAAAAGATGTGGGAGAATTTTTAAGGCGTTAATGCTTACCTTCCTGTTTCATTGGATATGGGACAAACTCTACCGTTCCTCTTTGTCTTATAGGTTGCTTATAGAGTTCCATAAGAGCGTAAACTTCCTCTGGAACGTCAGTTGAAACGTTTAATCCTAGTTTCTTGGCTTCCTCTACGGTAATTGGATAATCATGAGTCCATCTTCCCTCAGTTAACACCTGGGCTAATTCCTTTGCCTTCTCCTCACCGTACTTATCCTTAAGGAGATTAAATATGAAATCCCTAACCTGCCTTATAGCCTTCTCTGCAACATCAGCTAGTATTAGGGTTTGATCATCGACTTTATCAACTCCCTTCTTTTCTACTGCTCTCACTATGCTAGGTGCTGGGTACTGGCCGAGTTGAGGATCAACAGGGCCTAGAACAGCATGAGGATCCATTATTATCTTATCAGCGGCCAGCGCTATGAGGGTTCCACCACTCATTGCATAGTGAGGGACTATAACCCTAGTTTCGGCGGGATGATCTTTTAGAGCTTTAGCTATCTGGGTTGCGGCTAAGACCAAACCTCCAGGAGTGTGAATTATCAGATCTATCGGCTTATCCTTTGGGGCCATCCTTATTGCCCTTAAAACTTCTTCACTGTCTTCGATGCTTATAAACCTGTAAACTGGAATTCCAAAGAGGCCTATGCTTTCCTGCCTATGGATTAACGTTATAACAGTGGAGTTCCTTTTCCTGGCAAGCCTCTCTAATAACTTCTCCCTGGCCAGTTGTAGTTGTCTATACTGCATTTGAGGCCACAGCAAAAGGTACAAAAAGAGAAACCACCAAATTAAGGAACCTAGGAAACCACTAAGAGGATCCACTCTATCACCCCTCTTCGAGAAGTCTTTCTAGTGCCTCCTTTGCGCTTCTAATGCCATTCTTTAGATTTTCGATCCTATTTTCAAGGACATTTATCTTCTCCTCAAGTCCTTTCTTCTCCTCTTCAAGTTCTCTTATTTTCTCTTCATAATCTTTTATCCTACCTTCAATTTCTCTGCTCTTCTCCTCGTATTCTTTTAGCTTTTCCTCCAGTTCTTCGACTTTCTTTGCTTTGGCTTCATATTCCATTAGCTTCACTTTACTTTCCTTGAGCTCTTTCTCTAACTCTTTCTTTTCTTTCTCCAATGTTTCAATTCTTTCTTTTAGTTCTTCAATTTCCTTCTTGGCTTTCTCTAGATTTTCAAGCTCTGTAGCCTCAAGCTTGGCTTTTACCTCTTCGAATTCCTTCTTTAGTTTTTCATACTCTTTGAGTAGCTTTTCATACTCTTCCTTTGCAACTACCTCTTTTAGTCCTCCTTTTTCTATCATCTCTATAGTCTTTATCAGCTCATCCAGCTTACCTTGCTTGATCAAGTCGTAGGTTTCTCTAACAAGCTGACCAGCTTTGCTTTCCCCTTTCAAATGCTTCCTTATCGTCTGCTCAGTTCTACCGAGCTCTCTTGCTATCTCGCTAACAGTCATTCCTGCTTTCTCTCTTGCTATCGCACCTGCCGCTACCGCTAAGCTATCCACCCACGTGAGTCTCTCTGCTGGATCTTTTATCAACTCAATAACTTCTGGTCTGAAGAGGGTTGCGAACAGTAATAAGCTCTCTAGTTGATGGATCTCGCTCCTAGTTATTGGATTTAGTGGGATTTCAATTTCTGACACTTTGATCACCTCCATTATAATTCTAGAACCTTTCCTCTCTTCAGAACCTTATCGGGGTACACGATTATTCCCTTATCGGTTATATCGAAGGGATGCCTTCTCATGCTATGACTAGTTCCGCGCATCTTCCAGACTATTAAGGAACGCTTAAGTTCTCCATCTATTTCGTCTAAATCTAACCTTATTATCCCATCAACTCCATGCTCAACTCCAGGACCTCCAAATCCTCTCTCCCCTACGCTTACCTGGCTTACGAATATACTGGTACATCCAGTTCCGGCTAAAACTCTCTTAAGTTGAAGTATTATGCTCCTTGCCATTGCAGGTTTGTTTATGTAAAGGGTCGTTACGGAATCAACGACAACCCTCTTTGCATTAATATCTCTTATCGCCTGCCTCAGCACCTCTATGAACTCCCTAATGTCGGTAAGGTCGTGAACTATGTACTTCTCATATTCCTTGCTCTTACCTATTCCAGCTGTAAATGCATCCACCATCGCAAACATTCCTTTCTCTTCATATGGTTTAACATCCCAACCGAATTGGGCCATGTTCTGTCTAACTTGAACTGGATGCTCCTCTAGGGCTACGTAAATTCCTGGTTCACCCATCTTAAGTCCATTCCACAAGAATTGTTGACTGAATATTGTTTTTCCAGTTCCAGGTCCTCCACTAAGTAGTACGACGTTCCTTTCAGGTATTCCTCCATGAAGTATCTCATCAACTCCCGGAATTCCAGTTTTGACTCTCCTAGTCATAATATTCACCACCATTTCTTATCTATGGTTTTATTAACTTCATGATACTATAACGTCGTCAAGATATTTAAGGGTTTCCTTATCCACAAATATAAAAACTTAAGATTTAATAATCTTTCTAGGGTGAATTATATGGAACTATACGATGTCGATGAATTCTGGAAGTTTCAGATGAAAGTTGGACTTGTGAAGAAAGCTGAAAAGATTAAGAGGACAAAGAAGTTAATTAAATTGATAGTTGACTTTGGAAATGAGGAGAGAACGATAGTTACAGGTATAGCAGATCAGATACCTCCTGAAGAACTTGAAGGAAAGAAGTTTATATTTGTAGTTAACTTAAAGCCGAAAAAATTTTCAGGAGTAGAAAGTCAAGGTATGCTGATCCTTGCCGAGACTGAGGATGGTAAGGTATACCTAATTCCAGTTCCTGAAGAGGTTCCGGTTGGAGCTAGGGTGTGGTGAGAGAGTAATAAAAAATAAAATAGTTAGATTACACTTACTTTCTCCTTTTAAGGTATGTTATTATAGTTATTAGTATCGCGAGAATTCCAGCAACTAATGCTAATATCTTAAGTCTCTTTGCACTTTCAACGTTCTCTTTTACCGGTATTTTCACTGTTTCTTCAAATATATAGACGTTATCATCTCCTTTTTCCTTGTCTCCTACAGCCCTTATCCTTATAAGGATGTTGTATACCTTTGGGAGGGCATCTTTCTCTATTGAGAGGGTTATAACTCCCTCTCCGCTCTTTCCTGGATCGAGGGTTCCTATGTAATCCGTTCTTTTTACCAATGTGAAGGGTTGTGACGATCTGACAACTCCTTCTATTGTTACGCTTTCGGCTTGCTCTCCTCCAATATTCTTAACAGTTACATATACATTCACATCCTTTCCTTGCAAGGGTTCGCTTCCAAATCTCACATTAGTTATGACAAGTTTTGGTTTCTCTGCGATTATTATTGGAAGTGTAACATTTAGAACCCTAAAGTTTCCTGAAGGATCTCTATATTCCATCGTTATTGGGATATAGTACCTTCCAGACGTTGCATTCTCATCTACGTCAACCTTAAACGATGCTCGTGCTGAATCTCCTTTTCCTAGGCTACCTATATTAATTATCTGATTACTGGTTTCGCTTAACTTGAATGGGAACCTTGGATTTGGTATGAGAAGTATGTAATCGGCCTTCCCATCTCCGACGTTTTCAAGGGTAAAGGAAATCTCGACATTTGAAGTTCCTGGTAATATCCTTGAAGGAGAAGTTGAGACGGAAGTTATGACGAGCTTCTCAATTCCAGTAACGTCAATTCCGATGATTCTCTCGTCAGAGATTAACCTGTCATCTGGGGAAGATAAGTACTTTAGCTCAATTTTAAGGGGATAAATGTTGTTTTCAAGTCTTTCATTTGCTTTAAGCGTGAACTCTACTTTCATTGTTTGATTTGGAGTTATGAGCCCATCATACCTGACGTTATCTTCCCCGATAGGTAGGAATGCTGGAACTCTTTCCTGGGCTATTTGCTCGACTATTTGATTGAAGGCCGTTTGAAGATTCTTGGATAACTCTTGTCCCCCAGGAATTGGAAGATTTGAGAGTTGAGACAGATCTACCTTCTTTATTTCCCTTCTAACGAGGGTTTCCGTGGGTATTATCCTGATCTCAAGGGCCTTTGCATATCCTTCACCAACGTTCTTTAAGGTGAATACTACCCTGAATGTCATCCCAGGCTCCACTTTCTTTGGCTCTATCGTCACGTTCTCGATCTCTATGAACGCTTCCCTCCTCCTTATAATGGTAGTTGATATTGTAAATTCCTGAGTCTTTTCTTTATTGCTATCTCCCGAGTAATACTTCAATCTAACCTTGAATACATAAGTTCCTGTCTTTGCAGATTCACTAACGTGAAGCTTAAATGTCTTGTTGAACTCTTCTCCAGGATCTACGAACTTAAGATAAAATGTACTCGGGGAAACTGGCGAGAATACTCTCCCTGTTAAGTCCTCAAGGATTAATTCTCCTCTGACATCTTTAGCTGTATCTTCTCCTAAGTTTCTAAACTTTAACTTTATCGTAAAGTCATCTCCAGGGTGAACTATTCTGGGTACTTCTTGAGTTATGACGAAGTTGGCTTCGTGATCCCTGGAAACTGTCACGATAGCTGTGTCATAGGATACCCTCTGCTCAAGGTTTTCTCCCGTTGTGTATGAGAAATACACTACCGTAAGATAAAGGGGATAATCTCCTGGTTTTGCATTTTCATTTACCTTATATAGGAAGGTTATAACCTTATCCTCCCCCGGCTCTATGATGTCAATGAACTTAACCGAACTTTCTACTGGATATAATGTCCCTTGAATTGTTCCAGTTTGGGTGAGAACCTGAGGGATCGTCGTTGCTATGCTTTCTTCGCCAGTATGTGACCTTGCAACATTTGGAACTACGGGAGTTGGGGATAAAATAACAGTAACAAATCTAACTTTCCTAGATCCAATGTTCTTCAAATGAACATTTACGTTGAAGAATTGTCCTGGCTTTACGGTACCTTTTACTTCTATCCTAGAAAGTAGTAGGCCCTGAACCATGGAAGCTCTCCATTGAACTGGTCCGCTTATACTGACCCTTGCACCATTTGGATATGTATTTAGTACTGTTATGTAAACTGTCTTCCCTCTATATTCAATCTTTATTGTTTCATTTACTCCAACCGGTCGGGCATTCGGTACGTAATAAGGTTTCGCTATATCCTGTAGCTTTATCCCTAGCTCTGGATGTTCCTCTATTGTTTTTACTATAGCATTCCAGACCTCCATCTGGGAAGCTGTGGATAGCCATCTTAGGAATTCTGCATATTCGATGGGATTATCTGGGTTGTAACCTAGAGTTTCTGCCATTGCTCTTAGGAAGGTTTGATTTTGGAGTAGATTCTGAACCTTATTTGGATCTGGGACGTATATTAGGGTTAAATTTGGACCCACAGGTTCCATATCTTCATTAAATACTATAAAGAGTGCTTTCCATTTTCCGTCATTGATGTCATAGACGACGTCTTTTAAGAAAATGGTAAGCGGCCCCACTAACAGGTAATCCCCCTTATTCATGTACCCTTCATATAGTAGCTCTGGGCCTTGGGCTAATGAAAGTGGAAGGGGAGCTGTAAGGATTAAAAGAATGAGAATATATGAAAGCTTTTTCATTCTTTCACCTCCTTAATTTTTCTCCCAAATTCAAGCTGAAGTATAGCGGGAGTTACGAGGTAAGCAGCTAACATTGATGAGAATATTCCAACAGCAAGAACCTTTCCAAAATCGTGTATAGCCGTTAAACGACCAGTTAATAGTGCTAAAAATCCTCCAGCAGTAGTTAAAGCTCCGATAAGTATTCCTGGACCAACGCTTTCCATTGCAGTGATTATTGGTGTTTTATTTCCTTCCTTTAACTCTTCTAGGAATCTATGGGTAATGTGCATTCCATAATCAACTCCAAGACCGACTATCATTGATACGACACCTGCTAGAGTTTGGGAGAAGGGTATCCCTGCTAATCCCATGTAGCCAATTGTCCAAAGGGCTCCCAGGAACATCGGCATTATCATTGCTACAGCTACAGTTGGCCTCCTAAATATTGCAAATACAATTAAAACGACTATAATAGTTCCTATCGTTGAGATTTTACCTAGTTCCTCGTTTACGAGGTTATCTAAAACGTAGTTGAGGTAAGACTCCCCAGCAAGTTCGGCCTTGACTCCAGGCGGGAAGTTCGCTCTCTTCAGCTCTTCCTCAAAGTACTCCATTATCTTATTGAAATCTTCCTGGGTAACTCCCATAAAGTTCCCCTTTAGCTTTACAATAGTCAATGAATAATCTGAAGATACTAGGGAAGACCCTTCTAAGGCCTTGGCAATTTTCTCCTTATCCTCTGGTATGTAGCCGTATTTTTCAATTACAACATCAGCTATACTCTCACTTTCAAAGACGTTATTTATGTAGGAATCAGCTTTAACCTCCCTTTCAAATCTTAAAATTGATCTAACTATCTCAGGATCTCTCACGTCATCCGCTTTTATTAATATTGTTATCTCATCCTGACCTCCAAACTCAGACCTTATATCTGTTAGGGCTTGTATCTCGGGCATATCCATTGGTATCATCTTTTCTAACCTCACCTCGGTCGTTATCTTCGTAGCTCCATAGAGAGAAACTCCTGATATCATCACGGCTATTAGAAGAGCGAGCCATGGAGATCTTTTTATGAATAAACCCAATCTAGAAAATATGAATCCTAATTTCCCTTCCTCTCCTCCAATTGATATTATTTCTCCCTTTTTCCCTAATATCTTAGTCCTGAACTCCTCCTCAAGTATTGCTAATGCTGGAGTTACAATGACTGCATTCACCGCTGCAAGTCCCAATCCCATTACTAAGCTAATGCTCAACCTTTTTAGGGAGGGTAATATAGAAAGTGAGAGCGCAAGAAAGCCTGCTATCGTGGTTAATGCAGCTCCTAGCAATGCTTTTCCTGTCTCTGAAATTGCTTCTTCTGCAGCTTCCTCTGGGGATCTACCTTTGTTTCTCTCCTCATAATACCTATTGGTTACGTGAACTCCATAGTCTATTCCCATTCCTATTATCATAGCTCCAACGGTACTCGTTGCTATATCTAGTGGAATTCCAAGGAGGCCCATAAAACCCAGGGTCATAGTAACTCCAAAGATTAGAGGGATAAGAGGAACTAGCATCCTAATTGGGGATTTGTAAAAGTACAGAAGGAGAATTATAACAATAATCCCAGCTACGGCCATGGTTCTATTCATGTCATTCTGTAGCATTTCGAGTATCTTGTACGTTATTCCAAGGTCTCCAGTTAGCACAACTTCAACTCCCTCTGGAAAGTTTGACTTTTCGATTTCATTCTTGATCTCGTTGTATACCCTTACAAGGGCTCTTTGATTCTTTTCCCTATTTAGACTAACTATTATGATTGTTGACGAGTAGTCTCTACTTACAAGTCCATTTCTGGCATCTTCTGGTAGCATGTTGAGGACGAATTTTACTTCTTCGATGTTATTTGGGAGTCTTCCTAAGATTTGAACGGCCAAATCTGCTATGCTGAAGGTATCCGTAACATATTCTTTATCCTTTAGTCTCTGTTCTAGGGAGTACATGGCCTTTATAACGGTTGGATCCCTAATGTCAGCAACCTTGTCAGGGCTTTTAATTTTAACATAGATTAAGGCCGATCCACTCCCTCCAAACTCATTTTGTAATGTAAAATAATTTTTAACAGCTTCTAAATCTTCTGGTAGCTGTTTAGATAGATCACTTTCAAATTTAAGCTTTGTAATTCCGTAACCTGACAATATCAGTAGGAATATCGTTATTACAGCAAGACTGTGTCTGTAGACTACTATAATTCTCGCGATCTTCCTTAGCATGATCTCACCCAACTTTCGGAAATTTCCGAAAGTTTTATAATTTTGGAATTTAAAAACATTATGGTGAACAAAGATGGGTATTAAGGAGGCCAAGAAGATTATCATGGAAACCTTCGCAAACACGGCTAGGAGGCTTGGT
The DNA here is from genome assembly GCF_000011105.1 of Pyrococcus horikoshii OT3. NCBI lineage: Archaea > Methanobacteriati > Methanobacteriota > Thermococci > Thermococcales > Thermococcaceae > Pyrococcus > Pyrococcus horikoshii. The sequence continues at coordinate 256,660 of NC_000961.1, forward strand.
CAAAGTGAGCTCGTCGGATACATCTATGGGGCCTTGTTTTTATCTGGGCGGCCTATGAGTTTAGGCGAGATAGCTGAGATAACTGGTTACTCTCTTTCTCATGTGAGCTCTGCAATGAGGGTTCTTGAAGGTGTTGGTCTAGTCCAGAGGGTTAAGAAACCAGGGGATAGGAAGGCCTACTTCATAGCGACAAAGAACTTTTCTGAATGGAGGAGTTCCGCTTTCTATGAAAAAATACTCAGGGATATAGATGAAACTAGAGAAAACCTTCTTAGAGCTCTAAAAGAGCTTGAACATGAAAAGGGGAGCGAAGTTGAAGAGATTAAGAAAAAGCTTGAGATAGCACTAAAAAGGAATGAAGTTGCAAGGAAACTATTGACTCTAATAATGCAGTTTAGGTCTGAGGAAGAACTTCTCCACGTCCTAGAGAAATGTTCAAAATAAAAGAAATCAGCCAGGAATCCGGTCATCATATCTCAGTATCGATGGCGTTCATCATCACACCTTATTATCTTTTAAGGAGGTTCTTAACTTTATCGACTATCTCATTTAAAGAGACGTTATATTGCTCTCCACTTTCCATATCCCTTATTGTTACAACCCCTCTCTCAACATCTCTCTTCCCAACTATTATGACTAACTTTGCTCCCACCCTATTTGCATAGTCTAAAGCCTTTCCTAGCTTTCTTCCTGAAAGCTCTATGTCTGTTTTTATCTTTTCCCTCCTTAACTTTACTGCTATATTAATTGCAACTTTTTCCATGTCCTTTAGAGGTATGACGAAGACTTCTGGGCCAGTTTGAGGTTTGGGAATTAAACCTTTCCATTCCAGGATTGGTAGTAACCTTTCTATTCCAATTGCGAATCCAGTGGCCGGTGTTGGCTTTCCCCCAAAGATCTCTATAAGATTATCGTACCTCCCCCCTCCCCCTATGGATCCTATCCCAAGTTCATTGGGGGATATTGCTTCGAAAACTATACTCGTGTAGTAGTCAAACCCCCTTGCTATTCCCAGATCTATGCGGATCCAGTCCTTTACACCGTACCACTCAAGAAGGTCTGTTAGCTTGTATAGTTTGGATATTTCCTCTTTAGCTTTTTTGCTTTTAAATAACTCCTCCGCTAAAGGTAAAACGTTATCTGGTCTTCCCTTTATTTCAACAAGTTCAAGCACCTTTTCAATTTCGCTCTCTCCTAAGCCGAATTCTTTAAGTAAGTTGATGAACTCTTCCTGGGATAGTTTATCCCTCTTGTCTATTATTCTCATTAATCCAATGTCATCCGACACTCCAAGCATTCCTGCGAACTCATCTAGAAGAATTCTATCTCCTATGTTAACCGTAAAATCTCTGAGGCCTGTGGAGAGGTAACTCTCAACGAATAATGCTATAACCTCTGCATCGGCCTCTACTTTGTCACTTCCTATTAACTCAACTCCGGCCTGCCAAAATTCCCTGTAACGACCACTTTGAGGCTCTTCGTATCTAAACATATTAGCTATATAGTACCACTTTATAGGTTTTGGGGCCATTTGGAATGAATTTACATATAGCCTAGCAACGCTCGACGTCATATCTGGTCTTAGAGAAACATCTCTCCCTCCTTTATCCTTAAAAGCGTATAACTGCTTTACTACCTCTTCTCCACTTCTCAGCTGGAATAGCTTTGTGTATTCCATTACGGGGGTTAAGATCTCCTTAAAGCCGTAAGCTTCAAAAACCTCCCTAATCTTTTCAAATACCCATCTTCTTTTAGCCATATCCTCGGGCAGAAAGTCCCTAGTTCCTTTGACTCTCTCTATCATGATACCTCCCTCTCCTCCATTCAGGGCCCACCATAAAAAATTTCTGCAATAAAGACGATTACCTTTATACAATGCCTGAATACTGTTGCATATATTGGACTATCTATTTCTGATGTGTCAATATGCTAACTGCAAATCTTTTATACTTTAATGCCCAAATGTAGTCGGTGGTTCTTATGGGGAAGCTTGATTGGATTAAGGAGGAGCTTGAGGAACTAAAGAAAAAAGGCCTTTACGTGACGATAAGGGTTCTCCAGAGCGCTCAGGGGCCATGGATCGTTGTGAACGGTAAGAGAGTCCTTAACATGTGTTCAAATAACTATCTCGGCTTAGCGGCCCATCCCAAGATTAAAGAAGCTGCTATAAGAGCTATACTCGACTATGGAGTTGGTGCCGGTGCAGTTAGAACGATAGCTGGAACAATGGAGCTTCACGTTGAACTTGAAGAAAAGTTAGCCAAGTTCAAGAAGAGGGAAGCTGCGATACTCTTCCAGAGCGGTTACAACGCTAACCTTGGAGCAATTAGTGCACTCTTAAGGAAGGGAGAAGATGGAGTATTCTTAAGCGAAGAACTTAATCATGCAAGCATTATAGATGGAATGAGACTTAGCGGTGCTCCCAAGGTTATCTACAAGCACCTTGACGTGGATGACTTAAAGAAGAAGCTTGAAGAGAATAAGGATAAGAAGAAGAAAATCATTGTTACCGATGGAGTATTCTCAATGGATGGCGACTTAGCTCCACTGCCAGAGATAGTTGAGGTTGCTGAGCAGTACGATGCAATAGTTTACGTTGACGACGCTCACGGTGAGGGTGTCCTGGGAAGCCACGGAAGGGGAATCGTGGATCACTTCAACCTACATGACAAGGTTGACTTTGAGATGGGAACGTTAAGCAAGGCCTTTGGAGTTATAGGAGGTTACGTAGCTGGGCCGGAGGAAGCTATTGAATACCTCAAGCAGAGGGCTAGACCATTCCTCTTCTCAAGTGCAATGAATCCGCCAGATGTTGCTGCAGCAATAGCTGCAGTTGAAATACTTCAGAAGAGTGATGATTTGGTCAAGAAGCTGTGGGATAACACTCACTTCCTCCAGAAGGGTCTTAGAGATCTCGGCTATGACTTAGGAAATACCAAGCACCCGATTACCCCTGTAATGCTTTACGACGAGAAGCTTGCCCAGGAGTTCTCGAGAAGGTTGTACGAGGAGTACAACATCTTTGCCCAGGCGATAGTTTATCCGACCGTTCCACTAGGAACTGCTAGGATAAGGCTTGAACCCTCAGCAGCTCACACAAAGGAGGATCTCAAGCTTGTTATTGATGCTTTTGAAGATCTCGGAAAGAAGACGGGATTCTTGAAGTGATTTCCTTCTTATTTTTTAAATAGGATGATTAAACTTTGTTATATCCATCTCTTTTATGAGAGCTTATCCTGGCTTATTCTAAGAGCAAAACTAAAGTTTGAATAATTTTATACTTAAAAAAGAAATAAAATAATTTTACTCGAAAATAGAAAAACATATAAAGATAGATGTTGCATGATCCTATGGGAGGTGGAGTTAGTGAAGTGGAAAGTATTAATAGTTTTCTTTTTGGGAGTATTAATGGTTGGATTAGTAGCTGAAAGCGTCACGGCAACATCTCAATCAGCTATTTCAAGTTCTGCTAAGTTTTCTCCAAAACCACAACCTCAATATGTCATTTATGGAAGGAAATGGAAGGTAGATGGTGTTTATTATCATACTACAGAGTATACATCTAAGCGGGTAGTAGCAACTATGGAGTGCTACGCCAGCTCTGGATGTTCATTATCTCGAGAAGTACAAGAATGCACCACTGTTTCGGTTTCAGGTGATCTCAAGGTTAGCACTGTAGTCATTGAAGAAACCTTAGGGGTTACTATCGGAGAACAAATTTGTAAATCTATAACTTGTACTGGATATTGCAAATATGGGGAGAAACATGGCTTTGGGCTCGGAGTGTGATACCTGTTAAGAAAATCGTTCAGAGAGAGTACCTAATAACAAACCATGGGGAGATAGCAACGTCCAATGTTGCTTATGCTTATATAAAGATGGATGTAATACCTGAATGTTTAGCGGAAAGCCATCCAATTAACAGCTAATGGAGGGAAGTTTATGAAAAAACGACTCTTCCTTTTTATAATTTTAATTCTAGCCGGAATCGTTATTTTTGCTTTCCAAAAAAGCCCTGATAATAAGACTGTTCCCTCTAAGGAGACTCCCCCTAATGAGACAACTTACTCTCCAGTAACGATAACCCCTGAAGCACCATCTTCAGCTGAGAAGAAGTCTCTAAAGCCTATATGCCCAGATTCAATTTGGGGTTATGGATACGTTTACCCTAATGAGACCCTTATCCTGGCCGTATACCCTTCCATAAACTATATCAAGAATTCTAGCCTCGTCCAGGTTTACATAAGTGGTACAAACTTTACTACTACATATCACACATCAGTATTGCTCGAAATGGGAGAAATAATAAAAGGGAGAGTTTCACTTCCGTTTCATTTAGAGTTTTCATCTCCAGGAAAACTGATAGGTATCACCGGAGATGCACTTTTGCTTCAGCTCTGGAGAGGACGAGCAATAATAAAAGAGAAGAGTGTTCCCGTGTGGCTTTACTTCCATGTAGCCTCCATAAAACCTGATGAAGTTCACCTAAAATTCGGTAACTACACCTCTCGTTACATCTCTTTTAAAGAAGGTCCAGACGCGTTTATATATGAAGTAACAATTACAAACCTTTATTCCAAGCCAATCGTTATTGAGAACGTTTCATTTCCACTGAGTGAGATTCAAGTGTATCCTAAACCGCCTGACATTGAAGTACGGAAATTTAGACTTGTAGATAGCATGTCCAAAAAAGAGATTCACAAGCTTCTACCTAATTCTACTGGTATATTGGAGGTATCTGTTGAAGTACCCGCTAACGTCAGTGGCATTTACTTTAAGCCGAAGCTTATAATTCGGGTAGGAACAGAAAGAATAGCAGTTCCTGGGCCACCTATGGAGTATATCAGGTTTGCCGAATGCGATGAATAGCTCCATTAAGCGTTTCTTTTTTCTTTTATTAGAACTTGATCCACTCAACCTTATAGTAAACAACATCACCGTCTTCATCAACTATTGCCAGCACCATGTTCTTCCTAACGCCATGGGCTACCCTTGCTCTTGCCGTGATGTCATTAGGTGAGAGTCTTTGATTTTCCCTTAGAACCCAGATAAGCCAGTCAGAATGCTCCGCATCCTTCCTGTAAACCCTGTAGTGAGAACCGAACTTTAGGGCCGATTTAACTATATATCCCCTATCCCTGAGATCCTTGTAAACGATGTATTTTATGTCAAAATCTTCATCCCTGCTCTTACCCAACTTCATTAGGTCGTCAAATTTAAGCTCTTTGTCCTTATCAACAACTTTTATCCAACCTTTTTCTGTTAGATATGCCGCTTCAATTAAAGATAAGAACAGTTTATCTCCCTTAAGCTCTCCATACCCCCTATTGTTGTATAGCTGATTTATGGCCTTCTCCCTTGTGCTGTAAACTCTGTCCCCACTTAAATAAAACTCTATAGGCTTCTTCATTCTAAGTTCACCCTTTTCCAATCTTCTGGCGTTAGAATCATGTAGAATGCATCCTCTCCATCGGAGTAATAACTGTATATCCTCTTCGTTATCTTGAACCCTAATTTTTTGTAGAGATTTATCGCTATCACGTTGCTTACCCTAACCTCAAGCCCAATCCATCTAGCCCCTTTCTTAAACAGCTTATTTATCACCGCTATCATAAGGGCCTTTCCGATCCCATTTCCCCTATAATTCGGATCAACGGCTATACTCATTATATGTCCTTCCATGTCGGGCCTTAGATACCCCATGACATAACCTATGACCTTTCCATTATACTCGGCCACTAGAAATGTGTCTGGATTAGACTCTAAGAATGTTAAGAATAATCCTCTTGGATACTTTTCCCTAAAAGATGCCTGCTCTATCCTCATTATGAAGGGTATGTCAAATAACTTTGCGGATCTTATCGTTACTAGGGATATGGGGATCTTTTTCTTGACTCCTCCTTCACTTTCAGCGAAGTCTTCCATGTGTTTAACTATGTTCCTTGATTTTTAAATTCATTCTTGGGGCATAGGGCATAATTTAAAAGTGAATAAGCGTATCCTATTAAGATGATGAATCTGGAGCCCCCTGATCGGTGATGATCAGTCTGCGGAGCTGATAACATGATTAAAAAGTACCTTTGCAAGGAGTTCATTGAGGAAATTGATAGGCTTGAGCGCTCGGTAGTTGAGTTAGAAGAGCAGATAATAGAACTAAAGACTCAGCTAAAGATGAAAAACGAAGAGATCACGACTTTAGCACTAGAAAATGCTAACCTTAAATATAAACTTGAAAGGCTTGAGAGGCGGTATAATCAATTGGTTAACCTTTTGAAGGAGATGAAGGTACCTTTCGTGATAATCGATGAAGAAAATTTCGAAGAAGATCAAGAAAACATTTAATTATGTTACTCACACTTGGAGCTTTAGGGGTGGAAAATGGAGTTCATAATGAAGACAAGAATGTTCGAGGAAGAGGGGTGGATAAGGAAGAAGTGTAAGGTCTGCGGTAAGCCCTTCTGGACTCTTGATCCTGATAGGGAAACCTGTGGAGACCCTCCATGTGACGAGTATCAGTTCATCGGAAAGCCAGGAATACCCAGGAAATACACCTTAGATGAGATGCGTGAGAAGTTCCTTAGATTCTTTGAGAAGCATGAGATTTATCCTCATGGTAGGGTGAAGAGGTATCCAGTCCTTCCCAGGTGGAGAGATGACGTTCTTTTAGTGGGAGCTTCTATAATGGATTTCCAGCCCTGGGTAATAAGTGGTGAAGCCGATCCCCCAGCTAATCCACTAGTGATATCCCAGCCTTCTATAAGGTTCACGGATATAGACAACGTAGGAATAACTGGAAGACATTTCACTATTTTCGAGATGATGGCTCATCATGCCTTCAACTATCCAGGAAAGCCGATATACTGGATGGATGAAACCGTTGAGCTAGCCTTTGAGTTCTTCACAAAGGAGTTGAAGATGAAGCCTGAGGATATAACCTTCAAGGAGAACCCCTGGGCTGGTGGAGGAAATGCTGGGCCCGCATTCGAAGTACTCTATAGAGGTTTAGAGGTTGCAACCTTGGTATTCATGCAGTACAAGAAGGCCCCGGAGAACGCTCCCCAGGATCAGGTGGTTGTTATAAAGGGGGAGAAGTATATTCCTATGGAAACGAAGGTTGTAGATACGGGATATGGCCTTGAAAGACTCGTTTGGATGAGCCAAGGAACCCCAACTGCGTACGATGCAGTCTTAGGTTATGTAGTTGAGCCGTTGAAGAAGATGGCCGGTATTGAGAAGATAGATGAAAAGATCCTCATGGAGAACTCACGCTTAGCTGGAATGTTCGATATAGAAGATCTGGGAGACTTACGCTACTTAAGGGAGCAAGTTGCTAAGAGGGTTGGAATAACTGTCGAGGAACTTGAGAAGGCCATAAGGCCCTATGAGCTTATATATGCAATAGCGGATCACACGAAAGCATTAACCTTCATGTTAGCTGATGGTGTTGTTCCCTCTAACGTAAAGGCTGGGTACTTAGCAAGACTCCTTATAAGGAAGAGTATAAGGCATTTAAGAGAGTTAGGGCTTGAAGTTCCTTTAAGTGAGATAGTCGCTTTGCATATTAAAGAACTTCACAAGACGTTCCCCGAGTTTAAGGAGATGGAGGATATTATTCTTGAGATGATCGAACTTGAAGAGAAGAAGTATGCGGAGACGCTTAGAAGGGGTAGTGACCTTGTAAGGAGGGAGATTGCGAAGCTGAAGAAGAAGGGTATAAAGGAGATACCCGTGGAAAAGCTTGTAACCTTCTATGAGAGTCATGGCCTAACGCCTGAGATAGTCAAGGAGATCGCTGAAAAAGAGGGGGTTAAGGTAAACATCCCCGACAATTTCTACAGCATGGTGGCTAAAGAAGCTGAAAGAACTAAGGAAGAGAAGGGAGAAGAACTAGTTGATTTTGAGCTACTTAAGGATCTACCAGACACGAGGAGACTTTATTATGAGGATCCCTTTATGAAAGAGTTTGATGCCAAGGTTCTTAGGGTAATTAAGGATTGGGTTATCCTAGATGCCACGGCATTCTATCCGGAGGGTGGAGGGCAACCCTACGATACGGGTGTCTTAATCGTTAATGGAAGGGAAGTCAAGGTCACGAACGTTCAGAAGGTTGGGAAGGTTATAATCCACAAGGTTGAGGATCCAGGGGCGTTTAAGGAGGGAATGATAGTTCACGGGAAGATAGATTGGAAGAGAAGGATTCAGCACATGAGGCACCATACTGGAACTCACGTTCTCATGGGGGCCTTGGTCAGAGTTCTGGGGAGGCACGTGTGGCAAGCAGGTTCACAACTCACTACCGATTGGGCGAGATTGGATATAAGCCATTACAAGAGAATTAGTGAAGAGGAACTTAAGGAAATTGAGATGCTGGCTAATAGGATAGTCATGGAGGACAGAAAGGTGACGTGGGAGTGGTTGCCAAGAACTACAGCAGAGCAGAAGTATGGCTTTAGACTTTACCAGGGTGGAGTAGTTCCTGGGAGGGAGATTAGGGTTGTAAAAATAGAGGATTGGGATGTCCAAGCTTGCGGTGGAACTCACCTACCGAGCACAGGCTTGGTTGGTCCGATTAAAATACTTAGGACTGAGAGAATACAGGATGGAGTTGAGAGGATAATATTCGCTTGCGGTGAAGCTGCGATAAGAGAGTGGCAGAAGGAAAGGGATCTGTTAAAGAAAGCTAGTAACGTTTTAAGGGTTCCCCCAGAGAAGCTTCCAGAAACAGCTGAGAGATTTTTCAATGAATGGAAAGAGGCAAGAAAGGAAGTAGATAAGCTTAAGAAGGAGCTAGCTAGGCTCTTAGTTTACGAGCTTGAGTCTAAAATGCAAAAGATCGGGAGTATAGAATTCATAGGGGAAGTAGTTGAGGGAAGCATGGAAGATTTGAGGGAACTCGTTGAGAAGCTTAAGAAACCGAAAAGGGTTGTTGTTTTAATATCGAGGGATGGCTACTTCGCGGTTTCCGTGGGGAGCGAGGTTGGTGTTGAAGCCAACGAGTTAGCCAAGAAGATAACATTAATAGCCGGCGGAGGAGGTGGAGGAAGAAGGGATATTGCCCAGGGTAAAGTAAAGGATATCAGCAAGGCAAAAGATGTTATTGAGAGCATTAAATCTATGTTCTCTTAGCTTTTCTCTTTTCTTGGAATCAGGTAAATCGTATATTCAGCATTCCAAAATGGTAGCTTTGTCGTTTTTATTTTTATATAATATTCACCTTCTTCCCTGTACAATCTTTCTGTTTTATCCTTTGGAAGCTGGAAGTTAACTATAAGTTCCGTATTCCCAGATATTTTTGTGGAGAACGTATTCTCCCCTCTAAGTTCTTTTCCATTTTTCTTGATGAGATATTTTGTACCTTCTGGAAATTCTATCTCAAGTGTAAAGTCGGAGATCTTTGGCTTTATTGTTAGGGTAAATAATCCCCATCCATCCTTTTCGACTATTGTTACTGTCTTATTGTTCATTAGAAATATCTCGGCCGAACCTTCAACGTACGCTGGCGGGATACTGGCCGTTTTCATAGCGTAAACTAAGACGGCAACTAGTATTACTGCAAGGGTTACGATCTTTTTGTCCATCTTCACCACCTCCCTGAAATAGAGTGGATTATGTTATTTTATAAATTAAGTTTATCCCCCTCAGATAGGGGGGCTTTCATCATCTCTCAGGGCCCAAAAGGCTCTTCATCGGTTGAACTTACCTTGAAGTTTATCTCCTTTTTTAGCCCCCAGAATTTACAAAACGCACAGATATCTCCACTCGATGGCATTCTACAAATTTTGCATTCTTTAATCTCCTTTTCCTTGATTTCAGGTTCAAAGAGCTTCTTCTTTTTTAAGTATCCCCTCACGAAGTTGAACTTCGTTCCTGGCCTTTTCTCTTCAAGTTCATTAAGTACTCCCTTCATATCCAGGGTTGTTGCCCCTCTTGCGTAGGGGCACTCTTCTACTATATACTCTAACCCTACGGCCAAAGCATAGGCTACAACTTCCCTTTCTGTGACTTCATATAGGGGTTTTACCTTTTTAATGAACTTTCCCTGTTGTGGGAGTATGGGACCACCCTTAGCCAGGTACTCTGTATTCCAGTGGAGTATATTGTTCAAAAGGAAGCTCGCTTCATCGTCAAGGTTATGCCCAGTCGCTATAGCATCGAACCCATTGTCATATGCGAACTTATTCATTATATACCTCTTCGTTAGCCCACAATACGAGCATGGTGGTCTTCTTGTTTTCACTTCCCCTATTCCATATCCAAGTATTTCCTTTATCCTAACTATATGGAGAGGGGCTCCAATAAGTTTACATTGCTTCTTCGCGTACTCTTCACTCTTCTCCGAGTACCCACTAATTCCAAGGTTTATGTGGAGGCACTCTATATTGTAACCCAGTTTTTTCAGCACGTATGCTGTAACTGCTGAATCTTTTCCTCCACTTACCGCAACGAGGATCCTCTCATCTTTTGTGAGTAGCTTATATCTCTCTATTGTTCTCGACACCTTTCTCTCAAAATATTCCTTAAAATGCTCTTCACATAGGTACATCTTTGGGTAATGAATCTTGATATACGCTTCCCTTGAGCAGAATTTACATTTCATAACTCTTCCCTCCGAGTTCTAATAAAGGGTAATCTTTAAATTTTCCTTACTTAAAATTGTGGGTAGGTGAAATAAATGAATGTGCTCCTTGAGCTTGCAATAATTTTAGTAGTCGCTAAACTTTTTGGGTATTTAATGGTTAAGCTTGGGTTTCCGGCGGCATTAGGTCAACTCATCGGTGGGATAATAATTGGACCTTCCCTTTTAAACATTGTAGAGTACAGCCAGGAAGTAAGGTTCCTTGCTGAGCTTGGCGTCATTATATTACTATTCCTGGCCGGCCTTGAAACAGATGTTGAGGAATTTAAGCACGTGGGTTTATCAGCATTTATAGTGGCTACGATGGGAGTTTTTGTCCCATTCCTTCTCGGGTATTTGATTGCAATTGTTTATGGGTATAGGAGCTTGGCGGCCCTTTTTCTTGGTGGTATCCTAACCGCGACGAGCGTTGGGCTTACAACTAGCATTTTGATGGAGATGAAGAAGTTAAGGACTAAGGTTGGGACGACCATTTTAGCTGCGGCCATAGTGGATGACGTTCTTGGGATAATAATCCTTACAATACTTGTTGCAATGAGCAGTAGGGGCAGGGTAGAAATATTTGATATAGAGATAATTCTCGCGGAGGTTATAATATTCTTCCTGCTTGGGATTTTTATTGGTCATCCCATAGTGAAGGAAGTTCTAATGCTGTCCGAAAAAATTACCCTCCCTGAAACGGTAACTACCTTCGCAATAGTGATAATGCTTCTCTTTGCCTATCTAGCAGAGAAATTCCAGCTTGCTGGAATTACCGGGGCCTATCTAGCAGGTCTCCTAGTTTCAATGAGTGAAGGTTCAAAGAAGGTAACCGACAAGATGATGACCATTGGATACTCGCTTTTCATTCCCATCTTCTTGGTTAGTATAGGAATAGAGACTGATATAAAGGTTTTAGCTACTGCTGGGGTATTTGCTATCGTTTACTCATTAATTGCCATAATAGGAAAAATCCAGGGGTGTGGGTTTGGAGCTTTGGTAACTAAGTTCAAACCAGCTGAAGCTCTGCAGGTTGGAATAGGCATGATACCCAGGATGGAGGTTGCCCTAATAATTGCGAATGTTGGATTAAAAGAAGGGATACTAACAAGGGGAACCCTAGCAATTCCCGTAACTATGGTTGTTGTTACCACCTTGGTGACTCCATTCCTACTTAAATTAGCCTTTTCGCGAGGTTAATATTCTGGCTCTAGGTTTTCTATTTTCTCCTTCCAATTTCCTGGCTTTTTGAAGTCTTTTAGGTTGTAGAGTCCCTCCTTAACTAGAATACCCCTAGCGGCCATTATTCCCGTTGCAGCTGCATTTACGATATCTCTACTCAATCCGGCCCCATCGCCAGCTGCGAACACATTCTCTATGTTCGTTTCTAGAAGCTCGTTAACTTCAACTCTCATAGCATAGTATTTAATTTCGGGAGCGTAAAGCAATGTATGGTCGCTTGCAACTCCAGGAATTACCTTATCTAACCTCTCCAATCCCTCGATTATATTGGTAACAACTCTATGAGGAAGGGCCATTGCTATGTCTCCCGGTGTAACGTGCTTTAAAGTTGGTTCAACATCACTCTTCCTAATCCTGGACCAGGTACTTCTCCTCCCCCTTCTTAAATCTCCAAGTCTCTGAATTATGGGTTTTCCTCCTCCAATGGTAGTGGCTAACTGAGCTATGCTCTTTCCATATGCTGTTGTATCTTCAACGGGTTCAGTAAGTTCAATTCTCGTAAGTAAGGCAAAATTGGTATTATTGCTCTTCTTTTCTCTCATTGAATGCCCGTTGACCCCAACGTAGTTATCGTATCTCTCTTCTACTACGAACCCGTAGGGGTTAGTGCAGAAAGTCCTCACGAAGTCATCATAAGTATCCGTGTAAATGTGGAACTTAGGATCATGGTTTATGCTCGTGATGGGTTCCATGACTATAGCTGGAACTTCAACTCTAACGCCAACGTCTATTGGCCCATGTCTCGCTTTAAGACCTATCTTTTTAGCAACTTCGTGGAACCAATCTGCTCCTCCCCTCCCTGGGGCGACTATTATGTACCTTGCATTTATCGTGAAGGTATCCTTGCCCCTTCTAACCTTTACCCAGCCTTTATTAAATTCGAGGGCCTTAGTCCATAGAAGAAACTTTACCCCCTTTTTTTCGAGGTAATTCTTTATGCTCTTTATAACCTTAGGCGTATTATCACTTCCTATGTGCCTTTGAATTATTGGAATAAATTTAACACCAGCTTGGGCTGCTTTCCTTTCCCAGTACTTTATCTGTTCAGGATCGCCTTTGTAAAGGTTTCTGGGTGCTTCATGCCTCAGTAAAATCTGATCTACTTCCCACACGAGTTGCCAAGAATAGTTTTCATCGTTCGTAAGCTCGGTTAAGTCTCCACCAATGTCGGGTCTCAAGTTAACGGTTCCATCGCTTAATCCACCCGCTCCTCCAACTCCACTCATTATGTGACAAGGTTTGCATCCAATACAGTAGCCAAGCTCATACATAGGGCAGACTCTCTGATCAACATCCCCACCTTCCTCGATAATGAGAACTTTAAGGTTACTTTTTTCAACGAGTTCGTAAGCGGCAAAAAGACCTGCAGGACCTGCTCCAATAATAACGACATCAAACTTTTCTTCCATATTTCCCTACCCTATCCCCTCCTCGTATGTTTATAAAATTTTTGGCAAAATTTTTCTATCTATTTTCCTGCTTATACACAAATTTGCACATTAAATCTCTCATGTTTATATTTAGAACCTTTATCTTTAGTTACCTAATGGGAACTCTGGGGTGAGCATATGAGGATCGTGGCCGTCACCGATATCCATGGTAATATGGCTTCAACTGTAGCACTAGCCAATATACTAAAAAAGATAGAGGCCGAGCTGTTGTTAATAGCTGGAGATATAACTCACTTCAGTGGGGGAGAAATTGCTAAACAAATCCTGGAGCCTCTTCTGAAGCTTGGAGTTAGGGTTCTAGCTGTAATGGGAAACTGTGATGGGAAGGATGTTCCAAAAGTTTTAGATGAGCTGGGAATAAATGTGCATAACGCCAGGGTAGAGGTAAAAAAGGTTGGAGTTGTGGGGTTTGGAGGATCTAGTGTGACCCCCTTCTCTACAATATGGGAATTCTCAGAGGAGGAGATATACTCTTCGCTGAAGAGGAACTATAGGAGTGGTGATATAGTCCTCACCCATGCACCCCCATACAGAACTAGGATAGATAAAACATTTTCTGGCATACATGCCGGAAGTAAGGGGTTAAGAAAGTTCATAGAGGAAGAACAGCCTCCAATTTGTATTTGTGGACATATTCATGAGGCCAGGGGAATTGATAAAATTGGAGAAACTTTAGTCGTAAATCCTGGTCCCTTATCAAGGAGATATTATGCTGTAATAGATTCCGAAACTTGGGAGGTGAAGCTGGAGAGGTTATAAACGGTAAAGTAAATCTTAGGTGGGGAGTGGTATGGCCATAGTTAGGGCTCACCTTAAGATATATGGAAGGGTTCAGGGAGTTGGATTTAGGTGGAGCATGCAGAGGGAGGCAAGAAAGCTTGGCGTTAACGGTTGGGTAAGAAACCTTCCAGATGGTAGTGTTGAAGCCGTTCTAGAGGGTGATGAGGAAAGGGTTGAAGCCCTAATAGGATGGGCCCATCAAGGGCCTCCACTGGCAAGGGTTACAAGGGTTGAAGTTAAATGGGAGCAACCAAAAGGAGAAAAGGGCTTCAGGATCGTTGGGTGAGCGAAATTTTCCTGGGACAGTACTTGACTTCACACTTCGGGCATATCATTTTCTCTTTATCCTTTTCTGACGTTCTTATGACTATCTTCTCAATAGTGTTGGTCTTCTTTAGCTCGGCTATCATATCAAAGGGTAGCACACCTTCAATTACAATGTACACCTTAGCTTTTCCCTCATAAGTATTCGTTCCAAATATCTCAATCACCCTGATCCTTCTTTTGGCCAGCCCATTAAGGACCATAGCTACAGTACTCTCGTAAGCCTTCTTGCTAATCGTGAGCTCAAGAACTTCCCATCCCATCAGGGGAGCTATGGAAATCAAGCTCTGCCTCGGGGCTAAATTTTCAAAGAGTATCTTCAAGGCCGGTTTAGACTCTATGTATTCTATCGTATGATAAACAATCTTCCTGTTTACCCCAGTTACCTCGGCTATTCCTGTTATTGGAACCTCAACATCTTTCACATAAATTTTCCCATTCTTAACTGAGAGCCCCGCCTCCCATAGGAACTTAACAACCTTCTTTCTCGCTGGATACCCCCTGAAGTATTCCTCGAGTATATGTATCATTTCTGTCACCTCTTACTCATGATTGTGTAAAAATGTATATTTAAATTTTACCTTCCCATAGGTCGACAAGTTTTTTATACCCCTCAATTAGTTCATAAAAAAGGGTGAGGAGGAGAGGAAGATGGGAAAATTCGTGGAAAAACTAGAAAAAGCTATTAAGGGTTACACGTTTGATGATGTACTCTTGATCCCGCAAGCGACGGAAGTAGAGCCAAAGGATGTTGACGTTTCTACCCGGATAACTCCGAACGTTAAGCTAAACATCCCAATTCTAAGTGCAGCAATGGATACAGTCACAGAGTGGGAGATGGCCGTGGCCATGGCCAGGGAAGGGGGCCTCGGAGTGATCCATAGAAACATGGGTATAGAGGAGCAGGTTGAGCAGGTTAAGAGGGTTAAAAGGGCCGAGAGGTTAATAGTTGAGGATGTAATAACGATAGCCCCTGATGAAACTGTTGATTTCGCACTCTTCTTAATGGAAAAGCATGGAATAGACGGTTTACCTGTTGTGGAGGATGAGAAGGTAGTTGGAATAATAACTAAGAAGGACATAGCTGCCAGGGAAGGGAAGCTTGTAAAAGAGTTGATGACGAAGGAAGTAATAACAGTTCCTGAGAGTATCGAGGTGGAAGAGGCCTTAAAGATAATGATAGAGAACAGAATCGACAGGCTCCCCGTAGTTGATGAGAGGGGTAAATTAGTGGGTTTAATTACAATGAGCGACCTCGTGGCCAGGAAAAAGTACAAGAACGCTGTGAGAGATGAGAATGGAGAATTGCTCGTAGCTGCTGCAGTTAGTCCCTTTGACATTAAAAGGGCAATAGAACTTGACAAGGCCGGTGTTGATGTAATTGTCGTCGATACGGCCCATGCTCACAACCTTAAGGCGATAAAATCCATGAAGGAGATGAGACAGAAGGTTGATGCTGACTTCATAGTTGGTAACATAGCCAACCCTAAGGCCGTTGATGACCTTACCTTTGCAGATGCCGTAAAGGTGGGAATAGGACCTGGAAGTATATGTACAACGAGAATAGTTGCAGGAGTTGGAGTTCCCCAGATAACGGCCGTAGCAATGGTGGCCGATAGGGCCCAAGAATACGGGCTTTACGTCATTGCTGATGGAGGGATAAGATATTCCGGGGACATAGTTAAAGCAATAGCTGCTGGGGCAGATGCTGTAATGCTTGGGAATCTTCTTGCTGGAACTAAAGAAGCTCCAGGGAAAGAGGTGATAATAAACGGAAGGAAGTACAAGCAGTACAGAGGGATGGGGAGCTTAGGTGCTATGATGAAAGGGGGTGCGGAGAGGTATTACCAAGGCGGCTACATGAAAACGAGGAAGTTCGTTCCCGAAGGAGTTGAGGGTGTTGTTCCTTATAGAGGAACCGTGAGCGAGGTACTCTATCAGTTAGTTGGTGGATTAAAGGCTGGAATGGGATATGTAGGAGCTAGAAACATAAGGGAGCTTAAGGAGAAGGGAGAGTTCGTGATAATAACTCATGCTGGAATTAAGGAGAGCCACCCCCATGACATAATAATAACTAATGAGGCCCCCAATTATCCTTTGGAGAAGTTTTAGATTTTATTTTTAATCTTTTTGAAGTTTAATATTCTATTGATGTGATTTATGATAATTACAAAAAGATTTAAAAATTATCATGATTAGTTGTAAGTATGCTCACGCTAAAGGATCTTGGACAGGAGGAGCTTTTAGAACTTCTGGAGTACGTTAAAGAGCTTAGAAGTACGGGGTTGAGCTATTCTAAAATAGCAAAAAGAATCGCTGAAGAAAGAGGTGTGAAAGTATCCAAGACAACCGTGTTGAGATGGTGTAAAGGGAAGCATAACCCTTTTGGGAAGATTAAAGTTGTTAATTTGAAACCATCTCCTCCCTTAGCTTATATCGTTGGAGTATACTTTGGTGATGGTAGCATTAGTTTGAACGATTATAAATACCGGATTCGCTTGAAAGTCGTAGATAAGGAGTTCGCTGAGGCATTTGCTGAGGCTTTGAGAGAAATAGGGACTAATCCTCAATTTTATGAGGAAAGCGATGGACGTAGAAAACGATTCGTTGCTGAAGCTACGAGTAAATCCCTTTATAAATTTTTAGAAAAGCCTAAGGAAGAGCTATTTGAAGTTGCAAAAGCTTATCCGAGGGAGTTTTTGAAAGGGTTCTTTGATAGCGAGGGTTACGTTTATTTGGATCCAAAAACTAAGAAAATTTCATATGTTTCAGTTTGGAACTATGAGTTGGAACTCTTAGAGTTTTCTCAAGGGCTCTTATCATGTTTAGGAATACACTCAAAGATACGAGCATCAAAGAAAGCTGGAAGTAGAGTCCTAATTAGAGGGGAACAGTATTCATATAAGAAGAACCTCTATGAGCTTAGAATATATAGGGTGGAGAGTGTGAGACGTTTTGCCAAAGAGGTTGGATTCACGATTTCAAGGAAACAGAATAAGCTAAGAGAATGGTTACTAATCAAATTTAACGAACATTTATGAACCCCAATGTACAAAAATGAGCATGGTAGCGGGGCGAGGATTTGAACCTCGGACCTCCGGGTTATGAGCCCGGCGGGCACTCCTAGCTGCCCCACCCCGCTGCTCAACCCGTTATTAACTTTTATTAGTGGGCTTATAAAGTTTACGTTGAGTTTACTGTTTTACATGTTCGAGGCTTCTCTTTCTTTGTTCAGAGATCAACAAGCTCATTCAGGTTAGAAAATTCCTGTGCCTCAATAATTAAGTCATTTTCATTAAAGATTTTAGAGAATAAGGCTAACAAACTATTTCTATGATGTAATTTAAGAAAGAGCAACGCTTATAAATTGCACATTAGTATACAAAATATGGCATGACCTCTAGCACCAATTGGGGTGGTAGTTCATGAAGAAGCTGGTAAGCTTGGCAATTGCTCTCTTTTTGGTATTATCAGTGATGCCAATATTCAAACCAGCTTCAGCAACTCCTACGTCTAAATCCTTAGCTGACGATCTGATACCTTCAAGGAAGACGGGATTGAAATGGATCCCTCCAGAGGAATACTTAAGGCTAACAGGCCATATATACCCTGTAATGGATGAAAGGGCATTCAGAGAGGCCCTAAAGTACGCTCCATTTTATCTTGGTAGAACATTACCTCTTTCCGCTGGAAACTCTGGGAATCAACTACCTTCCAGGGTTGAAAATACAGAGTATCTACCCCCTGTAGGAAATCAGGGTCACGTTGGCTCTTGTGTAGGCTGGAGCTCGACATATTACGTATGGACTTACATGCTTAACTGGTGGAGAAATAATCCTCACCCCACAAGTCCAGAGGATATCATGAACCCAACATTTACCTATAACCTGATAAACGGTGGTGCTGACGAAGGATCTAACATGTGGGATGCTATGAACGTCATTTCTACCATTGGAGCAGTTCCTCTAAATGCATTTCCGCTCTATGTGCTGGGTCCTCGTGGCGATCCAGAGAACTATGCTTGGGTCTGGCCTAACTTAACCCAGTGGATGATGGCTCCATACAACAGCGGAACATATGATATGTACGTGTGGCAATATTGGGATCCTTATAACTATTACACTCCAGAAGGAATGTGGTATCTCCTTTACTTGGACAATGGCACTCAGTGGAACTACCTTAAAGGATTACTGGCAAGTGGATATGTTGTTCAGACAGCATTATTAGTTCTTCCAAGCTTTGAATTCCTGAATAGACCTGAAGATTTCATAAATTGGCTTAATTTCTATGTTGAATACAGTAAGTATTATTCAGATCTCTACTGGACTAGTGACGGATATAAGTACTGGACGGTAGAAGGATTGTTAGATTGGGTTAGTTCGGCTTATAATGAGACTTTTGAGAGAGATCCTAGCATTTACATAGAACTAATGAAAGAGGTCTTAGTGAATGACTTTGGGGTTTCACTTACTGATACAATTCCAGTGGCCGTTGAGAAGATTAATGCAACATTCTATGAGCGCTTCGTAAACAACCAAACATGGTGGGATGAAGCGAAGTTTTATCTATCAGCTTACTCTCTAAAGGGTGAAGAGTGGTTCGTGAACAATGCCTTTGTAGATCTGTATGCACTGGCCAACTTTGAGTGGATGCTGCACTACATTCCTGAAGGAACTTATGTTAGCTCAGGTAGAATCGCTTACGTAAACTTCAATAACTACTATTGGGCATGGGCCGGAGGACATGCCGTAACTATAATAGGATATGATGACAATGTTACAACACCAGATGGACAAGGAGCACTATTGATGGTTAACTCCTGGGGAACTGACTGGGGAGATAATGGGTTCTGGAAGTATTCATATGAAGCGGCAAGGACTTATACTTGGTATGACTATCCGTATATAATCTCGGTAAGAGGACTAATTCAATTACCAATTTTCATATCTTACGATGAAGCTTTCGTCTATGTCCCCAAAGCAGCAAAATACAAGCCAAGACTAATGACAGTTATTGGAATTAACCATCCATATAGAGGGGAAGTAGTTGATGGCATTTATAATTCTACGACATATGAAATTATAGCCTCATCAGGAATTCTGGCTGGTGTTAAGGTCAACAACACTATTGTATGGTTCCACAATTATCTTGACTTCTGGATTGATTACATCTCAGATAAGGAGTACAATGCAATACTCTCAAACCTCTCATTGTTGGAATCGTACTTACCGCAAGCCCATCCATTCCCGGAGAGTCCAATGGCCTTCGATGTTAGCCAGTTATCCGATTACTTAGTTTATTATATGGAAGATAAGAATAGCACACCAACAGAGGTAACCTTCTATGTCCAGCCAAAAGACATACTACCCGACAACTTTACTGGAGAGCTCTACAACTTTACTCTGCTTATTAGCATTGGAGGAGAATACAAAGTTCTTGGAAGCTTAGAGGGCAACGTATCAATTCCGGATGGAGGTTACGTTACAGTTCCACTGGAAATCCCAGTTGTCTCGTATGATGTAGCACCAAACAACGTTACCGTGCAGTATGGCAACTTTAACGTCAGCATCTATAGCATAATTCCACTGGAGGATGCTAGAATAGTAATTGGAAATGAGAGCTATCCTCTTACCGCTGAAGAGGGAGGTTATTACTTCTACGCTAATAGTATAGCTGAGAAATTAAAACTACATGCAGGTACTTATAATTACACCGTCATAGTCACGTACCCGAACGGAAAAGAAGTTGCTCTTCCAGAGAGGACTGTAACGATAAGCGCTCCCACTGTTAGCATAATCTCTCCAGAGGAAACCATATACAACGAAACCGTAATACCAGTGAAAGTTGCCGTAAAGGATGCTGTAGAAATAGTGAACGTTACAGCGAAAGTTGGGGAGGAAGTCTTAGAGCTCACATACAATGAGAGCTCAGGTTATTACACTGGAACGCTCAACCTAAGTGACGGTGCTTATACGTTGGTTGTAACTGCAGTAGATACTTGGAACAATACTGGAGTTGCAAAAGTTCACTTTATAGTAAAAGCCGGAGCTAATGTTACCACGGTAACTGTTGAGAATGCAACGGTAAATGTCGGCGTAACCGGAAATGTCACAGTAACAGTCGAAAATAAGACTGTAGTTGCGAACGTTACCACATCTGAAGGAACTTATGAGGTCAAAGTTCCAGTGGTCAACAACGTTCCTTCGATATTCGTTAATTCCTCAGCAATTGAATCCGTAGCTACTGGAGAAGCTAATGCAACCCTAGTTGCTGGATGGAATGCTAGTGTTGAAGCAACAACAAGTGTTGGAGAGCCAGAGAAAGAAGATGGTAAATTGCTTTACCCAGTAACGATAACAGCTGACGTTGAGCTAGGAGAAAATGGAGTAGCCGTCATAGCCCTTAGGGATGTTAATATCAGTAAGATCTACCTAATTAAGAACGGTCAGAAGATTCAGCTAACTACGAATGAAAGCGATCCAATAGCGTACTACTATGTCCAGAACGGGATTGTCTTCGTTGTGATTAAGCAAGATCCGAAGATCGTTGCCTATGGTTCATATGCGAAGCCTGCACCAAGGAGGAAGGTTTCGATACCAACGTTAAACTTCCTGGGATACTCATGGTACAAGCTGTATTCTGAGAAGTTCAGCAAGCTCTACGAGGAAGCAGTCGAGCTTGGAGTGGATAATGAAACACTAGCTCTAGCCCTTGAGTACCACCAGAAGGCTGGAGAGTACTATTCAAAGGTTCTTGAGCTCAGTGAAGGTAACGTAATCTATCATCTATATGACATAAGGCTACTAGCTCCACTAAGGCAAGCATACGTTAATGAGATGAAGGCCGTGAGAATACTAGAAAAGGCCATAAAAGAGCTGAAGGGCGAGGAATGATTTTTCCTTTTTTCTTTTTGTTTAAAGCATTCCAAGCTTTCTTTTAGCTTCTTCGCTCATTCTGTCTGGAGTCCAAGGCGGATCGAATGTCAACTCAACCTCCACATCTTTAACTCCTGGGATTTCAAGTACCTTCTCCTCGACAGCTCTAAGTATCCAGAGAGTCAGTGGGCACCCCGGAGTGGTCATCGTCATCTTTATGTAAACTGTATTATCAGGATTTACCTTGAGCTCGTAAATTAAACCTAGGTTCACGACGTCCACTCCAACTTCTGGGTCTATCACTTCTTTCAGCTTTTCAAGTATCTCATCTTCCGTTAACTTTACTTTCTCCCCCTCCTTAACTTCCCTCTTAAATCCAATTTCTACCTGTTTAACTCCCTCTAGTTCCCTAATCCTGTTGTAAGCCTTAAGTAAAGTTGCATCGTCAATCTTCTCCTTGAATACAATTTTTACAATCCCATTATCAATTGAAAGCTCATCAACGATCTCCTCAAAATCCTTACCCGTTACGTCTTTTATTATCGTTGCAATATCCTCTTTCATTACCATTTTCCTTAACCCCAAGGGTAGTTTAAATAACCAGATTTAAACCTTTTGGAACATATCTGACCCATACCTGATTTTGAATAAATTTCTTGAAAATTCCGAATGGGCTGAATATATATCAAATTATTTAGGGTAAAATAAGGATCATTTTTGTAAAAAGTTTAATAGTCTAACTATCGCTTTAAAATAAGGTGACCTCAAAATGGAAAAGCTAAGGGAGCTACTTCCAAAGGATCAATATGAGAAGATCGCTGCAATAAACAATCCCTACCTCCATGAATTTCTCGCTGAATGGATAGAATGGCTAGAGCCTAGCAAAGTTTTCGTTTGTACGGATTCCCCAGAGGATGAAGAGTACGTAAGGTGGAAGGCCCTTTACTATGGTGAAGAAAAGATGCTAGAGATTCCTAAACACACCGTTCATTACGATAACTACTATGATCAAGCTAGAGATAAAACTAATACAAAGCTACTGGTTCCCAAAGGCGTTGAACTTCCGTTTTTAAACACTATGAACAGGGAAGAAGGGCTTAAGGAGATCAGAGAAATCATGAAAGGTATAATGCGTGGAAAGGAGCTTTTCATATGCTTCTTTGTTCTTGGTCCCACAAATTCGATATTTACAATTCCCGCGGTTCAGCTTACAGATTCAGCTTACGTAGCTCACTCCGAGTTTCTACTCTACAGAAAGGGATACGAGGAGTTTAAGAGACTTGGCCCAACTAAGAACTTCTTTAAGTTCGTTCATTCAGCTGGCGAGTTGGATGAGAGGAAGACAAGTAAGAATCTGGACAAAAGGAGGATATACATAGATTTGCTAGATGAAACCGTTTATTCAGCGAACACCCAGTACGGTGGAAACACAATTGGATTGAAAAAGCTAGCCTTTAGGCTGACCATCCAGAGGGCCGTGAAGGAAGGTTGGCTAAGCGAGCACATGTTCCTAATGAGGGTTAACGGTCCGAACGGAAGGAAAACTTACTTCACAGGAGCTTACCCAAGCATGTGTGGAAAGACTTCTACTGCTATGATTCCCTGGGAGAACATAGTTGGCGATGACCTTGTTTTCATAAAGAACGTGGATGGAATTGCGAGAGCTGTAAACGTTGAAATAGGGGTCTTTGGAATAATAGAGGGGGTAAACCAAAAGGATGACCCAATAATATGGAAGGTTCTCCACTCTCCGGTCGAGATCATATTCTCAAACGTTCTAGTTAAGGATGGTAAGCCCTATTGGAACGGAATGGGGATAGAAATTCCAGATGAAGGGGAGAACCACAGCGGAAAGTGGTGGAGAGGTAAGAGGGATGCTGAAGGGAAAGAAATTCCACCGAGCCATAAGAACGCTCGCTTTACCGTTAGGCTCGAAGCCTTCCCGAACCTTGATAGGGAGGCCCTTAACAATCCATGTGGGGTTGAAGTTGGAGGGATGATATTCGGTGGAAGGGATCCCGACACTTGGCCACCGGTTAGGGAAGCCTTTGACTGGGAGCATGGGGTTATAACTATGGGAGCATCCCTCGAAAGTGAAACGACTGCTGCAACCCTGGGAAAGGAGGGTGTCAGGGCTTTTAACCCAATGTCGATCCTCGACTTCTTGAGCGTTCACATAGGGGATTACATAAGGAACTACTTGGAGTTTGGAAGGAAGCTAAAGAAAACTCCCAAAATATTCGCTGTAAACTACTTCCTCAGGGAGAACGGCCGGTGGCTTAATGAAAAGCTTGATAAAGCAGTTTGGCTCAAGTGGATGGAGCTAAGGGTTCACAATGATGTCGATGCTATAGAAACTCCAATAGGATACATTCCAAGATATGAGGATCTCAAGGTTTTGTTTAAGCAGGTTCTCAACAAGGATTATTCGAGGGAGGATTACGAGAAGCAGTTCAAGATAAGGGTTCCAGAGCTTTTAGCGAAAATAGAGAGGATATGGAAGATATACGAGCCAATTGACAACATCCCGGAGGAGCTATTTAAACAACTCAAGGATGAGAGGGAGAGATTGCTAAAAGCAAAAGCGGAGTTCGGTGATTATATAAGCCCATTTACACTTGAAAAAAGGATCTGATTTCCCTCTTCCTTATTTTACATAAAGCTTTTAAGACGGGAATAAGTTCTAATGTTTTGGTGGTGCATATCGTCCTTCGCTTCACATAGAAAGGACTTAAATTACACCCTTCTTTTCTTGGCTAGTTTAGATTATGGGAGGGATGTCTATGCTTCCAAAGAATTACGACCCAAACGAGATTGAGCCTAAGTGGCAGAAATATTGGCTCGAGGAGAAGATATACAAATACAGGCTAGATGAAAACAAGCCTAGCTATGCTATAGATACGCCACCACCCTTCACGAGCGGTACCCTGCACCTCGGTCACGTGCTTAGTCATACCTGGATTGATATTATAGCTAGATACAAAAGGATGAGGGGATACAACGTCCTCTTTCCCCAGGGATTCGATAATCATGGATTGCCTACCGAACTTAAAGTCGAGAAGGAGTTTGGAATAACGAAGGATCAGCCCGAAGAATTCCTAAAGAAGTGTGTAGAATGGACTTGGCAGGCTATAGAAGCAATGAGAAAGCAGTTTATAAGGATAGGATACTCAGCGGACTGGGATCTTGAATATCACACGATGGATGACTGGTATAAAGCTGCGGTTCAGAGATCTCTTCTCGAGTTCTATAAGAAAGGCTTAATCTACAGGGAGGAGCATCCGGTTTACTGGTGCCCCAAGTGCAGAACGAGCCTAGCTAAAGCTGAAGTGGGTTACGTCGAGGAGGAGGGTTACCTCTACTACATAAAGCTACCTCTGGCTGATGGTTCCGGTTACATTCCGATAGCCACCACTAGGCCTGAGCTAATGCCCGCGTGTGTGGCCGTTTTTGTTCACCCAGACGATGAAAGGTACAAGCACCTAGTCGGTAAAAAGGTTAAACTCCCAATATTTGAGAGAGAAGTTCCAATACTAGCGGATGAAGACGTTGATCCGAACTTCGGAACGGGAGCTGTCTACAATTGTACCTATGGTGATGAGCAGGATATAGTCTGGCAGAAGCGCTACAATCTCCCCGTGATAATAGTAATAAACGAAGATGGAACAATGAACGAGAACGCTGGACCTTACGCTGGACTCAAAATAGAGGAAGCCAGGAAGAAGATAGCGGAAGATCTTGAGAAGATGGGGCTACTTTACAAGAAGGAGAAGATAAAGCACAGAGTTCTAAGGCACACTGAGAGAAGCTCCTGTATGGCTCCGATAGAGCTTTTACCCAAGAAGCAGTGGTTCATTAAGGTGAAGGATCTCATCGATGAGATAATTAAAGTAGCTAAGGAGATAAACTGGTATCCGGAGGATATGTTCCTAAGGCTCAAGGATTGGGCCGAGAGCATGGATTGGGATTGGGTAATAAGTAGGCAGAGGGTCTTTGGGACTCCCTTCCCATTCTGGGTGTGTAAGAATGGCCATATAATTCCTGCTAGAGAGGAGGATCTACCTGTTGATCCTAGATTCGATAAGCCTCCAGTTGACAAATGCCCCGTATGTGGGGCCGAAATTGAGCCTGTAACTGATGTGCTCGATTGCTGGGTTGATTCCAGTATAACTCCACTCATAATAACGAAATGGCATGAAGCGATAAAGGGCGATGAAGAGGCCAAGAAGTGGTTCGAGCATAACTTCCCCACAGCCCTTAGACCCCAGGGAACAGATATAATAAGGACTTGGGCCTTCTACACGATACTCAGAACTTACGTCTTAACCGGAAAGAAGCCCTGGAAGGATATAGTGATAAACGGAATGGTCGCCGGCCCTGACGGGAGGAAGATGAGCAAAAGCTATGGAAACGTCGTATCCCCTGAGGAGGTAATACCTAAGTACGGTGCTGATGCACTTAGGCTATGGACTGCATTAGCTCCCCCAGGAGAGGATCATCCCTTCAAGTGGGAGACTGTTGATTACAACTACAGGTTCTTGCAAAAGGTCTGGAACATTTACCGCTTTGCGGAGAGGCACATAAAGGACTTTGACTATGAAAAGTACAGGGATGTGGAGCTTGAACCCCTTGACAAGTGGATACTCTCAAGGCTCCACAGGATCATTAAGTTCGCAACTGAGGAACTCGAGAGGTACAGGTTCAACTTAATAACCAGGGAACTCATAACGTTCATCTGGCACGAGGTTGCCGATGACTACATCGAGATGATAAAGTACAGGCTCTATGGAGAAGATGAAGAGAGTAAGCTGAAGGCTAAAGTTGCACTTTATGAGTTGCTCTACAATGTGATGTTGCTCCTTGCCCCGTTCGTCCCCCACATAACCGAAGAGATATATCATGCAATATTCAAGGAAAAGATCGGGGAGAAGAGCGTTCATCTTCTTAGCTGGCCGGAATACAGAGAAGACAGAATTGACGAGGAAGCCGAGAAGATAGGAGAATTAGCCAGGAAGATAGTGAGTGAGATGAGGAAGTACAAGAATTCTCATGGTCTTCCATTAAACGCAAAGCTCAAGCACGTTGCAATATATGCTCTGGATAGCTATGAGAGGCTTAAGCTAATAGAGAGGGATATAGCTGGAACCATGAACATTGAAAGGCTTGAGATAGTTAAGGGGGAGCCACACCTTGAGGAGAGAATAGTCGAGGTAAAGCCTAACTATAAGAACATTGGTCCTAAGTATGGAAAACTAGTTCCCAGGATAGTCCAATACCTTAGGGAGAATGCTGAGAGCATTGTAAGGGAAATCAAGGAGAAAGGGAAAGCCGAGTTTGAGGTTGAGGGTAAGAAGGTTGAGCTGACTAAGGAAGACATAACGGTAAGGAAGGAAGTGTTCAGCGAAGGGGAGAAAGTGGAAACATCCGTTGTCGATGACGTAGTTATAGTCTTCTTCTAAAGCGTTATTCCATAGTTCTTTACCTTTATCTTTTCGGGTTCTTTTATGACCTTTCCAAGTTCAAAGCTCTCATAGTACTTATTTAATATCTGTAGCGCATTCTCTTTTTCCTCCTGGGGAACTATAACCATGAAGCCGACCCCCATGTTGAAAACCCTAAACATCTCTTCAAGTGGGACACCGTTCTCGTAGATAAGCTTGAATATCCCATCAATGGGTGGCATCTCCAGCTCAAAGCCATACTTTGTTAATCTCTTTAAGTTAAGCAAACCGCCACCGGTTATGTGAGCGAGCCCATGAACTTCAACCTCATTTATAAGCTTAAGGATTGGCTTAACGTAGATCCTCGTAGGTTCCAGGAGCCATTCCCATAGCTTTTTTCCATTGTATTCATAATCAAGCCCGTATTTTGGAATTAAAAGTTTTCTTGCGAGAGTTAAACCATTGGAGTGTATTCCAGAGCTCGATATTCCGATCACAATATCATCAGGTTTTATCTTTTCTCCAGTGACTACCTTATCCTTTTCAACGATTCCTACGGCGGTTCCAGCTAGGTCGTATCCGTTAATTAAGTCGGGCATAACGGCAGTTTCCCCTCCTACTATGGCTATTCCAGCTTCCTTCGCTCCTTCGTATAATCCCTTGGCTATCTGTTGGAATACATCTTCATTCGGTTCTTTTACGGCGAGGTAATCTACCAGGGCTACCGGTTCGGCACCTACGCATATTAAATCGTTAACGTTCATTGCTATCATATCAATTCCTATCGTGTCAAACTTATTAACGGCCTCGGCTACTAGGATTTTAGTTCCAACTCCATCCGTTGTTATTGCAAGGTAGAAGTCCTTGAAATCCAGGAGTGCTGAATAATGTCCTATATCTCCTGGTTCCCCAATCTTATTCATTCTAAATTTGAAAGTCCTCCTTGCGGCATCTATTATCGCTCTAAGGGCCTTTGCCGTCTTTTCTTCATCGACACCAGCTTGTGCATATGTTAGCATTATCTCACCTAGAATTGATAAATTTATGTGTACTTAAAAACGTTGGTTTTACGGTGTGGAATTCTCCATAACTAATAGCCACAATCATAGAAGGCTGGACTATATTCTACACTACATAATATAAAAATGATTGTTTGTGTTCTTTTGTTCACTCTTTTACTTTGGCTTTTTTCGTTTGAATCGCCTCGGATTTTAATAATTATAAATAAAAAATCCTACGAAAAGAAAAAGATTTATTAACTCAATTTATAAGTAGTAATATTTATATATTCCCATATTTTATTTTAAGTGACTAATTGGCCAGATGATGCATTATGGAATGGAGGAAGGCTATCTTTACCCTCTTTCTCGTGGTAATGATGTTAAGTCCCCAGTTGAGTGCTGTCCCTCAAGCCATGGCCATGAGCACGAGCAATTCAAGCATAACCTTCAAGAGGGTTGTTGTTGCCTGGTATGAGGATAAAGGCAAACTCTATATGAACGTCACTTGGGTAAATAAGGTAGTCAACTTGACAAACCTAACTAGAGGCTGTCCTATTCACAATTCCAACGTTACTCCGAAGATTAACGTTTCCGTAGTTACTCTCTACAACATGACAGAAAGGCACGAGTAGCTGCTTTTCTTCAGGCTGAACTTCTACAATGAAACTTTCAATTACACCATGTATGCACTCGTTTACCATGCTGAAAGAAGTCAGTACAACTTCACTCTGGTTACGAGGATATTCACTGACCCAAAGACGGGCGAGTATAAAGCTTACCTGACTGGAATGAACATTGCTCCAAACAAGGAGAAGAGGGTCGTTCCAGTTGGGGATGTAATACTTACTGCTAACAACCTGACTCTATCGGAGTACTATTGGACTCTTAACAGAGTTCTAATGAACCTCAGGAAGCATGATGAGAGTGCCTGGATTTGGGGCAGGAGCGCCTTCGAGCTAAGACACCTATCACACTTAGTAAAGTTAAAACTACCAGAATACAACCAACAGAAAGCAATAGGACTAAGCATTCCAGTTGATGTTATTGGAATAACTTTAACTTGTATTACTTATCCTAAACATATAGACTGGTGGTGTGCAATAACATCGTGCGCAACATCAGTAATATTGGGAGTACTTGAATGTGGGGAATGTGCAGCAAGCCTGTTAATTAAGAAACCAAATATCAAAGCATGTACTGCATGCGTAGCCGCAGTTGGTAGTATAAGCGGGGCCTGTGAGAAGTGCTTTAGTGACTGGACAACTGAGTGCATGCCTGGATATGGGCCCGTGGTGTAGAGGGTGATGTTACATGGAAGCAGAAGTCGTTGGTTATGCTGTTTCAGCTTTAGTGCTTCCTTTTCTTATTTATTACATGGCATTGTCTTTGAAATCTCGGCAGATCAAGAGCTATCAAACCTGGGCTGTTATAGCAGCACTCTTCTTATCAATCAGAGGGACGTATAACTTGTTAATTTATCTAAAAGTTGTTAATCCTTGTCTTCTCCTCGATAAGCTTTTTTCTGCGTTTGTTTTGGGATCTACAGTGTTAACGCTAATTAATTATTTTAAGGGGAAAAGGGTAAACAAAAAATAATATGAACAATTCCACCAGTAATTTACAGAATGATAATCACTTAAACGAAAATAAAAGGGCAAAGGAAAAATATTTTTAAGATAATTTTAAAAAGAAAAAGAAGCTCGTGGGATAAGAGTGGTGATGGATCCCTCAGTGGTCTTTGCCTCCCTGCTGGGTTTATCTCTAGTTTTGCTCACTAAGGGAATTATACAATTATCACTCGGAACCGAGAATTCGCAGAACCGAGGGAGTGGTTGTTTTAAACCCTGACAACGTGAGTGCTGGCGAGATCTCCTTCAGGCCTTCAGAAAAACTTAAGCAGATTACTAATACCTTGGAACAGGAGCTAATGGTAAAACTCAAAAAGATAGGCAAAGAAAAGCAGTTTCACTGATTAAATTGGCCACTATTGGCGTTATTGCATCAATTTCGGGGCTACTAATAGTCGGATAACGTGAATATTATGCGCTATCCCTCAGTTCAAGAGCTATTAACTTAGCCGGAGGAAGAATAAATGAAGCCAAAGTACTTTATCCCCTTGTTCCGCTTGAAGATTTTTCTGGCTTTAACCTCCCCAATTAACCGCCACCCCCATGACCAGAACTAACCCTTAATTAAACTATTATGAGGTGATGCCACAATTATCCTAATAAATAGTATTATAACTTTAGAGCTCTTACTTCAAGCAGTAGGGGTGATTGCCAAGAAGAACACTAGATTGAGATTATTAGCAAAGTTTTAGTATTTTTGTTAATATTATTTCTTTTGATGATCATGTGGAAAAGAAATACATCCTTCTAGACGAAAGGGTTCTCACGTTGTCCTCACAGGTTCTGGTGAAAATGGTTTACATAGGAAGTTGAAGACCGCCTCTTCGGGGGGCATTATCAGAGAAGTTGGGATTACCGTGGAGGACTTCATAGAGGTTCTTGAGGATCCATAATGAGGGCCAATTATAAGTGGGATTGATCTTTAGAATTTATCCCTTTAAATTTTCAGCAAAAAATATTAAGAAAGAGAACTTTTTAACTTGTTACTATCACGGAATCTTTTCAACAATTTGCGTTGCTTTGCTTTGAGAATCAAAATATTTAAATTCTGTGTATTCACATAATGTATCGCACATAATTTATGTGGTGATTGGAATGCCAAATATGACTATTTCGGTTCCTGATGATCTGTATGAGATAATGAAAAAGCACAGGGAGATTAAGTGGAGCGAGATTGCAAGACGAGCAATGTGGGAGTATGCGAGGAAGCTTGAGCTCTTGGACAAGCTCTTGGAGAATTCGGAACTTACAGATGATGACGTTAGTGAACTGGCTGAAAAAATAAAGAGAGAGATCGCGAAGAGGCATGAAGTATGAAAGTTGTCGTTGATGCTAACGTGATTATTTCTGCATTCAAAAGGGATTCTGTAACCCGGAAGATTCTCCTTTTTCCGTTCATAAATTTCTACTCACCAGCGTATCTTCTAGATGAACTTGAAGAGCACAAGGGAGAAATCATGAAAAAGCTAAGGTCAATGAAGAAGAATTTAAGGTCATTTTAAACCTCCTGCTTGGGAATGTGAAGGTTCTTCCAAAAGAAGCTTATATATTGATAAGATGGAAGAAGCCTTGAAAATTGTGGGGGAGATTGATAGAGATGATGCTCCTTACTTTGCACTTGCCTTGAAAATTAACGCCGGAATCTGGAGCTATGATAAAAAGCTTTACAATCAGAAAAAGGTTAAAATCTTCACGACGGGAGAGCTTTTTGAAATCATAAGAAAAGGGAAGTTTTAAAAATGGGGGTTATATCTAATCCTTCGCGAGCTTAAAAAAATAAGAGTTGGCCTTTCACTTCTCTTAGAGTCTTATTAGAACTCTGTCAAGTCGTCCGAGGTAGAATTTAAACCTTACCTACTGCACCAAAGGGAACAGCACAAAGTTGGTGAGGGAGGATCGTGATAGTCATTGATTCCTCGTTTTAATATAAGGAAGAAAGCTGGGAAAAAGTCCACGCTTGGAACCACATGCAGTTGACATGTTAATCATTGAAACCACAAATGTAAGGTAATAATGAGGCTCTAGAACTTTACAAGCAGATGGAGAAGCTCATGGAAGTGATAATATTAAAGCCGGGGTCAGAAATACCTGCAGGAAGCTCTGGAAATTGCTATAGATTATAATATCTCCATTTATAACAGCCTGTTCTTAACACAAGCAAGAGAATTAGAAGCTAAATCTCTTTGTCAGATAAAATGCTGGGGATATTTTTCCATCCCTATTCACTTGAAAAGAAGAAAATTGAGAAATTTTCTTGACAAGAATGGATAGTCCATCATTTAAACATATTTATGTTAAAAAGGCTTAAATATAATTTAAATTTTAACATTTATACGTCAATTAGGGGTGGTGGTTATGATAAAGCTTAGAGATGAACTTGGAACTGCAACTACGGATTCAGCCCAAAAGATCCTCCTTTTAGGGAGTGGTGAGCTTGGAAAGGAGATAGCGATTGAAGCCCAAAGACTAGGCGTTGAGGTTGTAGCCGTTGACCGCTACGCTAACGCTCCAGCTATGCAAGTTGCCCACAGGAGTTACGTCGGGAACATGATGGATAAGGATTTCCTTTGGAGCGTCGTTGAAAGGGAAAAGCCCGATGCAATTATCCCCGAGATAGAGGCGATAAATCTAGATGCCCTCTTCGAATTCGAGAAGGATGGTTATTTTGTAGTTCCAAATGCAAGAGCTACCTGGATAGCTATGCACAGGGAGAGGCTTAGGGAAACCCTTGTGAAGGAAGCAAAGGTTCCTACTTCCAGGTATATGTACGCTACAACCCTTGATGAACTCTATGAGGCCTGTGAAAAGATCGGTTATCCATGCCACACAAAGGCTATAATGAGCTCCTCGGGAAAGGGATCGTACTTCGTCAAGGGGCCCGAGGACATTCCGAAAGCCTGGGAAGAAGCAAAGACTAAAGCGAGAGGTAGTGCAGAGAAGATAATAGTTGAGGAACATATAGACTTTGACGTGGAGGTTACGGAATTAGCCGTTAGACATTTTGATGAGAATGGGGAGATCGTGACTACTTTCCCAAAGCCCGTTGGCCATTACCAGATAGATGGTGATTACCACGCAAGCTGGCAACCGGCCGAGATTAGTGAGAAAGCTGAAAGGGAGGTCTACAGGATAGCGAAGAGGATTACAGATGTTCTTGGAGGCTTAGGGATTTTCGGTGTTGAGATGTTTGTTAAGGGGGATAAAGTCTGGGCGAATGAAGTTTCTCCAAGGCCTCATGATACTGGAATGGTAACTTTGGCTTCTCATCCTCCAGGATTCTCTGAGTTTGCCCTTCACTTAAGGGCAGTTCTTGGGCTTCCAATCCCAGGGGAGTGGGTAGATGGCTATAGGCTTTTCCCGATGCTTATACCTGCTGCAACTCACGTTATAAAGGCAAAGGTTTCAGGGTATTCACCTAGATTCAGAGGATTAGTCAAAGCTCTAAGCGTTCCAAACGCAACGGTGAGGCTTTTCGGTAAGCCTGAAGCTTACGTTGGAAGAAGACTGGGTATCGCTCTAGCCTGGGATAAGGATGTTGAGGTTGCGAAAAGGAAAGCTGAAATGGTAGCTCACATGATTGAGCTGAGAACGAGGAGTAGCGACTGGCACGATCAAAATTATGAAAAAAGGAAGCACTTACTCCGATAGATACCTTTCCCATCCCATCTCTTCTAATCTTTTTGCCTTTTCTTCGACTTTCCTTTTCATATCTTTCATGTACCTTCTAAGCTTTTCTTTGATCTCGGGGTATTTTATTCCCAGGATCCTCAGGGCTAAAAGTGCAGCGTTCTTCGCGTTATCTATAGCTACGGTAGCAACCGGGATCCCACTTGGCATTTGAACTATCGATAACAAGGAGTCGAGACCATTCAAGGCTTTACTCTTTATTGGCACTCCAATAACGGGTAGAACCGTTAGTGATGCAATAATCCCTGGGAGGTGGGCCGCTCCTCCAGCTCCAGCTATTATTACTTCTATTCCCCTTTCCTCCGCTTTCTTTGCGTATTCATAAGCTCTCTCTGGAGTCCTATGGGCCGATATTATCGTTATCTCATACGGAACCCCAAACTCTTCCAAAATCCTTGCGGCCTCTTTCATTACTGGTAAATCAGAGTCACTACCCATTATAATTCCAACGAGTGGCTTTTCACTTTTCATGCTTATCACCACATTTGAGATTTCTAGCTATCCCTGGGATACCCTAGCAATTTAATGTCAATATTTAAAAAGTTTCTTCGAATATTTCTACATATATGTGCTAATCGACTCTCCTCAACTTGGGCTCATTTCCCTTGAATTCATATTCAAACCTAACGAGCTCCTCTATAGGCTTGGGTGTCTTTATGACAAGTAGCTCTCTCTTTATTCCGTTTTCTCCCAGAGAGCTTCTCGTTTTCAGCACGTAATCTGCTCTCCTATATACGGAGAGGAGAACTCTTTTATCTTTTACTCCCTCCCACAGCCAGAAGTTGGTTCCCCTTGGATACTTCTTATAAGCTGGATGACCGTACCTAACCTCGGCCGAGGTCTCTAGATACCTAAGGGTTTCTTCAGGCGTAAAGACTTCAAGGTATCCAGACATTGATATTGCAAATCCGTAAAGTTCCCTTCCTTCGAAGAGATTTAAATCCATCCATACCTTTTTGTGATCCTCAACGGCCTTTGCGTATTTTATGGGGAGCGTTTCTGAAGATAGCATCCCTTCCAAGTACCAAACTCCTGGCATGGTTGCTTTAATTCCATGGAAGCTACCAAAAGTGTCCACTATTGCCAGTCTGTGGTTCTCTAAATATTTAATTACATCTACTCCAAATCTTGATAGGATCCTTATTATCAATTGTAGTGGATACGAAATGCTAAACATGCCAACTAAATTATCACTTTTGAGCTTCCTTGAAAGTATGTAAAATAGAATATCCTTCCCGCGAGAGGATGCATCTTCCTCATGTATCAATATTAGTGAATGCTTCTTTATTTTTCCAATTTCCCTATCAAGTTCCTCTATCTCCCAGGATATCATTTTCAAACCTCCTTAAATAGTTCAAAAATTAAATTCTCATTGGGCCCCTTAGTTATAATTCCAACCTTCTTCCCATTAATTATCCTGGTTTCAAGAACTATATCGGAGGCTAAATATACCGTCTCCTCAAGTATCGGACACTCAAGCTGGGAGTACGTTATTATCGTTTTTGGTCTGTATCCTTTTAGGATCTCTTCCCTTAAGGCCCATATAAGTTTGTAAGTCAATAAGGGATTTGAAAAGAGCTTGCATATCCCTGAGCTTAGGTATGTGAAAAACCAGAAATTGGCAATGTTGGTTGTTTTTAGAGTTTTAATGGCCCACTCTTTTAGTTTACTCACGAATACCACGTCATCTAAGTAGCCCGAGAGCTTATAAACTCCCTTAATTTTCCTTTCTATCTTATTCATGCTTCCAAAGACGTCAAATATCATGAGATTTTCCCCTAAGTATTCGTCAACGTTGATCCCGAGATTCTCCATATTTGTCATGAATGTCCTTAGTGGTTCATAAAGGAATAAGAAAACATTATTCTCATTTTCTAGTAAGTGCTTTAATACTAGAAGGCCAAACCTATCTCCTTCTGACTCTAATTCTTTTTGAATTATTGCAAGAATGCCCCCCTCGGGAATAGAACTCACCAACTCCTCTATTATGCCCATAGGAGAGTCACCTGGTTAAAGATACATTTTGAAAATATAAATCAGTTTTGTGTAGGTGGACACTACTTTATTTAGTAATTAACTTTTTTGTTAACACGTTTATGTAAACAAAAACCATTAATACCTTATAATTTTGACTTAAATATGGTGATATAAAGTGAAGGTTCTTCTTGTAGGAGGGGGCGGAAGGGAGCACGCAATAGGGGAAGCGCTAGTTAAGGGAGGGGCCGAGCTCTACGTAGTTTCCAACCATAGAAATCCCGGCTTGATGAGACTTGCAAAAGATTATGGACTGGCTAAGGAGACCAATGTTGAGGATGTAATAAAGTTTGCAAGGAAGTGGGGAATTGAGTTAGCCTTCATAGGTCCTGAAGCTCCTTTGGAAGCTGGTATAGTTAATGCCTTGGAAGAGGAGGGTATTCCAGCGGTTGGACCTACTAGAGAAGCTGCAAGATTAGAAACCAATAAGGCCTGGGCTAGGGAATTCATGGAGAGGAACAATATCCCAGGGAGGAAAATGTTTAGGATATTCGACGACGTCCAGGAGATGAGGAAATGGATAGATGAATATGGAAAGCCTGTAGTTGTTAAACCACTTGGCTTAACTGGAGGAAAGGGGGTCAAGGTAGTTGGTTATCAGCTTAAAGATAATGAGGAGGCAAAAGAGTATGCCGAGCATATAATAAGGAAAGATGGTAAAGTCTTGATAGAGGAAAGGACGGATGGTGTTGAGTTCACGCTTCAAGTCTTTACGGATGGTAAAAAGGTAATCCCCATGCCCCTAGTCCAGGACTATCCTCATGCATATGAGGGGGATGTGGGGCCGATAACTGGGGGTATGGGTTCTTATTCCTGCTCAAATCATCTATTACCGTTTATAACTGAAGGAGATTTTGAAAGGGCCCTTAAGACCCTTGAAGAAACAATTGAGGCAATGAGAAAAGAGGGTTATCCATACAAGGGAATACTCTATGGACAGTTTATGCTAAGTGGGGAAGGACCCGTTCTGATAGAGTACAACGCTCGCTTTGGCGATCCAGAGGCAATAAACGTTCTTGCAGTCTTGGATGATAACCTCCTTGAGATAGCCAAGGGAATAGTTGAGGGTAGCTTGAGGAAAGCTAAGTTCCTTAACAAGGCCACCGTGGTGAAGTACATAGCCCCTCAAGGTTATCCCCAGGATCCCATTAAGGGAATTAGGATAGAAGTTGATGAGGAGGGGATAAAAAATGAAGGTGCTAAAATCATATACGCAGCAGTCGATGAGAATTTAACCCTTCTCGGTTCGAGGGCTTTAGCCATAGTCGGTGTAGCGGATTCTTTGGAGGAGGCTGAGAGGATCGCCGAAAATGGCGTTAGCTACGTCAAAGGGCCAATATTCTACAGGAAGGATGTTGGAACTAGGGAAAGCGTTGAGAAGAGGATTGAGATAATGAAAAAGTTGGGAAAGGAATTTGAGCCGAATTTATGTTGAGGTGATTTATATGATTGATAGGGAAGAGATACTTTCCATATTGGAGAAGTACGACAAGGATAAGATTACAATCGGTGTAATTGGGAGTCACTCAGCTTTGGATATAGCGGATGGAGCTAAGGAAGAGGGATTTCCCGTTTTAGTCGTGGCTCAAAGGGGGAGGCATAGGACTTACGCTAAATACTTCAAGCTAAGGAAAACCAAAGATAACCTCACAAAAGGTTTCATAGATGAAGTTATTATCCTGGATAAATTCGCCCAAATAATAGAGATCCAGGAGGAACTAATAAAGAGGAACGTTATCTTCATTCCGAACAGATCTTTTGTTGTTTATACGGGAATAGATAAGGTCGAAAATGAGTTCAAAGTTCCGATGTTTGGCACTAGATCTCTGCTAAGAACCGAGGAGAGGAGGGAAGAAAAGAGTTACTACTGGCTACTTGAGAAAGCAGGACTTCCTTATCCAGAGGAAGTTAAACCGGAGGAGATAGATGATGTTGGCCTAGTTATGGTGAAGCTTCCTCATGCAAAGAAGAGGCTCGAGAGAGGATTCTTCACCGCTGCAAGCTACAAAGAATTTAAGGAGAAATCCGAGAGGTTAATAAGACTTGGTGTTATAACGAGGGAAGACCTTGATAAGGCTAGGATAGAGCGCTACATAATCGGGCCAGTCTTCAACTTTGACTTCTTCTATTCGCCAATAGATGAGGAGATTGAACTCTTAGGGGTTGATTGGCGCTTTGAAACGAGCTTGGATGGACACGTTAGACTTCCAGCTGCCCAACAACTAACGTTGCCTGAGCATCAATTCGAGCCTGAATATACCGTATGCGGCCATGCATCCGCAACGTTAAGAGAGAGCCTTCTTGAAAAGGTCTTCGACATGGCCGAGAAATACGTAGAGGCTACTAAGAAGTACTATCCCCCGGGGATTATAGGGCCATTCACCCTTCAAACGGTAGTTGACAAGGATTTGAACTTTTACATTTTCGACGTAGCCCCAAGGACGGGGGGAGGAACTAATATTCACATGTCGATGGGTCACCCCTACGGGAATTCACTGTGGAGGAGTCCGATGAGCACTGGGAGGAGGATCGCTTTAGAGATCAAGAGGGGCATTGAGCTGGATGAGCTTGAAAAGCTTGTAACCTAACCTTTAATTTTTCATTAGGGAAGGAGTTTTTAATTACATGCTACTATTGTTATTAGGGGTAAAGATATGAGTAGTGCAATAAAGATAGCCGAGGAATTTTACAATGATGAGTACTCTGACTCAGTCCTTTATGCTGAGCTTGCTAAATATGAAAAAAATAAGGAGATTAAAGAAGAGTTTTTGAGATTGTCTAGAATGGAAGCTAAACATGCCAAATTCTGGCACGATTTCCTGGTGAGGAGAGGTGTAAAGCCGAAAAAGCCAAGGATCAAAAAATTAACGTTTTTTACTGTAAAACTATTGCGCAAACTCTTTGGACCTGCAATGGTCGTTTCAATGCTTGAAATGGGAGAAAATAGTGCAATTCAGAAGTACTTTAAATTCTTTGGAGAGTTCTCGGACGAGATAACTGAAGAGGAATTTGAAGGGCTCAGAGGTATAATAATCGATGAGCTTGAGCATGAAAAGTTCTTTTCTGAGAGCAAAAAGTTATTCCACGTGGAAAATATCAGGGACTTCGTCCTAGGGATGAACGATGGTCTCGTTGAAATTCTGGGTGCAGTTACAGGTCTGTCAGCGGTTTACCCTAACTCTCCAAGGCTCGTGGGAATTAGCGGCCTAATCGTGGGAGTCGCAGGCGCTCTATCCATGGGAATTGGGGCTTTGATTTCAGTTAGGAGTCAGAGGCAAGTTAGTGAAGCGATTAGAGAGAGAACGAAGATATTGTTTAAAGTTTCCCCCGAGAAAGCTAAGGAGGAGCTGTATGAGAAATTGGTTGAGGGAGGTCTTCCCGAGGAGATAGCAAGGGAAGTTAGTGAAAAACTCCTGGAAAAAGAGGAAGCCATAATAAAGTTACTAGTCCCCGAGGAAGAAGAAAACGAGTTTAGGGCCGCCCTTTATACGGGTATTGCATATCTTTTTGGAGTTGCATTTCCAGTAACTCCTTATTTCTTTGCATCAACGTCTCTTAGGGCTTTACCTATATCGGTAACCTTAGCGGGATTGGCCCTTGCGATAGTCGCTACTTCGATCTCTTTAATCTCAGGAATTTCTATTAGGAAGAAGGTCATCGAAATGGTTACTACCGGGCTGGGGGCGGCATTTTTAAGCTATATATTTGGACATATCATGGAATCACTGTTCAACGTGTCAGCATTATGAAGAGGAAAATAATTTCGATAATAATCCTGGCAATCGTCGGCCTTTCACTCACGTTTTCTTCTTATCAGCCTATTTTATCATTTAAAGGGCTTGAGTCCAGAGCTAAAAGTATCAATGAGCTCGATGTAAGTGAGAACATATACTCAGCTTTACTCCTCAACAACACTCCAATTATGAAAGTTAGGCAAAGAGTTGGAGTCGTGGAGTATTTGAGACAGAACGTTTACGTTACCTATGAAGGGGGGAGATGGAAGGGTAAGGAGTCGAATGTCTCCCGAAGAATTTTAATCGAAAAACCATCAGTTCCACATAGGGAAGTTAGGGATCATGTAACAATAGAGCTGGAGTATCCTCTTATCTCCGGAAATCTGTACACAACCTTGTATACGACGTCCATTTCGATTCCATACTATTACTATCTAGAATTCTCACTCTTTAGGCCCGTTAATTATCCTGTTAGGAGCTATTCCTTCGACGTTGTTAAATATGATTTCCCTCAGGATGTCCTTAAAAAGCTACCCACAGATGAAAATCTTAGGGATTACCTTCAAGTTCCAAAATTGAGTAATAGGGTTTATGAGCTTGCCTTTAATATTACTAGGAATGCTAAGACACCTTACGAAAAGGCCCTCGCTATAAGGAACTATTTGCTGGAGAACTACATATACGATGAGAATCCAATTCCTCCTATACCTGGGATAGATCCAGTTGAATGGTTCCTATTCTATACTAAGAGGGGAGTCTGCTTGGACTTTAACACCGCTTTCGTTATTCTTGCGAGGATCGCTGGCATTCCCGCTAGACTGGTAACTGGATATAAGATCGATCCTATTCCTGGGGAACAAATTGTTAGGGCCAAGCAAGCCCATGCATGGGCCGAGATCTACCTAAAGGGTGTTGGATGGATTCCTATAGATGCAACTGGTTATAGGCGTAGTGAAAAGCCAAAGACTAAAAAGGAGGAGCCTTTGGAGGCCAATTTGACGATTCTTCCAAATGGAACCCTCTCCATAACATTTTCCAGGGCGTTAAATGACACCATAGAGATTACAACGTATTCAAAGAATATGAGGATCAAGGTTAATGGAACGCAGGTATTGGTTCCTTTAAATATATCTAGTCCAGAAAAGATCACGGTTAGGGTTGGGAATAATATCTTTGAGAAAATAATCAATTGGGTACCTTCTGTTGTTATAGTTCCTAAAAATCTAACCATAACCAAAGGAGGGTACGGGAGCATAAAGGTTATAACCCAGGAAAAGGTTTCGGTAAGATCTGAGCTTCCCTATATCTTAATGAAGAGGGATTTTGGATATGAGGTTAAAGTGTATGGGGAGGATGTTGGCGATTATCCTGTGGAAATAGCTGTTGGAAGTACAATTTATACCGTTCACGTTAAGGTGGGGATAAAAACCTACGTGAGGATTCTAAAATGGCCAAGTAGAGTTGAAGAGGGTGAGAAGTTCCTGATTGAGGGAGTAGTTACTTCAGAAAATGGAGAGAAAGTTGATGGGGGAAAAGTTATTGTAGAAGCGAGAACGGATAAGAGAAAACCTGGGATAAAGATAGGGGAGGGAAAGGTTAGGAATGGAAAGTTTACTGTTAGATGCGTTCTTAATAAGACGGGTGAGTATGAACTTGTTGCAGTTTATGCGGGATATTCCTTCTTCCTTCCTTCCGTTAGTGATCCTAAAATTAAGGTAATCGCAAGATCAAAGATCCTCGCCAACAAGTTTAACGTAACATCTGTAGGTTTGGTGAAGATCAGGGGAATTTTAGTCACAAACTCTGGGAAAGCCCTTGGAAATAGGAAAGTCTACGTTTACTTGGATGGTAATATAGCTAGGGTTCTCCTAACGGAAGCCAATGGAATGTTTCAAGGGTATATTAAGGTTTTAACACCTGGATTTCATGAGATGAAAGTTATATATCCTGGAGATGAGCTTTCTGAACCTTCAAATGTTACCTGGAGGTTTCTAGCACTAAAATTGAAACTTGACTATCCAGTTTCCGTGAAAGGTGGGGAGGATATCAAAATTTTTGGAAAAGTTTATGGGATTACCTCAGGAACATTAGTTGTCGAGAGCAAACTTGGGAAGAGGATTGTGGAAATTAGAAATGGGGAATTTAGAATTAGCTTTCCAACTAGGAGGGATAGCGAGGGTTTGTACAGATTCAGCTTCTTTTATAATGGGACCGAGATTAAAAGGATCGCTGTGTTCGTTAAACCCAGGATCATAATTAGAGTAAGTGGGACAATTTTAGTTTCCAATAAAAGTAAAACAATACGGGTTAAAGTGCTCTCTCCAGTGGAAGAACCTATTCCTGGGGCCAAGGTAATTTTCCAAGTTGGAAATGTAAGTAAAAGTAACGTGACAAATGAAAGGGGAGTAGCTGAATTCACAATTTCATTTAAGAAGCCCGGGAAGTATCCGGCCAATCTTCTCATTATAATGCAGAACGGATTCGTATCTTACCCCTTCTACATAAGAGTCCTTAGATTTCCGCTTTATATTTACGCTTTACTAGTATTGACAATTCTCCTCGGCACATATTTCGGAATTAAGGGCTTAAAATTACTGATGGCTGTGGATATTAATCTCGATAGGGATCCTCCAGTTTATACATCCCAGGATGAGATTAGAATTATTTTAAGTAAGCCTGCTAGTCTGTTTATAAATGGGAAGTTCGTTGGAAAGGGAAGAGAATTTAGGGTTAAGCTCTCACCGGGAGTTTATAGGGTTCAAACGATGAAATGGGGGATAAAAGGTTCTGAAAAGAAAATTCTCGTTGTAGATAGTTTAAATGATGCCGTGGTGAAGATATTCCTCGAAAAATATGATGGAGCTCCAGGAAAGACCGTTCGGGAAATTCTTGGAAAGAGCGTTCTAACGGAAATTTTTGAGAAGGCTAGGTATGGGAATGTAAGTTTATCTTTTAACGATTTTAAGACCTTCATAAAACTCGTGGGAGGTAAGCGCACAAATGCAGGCAAAACTAAGGAATAAAATAATCTCCGTAGCATTTTACCTAATCTCAATTGTTCTAGTTAAGTACATCCTCGTAAACGTTCCATGGCTAGATGTAATATCTGACAGTATCATTGCCCTACTGGTATTTCTAGCCTTCGGGGAAATAATTTCGCTCATTAAAATGGAGTTTAAATATCTTGCAATCTCTCTGGCAGTATTCTTTTTCCTTTATTACTTCCCCTATGACTTTTCTAGGATCGATGTAGGAATCATAGGAGCAGGCTTAACTTTGTTTTTGAGCTCCTATAAATTTGGTGAGCCCTTAATTCAGGTAGTTCAAGGTGTTGGGATTATTATGGTGTTCCTGGCCCTCTCAAATCTGGTATATCCACTTTCCCCCATCTTCAAGTACCTTGCGATATTCTCGGGGTTAGGCTATGGATTTGCAAGCCTTGAGGGATTTAGAATTTTACATGGTAGGTATTTCACAGAGAACTTGAAGGGGATGATCATCATTGGAGGTTTACTGGGAATCATAAAAGTTAATCCATTTAAAGGGTACCTAGGTTTTGCGATAAACTCAATCTCACTGCTTTTAATCCTGGGAATTACTGGCTTAATTGTAACTTCCATTCCATCTAAGAAAGCTAAAGAGGAAGTTATTGTTGGGAGGTTGAAACATGAAGTTCGACTTAATGTATCGGTGGATGAAATATACAGGGAAGCAAAATTGGCCCTTGACGACTTTATCCTCCATGGAAAGAAAGAGAAGATCGTTGCATTCCTAACTTACTACGGGATAAAGTCCGGTTTAAGCTTAAATAAGATCGAGGAAATTATAGCCCCCATAGTTAATTATGAAGGAAGGAAGTATTCAGTTTTATCTCCATCCTGGTTCATTAGACTCATGGAAAAGAAAGAAATTGAAAGGCGAAAGAAAATAGTTGAGGAAGTTTTTAGGAGGATGAATGGATGAGAGGGGAAGTTAAAAAGATAATTGAGGCTATCGGAGATATATTCATTGGGCATGAGGATGTTATAAGGAAGGTTTTGGCGGTTGCCCTGGTTAATGGGAATATCCTCTTTGAAGACTATCCTGGACTGGGAAAGACCTTATTGGCTAAGGCCTTCGCTAAGATCCTGGGATTAAAATTCAAGAGAATTCAGTTTACCCCAGACCTTTTACCCGCGGATATTATAGGGACAAAGGTCTGGAAACCGGAAAAAGGAGCATTCGAGGTTGTAAAGGGGCCGATATTTACGAACATACTCTTAGCTGATGAGATAAACAGGGCTCCTCCAAAGACTCAGTCTGCTTTACTTGAGGCCATGGAGGAAAGGCAGGTCACAATAGAGGGAGAAACATTTAAGCTTGAGAGGCCTTTCTTTATAATAGCAACTCAAAATCCTCTGGAACTTGAGGGGACGTACCCCTTACCAGAGGCCCAGCTCGATAGGTTCTTGGTAAGGCTTAACATTGGCTATCCGAGGAATGAAGAGGATGAGCTTGAGATTCTAAAGGCAAGGCTTAGATGGGGAAAAGATGACCCGACGAGTGATATATCCCCAATAATATCTAGAGAGGACTTCATTAGGATGCAGGAGGAGGTTGAGAGGGGTGTTATTATTCATGATGACATCTTGAGGTATATAGTCAGGCTTGTTAGAAGGATAAGGGAGGATGAAAGGATTGAGGCCGGCCCTAGCCCGAGGGGAGGACTCGCCCTAATGAAGTTAGCAAAGGCTAATGCATTTATCGAAGGAAGAAGTTATGTTATCCCTGATGATGTAAAATACTTTGCAGTGGAAGCCCTTGCTCATAGAATAGTC
This sequence comes from Pyrococcus horikoshii OT3, assembly GCF_000011105.1. NCBI lineage: Archaea > Methanobacteriati > Methanobacteriota > Thermococci > Thermococcales > Thermococcaceae > Pyrococcus > Pyrococcus horikoshii. The sequence continues at coordinate 300,289 of NC_000961.1, forward strand.
CTAAAACCAGAGTACTCGCTGGAAAGAGGAATAGCGGAGGAAATCATAAGGGAAGTCCTTGAAGAAGTTCCCGTACCTAAGGATATAAGGTATTGAGGGATGGAGGATATGAAGGGTGCTAGTTTTTTCGTGACCCTGTTCCTTTGGTTCATCGTGATGTCCCTCATATTTGGAGTTCCAGGCAAGCTAGCTGTCTTTCCCCTTCTCCTTCTAATCATGGGGCTATTGTTTGATGCCCCTGGTGATTTTGAGGTTGAGAGGGAAATTGAAAAAGCCCAAACCTTCGTAGGAAATGAAATAGAGGTCTTAGTGAGAGTGAGGGTGGGTAGAGGGATAGGATTGGTGATGGTGAGGGAAAACATTCCAAAGGCTTTTATGACAAGTTCTGGCAGTAACGTTGGTTACTTCTTTACGTACCCAGGAAGGAGAAGTTTTCAGCTTTCTTACAAGCTTCTCCCCTTAAAAAGAGGTGTTTATGAGATTCCGAAGACGGAAATAATATCACTCCACTTTCTAAGGATCCATCCAATGAAGTGGGGCCTTTACGGAGGAGTCAATGAAATTGTAGTTCTTCCCAAGATTGGCATTACTAGGTGGGTAAGATCCTGGAGGGCTCTTGAAAGTCAACGCTCGCAGATTTCTAAATCATTAAGTGGGGTTACTACGTTAGAGTTTAAGGAGATACGGGAGTACAAGCCCGGGGATCCTTTTAAGGTAATAAACTGGAAGGCTACCGCGAGAACCGGGAAGTTGTTGGTAAACGAATATGAGAAGGAAGGGCAGGATACGATAATACTATTCCTGGATGCAAGAATGGGGGAGGAAGTGGGCTCTATAGTGGAGAATCCACTTGAGTATGGAATAGAACTCGCTTACGCCCTTTCGATATACCTCCTGGGAAGGGGAAGCAATGTTGGTCTCTACATAATTGGCCAAGGTAAGATGGTAACTCCCTCATCCTCCCTTTCCCATAGGGATACGATACTCAAGGCCCTCATCGCCTCAGAGTATAGAAAGGAAGAGACATTTGAAGAAGCTTTCAAGAAATCGGCAATACTCCTGAGGAAATTTAATCCCAAGGTAGTGATAATAACTAATGTAATCCCTGAGGTAGTGGAAGAAATCAAGAAAATTGGTAAGAACAGAAATACCCTAATAGTAGATGTTTCCGTCTACTGCAAGCTTTCAGAAGACATCTGTCCCCTTATTAACCTAAAAAAGTTAGCCCTCTATCGAAAGTTAGGAGCTAGAGTTATTCCCTGGGATGTCTCTAAATATAGCACTATGGAAATAATTGGAAAGATCGTGGGGGTTCTGTAATGATAAAGATCCTGAGGGGCCTTATAGTTACATTAGTTACATATGGGATGCTAAAGTTTACGTTCTCCATAACCCCATTATTGGATCTTGTTAAGCTTGGCTTAATTATCTTAAAGATAAAAATGCCTCCAGAAACGTTTATATTTCTAATATTTGCCATGATAGGAATAAACTTTCTTCTTTCTGATTCTTCACTTGTTGCAATCTCCTCAGTTCCGTTTATCCTCTACTTCCTCGTTTGGATATTCCAGAATTCTAATATCTTTGGAGACTTGAGCATCCTATTTACGAGTATATTCAGTGGTAAGGTTTCAGATCTCAGTATCTTGGCACTTCTACTTCTTTTGGCTTTCTCTTTTGTCGTTGATACGTACTCACGTTATGTTAAGATAGGTGTTGATTGGAGGGAGCTAAATTTGGGCATCCTATTTTCCTCCTTTGTAATACTAATTTCCTTTTTTGCCTCCCTTTTAATGATCCGTTTAAAAGAATTTCATGAAGGTTCAATATTCTTAGGGGTTCTCTTACTCTTGCTCTTATCATTTACCTTCTCAATGCTTGAAGAAGAGGAGGAAAAGGAAACCTCTACAATTATAAGGGTTATAACAAAGGAGAGAAGTGAAGTTAGGGTCAAGGAGGATATCGTGGAGATAATACCGGAAGGGGGAGATGAAGATTTGAAGATAATTGAGATCAAAGGTAAACCTAGGGAAGTGTACATCCTGGAAGGGGATAAGAGAATTAAGGTTCCCAAGGTACTAGAAGTCCTTGACTCTGGAAAAAGGGTTGTATTGTACTCGAATGAAGAAAGAATAGAGGTATAAGGAGGTGAGTTGCGATGAAGAACTTGTCCTTGTTAATTTTTATCTTCCTAATTGCTTTGACACCAGCAGTTTCAGCATGGAACGGTCAACTGTGTAGTGATGTGAAGTACCAGAAGAGCATAGAAGCTATCATAGCTGAGAATTCGACGGTATATGCATCATGCTCCTACAGGATGGTGGCCAACTCAACGGGAGGTTTGATTGGAATTTATTACCTAGGAACTACAGGGGCCTTTACAAAAAATGGTACAAAACTCTGGGAAATAGACTCCGGATTCGTAACTAAGCTTTCCCTTTGGAATGACAAACTTCTGATAGGGAGTATGGGAGGCCTACTAGAGGTAGACAAGAATGGAAGCTATATATCCAGGTATCTAACAAGGTACAAGTTATATGACTTCGACCTTAAAGGAAACTACGCGTATTTAGCCTCCGGTGATGTCTTCACGGGAAGTGAAATGAAGGGTAGTGTAGTTAAGGTTTACCTCCCAAATATGAGTAAAGTTTGGTCCGTTAACTTAACCCAAATGCCGGGAAGAATTAGGGTTGGGAACGGAATAGTATACGTAGGTACAGGCTACCCTTCAGGCTACGTTGGTAAGCTTAAATTCGGTGAGTTAATTGGAATATCTAAGGATGGTAAGATCCTTTGGAAGGTAAACCTGGGAGAATGGGTTAGGGATCTAGAGGTATGGGAGAATAATGCCGTCGTTGGTACCGGTTATAATAGCACGGGTAATCTTCTGGTGATAAATCCTAAAGGTAAAGTCCTGCTTAACATGTCCATGTTTTACGTGGAAGATATATTAATAAATGGAAACATTGCTTACATCTCTGGTTTAAAAAAGGTAACCGCTGTAGACTTAAGAAATGGAAAAAAACTCTGGGAGACTAATTTTCCCTATAGAATAAAAGTTCTTAAGCTTTACAAAGGGAAACTACTAGCAGGGGGAGGAAAATTCGTTGAAAAGAACGGCACGATATACAGCGTTGGTGACCTTTACGTTATTAACCCCAGGAATGGAAAGATCATCAATAGGATCTCAACGGGATACGTGAGGAGCTTAGCAACTGGAGATGATATGATATTCGTAGGAACTGGGAGTAACATATTAATGGCCTTAAATGAAGATAATGTAATTCCGAAAAAGGTATGTGGTCCGGGATTTTTACTGCTCTTGCTCCTCTTGGGTAAGAAAATTAAGAAGCTCTAAAAATTCCCTAACCCTGGTCTTTATTTCTGGATTTTCAACTTTTTTCCAATCTTTAACTGGAATTATCTTCTTCTCTGTAATTAAGGCTAATTCATAACCGTTATCAACTTTCTTGATAACCTTTAATGTTCCATATTGTCTTTCATACTCTATGAATGCTCCATTCAATAGGGTGGAGTATAAGGTTGCGAGAAAGTTAAGTAGTGTCTCCTTGCTATAGGCTAGAGGATTATCTCCTATAGTTATTAGAATCCTTATGTTAGTAAGCTCTATTTCGATTCCCTTCCTAGGAGGATCGAAGAAGTCCAAGATCTTACCCTCTATCTTTCTTATATCCCTTATGTTAATCGAGATCTCTCCCATGGGCTTAATTTGGAAGACTAAAGTGTTTCTGTCTATTTTAAATTTTGCCATTTTAAATTTTGGAAACTTTGGGGGATCTAGAGGGGAGTACGTTGCGACTTCAAGTAGCATCGGGAAATTGTATAAGGGAGAGAATATATAAGGTTGATGATCCATTATATACCCATGTTTGGAAAAATTAAGTTGACCAATTTGGAAATTAAGATGGGTAACGAGCTCATCTCAATAAAAGAGGAGGGAGATTACTTCTTATATCTTAGACGAGATGTCGAGAGGGTTATCGTTGGTGATTACCTTCAGATTCTTCCAGCCCCGGCCAGGGGATATGGAGTTAAATTAATGATGGTAAAGTTGAAGAGACCAATAGCTCTTGCCCCTGGAAAGAGCATTGAAGGGTTCATTCAGGTACCAGTCGAAGTCAGCGTTAAAGTTGGAGACTCCGAAATAGATCGTTTTGGTATTGGAAGGGAAAAATACGCGCTTTATGGAACCCTTGAGAACGGGGTAATAGTCAGGTATTGCACGGGCTACATAGGTAACGAACCAAATGGCCTTGGCAACTTAAAAGTGAAAATCGTTAATAAGGGAGAAGATTGGGGCTTTATCGACAGGATAGTCTTTCCAATGTTGGATCTTATGTACTATTCGAAGGATAAAGCCTTTTATCCATTGATAAGGGTTGAAATTCAGGAAGATATAAACGTTATAAATACCGGAGAAGCTCCGCTTCCAAACTTAGTGTCTACTGGAGAAGAAAAGAGCTTAAGATTTAGGATGAGGTGGTGACTATGCAATTTACAACACAGGAAATCTTAAAGGCCATTGCAACCCTAATAGGAGGTATCGTGATAGCTGGTCTCGTGAGAGTTTGGATACTCAAGCTCTCGAGAAGTACCAAGTATGTGTGGGTTTTTAACGAGGATACCGCAAAGCTGTTCTGGAGATTCATCGTTATAGTTTCCATACTAGCCGCTCTTGACACCTTGGGAATTTTAGAATTCACGATATATGGGGCAAAGGTAAGTTCCTTAATAGCTGGGATTTTGCTATTCTACATATCTTATTTACTGGGTAAAAAAGTTCAGAATTATTGGGTAGTAAAGGGAGGGGCCGAAGCTCAAATTAAGGCTAAGCTGTTCTATTACACATTGATAACTCTAGCTTTTTTCTTGGCATTGAACGTTGCTGGATTTACTGGTAAATTAACAACGATAGTTGCCGCTGCAGGTATTACAGGTATTGTTCTAGGTTTTTCCGCCCAAACCGTTATCTCAAATCTGATCTCGGGAATATTTATGTACTTTGACAAACCTTTGGAGATAGGGGATCCCATCGAGGTAGCTGGATACTCGGGAGTCGTGCATGACATAAGGATATTCTCGACTAGGATAAGGACCTGGGATGGCCTCCTTGTAAGGATACCTAATGAGAAGCTCTTTAATAGCGAGATAAAGAACCTCGCTAAATATCCAGCTAGAAGGGTGGATGTCGTCGTTGGTATATCATACAAGGATGACGTTGACAAGGCCGTTGAGATTATAAGGAAGACGTTGGATGAGATTCCATACGTACTAGCGGAACCTGAGCCTACTATCTTCGTTGAAGAACTTGGCGATAGTAGCGTTAACCTTGCGATTAGGGCCTGGGCCCCCAGCGAAAAGTGGTTTGATGTTAGAATTGAAATTCTAAAGAAGGTTAAGAAAGCTCTTGATGAAGCAGGGATTGAGATACCATTCCCACAGCATGTTAATTGGTTTGCCGAAGAACTTAAAGTTAAAATTGAATGATTCTATATTTTATTATATTTCAACTTTATTGTAGTAATGTTTATAAGGATTGATTTTGTTACTTTACATGATAATTATTTGAGGTGCTCTACTATGAAGAAAAGAGTTGCATATATAATATTGGCATTGCTTATCTTATTCAGTTTAAAAATTGGGGCAAGTAACTTCATCGATGTTGCAAAGTCAAAGGGAAACATACTTTCGAGTGGAGAGTTTAATATAAAGATAAGCAAAGATGGACAGAGGTTCTATGATGATACAAAGGTTTTTGAGCTCAAGGAATTAGTCCCAGGGGATGTTAAAGAGTTCAACATGTACGTTAAGAACTATGGTAACGTTCCGGTATCGAACATCTCAATATTTATCTTTGTCAGGGATTATGAGGAAGATCTATCTCCAGCCGAAGAACCCTATGATCTAACTCCGGAAGAGGGAGAACTCAGTAAATGTCTCTACGTCGATGGGATCTACGTGAATGGGACTAACGTTCTTTCAAAAAGTATGAGACTTTCGGAGTTAGCTGGAAAGGAAATAAAGCTCTTTTCAGGAAAGCTTAAGGAGAAGGAGATTATTCCAGTGAAGTTCGTGGTTAGATTCTCCAAGGATGCGGGAAACGAGTGCATGACTGACAGAACAGAGGTTCTTATAAAGGTTGTTGCAACACAATAACCTTTATATTCTTATTCTTTTTCTAAACCCTGATGTTCTACTATGTTGAAATCCTGGGAACCCTACCTGAGATGGGAAAAGCAGAAGTTGAAGCCCTGGCAGAATTGGGAGTTGGTAATGTTGAGAAGGTTGATTACTTGTTAGTATCGGGATCGGTAAAACATATAGGAGTATTTGAGAGATTGGGGCTAGCCCACGAATATGGCCTCTTACTCTATGAGGGGGATGATATCAAAGATATTCTCGACTTTGCAAAGGGTTTGGAGTGGAGGAACATCATTAATGGAACTTTTGCAGTTAGGAGGGAAAGGATGAGGAATTGTATGCATGAAGTTAATGATCTAGATAAGAAAATAGGGGGTATAATACACTCACAGGGATTAAGGGTTAACCTGTCAAGGCCGGATACAGTAGTTAGGGTTTACTGTGGGAATAAAATTTGGTTAGGGATCAGGATTAGAGAATTTAAGGGGAAGGAGTTTGAGGATAGAAAGGCGGATAGAAGACCATTTTCCAGGCCAATAGCCCTTCCTCCCAGGATAGCTAGGGCCATGGTTAACTTAACGAAGGCAACTAGAGAGGTACTAGATCCCTTTATGGGAACAGGTGGGATGCTCATAGAAGCCGGTTTGATTGGCTTAAAGGTTTACGGGCTTGACATAAGGGAAGATATGGTTGAGGGAGCTAAAATAAATTTGGAATATTATGGAATTAGGGATTACGTAGTAAAGGTCGGTGACGCAACTAAAATAGAGGAAGTCTTTCCTGGGAAGACCTTTGAGGCCGTAGCTACGGATCCTCCTTATGGAAACTCTACAACTCTCCCGATGGATAGAAATGAGCTCTATAAGAGATCTCTTGAAAGTATTCACTCCGTGCTTGAAGGACGTTTGGCCATAGCTTTTCCGGCCGATTTTGATGCGAGAGATGTTGCTGAATCGATAGGATTTAAAGTCCTGGGGAGATTTTATCAACGAGTTCACTCTTCCCTCTCAAGGTATTTTTATGTAATGGAGGTATGAGGAGGTGAGAAGATGGCAGTTAGGGATTGCCCTGAATGTCATGGGACTGGTAAAATTAAGGTTGGTGAGAAGGAGTGTCCTGTTTGCCACGGGTGGGGATACGTTCCAGCTGATTTTAAGTTAGGAGAGCATCTTAAGGGTTACAGGAATCTTAAGAACCTGGGAGTTGAGGAAGAAGTCGATGAAATACCATGCCCAGAGTGCCACGGGAAGGGAACGGTTCCAGTTTACGATACTTGTCCAACCTGCGGTGGAACAGGAAAGGTCTTAGTATGTGACATATGCGGTAGGATAAAAGGCCCCTGGGAACCGGGTATGGAAACCACCTGGGTCTGTCCTGAGTGCGAGAGAAAGTTTAAGGTTGTTTACGTCTTGGATAATGCATGTGATTATGAGGATGTCGAAGTTGGAAAGTACTACAAGGGTATAATAGATAGGGTTGAGAGGTTCGGCGTATTCGTTAGGCTTAATAAGCATGTTCTCGGCTTGATAAAGAAGAAGGATCTCCTTGGTAAGAGACAATACATTCCTGGGGAGGAGATAATAGTCCAGGTCCTTGACGTTAGGCCAGATAGGAAGGAGATAGACTTTCTAGAAGCGCCGTTAACAAGGTATAGGGAAGTTCAAGTAAAGAAGGAACTTCCAGTCACGCTAATAGGAGATTTAAGGGAAGAACTTGCTGGAAAGACTGTGAAAGTTAGGGGAAAGGTGACCCAAGTCCAAGTTACTGGAGGACCTACGGTGTTCACGCTAACCGATGGGACGGGAATTACATGGGCGGCCGCTTTTGAAGCCCCTGGAGTAAGGGCTTATCCCAACGTGAACATTGGAGATGTAGTTGAGGTTATAGGGAAGGTATCCTTCCACGCTGGAAGGATTCAGATAGAAATAGTTGACATGCACAGGATCTGGGGCCCCGAAGCCCTGGAGGTTAAGAAAAGGATTGAGGAGGAGCTTGATAAAAAAGCTCAGCCAAAAGATGTTGGTTTCCTGGTCAAAAGCGAAGTTTTGGAAGCACTTAAACCCAAGATAATGAAGGCTGCCTTTATGATAAGGAGGGCTATCTTTGAGGGTAGGCCAATAATACTGAGGCACCATGCAGATACCGATGGTTATACCGCTGGTGTCGCATTGGAAACTGCAATAGTTCCGTTAATAGAGGAGGTTGCCCCAGATCCAGATGCAAGATGGCATTTATTCAAGAGAAGGCCTTCAAGGGCTCCCTTTTACGAGCTTGAAGACGTCCTAAAGGATATAATATTCATGATGGAAGATCATATGCGCTTTGGTGATGAACTTCCCCTCGTGGTTATAGTTGATAATGGAGGAACAACTGAGGATATCCCGGCTTATAAAAGGCTGAAAGCTTATGGGGTTAAGATAGTGGTAATTGATCATCATGACCCCAGGGATTGGATAAGCGAGGATAAAGCGAAAGTCGATGAGTACGTTGACGTTCATGTAAATCCACACCACGTTAAGAGGGGCTACTATGAGCTCACCGCTGGAATGCTTGCAACTGAGGTTGCTAGGTATGTAAACCCAGCCGTTGAGGATAAAATAAAGCATTTACCGGCGATAGCTGGAACCGGTGATAGGAGTAAAGCTCCAGAATTCTATCAATACCTGGAGTACGCCAAGGAGAAGGGCCTTACCGAGGAGGATTTGAAAAAGATAGCTGAGGTCATAGACCACGAAGCATTCTATTGGAAGTTCATGGATGGGAGAGGAATAATAGAGGATATCCTCCTAGTTACAGGGAACCTCCAGAGGCACAGAATGCTTGTTGACTCAATATACTCAGAGGTCAAAGAGAAGCAGGAAAAAGTTCTCAGGGCAGTTCTTCCTCACGTCAAGAGCGTTGTGCTACCGAATGGTATTAGGTTTAACACAATTGACGTTGAGCTTTACGCTCCAAAGTTCGACTATCCAAGCCCAGGAAAGCTTTCTGGATTGATACATGATCACTTCAAAGAGAAATACGGAGAAGAATCTCCAATTTTAACACTTGCTTACGGCCCTGACTTTGCCGTCGTAAGGGCCAGTGATGGTATGGCTAAGTACAACTTCGACTTGAATAAAATAGTAAAGATCCTCGCTGAAAAACTTCCAGATGCTGGGGTTGAGGGAGGAGGCCATAGCTACGCTGGTTCAATAAAGTTCTTCGAGGGGAAGAGAAAGGAAGTCTTGGAGGCATTTGCCAAGGAAATATTCAAGCTCAAGGCTGGTGAGTGAAAATGAACCAGCTCCTTGAGGCATTTTGGTATATCCTCCCAGCTTACTTTGCAAATTCTTCTCCAGTTGTACTAGGTGGGGGAACTCCAATAGACTTCGGAAAAAAGTGGAGGGATGGAAGAAGAATACTAGGTGATGGAAAAACTTGGAGGGGATTCTTTGGAGGATTAATCGTTGGGACGATTATTGGAATTGTCCAGTATTTCCTGTTGCCAGAATATTATGGGAGTCTTGGAATAGCGATTGAACTGGCTTTTTTGCTATCTCTTGGAACGTTAGTGGGAGATTTAATTGGTAGCTTTATAAAGAGGAGGCTGAATATGCCCAGAGGCTATCCAGCCGTTGGACTTGACCAGTGGGGGTTCTTAATAGCTGCTCTGTGCTTTGCTTATCCTGTGAAAACTATACCTACGGGGGAGGTTCTCTTTCTATTGGTAATAACCCCACTCATACACTGGGGGGCTAATATCTTCGCATATAAAATGGGTTGGAAAAAAGTTCCGTGGTAAAATAGGTAGTCACTCAACGTACTGGGCATAATATGTTAGGGCTTTTAATAACTCATTGAATCCCTCGTAAGTTACCAGGGAGAGTAAAATGGGCTCCTGCTCAAGCCTTTTTTTGACGAGTTCCCTTAGCCTTTCAAGCTCTTCCCTTGAAACAAGGTCTATCTTATTTATGACGACTATTATCGGCTTTTCATACCTAAACTTTAGCATATAATGTAGTTTTTCCATTCCCCTGTGAAGGCCCTTTGTGGCATCTATCATGTGGATTATGACATCGGCATTAACTATCTCCTTAATTAGCTCTTTGAACTTCTCCTCGCTTAGCACCTTTCCCCTGATTTCCTTCTCGGGGTCGAAGAGGCCGGCCGTGTCAATTAGAACTAGCTCATCGGCCCCTCCAAACGGGTTTTTCATTGTTTTTGGTAGCTTTATTTTGCCGAAAGCCCTTTTTATAATTCCTTTAGTCGTTCCTGGGGTTTCAGATACTTCAGAAAATTTCCCTCCAAGGAGTGCATTCATAAGTGTTGACTTACCAACGTTTTCGGCCCCGATAATCGCAACCTTTATCATAATCTCACCTACCTCTATTTAGAGGAATTACGTATTTAGGGGTTGAGGGGATATGAGTCGGGTTAAGCTTGGTCATCACTACTATTACATTGTTACTCCTCAGGATCTCAGAGATGGCAAATATAAAGGAAAGAACATTGTTATTGAGGGTGAAATAAAGGATAAGCCAATAATAGAGTTTCTCCCCATGGAACTTCCAAGTTACAGGACGATATTCAGAGTTTCAGGATTCAAGGTAGAATTCTCTGGAACCCCAAACGTGAGGATGGGTGAGAAGGTTAAAGTATACGGAGTCTTCGTTGGGGATGGGATAATAGCAAGGGCCATAGAGACGGAGGGGGCCATCTATATCACGGAGGAGTGAAGGTCATGATCGAAAAGATATTGCTCGTTCAAACCCTCAAAAGATTGCCCAGAATGGGTTGGCTCATCAAGGGTGTCCAGGAGCCTGAAAGTATTGCTGATCACTCCTTTGGTGTTGCTTTTATAACCCTTGTTCTTGCCGATGTTTTGGAAAAGAGGGGAAAGAGGATAGATGTCGAGAAGGCCCTAAAGATGGCAATAGTTCACGACTTAGCTGAGGCAATAATAACGGATATACCCCTCTCTGCCCAGGAATTTGTGGACAAAGATAAAGCTGAAGCACTAGTCTTTAAAAAAGTGTTTCCAGAATTTTACGAGTTATACAGAGAATACCAAGAATGCTCGTCTCCCGAAGCTCAGCTTGTGAGAATAGCAGATAAACTTGACATGATCCTTCAGGCTTATCAATATGAACTCTCTGGGAATAAAAATTTGGATGAATTTTGGGAAGCCATAGAGGAGATCAAGAGACTGGAGCTGTCCAAATATCTGGAGGATATTTTGAACTCAGTTGGGAGGTTAAAAGCTTGATTGAAGCTCTGACTTTTGTTCTTGCTTTTATATTAACTCCCTATTTTGGCAAGTTAATGAAGAAAGCTGGAATAGTTGGGATAGACGTTCATAAGTTAGACAAACGTGAAGTTCCCGAGATGGGGGGATTGGCCCTACTTCTGTCTATCTCTTTAGTTGCTCTAGCCCTCGTTAGAGCTGATTGGGTTGTTTCTATCTTCCTGCTCGTAGGTCTCGTTGGAATTTTGGACGATCTCGTGAACCTCAGACAGAGTCATAAAGTTATACTAACTTTCTTTTCCACTTCCCCGTTGTTGTTTTACATTAAGAGGAATTACATAACTATCTTAGCCCTCAAAATTAAGCTTGGTATTATAGCATTGCTCGTATTCTGGCTGTACATCGTGGTTTCGGCTAACCTCGTGAACATGCTTGCCGGATTTAATGGGCTTGAGGTTGGAACTTCATCGATAATATTCCTTGTAATAGCCCTACTTAGTGAAGGGGATGTCAGAAAATTAGCATTAGTAGCATTTTTCGCTTCTTTGGGCTTCTTATATTGGAATAGATATCCAGCGAGGATATTCCCAGGGGACACGGGAACTTTATCCCTAGGGGCTTTAATAGGAATTTTAGCCATACTAGGAGAACTCGAATTTCCGGTTGCTATCATGTTAATCCCCCATACGATCGACTTCCTCCTTAAAGCTAGGGTTAGGTTCAAAGGAAAATCCCTGGGGAGAACTAGAGTTCTAGAAGACGGGACCCTTGTTCCCCCTCCCTATCCATCTTTCCTGGGGATGCTGATGAGGGTTAAACCAATGAAGGAGTGGGAGCTAGTGTTAACCGTTTTATTCCTAGAAGCTTGCCTTGGTATCTTGGCTATTCTATTAGCTTAACCATTCCAAATCCTAGTCCTGTTTTCTCTCCGAATCCGTTTTCATAACCAAATCTCGCTATCTCTTCAGAACCGGCATATCTAAATACCATGAGGGATCCCCTTATATACGAGCTTCCAACCATGAGCCTCGTGGGCTTAAACTTAAGGACTTCTATCGTGAAATCCCTATCCTTTGGGGTTTCTCCCATGACTTCACTGTACCTTAGGATCATCACCTTCCTGAGCCTATCCATGAATAATTCATCGTGAGGATAAAGATCCCAATGCCTTAACTTATTACCCTCGAACTTTACGGTTCTAACTACGATTGGACTCAAAGTTGAGAACACGTTTTCTTTTCCAAGTTCTTTAACCTTTATAGCTTTTATATCACCGACTAAAAACGAAAGCTCGCCTATTTTAAATTCTGGGCTCTTCTCAACGGCTTCCGCTATTGCCCTTATTATGTCCTCGTTTGAGGATGAAATATAGAGGGAAACATCATCTGAGAGAATTTCAATACCCTTATCCGGCAATATCTTCCTTTTCCTCACGATAATTCTAGAGAACGTCCAGAAACCATGGGGAGAGGATAATAGCTTAGCTATTGTAGGTTCGATCGAGTTGACCTTCTCTAGAATTTGGGAGTATACCTCGTAGTTGTAATTGAATGGTAGAATTGGGTTGTCCTTAAGTGGTAGTAGCTTAACTTCGATTCTCATAACTATATCCCCTCCTTATTTATACCAGGCTAACTAAATATTATGCAAAAAGAAAATAAAAATAATTCTCTCAAAGCCTCTGAGAGAATGGAACTGGAACTGCTGAGATTGCAAAAATTATCCAAATTAATATTGCAAGTGCTTTTCTACCAGGAGTTAATGGGGTAACCTCATCTAAGGCCCCAGGATTTCCTATTCTTCCCATCAAGAGGATTAGAATTCCCCAAAGAAGCCACCCTGGCCAGAAGTAGGATAACCCGAGCGTTATGAACCCAAGTGCATACGTTAGTATCCTGTGGGCTCTTTCTGGCATTAAAGCTCTTGCTATATGTCCACCATCTAATTGGGCTGCTGGTATAAGATTTAGGAAAGTTACCAATATTCCGACCCATCCAGCAACTGCTAGTGGATGCAAAATTATCCCAGAGCCCTGGGGAAGATTTCCCAGGACAAATTTTGTTAAGGCGTAGAAGAGTATGCTTGTTCCAAAGTATATCGTTTCTCCCTGCTTTAGATAATCTACCGGGACGATGACCGAAAGCTTAAGTCCAATTATAGTTACAGGAATTGCCACCAAAAGTCCCGCAATTGGCCCGCTAGCCCCTAAATCAACGGCCGCATTCCTAGTTGGAATTGGAGATTTCACCCTTATTACGGCCCCAAGCGTTCCTATGAAGGAGGGAAATGGAATGAAGTACGGAAACGTTGATTTAACATTATGTAAAGTTGCAGCTATCTTATGTCCCATCTCGTGGGTTCCAAGTATTGAGATTATTCCAAGGGAGAACGCTAATGCATTTAGATATACGTTCTTTATCCCTGGAAGGTTCAGCTCGTTTAAAGTTGCGACGTAGAGGGATGAAAGGATATATCCTGCAAAGAAAGTGCTAAAAAGGGTTAGCACGAATAATATTATTCCTATCAGCGGATTCTCCCTACTTTCCACATTTTTAGCTGGAAAAACATATAGTAGGGTTTTATCCTTGGATCTCTTTAGTGCAACCCAATAGCCAAGCTTTTCCATTTCCTTAAGAACTTTCTCAAAATCCTTCTCTATGATCCCTAAAACTTCATATACATAGACTTCTCCTCTCCTCTCCAAAAGCGATCCTAGCTCGTAGAACTTCCTAAGGGCTTCTTCCACTCCATGTTCCTCTTCCTCAACGTCTATCTCATAACCTACTAGTATCATATCCCCTCCGCATACGGGGCAGGCGTTGGGGAGGAGGGGCTTAGTCGAGTCGATAACCTCTCTATGTCCACATGATATACATTCATAGATTCCCTTCGGCAAGGATTTCCACCTCCCCCTCCTGGGGGTTGATCCTTACCCTCATTCCCGTCTTTAGCTTTGATATGTCAACGTTTGTTATCAAGGGAATTCCAGAGATTATAGCTCCTGCAGTAACTATAGGTTCCGCTTCCTCCACTATTATAGCCTTAGGTCCCTTACCATTTTTAGAGAGGGCGTAGAGGATGTAGGAACCAACAGTTGACCCCTTTCCCTTTGGAAATACCAAGATCTTACCAGTTATGCTCTCTCCCTTTATGTCGCTTTCCGGATCCGTTATAGTTCCTGTTTCGGGATCAACTCCCCCTAAAAATGACAAGGGTTTCCTGGATACTATCACCTCTCCCTCAACCACAACCTTTCCTATTCCTTTTCCCTTGAGCTTCATCAGGGGGCCTCCATGATAATTTTTTCAACGCTCTCCAATTTTACATTAAGTCCAAAGGATTTAAAATAGAAGGCGGCCTTCCCGCTGTTGGTTGCAACTCCAGAGTACCACTCCTTTACTGGAGAGACTACCAGGCATACATCCTGTAATAACTTTCCATTGTACCTCTCAATTACCTCGGTGTAGCCTAAAAAGTCGGCTAGGGCTTTAACGCTCCTACTGATCGTTATATAAAGCGGTATTCTTAATGGTTTTCCCCTCATCTTCAAAAGTTCTGCAATGTTCTTTACCTCCTTAAGGGAAGCATGGGGGCAACCCAGGAGAATGAAATCAACCTCTCCCCAGTCAGCATTGAACCTCTCCTTAACATCCTCAACCTCCTTAGAATCAATGGTTATCTTCTCTACCTTGTCATTAATTGCTCCTCTCCATTCAGGTGTGTGCTTCTCCACATGATATAGGGCAACTCCTCCGCTAGCGGCCATGCTGGCCCCTAAGGCCTTAAGTTCATCTAAACTAGGTGTGAGGTTAGAAAAGTAAGGAATTCCATTTTCAACTATTTCTCCAACTCTATATCCCAATAAAGAGTATTCAACTTCATTTTTAGGTTCAAACGTTACCTTTACAAAATGTGTGGCCTTTCTATTTTCGTCTAGATGAAGTCCATAATTTGGCGTTTTTCCAACTATCGCAGCTGCAAGGCTTGAAGGTCCACCCTCCCTATTGGTTCTTGCTCCGAGAACAGAATTAGCGAAGCTAACGGCCGAGCTTTCGCTCCATGCTAGGTGATCCCCAAACTTAGGAAGATTGGCCCCATAATAAGGTGTACAGGTTGATGTGACTTCGATTCCCATTTCCCTGTAAAGGCTTATTATCTCTTCCTGCTTTTCCATGAAATCCTCATTTCCTATTCCTGGAGGATTGAGGGTTGTATAGACTGAAACCTTCGCCCCCATCTCAACGAGATCCCTTAAAAATTCGAGTCCAGCCTCTCCTAGATTTTTATAGCTTACACCGGCTATTTGAGCACTTTTTATGGGTATAAGCCTATCAGCTCCGTAAAGATCCCCTAAGGCTACCAATATCTCCATGGCCTTTTGAAGAGCCGGCCCATATTCCCCGGATAATGCGAGTTCCTCCTCTTTTGTAAGATACAATGTTATCACCTCATTCAATTGGCTCTATCTCAATTGCAACAACCCCATATTTTTTCTCCCTCTCCTCATCGTAGAACTGTCTATATACCTTTACTCCCTCTTCTATGCTTTTTACTCCAGGTAAGACGTTTTCTATCCCCTCTTTTTCTAGCATCTCTTTAAAGGAGCTGTAAACTCGGATACCCTTTACTTTGACCTTTAGTTTACCTCCCTCAAATATTATTATATCTCCTGGCTTGATTTGCCTCCTCTTCTCATCGTACAGTCTACCTTCGATCTTCTTTTTTCCAGCTTTTATTAGCTCAATGTACTCCTCTTGAAGTCCCATTTCCCACTTCATTTTTATCCCTCCCTAGAGAAGGGCCCTCAAGATTATGGGTGATATTCTAATTAACTTGGCTAACACCCTTGGATTCTTTAGTAGTGCTTTGACCGTCTTGACGTGGTCGTCGAAATCGGCCCTCTCAACGATTATCTTTCTAACTTCTTCGGAGCTAAGAACTTCGAATATTTCCTCTATTTTTTCCTGCGTCAAGTTCTTGAAAACCTTCCTTATTTTTAATCCAAAGCTAACTTGCTCTCTAACCCAGGAGCATTCCCTTTCATATATCTCCAAGTTATCGTTTAGTATAGCTTTGGCAAGGCTTTTTGCACAGTAAGCGCCAAAAACTATTCCCCCAGCGGTCGTTGGCTTTATCTGAAGTGCTGCATCGCCAACTAGAGCTACGTTACCCTTTACCCAGGGTTTCCTCCAGCCAAGGATCACGGCCCCAGATTTTATTTCAACGGTTTTAAATGGATTTAATCTCCTAATTTTCAAAAATTTTGCGAGGGAATCTATTTCCCCAAAAGTGCCAACCCTTGCTTCTTCCTCGTTTATAGGGGCTACCCAAAAGAAGAACTCTGGATTAATATTTTTGTTTACCCAAACTTCAACGTGATCCCTCTTGAAATTTCCGAGAACTTCAATTTCCCATCCTTTTAGGACTTCCCCTTCAGTTCTTGCCTGTATTTCCTTGGCAACGCTACTGTTTACTCCATCCGCTCCCACGTAGTATTTTGCCTCTATTTCGAGCCTAGAATCTAAATGCTGAAGGATCGCTTTTCCATTCTTGAATCCCAGGAAATTAGTTGAGAGATAGTATTCTGCCCCTTTCCTCATGGCCCTTTTAGCAAGTTCCCTTTCAAGCACTTTCCTATCTATGAGGTATGCTTGGGGAAGAGATCTATGAATCTCAAAAACCTTCTCCCTGGAAATGAAGAAGGCCCCATTGAAGGCGTTCAATATGGCCTTTTCAGGAAGACCTAGGCTTTCATAGTTTTCAGCTCCTACGATCCCTGTGCAGGCTTTTCCCCCAAATGCTCCTTTCTTCTCAATGACACCAACGTTAACTTTTCCAGCAAGTAAGCTCGCAAGATAATTTCCTACGGGTCCTCCTCCAATAATGAGCACATCATATCTCATATAGTCTCCCTACTTGGTTAGTGTACTGAACACGTTAATAAACTTCTCTCTTGCAAAATTTATTTAGTTAGAAAAGGAAACTAGGATAAGAGGTGGGGATGTAATGAGAAAAATCCTGATAACAATTGTTCTACTGCTATTAATTTTACCCCTCGTAAAAGCTCAGGTTACAAACTTCCTCGTAAACGGGGAGGTGCTGTGTCTTACGAACTCAACTACAAGTGGAGAATTTGAACTAGTTAACCCCCTATCGGTAGATTTTACCTATGTCTCGGTTAGGGAGGTAAAGGTTCTTGATAGAGATGGGAACCAGGTTCAGGGAATATCGATAAACCTTGTCGATTTAATAATAAAAAATTGGAAAGCTAAAGAGTCGAAGACGATAAGGTATTTTGCGAAGGCTTCTTCGGATGTTAAACCTGGTGACTACACGCTTTACCTCTTCATGTGGGGTTTTACCCAGAACAAGTTGTACCTTCTCAGAGCTTACGTTCCGCTAAAGGTTAGTGATAAGCCGTTGATCTTCCATGAGGCTACCTCATTTGTTAAGGAGAACCCATTCTCGAATGTGGCATTGACGGGAAGTACGTTGGTTGTTTATTCTCATGTTACAAACGTTGCAAGTTCACCTTTAAATGTAACTTCAGAAGCCTACTTGGAGGATAGTTTTGGTAACATTGTTGTTAAGTCTAATAGGACTATTACCCTTCTTCCTGGGGATAATATAGTTAGATTTGAAATTCCGATTCCCTTGACATTACCTGATGGTAAGTATGAGCTTAACTATATAATAAGGTATGATAGGGGATCTTATGAATTTTCCAAGGAATATTTGGTCGAGTTTGGAGTCTCCTTTAAGGGCGTCTCAATTGAAAGGACCAACGTTTTGGAGGGTGAGAAAAATTACGTCTATTTAACTATTAGCTCCGACAGGAATATACCTCTAAACTTGACAGTTAGGGTATACAATGATGTTAATGGGTTCGTTTATTTGAATAGAAGCGAGGTTTTCATAAATAAAGGTTCGAGTATAGTAAAAGTAAAACTTCCAACTGACTATCCTGGGAAAAATACCCTTATTGCCACCTTGGAGTTTGGGAACAGGACTATAGGAGAGGGGAGCGGATGGTACTTAGTCGTTGGCTACCCCAGGATAAACTCAACGGTTAAGGATTCAATGCTCCAAGTTTTATTGGATAATCCTAACGGTTTTTCAATCAAGGGAAAGCTCGAGTACAGAATAGAGTGGGAGGATGGAAGGATAGTCAAAAAGAGCGTAGATATTGAAATTCCACCCGGTAGCGAGGTAATAACGATAAAGCTTGAGGGGGTAGGTAAGTTTAAGTATAATATCTCCCTTAACGTGTTTGGTAAGGAAATAAGGACAGGAGGAACAGGTGAAATCGAGAGGCAAAAGATGGGAACTTTTAAGACGACGACATCTAAGGAAAGAACTACAACCAGTTCCCCTAAGATTACCCACTCCAAAACCCAAACCTTGGTAGAAAAACATAAAGAAAGGAGAAGCTTACTATTGATCTTTTTAGTCGTAACAATACTAATCGTAATCTCTGCCGGGATTCTTTGGTATCTGAAGTCACCGAAGAGAAGAAGGAAAAGGAGGAAAAAGCCGAAGAGAAGATCTCCACTGGGGAGGGTAAAGTGAGATGGAAAAGATTGAGAAGATAATTGAGTTTGAAATAGCTAGGATAAATTCCCATCTTCCCAGGGCTAGGAGATCACTTAAAGAGCTCTTGGAAATGAAAGAGGCAAAGGTAACACTACGAGATGGTAGTGAGCATTATTTCAAAAGGGAAGAACTAAAGTTACTCGCAAATCTGCTTGATGAGGATGAGATATCCAAACTAAAGCTTCCAATTGTAATAGAGATAAGCACATTGGAGAGGGATAAGATCATGATCAGGGGAAGGGTTGAGGTAAAGGTTATCAAGAAGGTTTTAGGTCTTGAAGAGGGATACCTTGAAGAAAATGTTCTAAAGCTTCCTAGGTATTATCTTGCGGAGATCAGGAGGAAACTTCCAACGACCACCGTTCATGCATTCATCGTGGAGTGGTGAATATGGATAAGACCCTATTACGTTACTACCTCTTCACGATACCTCATGTAACGCTATTTTCAGGTGCGATCTTTGGGATACTCATACTAATGGGTATAGATGTAAAGTTAGCTACTGGTATATTCGCCTTCCTTTATGGAACCCTGTTAATGATAATTTCTCTAATAGTCAGGGAGCACTTCCGAGAGTCAAGGCTATATAAACTAAGTTTACTTGCCTTCCTAACCCTCTTACTTGCTGGGGCTTTTATCATAATTTTGTCAATTTAAAGCACAATAACCCCCAAATTTTAACTGATTTTTGACAGTATATTAGTGGGTAGAAGATTTCTTCGTCTAATGTTCAATGTTCATGAGTAAAGACTTATATTTGGTATATTGTTCACTAAAAGCGGATGATCATTAGATAACTATTCACTAGGTGGTGAGAAAAGTGAACATAATTAAAGGTAATGAGGGGCAAGGAAAAAGGATAAAATTCGTCCAGCTGATCTTCGTGGATATAAATGGAATGCCCAAGGGAATGGAGGTTCCCATTACTAGGCTTGAAGAAGCTATAGAGGAGGGAATAGCTTTCGATGGCTCTTCAGTCCCAGGATTTCAGGGAATAGAGGATAGTGACCTTGTATTCAAGGCAGACCCAAGCACTTACGTTGAAGTTCCCTGGGATAATGTTGCGAGGGTTTACGGTTACATATACAAGGATGGGAAACCATATGAGGCCGACCCGAGGGGAGTTCTTAGGAGGACTTTAGAAAGGCTTGAAAAACTCGGGATTAAGGTTTACATAGGGCCTGAGCCGGAGTTTTACCTCTTCAAGAAAAATGGAAGCTGGGAACTTGAAATACCCGATGTCGGAGGATACTTCGATATACTGACCTTGGATAAAGCCAAGGATATAAAGAGGGAGATAGCCGAATATATGCCGTACTTTGGCCTTACCCCAGAGGTTCTCCATCACGAAGTTGGGAAAGCTCAGCATGAGATAGACTTCCGCCATGACGAAGCCCTAAAAACGGCCGACAACATAGTGAGCTTCAAGTACATAGTCAAGGCCGTTGCCGAAATGCATGGCTTATATGCAACCTTCATGCCCAAACCGATCTATGGAATGCCAGGAAATGGAATGCACCTTCACATAAGCCTATGGAAGGATGGGGAGAACATTTTCAAGGGTGAAGAGGGCCTTAGTGAAACAGCACTTTACTTCATAGGAGGCCTACTAAAGCATGCAAAAGCTTTAGCCGCAGTAACAAATCCGACTGTTAACAGCTACAAGAGGCTCGTTCCAGGTTATGAAGCTCCAGTGTACATAAGCTGGGGCTATAAGAACAGGAGCGCCCTGATAAGAGTTCCAGCGTTCTGGGGGAATGGGGCCAGGATAGAGTATCGCTGTCCAGATCCTAGTGCAAACTCATACTTAGCCTTTGCCGCGATCTTAATGGCCGGATTGGATGGAATAAAGCATAAGATCGAGCCCTTTGCTTACGTTGAGGAGAACGTTTACGAAATGGATGAGAAGAGGAGGGAGGAGATCGGTATAGATATGCTCCCAGAAAATTTGGGTGAAGCTCTTGATGAACTTGAGAGGGATAAGGTAGTCAAGGAAGCCCTTGGAGGGGCCTACAGAAACTTCGTAGGGTACAAGAGAAAGGAGTGGGAAGAATATTTAGATTACCTTGAGGCCAAGAATTTGCCAAAGGATACGAAAAATGTTACAGAGTGGGAGCTTGAGAGGTACTTTTTCATCTGAACCTTATCAAGTTCCTCCTTTGAAGCTGGATTAGAAAAGTTAACAACCTCTCATAGAGGGGTTCAACCTTTTCGCCAAATCTAGCTTTTAAAAGCTTCCCTATCTCTTCAACATTTCTGGTTCCATCGCATAGTTCCCAGACGTATGCTCCTATTTCATCTAGTTCAAGCCTCCTGTAATTCCCGTGCAGCCTTCTTGCAAGAAAATCTAGCTTTGATTCCATCGGGATCATAAGGTAGTACTTTCCCTCGATCTTCCTTAATTCTACCTTTTCGTTTCTGATGGGAATTAGATTTAGGTAATTATCCATTTCTTTCACCTAAAAATAGTTAAAAGAAGGAAAGTCACTTTCTTCCAAGCTTTGTAAGCCAGCCGAGTAGAGCTAGCAGGAACAGCACTCCGAGGATATTTCCAGCTAATGTAGTTTTAACCGATGGAGCTATTCCGCCAACTATTAGTGCAGCGAACACTATTCCGGTCAGGGCCTCTCCAGCTATCAATCCTGCAGCACCGAGAACTCCTGGATCAGTAAAGCTTTCACCCTCTTTTCTGCCCCTGCTAACTAGATACCTTGCTATTCCGCCAAGGAGTATCGGAACGCCGAGACTTAGCGGTAGGTATATTCCAACGGCCACTGGCATCACGGGTGTCCTGAATTTAGATCCCCTCCTTGCAAGGATCTCATCTATTATTATTAGTGCTATAGCAATTCCTGCTCCAATGAAGACCATCGTCCACTCCAGGGTTCCGGTGAATACCCCCTCCGTAACCTTGGCCATTAAGAATGCTTGGGGAGCGGGTAGGGCATTCTCACCTTTTGCCGTTGGTGTCCCTGCTATACCGTAAGCCTTTATGAGCAGGTTAAGCACTGGGGCCATAACTAATGCTGCAAAGAACGTTCCCATAACCTCGAACACCTGCTGCCTCTTTGGAGTAGCACCCACTAGGTATCCCGTTGCTAAGTCCTGCATGGTATCTCCCGCTATAGCTGCAGCGGTACATATGACGGCCGCGACTAATATGGTTGCAACCATTCCCTCAGTTCCTGAAAGTCCGAGGCCCTTTAATATGAGGGCCGTAAAGAGTAAGCTCATGATCGTTATTCCAGATACCGGATTGTTCGAGGAGCCGACGATACCGGCAAGGTATCCAGCTATAGCGCTTCCGAAGAAGCCGAGTATCAGCATTATAACCGCCATCACTATGGCCATACCAATGTTGTGAAGGATGTGGGCATAGAGGAGGAATAGAGGTATTACGAATGCTGCTATAAGGGTTAGGACGTAGTTGAGTGGTAGATCTTCTTCAGTTCTTAATACCGCTTCTCCAGCTTGCCTCCTTCTAGCCGCTTCTAATCCAGCCTTTATTCCCCTTGCTATTGGACCTCTAAGCTTTACTAGGCTCCATAGTCCGCCTACAACCATCGCTCCAACTCCCATGTATCTTATCTTCGTACTCCAGATCGTCCATGCGAGGTCTAGTGCACTTAAATTCCCCGGACTACCCATCTTTGCTGCATATATTGGAATCGCAATGAACCATGCTATGGCACCTCCCAGGAATACTAGGAATGCAATGTTCAATCCAACGATGTATCCAACGCTTATTAAAGCTGCTGAAAGGTCACTTCCAAAGTATAAAACTCTCCTACCAACGAGTTTTGCAGCTTCTAGTGTTCCACTCCATAATCCAATGCTTCCAAAGAACTTGTATATTGAGCCAAGGATCCCACCGTAAAATATGGGCTTTGCGTGGGTTCCTCCCTTGTCTCCAGCTATTAAAACCTCGGCACATGCAGTACCTTCAGGGTAAGGTAGCTTTTCCTCAACGATGAACGCCCTCCTGAGGACTACGGTAAAGAGTGCACCTAGGGATCCTCCCAGGGCCGCTATTACGGTGACTATATAGTAGGGAAATTCGGTGTAATAATTTAGCACGACTAAGGCGGGGAACGTGAAGATTACCCCAGCGGCCAGTGCTTCTCCCGCTGAGGCCGCGGTTTGAACCATATTATTTTCTAGGATATTCCTATCCCTTAGGGCCATGAGAACTGCCATCGAGATTACAGCTGCAGGTATACTTGCGCTAACCGTCATACCTGCGTACATACCTAAATATGCGTTCGCTGCACCCATTATTATCGAGAGAAGTACACCCAATATGAATGCTTTAACCGTGTACTCCGGCAGGGATTTCTCGGGGGGAACATATGGCTTAAACTCCATTTACGTTCCCTCCATTTTGTCGAAATGACAAATTCGAATTTATTATGTAAGTTCTTAATAAAAACATTTCTATATTTAAATGAAAAACTTTAAGTTCACATTTAGAAAATACTCAATATTAGTAGAAATATATTTTATGCATTTGTTCGTTTACGTTTGTCAACACTTTTTGGGCATAACTTCCCTAAAGAATCATAGAACTCCTGGAATTTTGTAAAATTTTTAGGAAAGAAAGCAAAGAACAAAAGTCAGCTTATTACGCACTTGCTCCATCCGCAAACTGGGCACGTTGCACATCCACTCTCCATCCTAAGCTCCACGAGCTTACCTTCCCTCTCGTAACATACTGGACAGTAGACCACTCCCAGTAGCTCTTTTATTTTCTCCTCGGGAATTCCTTTATTTTCCTGAGGTTTTTCTTGATGTTCCTTTTTAATGCTCAGCGAAAAGGTTAAGTTGCTTTCCCTCTTACCGTTTAAGATCTCATCCACATTTATGAAATTCTTAATCCATGGTTCCTTCTCAACTATCTCTAGGAATACCTTCTTAGCGTATTCACTTGGCTTTGGCTTGTACTTCCTCTTCTTTTTCTCTCCCTCAACGCTATAAACCTGGACGCTTAGGGAACCATCTCTGTAAACCGTGACACCTTTGCAACCCAGGAAGTGGGCTATTAGGTATGCGGCCTTTACATCTTCTACCGTGGCTTCATTGATCATGTTTATCGTCTTGCTTGCTGAATCCGTTAGCCACATCTGAATGCTTGCTTGAGCTAACAAGTGATCAAGCCAGTGAATGTCTAGAGCGGTTACAAATACCCTCTTCATATCCTCTGGAATCTCTTCTAATCCTTGAATGCTTCCGTAGTTGTCACTTATCTTCTTCAGTAATTCTTCACTGTAGAGCCCCCTCTTCTTGAGCTCGGCCTCAAACACTGGATCTACGTAGTAGAATTCCCCAACGGTAACGCTCTTCTTGTAAACTAGAGCGTAGATTGGTTCTATTCCGCTTGAAGTATCCGCTATCATCGAGACACTTCCGGTTGGTGGACACGTGGTTACCATTGCATTCCTTAATCCATACTTCTTTATTTCCTCGACCAGCTTATCCCATGGTAAGTTCCATATCTCCGGGTGGTAGAATCCTTCAACCGGAAGCTTACCCTTTGGATATTCTGTCTTCTCGTAGAGCGGGAACGTTCCTCTCCTCTTAGCTGCTTCAACCGAGTACTTATATGCGTAGAACGTTAGGTACTCGGTTACCTTCCTCATGAACTTGAAGCCTTCTTCGCTGTTATACGGGATTCCAAGCTTGAACAGCGCATCTGCTAACCCCATCATTCCCACTCCTATCCTTCTGGTTAGCTTGGTGTTGTGGTCTATCTCCGGTAACGGAAACTTGTTGACGTCTATAGCGTTGTCCAAGTACTTTGTAACCTTCTGAATCACGTATGCATATTCATCCCAATCGAAATAGGGCTTCCCATTCTCGTCGTACTTAACGAATTTAGCTAAGTTAATTGAGGCTAAGTTACAGGATTCGTATTCGTAGAGAGGCTCTTCTCCACAGTTGTGGCTTATAAATCCATTAGAGATATAACTGTGGATTCCTGGGACTGTTAAGTCATAAACAATTTCTTCTCCAATTATCTCCACGCTCTCAACTCTTGCATAGGGTTCATCGATTTTTGTTTTATTGAGCTTAATTTTCTTCTGTTTTTCTCCTTCGAAACCAATCTTTTCTGCAAACAATTTTCTGCTATAGTTTGCTATCACGAGTTCATAGTAACCTTGAGCTGTATAGACTTTCTTTTCGCCCTCTTTAGTCGTGTATTCAAATGTTCCTTTGTATGGTCTTTCGTAGATCTTCGATATTATGCCAAAGAGTAGTAGTAAATCTTGGACGTCTCTCAGAAGCTCTCTGCTCTTTGAAGTTAGCCTTATTGCACCATCATTGTCAACATAACCATCAGCTGTGAATAGACCTCTCAAGAATGCTCTGATCTCGTTTGGCTTTAAATGGTAGACAATTTCTGGAACTCTCTTATCATTTGTTTTGACTATCTTCTCAAAGAATTTGTATGCTTCCCCTCTTACTCCTAGTTTAATTTCACTTCCATATCTGTGAGGCTCTGCTTTGGAGTTAAAGCGTTTCTTGAGTATTTCAGAGATTTTCTGAGCTATCTCCTCTTCTTTTTCAGCGTTGAAGTAGAACCAAACCCTCTTATCGTCTGTGTTAATATATCCATCTCCAATAAGCCACCCTAGGACAAAAGCTAGATCCTCACCTATGCTTTCGCTTCCAAAGTTATCCTCCACTTCAAATCTTGGTAAAACTATTAGATCTCCTTCTTTAAGATCTTCAACTGCTTTCCAGCCATCTTTTGTCATTATTTTGTGATCAAGAGTTGCAATTATTTCGTAACCCTCTTTTGTCTTTATTCTTGCTACTTTCTTCTTACCAACCTTCCAAACGTATGCTTTGACTTCAATGGGATCTGCTATGGCAAGTTGCTTTCCATGTACAGTTTCATAGATAACTTCTTTTTCTTCTTCATTTGGAAGTAAGATTGCCACTGGGTAGGCGAACTCTTCTCCTCCCTCAGCTATTCCTTCTACTGCGACAACTTTTTCTCCATTGTTTCTTTCCTTTGCCATTCTAAAGAGATCTTCAATCTTGAGATAGCCCTCAGGCGTTAGGATTCTCGTGTCTCCAACGACACATGGGTTAGTTGCCCTAATGGGACCTCCTTTTGCTTCTTTTAGCACGTTTCTTCTGTTTATTATGTCAAAGAAGATAACTCCTGGGTCGGCCTTTGCCCAAGCCATATAGGCGAGTTCCTCAAATAGTGACTTAGGATCAACCTCCCTAACAACCTCCCCAGTTCTTGGATTTATCAATGGATACTTCTTTCCTTCCTTAAGGGCCTCCAAGAAGTCCTCCCATATCCCAACGCTGATGTTGAAGTTGCTCAAGACGTTAGTTCCAATGTTCTTCTCCTTTGCATGGATGAACTTCTCAATGTCTGGATGCCATATCTCCAGTATTCCCATATTTGCTCCTCTTCTCACACCACCTTGCTTTATTACATCACTAACGGCATCTATGAGGTGCATGAACGAGACGGGACCTGAGGCTGCCCCGGTTGTTGTTCCCACTATATCTCCCTCAGGACGAAGTTTTGAGAAATTAATTCCAGTACCACCGCCAGCTTTCTGTATTAAGGCTACATCATGGGCTGCTTTCATAATGCTCTCCATGTCATCCTCTATTGGGACGACGAAGCAAGCTGAGAGCATTCCCAGGGGCCTTCCAGAGTTGATCAACGCTGGAGTGTTTGGCATGAAGATTTGGTTCGTCATTAACCTGAAGTACTCATCAATTTCCTTCTCGTACTTGTTGAATTCTCCCCTTTCAAGCATCCCCAGGAATTCGTCAATACTTACTTTCATCTTTCCCTTTTCTGCAAGTTCCTTGTAGAGGTTGACCATTCTCTCGAAGTGGTACTTGTTAAGCTTGTATTTCCCTATAGAGTACTTCCCGTCGAATTCTTCAAAGTGCTCTAGATAGTATTCAACCCGCTTTAGATCTTGAGAATAGTTACCATCTTTGTCAAAAACCCTCTCATCATAAAGCAGATCAGGGATGACAGCTAGTATTGCTACTCTTTCAAACAATTCCCTTGGGCTTTCTATGATATTACCGTTTTCATCCCTCTTAAGGTATCTCGATGCGAGTACCCTTAATGCATTTATTGAGAACCTCTTGTCGATCTCGTCGAGCTCTTTTTTGTTCAGTATTCTCTTCTTCTCTTCTCTGATTTCAGCTTTCTTCTTTCTATAGAGGATATAAGCTTTAGCAACTTCAAAGAGTCCAGCCCTCATAAGTTCCAATTCTACTATGTCTTGAATGTTCTCAATGTGCGGTATCTTTCCATCGTATAGCTCGTTTATCCTCTGCACTATAGCCTTGACTACTTCGTCGAGCTTCTTCTCATCCCTGACGCCCACTTCCCACATTGCCCTTTGTACGGCCCATCTTATACGTGACTCATCGAAGGGAACAATCCTACCATCGCGTTTCATCACTTTTTCAACTACCATAATAACACCCCGACATTTCATCTTTAAAAATGTCAATATATTGTAAGAGTATCAGCACCAAAAATGTTGGCTCACTAGTTATTATCTCTTACCCTTTAGGTAATGAGATATATGACGGGAGTGATATAAGAACTTTGTCATATTATTAAGGGGATACTAAAATCCAGTTGATGGATGGTGTGTAAGAATGAGAAAGTTGAAGGTTCTTAAATACATTTTCCCTTAAGACTCATTCTCTGTGAAACTTTTTTGCATGCTTCTTTAAGTTTTCTGGCGTTTTCTTCTGGAATTCCATCGTATGTGAATTCCCAAGTCCCGAGTTCAATTCCCGCTGTATACTTAACCTTCCCATTATCTCTTAGAATTGGGTAGAACTCTATGTGGAGGTGATAGAAGGGATAATTCCCCTTAAAAGGGGCTTGGAATATCATCATAGCATATGGCATTTGCCTATCTAGAACGGCGTTTAGCGTTGCGGTAGTTACTTGGATAACTTCCGCTAGGTCTTCAATTTCATTCACCTTAAGGTCGGTTAGGTACTGAATGTGCCTTTTAGGGTATATATGAACTTCAAAGGGCCAGCTTGCAAAGAATGGCATAAAAACTATGAAGTTATCATTTTCATAGATAGTCCTCTCCCCGTTCTTTTCCTCTTCTTTAATTATCCTGCAGAATATGCATTCCCCAGTTCTCTTATAGTACCTTCTAGAGTTCTCTATTTTAAGTCTAACCTTGAGAGGAATATATGGAAGGGCGTAAAGTTGGCCGTGAGGATGCTTTAAGCTTACCCCAATTTCCTCTCCCTTATTTCTAAAAATAGCAAGGTATGCAACGTTGCGATTTTCCTTTAACGTTTCCGTAATTTTTATCCACATCCTCACTATCTTTACCATTTGTTCCCTGGGAAGCTCATCCAAATCTCTGAGCTCATGCTTGGGAGTCTCGACAATAACACTACATTGACCCATAGCCCTGGCCTTTTTATAGAAATCCTCATTTTTAGGTTTTGGTGCGTCGAATGATAGCATTGGGAATCTGTTCGGAAGTAAAAGGACTTCCCATCCATATCCTGTCTCTTCGCTTCCTGGACAAAATGGACAAAAATTTCTAGGTCTCCATGGTCTATTTTTCCTGACTGCAGATACCATGATCCACTGCCCTGTGAGAGGGTTATATCGAAGTTCTCTCATACTCTCACCAACCTTAAAATTGTTTAGTTCAAAGTATATTAAAGGTGGTCGTAAATGCCTCTTAAGTTCCCCGAAATGTTTCTCTTTGGTACCGCAACATCATCCCATCAGATAGAGGGAAATAATAGATGGAATGATTGGTGGTACTATGAGCAGATTGGAAAGCTCCCCTACAGATCTGGTAAGGCTTGCAATCACTGGGAACTTTACAGGGATGATATTCAGCTAATGACCAGCTTGGGCTATAATGCTTATAGGTTCTCCATAGAGTGGAGCAGGCTATTCCCAGAGGAAAATAAATTTAATGAAGATGCTTTCATGAAATACCGGGAGATTATAGACTTGTTATTGACGAGAGGTATAACTCCCCTGGTGACCCTACACCACTTTACTAGCCCTCTCTGGTTCATGAAGAAAGGTGGCTTCCTTAGGGAGGAGAACCTAAAACATTGGGAAAAGTACATAGAAAAGGTTGCTGAGCTTTTAGAAAAAGTTAAACTAGTAGCTACCTTCAATGAGCCGATGGTATACGTAATGATGGGATATCTAACGGCTTATTGGCCCCCATTCATTAGGAGTCCATTTAAGGCCTTTAAGGTAGCTGCAAACCTGCTTAAAGCTCACGCAATTGCCTATGAACTTCTTCATGGGAAATTCAAAGTTGGAATCGTAAAGAATATTCCCATAATACTCCCAGCGAGTGACAAGGAGAGGGATAGAAAAGCCGCTGAGAAAGCTGATAATTTATTTAACTGGCACTTTTTGGATGCGATATGGAGTGGGAAATACAGAGGGGTATTTAAAACATATAGGATTCCCCAAAGTGACGCAGATTTCATTGGGGTTAACTATTACACGGCCAGCGAAGTAAGGCATACTTGGAATCCTTTAAAATTCTTCTTTGAGGTGAAATTAGCGGATATTAGCGAGAGGAAGACTCAAATGGGATGGAGCGTTTATCCAAAAGGAATATACATGGCCCTTAAAAAAGCTTCCAGGTATGGAAGGCCTCTTTATATTACGGAAAACGGAATAGCGACGCTTGATGATGAATGGAGAGTGGAATTCATAATTCAACACCTCCAATACGTTCATAAGGCTATCGAAGACGGCCTGGATGTAAGAGGTTACTTCTATTGGTCATTTATGGATAACTACGAGTGGAAAGAGGGGTTTGGGCCTAGATTTGGCCTAGTGGAAGTTGATTATCAAACCTTCGAGAGAAGGCCCAGGAAGAGTGCTTACGTATACGGAGAAATTGCAAGAAGTAAGGAAATAAAGGATGAGCTATTAAAGAGATATGGCCTACCAGAACTTCAACTTTAGGATTTCCTCTGCTCTCATCTTTAGAATTTCTTTGACTTTGTCCCTATCTTCCGGGTAGCTCCTTCTTATCCAGATCCAGACTAGGGCACAGGGTACCCAGAATAGCGTTCCAATTAAGAGGGTATATTGGTATGCTAGTGGTTTAGTGTAGCCCATCTGAACGAGTGTTTCTATCAGGAATCCTCCAAGCACAGGCCCAATGGCCTTCCCCACGTTGTCAAGTATGTTGAACAGGCCAAAGACGGTTCCCCTATCTTCCGGTAGATTGACTTGGGAAACGATAGCCCTTACGTTTGGCCCTGCATAGGAAACGAACTGAATGAATAATATTGAATAAACGGTTAGGCCAAGCCAGTGTATTGTATTTAGCTTACTCGGAAGTGGATAGAGGATTAATCCAATTGCAGCTATCATTCCAAGGAAAATTGCTATTCCCGTTATAACGGCCCTTCCTCCTCTTTTCCTGGTCTCGAAGTAATCGCCTACAAAACCTCCAAATAAACTACCAAGAACGCTTGCTATCCCGATTATTAGAAGCATGAACGTTGCTGTCTGCTTATCCATTCCCCTCGTAACTTGAAGGAAGGAGATAAGCCAATACATGAGTATTCCCCATGGAACGGTTCCTATAATCCCCTGGAGGAAAATTAAAATATTTGTTCTTGTCTTAAGGGATTTCTTAACTGCTTCAAGACTTAACTTATAGGCATACTCATATCCCTTTTCAATTAGGACTCTAATTTCCCTCTCTCCTTCTCCCCTCCTTGGTTCTTCAGCTATTATGTAAAATAGGGGAGCGAGTATGAAGTTTGGAACTGCGGCTATAATAAAGGGAGTTCTCCAACTAGTTATTACCCCTGCAATTATCATTCCAAACAATGTTCCAAAGCCAAAAGCTGTCTCAATGTATGAGTACCCTCTTCCCCTCTTTTCTTCCTCAAACATGTCTGCAATCAAGGAGTATCCTATGGGAATTATCGATCCGATCCCAATTCCAGTGAGGAACCTCATCGTTAGAAGTTGCCAATATGAGTGAACATAGGCCGTAAGAAAGCACGGGATTTCTCCCAGGAGAACCCCAATGACTAATAGTTTTTTCCTTTGCTTAATATCTGCAAGCATACCCCATATTATTGTAATCAGCGCGCTGGTAGCTACGAATATAGATGAGACGAACCCCATTTGAGTTTCTCCTATCCCGAATTCCTTCATTATCTGCTGGTAATTTGGTGGGAGTAAGTTCTGATCCGCCATCAAAAAGGTTGCCATTAGTACGAGAAGGATAATAGAAATTTTCCTCCTAAAATTTCCCATTTTCATTCCTCCAATATTTGTAGATTGCTTTGAATGCATCTAACCTTCTCTCGGGAAGGGGTTCCCAGCCACGTGCATCACTATTTTCGGCAAGAAAAGCGAACTCTCCATCCATACAGTAGGTAAGCATGTTCAATCTTGCATTTCCCTCATCTTCTTTCCAAATTCTCAAGCTCTTGTCAGGGGCCCAGCTGGAAGTTCTCAAGTACAATCTCCTTCCATTATGCCTGATATCCCTGGGTAGACATAACTCTCCCCCGAGTTCATTTAAAACTTCCATCAACCCAGAGATCGCAATCTTGTGTCCAGCTATACTTCTATACCCCAGGAATTCTATATCTGTCCCATAGAGTAGAATTTCATCCTTTCCTTTAATCCAATTTGCAACTCTTTTCGGGCTCATCAATGGAAATCTTCCCGCCCCTAGCATTATAGCTATATTAATAGAAACCCATACTGGAATTGCCTCTATATCTTTAACAGCTTCTAGCGTTACCTTTCCTCCAAAGGTAAGATTTATCGCTTTTTTAAGCTCCCTAAGGCCTAGAAGGTAATTTAAGTACACGAAACCTTCTCCTCTTTGGGCTTTTATCAGATAAGGGTAGAGAGGCTTAATGGATTTTATAGCTGAATTTAGGTGATTAGAGAATAGCATAGCTTCTCCGTCGGCAAAGAGATATTCGTATTCATTGTCTCTTAAAATTGCTGGAATTATCGGATCATAGGCCAACTCGGGAAGCCAAAATCCTCCAGGAGAAACCTCGAATATCTCTTCCTTTATCTCTCTATCACGTTTTATTTGGGCCTCAATCCTGGAGAGGGTGAGGAGTGGAAGAATTGCGTGAGTATAACTTGTTCCAAGAATTTCTATAAGTTCACTTTCGATTCCTTCTTTAATGAGGTGGATTAATTCCTGGGGGAGAAATTGCAGTGAATAACCGGTTATGTTTAGGCCGAAAGGTATCTCCCTTTTTATAAGCTCCGAAATAGTTGGAAAGTAGGATTTTTCTATAACCTTTGAGATTTCATGCTTTGGTATTTCGGCGTATTGCAAATTTCCATGGAAGATCAATGCTCTCATATCCCAACACCATCTGAAGGTTCTACGATGAAATGTCTAGCTTTCCATGGAAATCTTTTAAGGTATTCCCTGAGTATTTCCTCCCCTATCGTTTCAGCATCTTCTTTGTCTACCAAGGCTATCGCGGAACCTCCAAATCCTGCACCTGTTAATCTTGCTCCATATGCTCCTAGCTTCAAAGCCCTCTCAACAAAGAAGTCTAATTCCTTACAGCTCACTTCATAATTTTTTGCCAAATCCCAATGTGCCGTGGTGAGGATCTTTCCAACCTCCTCAACGTTGCCTTCTTTAAGCGCATCTCTAACCTCGAGGACTCTCGCATTCTCCCTAACTATATACCCGAAAAATTTCCTGTGTAATGGGGGTAGTTTGCTTAATTCCCCCTCCCTTACCTCTTTTGAAGATCCTTTACCAAGAATCTTCAAGCTTTCTTCGGCTATATGTTTCCTTTCAGCGTATTCTGATGATGCTAGCTCCCTTCTAACTCCAGTGTAGAACACAAGTATCGAGACATCCTTAGGGAATGGGATATATTCATAGTCAAGTGTATGTGTGTCTAAGAATATTACGTTCCCTTCCCTCCCGAATACAACGGCAAACTGATCCAAAATTCCACACGGGACACCTACAAACTCATTTTCGGCTTTCTTCGCTAGCAGTACTTTACTAAGGGAATCGAGCTTTAAGTTGTATAATTTATCTAAGGTCTCTAGGATGCCCACTTCAAAGCTTGCTGAAGAACTCAAACCGGCTCCAAGTGGAAGATTACCTGATACTCTACCTTTTATTCCTCCAACTTCATAGTCACTCTCCTTTAAAACCCAGAAAATTCCCTTTACGTAGTCTATCCATGAGTTTTCCTTTCTTAAGTCGTTGAGGGAAAACTTCCTCTCTTCTCCAAAATGCTCCGAGTACAGTATTACTTCTCCATGCTTTTCTGCCTCTATTTTTGTGTAGAGGTTTATGGCCATTGGCATGACGTAGCCATAAGTATAATCGGTGTGCTCACCTATTAGGTTTACCCTTCCTGGGCTCTTTACCTTTATCATTAAAGATCAGTAATGTTGTAGAGTCTAAAAATCTTCAAGCTCACTCACATTGTCGAAAATTTTATTAAGTTTTTGACTATTATAGTCAAAACATGGAGAAAAATTACTACCTTACAAAGACTGAGCAAAGGATATTCAACGTTATTAAGCACGCTAAAATAATTACAGTTAGGGAAGTTGCTGAGTTATTCCCAGAGCTGAGTAGAAACATGATTTGTAAGGCTCTTTCAAGCCTCGAAAAGAAAGGCTATCTATATCGGATAAAAAACGGTCTTTATCTTATTCAGCAAGCTCCTACAAAAGGCTCGATAATAATAGAAGATCCTTATAGGATTGCCCTAGCTATGTTCTCAGGCTACATAGCATTCTCTTCAGCCCTAAGACTTTATAATCTGATTGAATATGAGCCATTCACAGTTTTCGTAGCAACTCCAAGGAAATCTAAAAAGGTTGAAATAGACAATTATATTATACAGGCCGTAGCTCTTGGAGAGAAAGCCACAGGTATAACTCTCTATAATGGGGTTTATACATCAACATTGGCAAAGACATTCTTTGACTGCTTTTATAAGCCTCAATACTGCGGTGGTTATGAAACAATAACAAAAGCTTTGTATGAAGCGGAGAGCATTGACTGGAAAGAATTCCTTGATTACTTCAAGAGATTTGCTTCTCCCTCCCTTTTTCAGAGAACTGGGTATATTTTGGAACTAATGAATAAGGAGTTAAACTTTAAAATCCCTAAAGAAGTTTTAGAATTTTTCAGGAGTAAAGTTGAAACAAAAACAAAACTTGTTCCCACTTCACCATCAAGGGGAAAGTTCATCAAGGAATGGAAGCTGTTAGACAATCTAGGAAAAGATAAAATTCTGGGGTGGGCTTATGGATATTGAAATGCTCAGGTATTTGGCCGCAAAGACAGGATTAAGCTTGAATTATATCTCAAAGGATGAGAAGCTATCTTATCTGCTTTTTCAACTGTGGGAAATCTTTGGTAGAAAAGTGATTCTAAAAGGAGGGACTGCTCTTAATAGGGTCTATTTATCAAAATTAAATGCCAGCAGGTTTTCGGAAGATATTGATTTAGATTACTTTGATGATATACCACTAAATGAAAAAATTAAAGATATCAAAGAAAAAATGGCCCTAATTAAGGATTTTGATGTTAAAGGCCCAAGAATTTTGCACAGAACTTTAAGATTTGACTGCTATTACATAAACGAACTTGGTAATAGGGATAGAGTTAAAATTGAATTTTACCTTAGCCAACCACCATTCGTTGAAGCAAATATTGCATTAGTAAAGTCACCCTTTGTAGAAAGTTATCCGACGATGTTTAGAGTTTATTCCTTCGAAGATTTGCTTGCTAAGAAGTTAATTGCCCTGTATAATAGAACTGAGGGAAAAGACATTTATGACGTATTTTATGCATTAAGATTATATGTTGATAAAAGAAAGTTTAGAGAGGCCCTGAAGGAAAATATTAGGTTCTACAGGGTCAAAGAGGAGAACTTCCTTAATAAACTAATTATAAAGCTCGATAATGCAAAGAAAAATGCAAAATATATTGGGAACTCAACAAACCATTTTATTCCAAAGGCATTAAGACCTAATTGGGAGGAGATGATAGATTCTCTGAAAAGTGCTCTAAATAAGATCAACCTATAAGTTTAGCTATCCTATTGGCGAGCTTGAGCTCCTCAGGTGTATTTACGTTTAGAGCTAGAAGAGGGTTACTTAACTCATAGAATTTTTCTCCTTCAAAACCCACTCCATTAAGCCCCACGATAACGTAGCCCTTATATACTACTGGCCTTAAATCCGTGGGTACTTTGCTCAAAGGTAGGACTCCAGTTAAGCTAGTCTTTCCATCGAAGGCCTTCTTAACTTCAGCTATGTCGCATGCTTTCACGAAGGGAAGATCGGCGGAAACGCTTACGAAGGAACCAAGCTCTTTGAGTAGGTACCTTACATCTTCAACGTATCCCTCCCCAGGAGTTTCAATGAGTGGAATTCCTTCCTTTATGCAAAGTTCCCTAGTCTTTGGTGTATTCTTTGAGATGGCCACTAAAGTTTCCCCGACTTTTGTTGATTCTTCATAAACCCTAAGGATCATCGGTTTTCCGTTCACCTTGAGGATGGGCTTTTCGGCTCCCATCCTACTTGACCTTCCCCCGGCCATTATTACTATCATATTCTCCACCCTAGGGTGATGACAACTAGGGTTCCAACCCTCGTTATCTCTGCAACAGCTCCTATACAGTCCCCATTTAATCCGCCAAAATTATCTAATGATATTTTTACAGCATAAAGTCCTATAAATAAACCTAGAAAGCTTACGAGGTTTCTAGGTTCAGCGATAATTACGGGAATGTACAATAATAAGTAAATCAGCGTTCCATAGAGGAGTTGGTTCCTATCTAGGGCTTCCATGAAGTACGCTCCAAGCCCTTTTCCGAGTGGTTTCTTGGTAGCCATCGCCAGTAGCATTGCGAACTTAGAGTTAAGTTCGGCCAGGAAGATAGCGTAAAACGGAACGAGCTGGAGGGAATAAATTTGAAGCATTAAAACGGTAACAACGGCAAAAATCCCAGCTACCCCCACGTTGATATCTTTCATGGCTTTAATTTTCTTCTCTCTATCTCCTTTTACCATAATTCCATCCGCCCAGTCAGCAAGGCCATCGAGGTGGAGGAGGCCTATGGTAAAGTAAAGGGATAGTAAGGCTAAGATACTAGCCAAAGGTACCTTGAGGTAAAGTATCAATGCTGGCAAAGGAGATGTAAATACTGAAACTAGGGGAAAGGCCCAAAGCTCTCTTCTAGCCTTCTCAAAGTCACCTTTTATGGGTATTCTGGTGAGGAACGGGAGGATATTCTTCACAGGCTCACCCCTGTTTCGAACTCTTCTTTCAGCTTAGCCCTTGTCTCTTCATCCACGAAGGGCTAAAACAACTCCACAATTCAAGCATAGCCAGGGTGTTACTTCTATCGTGGGCTTGAGAAAGCCAACTGTTTTACTTTTCCATGGAGGTTGCCAGAAGAACCTAGCATACTTACTCTTGCTCTTAACCATTGTCCCTCCACAGAGTGGGCACTTTCTTGTTTCGACCATGTTAATCCCCAGGGTCTTCTTTCTTCGACGAATATAAGCTTTCATCCTGGAAAAGCCTACTCATACATCCAGCTATAAATCCCCCTATGGCATCATCCAGGAATGGTGGAAGCTCACTTAATATCCCAGGCTTTTTCGTGTCGTAGTAGAAGAAGTTGAATAACCCCAGTTTTCCACCTATGTACTCGGCTATGTCGATTCCTATGAGTTCATCCGCGATGAGATTCACGGGGTCTCCTTCAACCTTAAAGTTCTCCTCGAGTAGTATTGCAGATGTTAAGAGGGCTTGGACATTAACGTCTTCAAGATAGTGGAGCATAATCTCCCTGAGCTTTTCTCTAACCCTCCCCTTCTCCCCTCCAATGTAAAGCTCTAAAGCTGCATCTAGCATTTTTTCCAGGGTTATCCCCTTAGCCTCAAGTTTTTTTAGGAGTTCAAATTCCATTTCTCTACCTCCCTCAGTTCAAACCTTAGCCACCAGTATCTTTCATCTTCCTCAATGGATTCGACTTTAAGCTCAAAGTTTAAAGCGAAGAGTGGGGAGTTTAGAACAACGGTGTGGAACTCTCCCACCTCTCCCAGGGGATCTACGTTGGGGTTAGCCCTAAGAAAGTTTTCCAGATCTTCAATAGATCTGAAAGTGTAGCCTAACCACTCCTTCCCGAGTTTTCTCTTATCTACAGCTATTATTGCCCAATTAAATCCCTCCCTAAGCATTTCTTCCGCTAATTTTCTCGTGTTCCTACCCCAGAGCGGTTCAAGGGGCTTAACGTTGGCTTCCTCCGCTAGCGACTTTACCCATAGGATGTGATCTTCAAGGTAAACATCGCCAGCTATTAGGTAGTCAACATCTAGCGAGCTTATGAATTCAGCTAGAGCTTTGCTCCCCCTCCTCATATCGAAGGTTAGGATTTCCCTCTCCATAACCTTAGCCAGAGTTTTTAGGGCATCTAAGTTCTCCCAGTGCGGTGAGAGCCCTATGCTAGTTTTAAGCACGAGGAGATAAGGAACTTCTATCCCCATTTCTTCAGCTAAGTAGAGAGCGTAGAGCCCATCTTTACCTCCAGAAAAGAAAGCTACACCCTTACCCATTTAACCACCAAGCATATAAATAGCATGGAGTTTTTATCCATTGCTGTATGTACGAGCTCATCCTAGCCCTCGGTTGGGATCTCCTCCTGGGGGAGCCTCCTGCAGTGGTGCACCCGGTAGTCTGGTTCGGGAAGTTAATAGCTTTCATTGACTCCCATTATTCCAGACGCTCCCCTGCAATAGATTTCCTTGCAGGTTTATTTGCAACTCTTGTAGTGCTCTCCTTTGCCTTCTTGCTCTCTATTCTTCCGCTCTACGCTCCCTATCCCTTAAATTATCTCCTCTCAGTCTACCTTCTCAAGAGCTCTTTTGCTATAAGGAGCCTTTACGAGCACGTTAGGAGGACCATGAAGGATGATGTGGAGGAGATGAGGAAGGAGGTTTCCATGATAGTTAGTAGGGATACCTCAAAGCTTGGAAGGGAACATTTGATCTCTGCCTCCATAGAGAGCCTAGCTGAGAATACAAATGACTCCGTTGTCGCTCCCCTCTTCTACTATCTCCTCTTCGGACTCCCTGGGGCCCTTGTTTACAGGGCCGTGAACACCTTGGATGCTATGGTCGGTTACAGGACTAGTAGATATGAATACTTCGGCAAGTTTTCGGCTAGACTCGATGACATCCTTAACTTCCTACCTGCTAGGATAACGGTTCTTCTCTTCCTTCCCCTCAATCCCAGGAGGGTTATTAGATACTATAAGATGGCGAGATTTAAGGTGAACTCTGATAAACCCATAGCAGCTATGAGTGCCGTTCTCGGGATTTGGCTCGAGAAGCCTAACATTTATCGCTTTCCAGGAAGGGATCCCAGGATGGAAGATATAGAGAGGGCCCTTAAAGTTTACGTGATCGTAGTCTCCGAGTGGATATTATTGTTGCTCTTGGGGGTGATCTTATGAGACCCCTCAACTTTAAAGTTATCCACGGTGGTGCTAGGAAAGAGGGCTTAATAGACTTCTCGGCTTCAGTGAACCCTTATCCTCCAGAGTGGTTAAGCGAGGTTTTTGAGAGGGCTAAGGATCTTAGTTCAAGGTACATCTACTACGAAGAGCTTGAAGAAGAGTTCGAAAGCCTAATTGGTGAGCCAATCACTATAACCGCTGGAATTACTGAAGCCCTCTACCTTCTTGGTATCTTAACCCTTAGAAACAAAAGGGTAATAATCCCTAACCATACTTACGGCGAGTACGAGAGGATCGCCAGGATGTTTGGTGCTAAGGTCATAAAGGGGCCAAACGATCCTTCAAAGCTGGCTGAGCTCGTTGAAAGGGAAAGCGTCGTGCTCTTCTGCAACCCGAATAATCCCGATGGAAAGTACTACACTCCTAAGGAACTTAAGTCCTTGATTGATGCAGTTACCGATACAAACTCTCTGCTAATCCTGGATGAAGCCTTTATAGACTTCGTGAAGAAAGCTAAAAGTCCCAGTGGAGAGAACTTGATTAAGCTAAGGACTTTCACAAAGAGCTACGGCGTTCCCGGGATAAGGATTGGTTACGTTATTGGCTTCAGTGAAGCCTTTAGAAGCGTAAGGATGCCCTGGAACATAGGTGCAGTTGGAGTTGCTTTCCTGGAAAAGGTAATTGAGGATGAATTTGCACACCTTCGTAGGACACTACCTTTGATATGGAGAGAAAAGGAGAGGATCGAAAGGAGGCTCGGTGTTAAAAGCGATGCTAACTTTTTCATAATGAACGTTGGAGATGCTAGAGCTGTCGTTGAGAAGCTTAAGAAGAAGGGAATACTTGTTAGGGATTGCTCTAGCTTTGGGCTTCCGAATTACATTAGGTTCTCAGTTAGAAAACCCGAGGAAAATGATAAGCTTATCGAGGCTTTAACGTCTCTTTAAGAGGTACTTATCCATTATCTTCTTAACCTCTTCATCGTTCCAATTACCACCGAAGAGCTTGTTTTCAGCTATATATCCAGCTAACCTTATAGCTAGTGTCCTGTTTTCTTGGAAGAGTTCATAGATCTTGAAATTGAGGACAGCTTGTTTCTTCGAAAGTTCTAAAAGCTCCATTTTAAGCTCCTCGATTTTATCCATTTTGCTCCCTCCTTAACCTTTCATTCTCTCTCTTCAACTCTTCGAGAGCTTTTCTCAGAATCTCGTTATCTCTCTTCATCTCCTCATATTTCCTCTCCATGATTTCAATTATTCTTTTCATTTCAGCTATCCTTTTTTCGAGCTCTTCCTCATCTTCCAACTTTCCCACCATCAATTAGTCTGGGCATAATTATATAACTGTAAGGTCTAGTGGGTTAAGGGATATCCATGAGGGTTCTCGTAACTGGAGGGGCTGGCTTCATAGGTTCCCATCTCGTCGACAGGCTCATGGAGGAAGGGTACAAGGTTAGGGTTCTCGATGACCTGAGCGCTGGAAGCTTGAAGAACATAGAGGGGTGGCTAGGTAACGAGAACTTCGAGTTCATAAAAGGTGACATGAGGGATGTTGAGATAGTTAGCAAAGCTGTAAAGGATGTTGATGCTGTTTTTCACTTAGCGGCCAACCCTGAGGTCAGGATAGGTTCCCAAAGCCCCGAGTTGCTTTATGAGACTAACGTTCTAATAACCTATAACCTTCTCAATGCAGTCAGGAACTCGGGCGTTAAATACCTTGTCTTTACGAGCTCCTCAACCGTATATGGGGATGCTAAGGTAATACCAACTCCCGAGGATTACGCACCCCTCGAGCCGATAAGCGTTTATGGGGCCGCTAAGTTGGCCGCTGAAGCTTTAATCAGCGGTTACGCTCACACTTTTGACTTTAGGGCCTTGATAATAAGGTTAGCAAACATAATAGGGAAGAGGTCGAACCATGGAGTTATATACGACTTCATAAATAAACTGAAAGCCAACCCCAACGAGCTAGAAATCCTTGGAGATGGAACCCAGAGGAAGAGCTATCTCCACATTTCAGACACGATTGATGGAATAATGAAGCTCTTCGAGCACTTCCTTAATGGGGAGGAGAGAGTTGACTTCTATAACCTGGGAAACGAGGATTGGATAACGGTTAAGGAAATAGCCGAGATAGTTAGCGAGGAGATGAACCTTAATCCGAGGTTTAAATTCACTGGAGGGGTGGATGGAGGGAGAGGTTGGAAGGGGGATGTCAAGCTAATGTTACTCAGCATAGAGAAGGCCAAGAGAACTGGCTGGAAACCCAGGATGAACAGTTACGAAGCCGTCAGGAAAACCGTTAGGGAGATGCTCGAAGAAAATATTTAGAGTGTAGTCGCGATTATTATAACGGTGATTATTATAATGGCCATTATACTAAGGAAGGATAGAGCTGGAGAAAGTCTTGAATTCGAGGTTGCTCTTACTCTATGGGCGTAGAAAGACTGGGAAAACCTTCTACGTGAGGGAAAGGGCCGAATATGCAAGATATTTCATAGTAACGAAGAGTAGGAGGCTCATTGACATAACGACGAGGGAGGAGATAAGGGAGCAAGAATTTAGAAGGTTATTACCTTATCTTCTAAGGCAAGGGGAGAGAATAGTCCTTGATGAGTTCCATAGGCTCAGTGATAAAACTTTCTCACTGTTACAAGGGCTTAGCGGTCTTGGGAGTTTAATTTTAATAACGTCAACTATGCACTATTTTAGGAGTATTGTCGGTAAGAACAGTCCGATTCTAGGGCTCTTTGAGCTTAAGAATGTTAGCTTGGTAGATCCTAGAGATGCGATAGTGTTCTCCAACTCCCTGGGATTTAAAGGAAGGGAGATGTTAGAGGTGGCTTGCTTAGTGAGGGAGTCCTGGATAGTTCCAAAGTTGGAGAGGGTTAAGGGGGATATCTTTAACTCCCTAGACGAGGAGCTAAGAATTTACGTGCCACATCTGGTTGGGGAAGTATTCGAGGAGGAGGATATAGCATTCACGAGCAGATATTCTGGAATCCTTGAGGCGGTTGCTGATGGTAGGAACTCCACGTCGGAAATATCTAGCTATCTATTCTCCCTGGGCCTGATAGAGAAGGATAACCCAGGACTGATATCTCAATACTTGAAGAACCTAGTTGAGACTGGATTGCTTGTAAGTAGACTGGTGTTTGGAAAGAGGAGGAAAGCCTTTAAGTATAGACATGCTTCTCCATTAATCGATTTAGCCTTCTATATGCCTTCTTTGAATCAGATGCTGGAAAGAGTACGGGAGAGGTTTTTGAGGGCGAGACTGCCAACTTACATGGAGTGGTTCTTCGAGGAATTATTGGAGAAGCATTTTGGAATGCAACCCGTGAAGATAGCAAAGCCCGAACTTGAGGTTGATATAGCTTTGGCTGATTTCAAGAAGATTAAGGTCGTTGGTGAGGTAAAGTGGAAGGAAAACGTCGGGGAGAGGGATATAAGGAATACAGAGGAGAAGCTTGGCAAGTTCAGGGATGATAGGAGGATAATGATAGTCCCAGAAAAGGATGTCCTCAAAAGGGAACCTAGGGGAATAGAGGTCTGGGACTGGAGGGATTTCATTAAAGTAGACGCTTCCCTGAAAAGTTTTAAATCCTCGGAATATAGCTAGGTTGGTGAATCCGAGTGAAGGTCCTCATAATGGCCGGAGGCTATGCGACGAGGCTTTGGCCGATAACCAAGGATAATCCCAAGGCCCTCCTACCCTTAGGTAATAAGACGATACTAGAGTACATCCTCGAGAAGGTTAGGGAGCTGGATGTTGACGTTTACATCTCAACAAATAGGTTCTTTGCTGAGAAGTTCAGGAAGTACGATGTAGAGCTTATAGTCGAGGATACCGTTCATGAGGAGGAAAAGCTAGGAACTATAGCCGCTATGAGGAATGCCCTTAACATCCTGGGCGAGGATGATTACCTAATAGTTGCCGGCGATAACGTGTTCTCCTTCTCCCTTAAGGACTTCGTTGATAACTTCTCTGGGAAAACCCTTATAGCGGTTTACGACGTTGGTGATTTTGAGCTAGCAAAGAGGTATGGAGTTGTAGTCCTTGAGAAGGATAGGGTTATAGACTTCGAGGAGAAGCCCGCTAATCCCAAGAGTACACTGATAAGCACCGGGGTTTACCTCTTCCCTAGGGATGTCATGAAGCTCCTTAATGAATACCTCGAGGAT
This sequence comes from Pyrococcus horikoshii OT3, assembly GCF_000011105.1. Taxonomy (NCBI): domain Archaea; kingdom Methanobacteriati; phylum Methanobacteriota; class Thermococci; order Thermococcales; family Thermococcaceae; genus Pyrococcus; species Pyrococcus horikoshii. Next base: position 342,988 of record NC_000961.1, read on the forward strand.
GGGAACAAGGATTCCCCCGGCTACTTCCTCCAGTGGCTCCTTAAGAGAGGGGAGGAGATAAGGGCTTACAGGTTCGATGGCTACTGGTACGACATAGGTTCCGCGGATAGTTACCTTGAAGCAATGAAGACCCTGCTTAAGGAGAGCTACATAGAGGAGATCCAGATAAGCCCCTACGCAAAGATAATACCTCCGGTGGTTATAAAGAAGGGGACTAAGATAATGGGGAGATCGATAATAGGCCCCTACGCCTACATAGGCGAGGAATGCATAATAGAGAATTCTGATATAAGCGATTCCATAATATTCCCGAGGACTGTGATAAGGAACTCCACTATATGGCGCTCTATTATAGATGAAAAGTGCGAGATAAGGAACCTCGAGCTGAGGAAGAGCCTAGTTGGAGGCCACGCAAAGATCCAGAGGGGAGATTAAATTCCCTTAACTTGAACGTTGAGCTTTAGGCTCTGTATCGTCCCATTTATTGCTTCAAGTATCCTCCATGCCTCGCTGTCAGCACAGTTCTCACCTTCTAAGCATTCCTTAGGTATTGGCGGTTCCCTATCCTTGAACAGGAGGAACCACACTTGCCATCTTCCCGGCCTGTTTATGCTGAAGGTGTAGTTAGTTTCGAACTGCGGCGTCCAGTTACCCTCTATGTTCACGGGGATCGGGGGGAGCGTTACGTTAAAGGTGTGCATCAGGTACATCTCGTGTATCGTAGTTTCGTTTGTCGTGAAGTTGTAGGTTAAATTTACCAACCATATCTCGACGTAGTAAGTGACGTTCCTGTGCTCGTGGTTCACTATCCCTATTATTACCGTCCCATTCTGGCCTACGAAGAGCTTTGTAGGATAATCACTCGCTTTTCCCTTTGGCCCTAGTATGTAAAATTCGGTAAAGGCTTCACCTGGCTTTGGATGCGTTATAACGTAAGCGAGAACTCCGATAGATGCAACTATAGCTATGATGAGGATCACGGTGAGGGCCTTATCCACTGTGCTCGCTTCCTCCCATTCGAGCTCCCTCTTAAGATCCTCAATGGTTATCCAGGGTATCCAAGGCTTTATCGCATTCTTCCTCCTGTACATCGCTATTATGGAAAAGACAACGACGAAAATTGTTAAGGAAACTAGGATCGGTATTAACCTTATCCCCCAGGGGGTGTAGTTAAGAACCAATCCTATCAGTGGAACTATGGCTATGCTGAGTCCGAAGCTCAATGCTAACCTTTCGAGGTTATCCAGCTCTTTCCTCTCGGGGAATAGGGATGTAACGAAGACGTAGCCGGGGAAGAAGAGAACGAAGGCTAACCCCAGGATTTTCCTTATAATGCTATCTGGGGCAACGAAGATTATTAGATCTAACAGGAGGGATAGGACTATTACGCTTATCAGATCCCAGTACTTCCTCATGCTCTCACCCTGATAGGACTTCGTAAACCTTCTTAGCCACTATTATCGCGAAGACTATCAGGAGGATCTCGACGAGTGGCTTTATATTCTCCTTTTGCTCCTTCGAGAGGAACAAGCTCCCAACCTCTAGGACTATCAGTAATCCTATTAAGGTGAGCGTTAGGAAGACGTCGACACTCTTAGTTGCTAGGGCCGAAGCTATTATCCAGGCTGAGAGAAAGAGGGTTATGTAATCCTCTACATCCACTCCCTAACACCCCCTAGCTTCCTGGCCTTTATCCTTATCCTTTTCCCGGTTATGGAGAACTCCTCGCTTTCAATGATCTGCTTGCTTCCCTTGGCTAATGCGAGGAGTATTGATGAGCATATGGGACAGGCAAGCTGGTTGCAACTGCTGATGTTCCTCCTGCAGAAAGCAATATCCTGGGGCTCCACGTAAATTTCAAATCCTTCCTCGCTCTCCTCTATGTAGACGCCTTGGCAAGGTTGAGTGCTTTTAGAACTGAGGATGATGCACTCTCGACCTCTCCAACGCTCGTTATCTCTCCCTCAAGGTGTTCCTCAAACTTCTCTAGGAGTTCTAGCCCGGGGGACCTTAAAAGGAGGCCCATCTGTCTCTCGCTCCCAACGTTCGTTAGAAAAACTATATCTTCCCCAAACCTTCCAGGATCTATGTCGAAGTCCTTCCTTAATGGAATGAAGAGCCCTCCCTTTGGTAAGTTCTCATAGGGGGGAATGTACAGGGCGTTACCTTCGAGCTCCAGATCCTCAACGATCCTCCTCAAGCTCTCATGATAAGCCCTTAAGGTTAGGGAAAGCGTAGATCTCTTCACGTACTCTTGGCCTTTAATCGTTAAAACTATCGCTCCCAGGAAAATTCCGGCCAATCCCATGTTAATAAAGTCGGAATTCCCACTAACTACGGAGTACAGCAGCATCATAGTCCCTATAAGAGCTATCGAAATCCCCGAGATTAGCTCGAGTTTAACCCTCACGCACTCCAATAATTGGCAATGTTTTAAAAGGTTACTTAGTTATTCTGGCGTGGAAATGAGAAAGCTCTTAGCGCTACTACTCCTAACAGTACTCATAGGTCCGGTTGTAGCTGAAGTTAGACAGGTACCACTTAGCGAGGTTAGGGAAAATGATGAGGGGTATTATCTATTCTTCTCCACTCTCCTGAAGCTCAGCGGGGAGGCCCTTGAGGATGTTGCGGAGGAAAATTTGAACTCAACCCTTCCTCAGAGGATTCAGGGAATAATTAACGCAACCCTTGTAGAATCTCAACTCTACGGTAGCTCGAGGATCGAGGATTTTCTACCTCCTTTCATCACCCTGGGAGAGGGAATAATGGAGATCTCTGATGGGCAGAGGATGATCCTTAACTCAACTTCACTTCCTGAAAAGCTTTCGGGGCTTTCCATGATGAGTAAAGGGGTTGAGAAGTGCGAGATCTCAATCTCGGAGATATCTGGGCTTAAGTTCAAGATGAGCAACGGAACGTTCAAATACCTGGATGTTTCAAAAGTTAAAGATGAGTTAGACAAGGTTAAAGACCTCGTGAGGACTTATAGTTTCATTCTACAGAGAAGGGAGGGGAAGGAATTCGTCCTGTACACTTCCGACTTAAACCCCTTTGTCCTGGAGAACGTGAGCTTTTACGGCTTTGCTCCCAATTTCTCTAGGGTTACAATTTTCATTGGAAACGAGAGCTTGGAGGCAGAGCTAAGAAATGATAGGTTCTACGCGAACTACACGTTCTTAAAACCTGGCCTTTACAGGGTTTATGCCCTCGGGGTTAAGGAGAATAAAAGTTTAGTTACATCAAATTCCCTAACGTTAAACGTTACAAGGATCTCGACGAGGATAGTAGTCCCTCGACTTGTTACCGCTAGGATCTTTGAGAACTTCACCGTCAATGGTAGCCTTGTTGACTACTATGGGAGATATGTCAGCGGCTCGATATTCGTCAATGGGAAGGAGCTTAGGGTTAACGGAACTTTTTCAATAAGGTTTAGCTTCTCCAAATACGGGAACTACAGCATAACTATTTTTTACCCGGGAAGTGAAGTTTACTCCCCCTCGAAAGCTGAGGTTAAGCTTACCATACTCAGGTTACCGGTTAACTTGAGCATCTCCGTGGATAAGGATAAGGTTAGGAAGGGGGAATCCATAAGGGTTGAAGGGAACATAAGCCTTGGGGGTGTCCCTGTTAAGGTGTGCGTTGATGAAGAATGCTTTTCAACTCTTTCCAGGGAAGGGAAGTTTAATGCTACCGTTAAGATGAACGAAACAGGGAGTCACGAGATTTACGCGGTCTTCGAGGGGAGCGAGCTTTACGAGCCCGCTAAGTCGAACGTTGTTGAGGTTGAGGTCTACTCCTATCCAATCCTTGAGGTTTCCCTAGTCTTAGCTTCCCTGTTCCTGGGTTACTTACTGCTCAACCTACCAAAAAGGAGGAGAAGGGGAATTATAGTTGACTATGAGGAGATAAAAGCCCTACTTAAGGAGGAAAAGAAGGAAGAAATTGAGAGAAGGAAGGGAATAAGGGATTACTACAGGAATCTATACTTTAGGCTGATAAAAACATTAAACTTGAGCAGAAGCACAACGCCCAGGGAGTTGCTTTCCCTGTTCAAGGGTAAGGAAATATACGAGGGATTGAGGGAGGTTACCTTGATACACGAGAGGAGCGTTTACGGGATGAAGAGGTTAAGGGTTGAAGAAGTTAAGAGGTTCTTCAGGGCCTTAGCTAGTGTTATCATCTCCCTCATCCTGGGTGAGGGAAGATGAGGAGAGCTCTCTACGTGATCCTAGTGATCTTCGGGATAACCTTCCTGATAACACCGGTTAGCATTCCCCTCTTCCTTTCGAACGCTGAATTCAGCATGCTGAACACGAAGTGGAACGGAATCTCCAGCTTCGCGAAGATGATCTACGAGAGGAAAGGCTTGGTGATCCCGTTAATGGATAGCCTAAACAACGTCGAGCTCAAGGGAGGAACTTTACTGATAGTCGGCCCCGACTTGAGGTATTCCTCACTTGAGATTGAGAAGATAAGGGATTTCCTTAATGAAGGGGGAACCCTAATCCTAATGGATGACTTCGGAACTGGGAACGAGATCCTTAAGGGTTTAAACTTAAGCATAAGGTTCTCCAGGAAAGTTCCCGTGGAGCCCTTCTACTTCAAGGATTACAGGCTACCCATAGTTACCGACATAAGGGATCCCGTCTTATCCAGGAACGTAACTTACATAGTGCTGAACTATCCAGCGGTAATCGTTGGATTTGGTGAAGGGAATGTATACACGAGCAGGGTTACCCTCCTGGGAAAGGACTTCAGGAGTTATCCTATACTTGTTGAGCTTAAGTATGGGAACGGAAGGATCGTGCTCTTCTCGGATCCTAGCGTTTTCACGAACGAGATGATAAAGATGAACAGGAACTTCGCGGAGAACTTCATAGACGAGTTCATAAATCCCCCGGTTTACGTGGATGAAGCCCACCACTCGAACTTCAATCCTTACTATGCTGGAACCATAGTCGTTAGGAGGAGCTTGGATAGGGAAAAATCCTTTTACGTAGTCTTAGCGGTTGCTGGATTAGCCCTATTCGTGGAAAGTGGGTTAGCTTTTGAGTTGTTTAACCTGGTAATATCCCTAGCTATTAAAATCTTCGTTAGGGGGGAGAAGGTTAGGGTTGAGGATGTGGTTGAAAAGCTAGCTAAGGAAGGCTACGACAGGAAAATCCTGGAGAGGATAGTCAGGGAAGTTGGTGGTTGAAATGGACGGTAGGAAGTTCCTTAAGCTGCTGAAGGAAGAGGTTCATAAAGCGGTCGTTGGGAAGGATGACGTTATAGAGTTATTAGCTATAGCCCTCTTAGCCGAGGGGCACGTTATGATAGAGGGGGTCCCTGGCGTTGCAAAGACGACGATAGCTAAGAGCTTCGCCCAAGTATTGGGCTTAAAGTTCTCGAGGATACAGCTTACCCCTGATTTACTACCCGCTGATATACTGGGTACCGTGTATTATGATCAATCCGATGGCCTCTGGAAGATAAAGAAGGGCCCAATATTTGCGAACGTAGTCTTAGCCGATGAGATAAACAGGGCCCAGCCGAAGACTCAATCCGCTCTACTGGAAGCGATGCAGGAGAGGCAAGTTACCATAGAGGGGAGAACCTTTCCGCTCGAGAAACCCTTCATGGTTATAGCAACTAAGAATCCTATAGAGTTCGAAGGTGTTTATAACCTCCCCGAAGCCCAGGTGGACAGGTTCATGCTCAACATAAAGATAGGTTACCCAACAAGGGAAGAGGAGGTTGAGATGCTGAGGAAGAAGGATAGGGGGGAGCTTGGGGAAGTTGGAAGGATTTTCTCTAGGGAGCAGATAGTTAGGATGATAAATGAGGTTAAGAGGGTTAAAACCAGTGAGGAAGTGCTGCACTACCTTTACGAGATAGTCAACGAGACGAGGAAGGATGAGAGGCTCATAGTCGGTGCTTCCCCCAGGGCTAGCGAGCATTTGCTTTACGCTTCAAAGGCTAAAGCTTTCCTTGAGGGTAGGGATTACGTGATTCCAGATGATGTGAAATTCCTAGCGGTTCCAGTCTTAGCCCATAGGCTTTTGATTAAGGCCGAGCACGAGATCGAGGGGATTAAGGGTGAAGACATAGTCAGGGAGATCCTGGAGAGGGTTGAGGTGCCCATATGAAGAGGGAAGACGCTTTGCTAACTCTCATAGGGGTTGATCTGCTTTACGGTTACTTGAGCAATAACTTAGCATCCTCCCTATTTGCCTTCCTCCTATTCCTCTACATACTTCACGAGAGGATTAACTTTAATCCCAAGGTTGACGTTGAGGTTAAGCTACCCGAGAGGCTTGAGGAGGGTAAGATTACAGAGGTAAATGTAGTCGTAAGGAATAGAGGTAGCAAAGGTATTCTAGAGGTTAAAATCGAGGGGGAAGATCTAATTGGCGAAGCTAAGAGGGTGAAGCTCGATAGCGGGGAGAAGCTCGTTAAGCTTAGCGTTAAACCCCTGAACAAGGGGGATAAGGTGCTCAAGGTTAAGGCTTTATTCGAGGATGAGCTCAACCTTTACTACAGCGAAGTTTACGAGGCGGAATTTTCCATCCAGGTTCTTCCCTCCGTTGATTCCATTAGGGAAGCAGCGAGGGAAGAGGTAAGCATTAGGATGAGGGAAGCCCTAAAGAAGGGGAAGATAGGGGTTGAGAGTACCGAGCTCTACGGTTTGAGGGAGTACCTTCCTGGGGATGACGTTAGGAGGATAGACTGGAAAGCTACGACAAGGCTTAGGAAGTTAATAGTCAAGGAGTTCATGAGGGAGAGCGAGGGAGATGTTTACATAGTCCTAGATGCAACCAGGGAGATGAGGAAGAGGATTAGGAGGAGTAAGATCGATTACGCCTCCTCCCTGGTTCTCTATATAGCTACGATCCTTATAAGGAGTAATAAGAGGGTTGGGCTAATCCTCTTCTCTGAGGATGAATTCAAGGTTGTGAAGCCCGAAAAGGGTTCTGAGCAACTGGAGAGGATTAGGGAAACCCTAAGGTTTAAACCGCTGAAGGGTTTAACAAGCTTCAAGGGCGAAGTTGGTAGGTTAAAAACCTGGGACTTCCTAAGGAAGCTCTTCCCCAGGAAGAGGAGAGGCGTGGAAGAGGCTTTGCTAAGCATAAGAAATCCATCCTACGTGATCCTCATAACGGATTTAATGAGCAATACTCCTAGGCTTTACTCAGCGGTTTCAATGGTTAAGAAGAAGCATAAAGTGATTATTCTATCCCCTAACCCGGTATTGTTCTATTCGGGAGAGCTGGATGAGGAAACTTTGAGATTCCTCTACGAGAAGTACAGGGAGAGGGAAAGGATCTTGAGGAAGTTCAACTCCCTAGTTCCAACCGTTGATTTGGGCCCGAGCGATTACGGAAGGGAAGTCTTGGAGGTGCTTGAGGGGTGATATGGATCCTTGCTAGCTTAATAGCTGGGATCGCATTAAGGGCTTGGAGCGTTTTCATCTTACCCTTGGCTTACATAATTGGTAGGAGGAACAGGGATCTAGGGTTGTTGACTTACTTCCTGTACGGGGTTCTATTAGTTAGGGAGGTATTTGTGAGGGATTTGATCTCGGAGGAAGCTTTCGTGAGCTTGGGCCTTCTGGTCCCTTCTGTTTTGGCGTTGAGGGAGATAGGGGAAGAGTTTAGGGTTGACGTTAGGGGATTAGTGGGATTGGGTGTTATGTCCCTCGGGTTTATATATAAGCCCGCTTTAGTTCTTGGAGTTATTATTACTGGAATTAGTTCTATACCATGGATCGAGCTCTCGATCTTAACCCTTCTCTTCCTTGTGAGTTACGTGGCTAGAGAGCATCAGGAGCTAGTAGTTGTGGGCTTCGTGCTCGTGATGTCAATATTATTGGCTAAACCAATTGAGAGGAGGGAGATGAGAGTTAAAAGTGGAAGGGGATTTTAAGAAAATTATATTTTTTGTAGTTGAGAGATACGTTTCCTGGGGTTATTTTTAAAAGAGATAAGTTGGGGTATCTATTTTAGCCCAGGTATAAACCGACCGGAGATTATTCCACGTACTCCGCTTTTATTTTAAGCTTCTTTGCAATCCTCCATTGCTCTTTGTCGCTAGTTAAAAGCTTGCCATATCTTTTTGCCTGGGCTAGGTAAAGTGCATCGTAAACCGGAATACTCCAGTTGATAGCTATGCTCATAGCATCCTTGAGGTAATGCTCAAAGGGTTCAAAATTTATGACATCCTCTTCAAGCCTCTTCAATGCTTTGAGCATTATTCCAACCTCTTCAGCTGATACAACTTTGTATAGCACGTAATGCTTCCAGATGGCGTTTGAGACCTCAGCTAAAGCTAGGGTTAGGGAGTGCGGATCATCTAGCAGGTATTTTCTGACTTCCTCCCAATTCTCTTCCCTTAATATGTATTTAGCTATGGATGATGCGTCAATTACTATCACGATCCTCCCTCACGTATTTTCTTGCGGTTCCCTTTTCAGTTCTTGGCAAATTCTCTAGCATTGCATCTATCTCCTCTAAGGCTTTCTTTCTTTTGTATTCCCTCACTTTGGCTTCAATGAACTTCCTGATCTCTTCGCTCCAATTTATGTCAATTTTCTTCATTTCCTTCTTGAGCTCGCTGGGAATTCTAAAGCTAATGACTTCCATGCATACCACCTTGATTACGATACAGTATTACGAATATATAAACATTATTGTATTCTGAAAAGTTTTGAACCCTGGGAATGGAATAGCGTAGAATACAAGGAGTCAATGATGTATTGCTGGAGGTTCTACACCTGAAACTCCCCCCTGTGAGCTATATAACGAAAGAAATAGGGGATTTTAATTATGCATTAGGTTTTTAATTTCTCCTCCTCATTAGGTAGTTGTCATGTCGGAGAGCTTAAAGCTCAAGCTTATTAAGAATGCGGCCTGGCTTTTTGGGGCTGAAATTATTTCAAAGCTATTAGCTTATGGTGTAATAGTTATCTTGAGCAGAACCCTTGGCCCGGAGGGATTGGGGCAATACTCTTTTATCTTCTATTACGTTGGGCTTCTTGGCATCTTTTCCGACTTTGGGATAAGTTATTATTTCATGAGGGAGGTTGCTAGGGATAAGAGTAAAGCTGAAGAACTCTTACCAGATGTTTTGGGTCTTAAAATTGTTCTTGCTTTGATCAATTTTGGTGTTATAGCTGTTTTAACACTTTTCCTCCCAAAGCCAAGATGGATGAAAGTCTTGATATTATTAGTAGGAGCTGAAGCTATGTTCATGTGGATTTCTTATATGTTTGTAAACCTTATGTATGCTCACGAGGTCACGAAATATGAAGCCATAGCGAGAACAATTGAGAGAGTTTGGGCGTTCTTTGTTGGAGGAACTATTCTTTACCTTTACAGGTCTTTATCCCCCTTTATAATTGCCCTTCTCGTTGGTTACATGATAAGGGAGTCCCTTAGAATAAAGTGGGGAAGTAAGTTCGTTAAAAAGGTTAGAATATATTTTAGACTAAAGAATTGGGTTTTTCTGTTGAGAAAAAGCTATCCATTCTGGCTAATTGGTCTCTTTACCTTAATTTACTACCGTACCGACATGGTAATGCTCAGCTTGATGAAGGGAGATTACGAAACTGGGATCTATAGGGCGGCTTATACCTTAATTGAGGTCTCCCTATTTGTGCCGAATATCGTTGTATCTACAACGATGCCTTCAATAGCTAGATTATGGAAAGAAGATAAAAGAACTTTAAATATTCTTATGAAAAAAAGTATACAGATACTAGTAGGATTGGGAGCTTTAGCTTTAGCTGGATATTTTGTCTTTGCTCGTCTGGGAATCCTTATCGTATTCGGTGAAAAGTTCCTCCCAAGTGTTCCAGTTCTTAGAGTTCTAGCTTTTGCGGTACCTTTCATGTTTTTAAATTCTCTTTTTGGGAGCTTTCTGAACGCAACTGAAAAAGAAGGGGTATTTACTAAAATAACGGGGCTTACAGCGTTGTTAAATGTTGTGCTAAATTACCTCTTAATAATGAATTTGGGGGCAAAAGGGGCTGCCACGGCTACTATAATTAGTCAGGGGATAGCTACAGTACTAAGTGTTCTGGAAGTTAACTATTAAAGACCTTATAGCGTTAGATATCAGATTTTTTTCATTTTTATCATCGGTAATGTAAATATATGGAAACCAGTGATTTTTTAAAACTTCTCTAAACTTTGTGTCTGAGAGGTGACGCTTTTTTACTCCTATAATCTTTCTCCCCTTAATATTAAAGGTTGTTGCCGCATATTCTTCAAAACCGAGCATATCTGCAAAGGCTTTTGCAGAAGGCTCAATTGTTGCGGTGAGCAGGACTTTCTTTGCCCTTTTATACTTTCTGATTTCGGCGAGAACATCAAGATTTATTGGCACTTTTTTAGCCCATTCCCTTGCAAAAGATAATAGGTCTTCGTAATCAAGCCCAAAAGTCATAAACGAGAGGACGATTTCATCAGCTCTGCGTTTATCCATAAGTTTCGATAGGAGTTTAACTAGTAACCATCCCTCCCTTGCAATAAGATAACGTAGCGGCCTCTTCTTTTTCCTGAAGTAGTCGAGCAACAGCTTGTAAGTTGAGTTATATTTAAGTGGTATAAGAGTTCCGTCAAGGTCAGATATGACGTGGAGCGTCATTTTGCATCACCCTTATAGAAACAACAGTCACTTTCCAGTGAGGGTTGTCACTTATAATGGCAACATCAAAAGGTAGTGAGCGAATGTAGTCCCACCGCTTTACTTCTGGCGTATCGTGGAACTCGACGACAAGACCTTCAACGTCATAGATGCGACCAGTCTTTAGGAGCTTATCTATTATTCCATATTCACACCCTTCACAGTCGAGTTTTATTATATCCGGTTTGAATTCGTTCATCACTCTTATGATGTCTCTCACCTTAACACTCGTCTTCTTACCTGCTCTTATATATCTGGACGCACCAAGCGAGAACTCATCTGGAATGAGAAACTCAACCATGCTATCTTTCTCTCCAACAGCCTCATTTATTGCGACAATTATGTTGTCAAACTCGTTCAGTTTTACATTTTCAACCAACAGCTCATATGCCTCTCGTTGAGGTTCAAAGCTGACGACCTTTTTTGCATCGTTCAGAGCAAAGAACAGAGCAGAATCGCCGATAAATCCACAAACATCCAGAACTGTTTTACCTTTGTAATCGAAGACCTTGTAATCTTCCCTCACAAACATCTCGTAAAGACTAAATACTCCGGTGACACCTTTGCTTGTCATCGCTAGCCTAAACTTAACAATCCTGCCGTTATATATGAATTCTGCTATAAAGTTGCTCCCAACCCTTAACTTGAGTTTTTCAATAACATCTCCTATGTATCTCAGCTCGGAGGGTCTGAAAGGTATGCCATCAAGGATGACTTTGCCGTTCCTCACTTTAATGCTCTTGAAGTGCTTGAACACATCACATACATACACCAAATCGCTTATGAAGTATTTTGAAGGATCGTCTATCTCGATTATCTGCCCGTTTTTGCACTCCAGACGCTTTACACTTCTGAGGTATTTGAACAGAAGTAGCGTTATCAGAGGTCTCTTGATACGAGATGATATCTCTTCTAAGATGTTCAACATTGAGTTCATTTCGCACCACCCCTAAATACTTTTGAGCCAGCATAGAACAGAAGAGAATATCCAAGTAACACCGCAAATACACCCAAGACTGGAAGGTAGTTAACGACATTTAAAACGATGAGAGGAGCACTGAAGATGAAGAACATAATCCCGGGATACAGCAAAAGGTGAAAGAGCCTTGTTTTTATGAAAACACATTTAAATTTTTTCATAGCATAATCAATTCCTCCGTAGAAGGAAAGTGATGCGGAGTATAGTGAGATCACGATAATGGTGCTCTTCTCAGGTGCAAACAAGATAAGTGGGAACATTATGGAAAAGTGCTTAAGATATCTAAGCATAGCCAAGAAACCATACGCCCTCTTTTCAGTCGAGATGAAGTTATAAACAATGAACAGGGCAATCATTAAAGATAGAATAGCCGAATACTCGACAAGAAAACCCCTATCAATTACCGAGTATTCATAAGTTAGCAGGAGTGCAAAACTGAGAATTAACACCCTCTCCAGAACGTAAAAGACGCTTTTTATGGGTGAGATAAGGGGCAAAACAGTCCTCGCAAACTTGCCCTCCCTTCTCGAAGATATGTTGTCGTTGATTATGTAGCCAATCTCGTAAGCAGTCATAAACAGCAGAAACATAATGGTAAAAGCGACAACGTTCGAAATCGAAGGATTAACAGCAAAATAATACGTTATGACCGGCAGGTTGGGTAAGTAGCCAGAGAACACACCAAGAAGTAAGCTTATTTTTCCCTTAGGAGCACCGCCATACTTTTTAACACCCTCAAAGAACCTCTTAAACGTATATACAACGGGCAACGGATAGACATTCACTTTCTATCACCCCCTCGAAGCGAGGTAGCTTAGGAGTATTAAAACAACGTTAACCGCAAAGGGAATCAAATACTGACGGAGCAAATCAGTATTGCCTAAATAGACGAACGAAACCAGAACGGTAAAGGTTGATAGGCTCGTGACTTGAAGATACATCATAGAGAACCTCTCAACCCTTCTCTTGAAGTCTCTTGGAGGGTTGTCCTTGCAAGCCGTTTTTAGGTAGTGAGCCTGAGAGAACCTGACCGCTATCGGCAGGATGAAGGACAGTGTTATGACGTTCTCAACCAGCGTTCCAGTGATTATGAAAGGTAGCAGGAGAACAAATGCCTTCATAAATTTGAGCGGGAAGCTGAGCATAACCGTTCTTACGTGCTTGGGAGTAAGGTCATAGAGGAGAAAAACCAGAAACAGTGTGACCTCCGCCAGAATTACCTGAGTTGAGTATTGTAGACCGACCAATTTCAGGAATACCAACGTGAAAATCACAACATATATTGCCCTTGAAAGGGCGATAAGCAGGGAATCAAACACTGTTAGCTTTACTCTAACCTTGTGAACCTTCCCTTCAACTCTCCGTGAGATGGTGTCGTTCATCAAATAGCCAAGTTCGTATATTGAGTTCATCAACAAGTAGCCGAGAGCAAGGAAAATAATAGTTTTTAGAGCCGAAAAAGCGAAGAGATAATAGAGAACCAACGACAATAATGGAGCGTAGTCATACATAGCGAAGCTGAGGAGCGTCTGAAAAGTTACATTTATAAATGACCTCTTCCCGTTGCCCGACTTCAATACGTCCGAATAAACCCTAAGAAGCCCGTATCCAGAGGGTATGAGTGCAATTGCTCTGATTTTATTATTTAGAGCTATCATCCTATTAACCTCCTTAAAATCCCCCTAATCGGAATGAATAAGTCAAGTATCCACAACAGAGTTAAATACGATTGATGAGACCTCGTGAGCCTATAACCCTTGAGGTAATCAAGGTATTTCCAGAATAGTTTTCTCGCTTCAGCCCTTCCCAGAGAGTCTGAGACGGATGTGATGTAAGTCATAATGCTATAGGGCATCTGGTAAGACTTTAACAGCTTGCATACTTCGTCAGATACTTTCGAAATCTCCTGTATTCTTGTGCAGACTTCTTCATAAACTCTTATCGTTTGCTCTATCTTACTCTCCTGCTTTATTTTATCGCTCCTCACCATAGATGCTCCCCTTACGAGATGATAGAAGTCTGGACTGGGGACAACGTATATCCTGTCAATTACCGAGAGGTACTGGGTGTAAAAGTATATGTCCTCAGAATACCACAAGTGCTCTGGAAAGCGTATTCCATAGTTCTCAACTATCTTTCTCCTCAGGAGCGAGTTTCCGTTGCCGAAGCGGGCCTTGAGCTTCAAAACGTCTTCCCAAGACACTACACCGTGTTTTGAGGCTTTAACATGGACTTTCTTGTCACTATCCTCAAAAACGTCGTAGTATTCAGTTGAAACTCCGCCGAAGCTCTTTATGTTACTCACAGTATCCTTGAGAAAAGTTTCGCTCCACCAGTCATCACTGTCTACGAATGCCAAAAACTTTCCAGAAGATACCTCTATTCCCATATTTTTTCCAATCATGGGGCCACTCCTTGGCTTTGGCGTCTTAAGAACTTCTACTTTATTGGGATATCTATCCTTAAACTCAAGGAGAAGCTCGTAGGTACCGTCATTGGAATGGTCGTCAACTAGTATGAGTTCCCAGTTCGTGTATGTTTGCTTTTCTATTGAGGTAAGAAGTCTCGGAACGTAATTTTTAGTATTGTACACTGGAACAATGATAGATACCTTTGTCATCCTCGCCCCTAAGCAAATCCTAAGATAATGTTAAAAATTTTAGTGCTACTCTTTATCAATGGCAATGGATCGAGTAACAAAGCAATTAACGGTCTCAAAGCTTCTCTCACTGGCAAACTTCATCCCTAAAGATAGTCAAAAAATACTCTTTTACTCTACTCCAGATGTTTCGGATAATGCTCTAGCTTTATTTAAATACATTTCAGAGAAAACAGATGATTATGAACTAGCTTGGCTTCTTAACAACCCTAACTCTCCCTCTGTAAAGACGCTTAAAGAAAAATATCCAGAGGTAAAGACTATCTACCTATATTCGCTTGAAGGTCTAAAGGAACTTTTAAGATCCAAGTTTGTTGTTTTAACGGATGTCTTACCCTTAACTCCCCACCGAGGACAAAAAATAATTCAGCTCTGGCACGGTCTCCCCGGAAAGAAAACTGGCTATGAGCACCCCCTTAACGTTAAAGATCTATACCTCTATATGGATAAGTGGACTACCGACTTTGTAACTACATCCGAGCTCGTCGTTGGAGCTTTCGTAAGGCAGTTCATGATAAATCCAAGGAAGTTCAGGATCCTTGGACAGCCCAGAAACGATGGCCTCTTTGACAATCTAAAGGACGCTAAAAACATTCTTTCCTCAATACTGGGAAGGGATGTTGAGGATTACGATCATTTAATATTGTACGCACCAACTTACAGGTACACCAGCTATATGAAAGACTTTCAAGCGAGCGTTAATGTTGTCAAAACCCTCTTTCACCATAAATTCTTAGAATTCCTTAAGGAGGAGAACATCTTGCTCGTAATAAAGCCTCATAAGTTGGTTGCGGATGTCATAAAACCTGAGATAAAGGAGAATTCAAACGTGATTCTGTTAACGGATGAGCATCTCCAATCACGCCTAATAACAATAAACGATGTGATGGGTGCTTTTGACATCTTAATAACCGATTACTCAAGCATCTTTGAGGATTACATACTTTTGGAGAGGCCAATCCTCTTTTACCTACCTGATAGGGAAGCCTTGGAAAGAAAGAGTGGCTTTCTCCTACCCTACGAGTTTTTCGCTCCTGGGAGAAAGCCTGAAACCCTTGAAGGTCTTATACATGCATTGAAGATTTATATGGAAGACCCAGAAGTAGATAGTGAGTGGAGAAAAACCGTTAAAAATCTCCTTTATGAAGTTGGGAAGGATAATAAATCCTCTGAAAGGATATATAACCTTATTATCAAGCAGAAATAGGTTTTTTAGAAATATCTCATTACTTTGCAAAAGTTTTTTTAAAATATTCATTAGGTCATTAACTGGTGATCCTAATGAAGTCATATTATAGATTGCTTGGACATTATTATTTGTTACTTCGATTTTTTAAGAATTTGAGGGATCTAGGTGTTTCATTATTAGAGCTCGAGAATATTTTAGGTGTAATATATTGGTACCTTTTCAAACAAAAGTATTCTACACGTTGCAGATGTTGTAGTGAGTTGTATATTAATCAGACGAATATAAACCCCTATTATTTTGCATCCGCATGTAAATTAAAGAAAATGGGATTACCAGTTGAAATTCGAAATAGTGTCTTTTATTATGATGGATTAGAAGTCTATCCAACCGTTATTCCATACATAGCAAGAGTGATTAAATATAACTGGCAAGTATTTAATATGAAGGGAAATCCTATGATATCATTTACTGTAAAAAATCACGATTTTAAGGCTGTGTTACTTAAGGGATATGAGGGATTATTACAATTCTATGAGCAGTTTATTCTAGAACAATATGGAATGTTTGACTATAAAGATAAAACAGTTATTGATATAGGGGGCTTTATAGGGGATACTGCATTGTACTTTTATTCGAAAGAGGCACGTAAAATAGTATCTTTTGAGCCATCTAAGAAAAATTACACAATTCTTATTAAAAATATTACCTTAAATAATATCAAAAATGTAATACCCATAAATGCTGGAGTTTGGGATGAAAATACAAAAGGTATAATTACTAACCCTGCTCCTACTGCCTACAGAGTAAAAGAAGAGAGCAAGGGTGATGTTGCCTTAGTTTCAATATTAGACATCATAGATTCTTATAGGCCAGATATCATTAAAATGGATTGTGAAGGGTGCGAATACAAAGTTTTCGAAAAGCTCCTAGAAACTGGATATATCTACGATGTTCCTGAATATGTATTTGAGGCTCATGGAAACATCAAAAATGAACTTTTAAGTAAACTTAGAAGCTTAGATGAATTTAGGCTTTGTGTCCATAGTGACCTAGGAAATATGGCTATAGTATCCCTTAAAAAGCTATGAAAGACTAAAGGGGGTCTCCTAATGGTCACTCTGATCCTTCTCGCTGGCGGATCCGGAACTAGGGCGAGCTTGAATTTGCCGAAGCAGTATTACAGGATCGAGGAGAAAATGGTCATAGAGTACACGCTGGAGAACGTCTCCAGAGTTAAAGGTGTAGATAATATAATCCTCGTATCGAATCCACGGTTTATGGATACCGCTTTAGAGCTAAAGGAGAGCTTTCCTAAGATAAAAGATGTCGCGAAAGGGGGGAGGACGAGGAATGAATCGATATACAACGGATTCATGAAGGTTCCACAAAAAGAGAGCAAGATCCTTGTACACGATGCGGTAAGACCTTTCACTCCTAGATGGGTGTTTGAGAGAATAATCTCTCTGTTGGATGAGAGAGATGTGATAACTACGGTAAACCCAATAACTGGGAACTTAATAGAACTCGATAACGGGAAGGTGAAAAGGATATACGACAGGTCTAAATTTGCCATAGGAGAAGCTCCAACTGGATACCGCTATGGGGCATTAAAGAAGACGCTTGAGGTTGCGGTGAGCAACGGGACTTTAAATGAAATTCCTCATGATATAGTTTTAGCGATGAATGCGGGATTCGATGTTTACGTTCTCCCATGTAATTGCTTCAACTTAAAAATAACTTTTAAAGAGGATATTGAAATTGCGAGAACCTTGATAAAGATGCTGGAGGAGCGGGAGTGAAGCCAAGGATTTCAGTTATAATTCCAACCTACAATAGGGAGGAGCTTCTTAGGAGGGCTATAGAAAGTGTGCTAGACCAGACCTTCGATGACTTTGAAATTTTAGTTATAGATGGCGCTAAGAGTGAGTCAACTCGAGAGCTTGTTCGTTCCTTTGGTGATGGAAGGATAAGGTACATTCCACAGAAAGGAAAGGGGATTGCTAATGCCCGTAATTTGGGTGTTTCAAAAGCAAGGGGAGAGTTCATAGCCTTCCTTGACGACGATGATAGGTGGAGGAGGGATAAGCTTGAGCTTCAGCTTGAGCTTTTTAAAGTCTTACCTCAAAGCTATGGCGTTGTATACACGGCCTTCACCTACTATTACTTAGAGAAAGATAAGGTTTTGGGAATAAAGCATCCTAGGGCGAGTGGTGATGTATACAAACACCTCTTGAAGGATAACATCACGGGAACTTCTACTATTATGGTGAAGAGGGAATGCTTTAAGAAAGTGGGGCTTTTTAGGGAGGACTTTGTGACCTGTGAAGACTGGGATATGTGGCTTAGGATGGCGAAGGTATGCTACTTCGGAGCTATAGATGAACCATTAGTTGATTACTCCATTCATTCGGGTCAATTTTCCTTTGCTAAATATTTAGAAGGGAGGTACAAGATGATAGAAAAGCATTTGGATATAAAGCGTAACCCTAGGGTCCTTAGCTATCATCTCCTGCAAATTGGGGTTTTAAAACTTTTTAGCGGAGACAAACGTGGGGTTGAGGATTTGTTAAAGGCCTTTAGACTAAACCCAACGATCAGGGGAAATATCTGGGATATATTGTCTTCATTCGTTGACGTGAGGACGAGGATATATATTCTTAAGTTCCTGGGGCGACTTTAAAAATAGGTGTGGGCATGTTCAAAAGAAGGGAATATGAGCGGTGGATAGTAGAGGCCAAAAGAACACTTTCTTCTGCATATTCTGACCTGAAGGAAGGTTACTATGAATGGGCAAGTTTTAAAGCACAGCAAGCAGCAGAATTAGCTGTAAAAGCGATTTTGAGGGGATTAGGATTTGCCCCTATAGGACATTCTATTACGCGCCTTTTGAAGGATCTATCTGGAAGTCTTAACTTAGATATCCCCAGGGAGATTCTATATTTTGCAATGGAGCTTGACAGGAATTATATAGCGCCAAGGTATCCTGATGCATACCCGGAAGGTTCACCTTTCGAGTACTATTCGGAGGACATTGCTAAGGAACTTGTAAAATACGCTGAAAAGATAATTAAATTCGTAGAGGTAGTGGTAGATGAGCTTCAAGCAACTTAAAGAGCTTGTGGATAGAATAGTCAAATACCTAAACGGAGATGTCACCGTAATCCTCTTTGGTTCCTATGCTAGAGGAGACTATAATAGAACCAGTGACTTTGATATTGTTGTTATTTCAGATAGGCTAGATGGAAACCCGTTGGAAAGGACAAAGCCATTGTACGCCTTAAACGAGGACTTCCTTCCGGTTGACATAATAGCCTACACAAGGGAGGAGTTCTTGAAGGCGTTAGAAAACCTCTCCCCAACTGCCCTTGATGCTATTTCATACGGGAAGGTTCTATACGATGATGGATTTTATAAGATAGCCAGAGAAAAGTTCGAGGAACTCAAGAGGAAGGGGCTAAGGAAGGGGAAGTATTGGATGATAAGAGGTTATTAAAGGGGATGTCTATGAGCTTTTTCAAAAATTTCATCGGAAAGAGAGTAAAGAAAAGGGAAGGGCTTAAGTTTACGTGGAAGGGAGCTTTAAGGGAGTTGAAAAGTAGGTATTCATCGGTTGAACTTCAGCATAAAGCTCTCGAATGGTGGATCTCTCCAAAGGCCGGAGATTTTCAAAAGAAAGGTTATTAAAAATGTAAGCCTTCTGGGCTAGTTGCTAAAATCTTCATTTGTTAATGCCTTTAGAATTTCTTCTGCAGAATCTATAGCTTTTTTAAGGGCCTCTCTGTCAATTTTAACTTCTATCTTCTTTTTTCCAATAATTCTTTTTTCTTCACCATAGATTTTTACTATGGTTGGATTTAAGGCATAGTGGTCGGAGGCAACACGATAAACATGAAGGAAGATTATCTCACGATCTAATGCACTTGATATCATATCTTGGAGAAACATTCTAAAAGGAAAATAATCCTGGTTGGATCCCTGGCCTGGCCGATTTTCTAGGAAGTATTTCTTGTTTGCCCAGAATATGAATAAAGAAAAGTAAAGAGCACTTATAGCTCGTCTTATGAAGACTTCATCAAGCTCGTAATTTTTTGAAACCACAAATTCTTTAAGTTTCTGTATAAATTTTGAAGGGTTCATCTGATTTACTCTCTCAGCCCTTGAAGGCATATTATTGCCACCTTTGATACTAATTCCTTAAATCCAGCTTTTTCCATCTCACTTTTAACTTCTCTAACGATCCTTCCCCACTCTTCCCAAGTGCCATTTGGGAAAATTATCTCAACAAATAGGGGTTCTTGTGTTTCTGGGTCTTCAACGATATCTAGAGTGGGTGATCCAAGGTGAGGATATTTGTTAGAGAGTACTTCTAACAGTAAGGAAAGCTCAAAGATGTCAACTAGTGAAGCAATTTTCAGGAGGGTTTTTTCATTAAGCCTCCCAATTATCCCTGGGATATATGTGCTATTTTGAGCGATCTTTATCTTAATGGTACTGAGTATACCGTTATCTAATTCTGACCAAATTTGAGTACCTCTCCAGAGTGTTGAATATGTATCATGATAATTAGTCATTGCCATCTATATCACCTCACTCCATAATTTTCTCCCACGTAATTTTCGGAACCCATCTAACTACGTACCATGGTTCTCCATTTGGAGTTTTTATCTGAGTATTTTTTGATGCCATCACGGGCTCAATTTCAACCCTAATTTTGTATTTACCTAATTCTGGGTCCTCATATTCAACTTCTTCCAGAGCGGATTCCTTTTCGATAATTTTTATCTGTATCCAACCTTCTTTGGGAGGTATCTTGGATGGGGCTATAGGTTTCCCTTCTAGTTCTCTCATGCTCTCCTCTGAGGGATAGACTGATATTCCAGTCGTAATATTTACACCAAACTCAACACCAAAAGGAGAAGCTTCTTCAAAAGGATGGACATCGACTATTGCCACTCTGAATTTAATTAGGGTGTTATCTTCAAGTTTTATATTACCCCATTTAGTATTAAGAACTCTATTGAGTTTTCCCACTTTACTCCCTCCTTATAGAATGTAACCAAGAATATTAAAATGTTTTGCTTGGTTAAAAGAAAAGAAAGAATAAAAATGCCTTTTATCGAATCAGCTTCTTACTCGCTGGTTATTTTGTTAATAGCCTTTAAATGTTGGAATAAACTCTAAAAAGGCATTATAGGGAAGTCCTAAAATAGGTGTACACAAAAGGTATGGGGGAAGGGAAATGTCAATCATTATTAATAAGAATGGTGTCTTTAAACCTTTAAAGAAAGTGAAGCTAAAAGATTGTCAAAAAGTCAAAATTAGAGATGTCTCTAAGTACTATGGAGTATTTGGAAAAGCTTCTGCAAAAGAATTAGAGGAATTGGGAGAAGATGCTCAAATGTAATACCTAGTCCTACTTTAAGATTAAATGGTAAGTGCAGGGGGATGTTGGCATGCAACAATCACTTTGTACATAAAATCAAAAATGTTATATATAATGCTTTCTAATTTTTGGACAATGTTAACAAAAACTGAAGTTGATGCTCTTTTGAAACTTGAAGATAAAGAAAAAACTATAACCGAGCTAGCGGAACTAAGCTTATCCATTTATCGAACCTACGCCCTAGTTGTATCCCTTGAAAGGAAAGGCTTAGTAAAGACAGAAAAAAGAGGAAAATACAGGATGGTATCGTTAAGTGGGACAAAACCGGTTGAAATCTTGAGGAAATTAATGATTAAGTTTGGCCACATGCCTCTAGAAAAGATCCTAAGTGGAAAGAATCTTGCTCTTCTCGCTGTTCTTGAGAACATTCCATTAACTTCTCGTGAACTCTATGTAAAAAGCAACCTTCCAAGGAGCACCTTTTATCATGTAATCAATAATCTTTCGAAGTATGGACTCATAGGGAAAAGAAATGGGAAGTACTTCCTGATAGAGAAATATGAGCTATTTCACATCTTTGCAAAGGAAATTTATGAACTGCAAAATCTAATAAGGGCTAGAGAATTCTCCAGGAATTCAGTCCTAGTGTGGAGTGGGGTTAGTGAATTCATACTCTCAACGGAAGAGTATAAAGGGAAGGATGTTGGAAACTTTCACTTAACTGGACTCGAACGGTTTAGTGACTTTGGAATAGATGTCATTGGAGCTGGGAGATATCACTACTACTATTCTGAGAAGGTAAGGAGACTTTCGCTGGAAGATATTATTGTACACGCGTTGCTCATAGATTTTAGCCCGAGAACAATTTTGTATTCGCTCGTTCTATTGCTTACATACAAGGATAAGGTAAATAAAAAGAAGCTCTTTGAGCTTGGGAAAAAGTACGAGGTTAACACTAGAACTCTATTGGGATATCTCAAAGGAAAAGAAGTTAAAAGATATCCGTACCCATCTATGAAAGAAGTTGTTGAAATTTTCAAACTATACTTTGGTGAGGAGAGTGAAAACGGTAACTAGAAAATCTAAATTTCACCTATTGGAGGAAAAGACTAGGCGACTAAATATTAAGCCTCTAAAAGTTTATTTAATTGGTGGAGGCAACTTAGCTTTGAGAGGCCTTAAAAGTGCAACAAAAGATATTGACATCATAATTCTTGATGAGAGGCAATTTTCCATTATGCAAAGCCTTTTAGAGACTCCAATACCAAAAATGCCTGTTTATGTTAGACAATATCAGTCTCAGTGGAATTATAACCTTGGCATGAGTTCTAGGTACTCTCATTTCCTATATGGGTTTAATCTCGAAATTTTTGTAGAGAGTTCTTGGTAAGCTATATCTTTCTAAAGACATGATCTCAAGAGCTGAAATTCCTCAAGAGTTTTCCTCACATAGGTTCTTTAGGATATATTTAGTTTCAAGAGAGGATCTTTTCCTGTTCAAAAGTGTAACCTCAATAGAAAGAGTAAGGGATATTGAAGATTTGATTGTACTTGTTGAAACTGGACTAGATTATGAGGTAATCATTCGTGAACTTGAAAATCAGCTCTCTAAGGATGACTCACTTAGGAGCTTAATTCCGATGACAATCCATCAGCTTGATCTTTTAATGGAACAAATTGGGACTGTAAAAGGACTTATCCACCTCATGGAATATTTAATAGGCAGGGATTAAATGAGCGAGATAAGCCAAAATCCTCTAGATTTCAATGCTCTTTGGATTCCTAAGTAGGATAGTAATAAGGAGTGTAATGTTTAAATAATTAATTATAGAATAGGTAGAATTATGAAGAGAGTAGAGAGTAGGATTGGAGTTTTGGGAGGCAAGCCTGTAATCAAGGGGACGAGGATACCTGTGTACCTGATCTTGGAGCTTCTTGGGGCCGGACTTACCATTGAGGATATCCTCAAGGAATATCCGGAATTAACTAAGGAAGACATCCTTGAAGCTATTAAATTTGCCTCAAAGCTTGCAAAGGTGGAAATCATTGATGCGATATCTCCTTGACGAGAATGTCTCGTTTATAAGGCGGCTACAAGAAAAGTATGATGTTAAAAGAGTCCAGGAAATACGGTGGGGTTTATCCGATAGGGGATAGCAAGAAAAGAAGGACGTGTTCTAGTTACTTTAGATAAGGACTTTGCCAGCCTTCAGCTGGCTTCAAGAAAAGTGACCGTTGTGCTGATTGATATCCACCCACCCCTGCCCTGGGAGGTCACAGAAGTATTTATGAATAGCATCAAAATAATTGAGGAGAATCCTGGAAAGCTTATAATAATCAAGAAAAGTTATTATTCTTTGACATGTTATTAAATATTAAAATCTGGCTTATGTAGGGAGAAGTACATCCCAGCGAGCTTGGCACTCAGACTCTAGCCTTAGGTTTTATGTTCCGCACATTCCTTGGAGTGAATGAGTTAAGCTTAGTTGTAATTGGAGAACCAAACTTAAATCTAATTAGAAATTCTTTCGCAGCACTCCTCAACGTTCTCTTAAATTCCCTATTTCGTTGCAAACGTTTTCAACTCTTCTTGGCTTTACAAGAGGACTAAAATTTATCTCTTTAGTAGGAATTACGTAAAGTCTTTAATTATTAGCTTCGTTTTGCTTGGAGTTGTTAAGGAAATCCATCTAAAGGTGCTCTATTCCAATCCTTGTAGTATTCCTGGGGGCTTATTTCTTTTTAGTCTTGCTGAGTAGGAGCATTGATAGGGAAGACATTGAGCTGTTGTTAGCTATAGAGAAAAAGCTTGGTGTGAACCTGAGAATAGTAAAGAAAATTTTAAAGAGATTCGTCTAGTTGACAAATAAGAAGGTTAAAAAGTCCCAATTTAGTCTATATATGTCACTCTTAATCCCATCTTCCTTGCTTGTCCCTTATTATTCATTGTGATTAATTTTAGCTTCTAATTCCCTTGCTTGTGCTAAGAACAGGCTGTCATAAGTTGGTATGTCATAATCCATAGCAATTTCCAGAGCTTCCCGTAAATATTTCTGACCCGGCTCTAGTGTTATTAACCCTCCCTTACGAGCTTTTCCATTTGCTTGTGAAGTCCTGGAGCTTGTTTCCTCGTTAGTATCTTGTACTCCTTTATGTACTTTCATATTACATTTGTAGTTTCGATGATTAGCATGTCAACTGCATGTGGTTCTAAGCGGGGATCCAGATATTGTATTACTTTTTCCCAGCCTTCTTCCTTTATTAAAAACTTCGAAAAAGCAGAGGAATCAATGACTATCACGATCCTCCCTCACCAACTTTTGTGCCGTTCCCTTTGGTGCGGTAGGTAAGGTTTGAATATAAGCCACAGCCTCTTGTAGAGCTTTCCTCTTCTTATATTCTCTAATTTTCTCTTTTATGAACTCCCTAATTTTCACTTTCTTCATCTCCCGCTTAATTTCTGGCGGAACATGAATACTAATAATAACATCTCCCATAATTAATATATAATGTAAGACCAGATTCTGAATGAGACGTAACACATTTTTCTTCTGAATAAATACCAGTTAGAGTTATATAGGGCATCTTCCATCATGTGGGCGATCAAATGGATTCGCCAAATCTCCATGCTACTTTTCTCAAATCTTGTAATTTCTTGTTTAGAATTTTATGTCAAAATAGCTCTCCTGGAGGAGATAGAAGAAATCTTAGAAAATGCTGAATCTTGGTTAATTGACCAAGAGAAAGCTAAGATAGTGGAAGGCAGAGCATTAGATCTTATGGACAGAGGGTAATTAACTTAGTTTTGTGAATAGAAAACTGGGAAAGATAAATTTCATCTTAATTTAAAGCTGTACTATTGTGGAAAGCTAAAAATAAAACCCTTTATCGGGAAATAAATAGTAGTGGAACAATACTCTTAGAGCTTGGAGTTCTTAAAATCTAGAGCAATGCTAAAAGGTTCAAAATAAAAGGGTTCACTTTTTGTAGGCACTTTCTCTCGGCCGAATATCCATGATTACAATAACTTTTTCATCCCAATATACAGTATAGAAAACCCTGAGTTGCCAGTCCTTAGGCGATAAGTGTTCGTTTCCTTAGTTTTTTCGCCTTTGACAGGCTTTAAATCATATCTATAAATTCAGCCAACTTTTTGCGTTGGGCAGGTTTAAGGAATTTCTTCGCCTTTTTAATGACATCTTTGTCTACAATGACCTTGTACAATATCCTCACCTTTTTACTCTCTCAACTTTTTAATGGCTTCTTCAGCTGTTAACCCCTCTTCTGGATGCTTTTTTAAATGTTCGGACTTTTTCACAAGCTCTTTGTAAATTTCATCATTGATTACTTCAGGTTCTTCTCTTTCAACTTTTAATTTAATTAGTTCAAGCTTAATCTCCTCGAGCTCTTTCTCGATTTTTTCGATGCGCTGAAGGATTACATGAACACTCTCAGCCAATAATATCACCTCCATAAATCGTTCTTTCTCTTAATATATAAATTATTTTTCGAACTTAAAACAAAAATATCTTATTGCTCCTGTTCTTTAGATTTGCTTGTATGGGCCAATGAGACTTCTGCTGACCTTCTAAATGATTACGTAAAAACTTTGCCAGCACTTCCATGACTATCTATTGGATTACCCAATTTAAAGGACACTTATGGTAACTGTGAGCCATTCAGTAACACCGCCCAGTAACTTATTGAACCCAGACAGAAAAATAAAGTTATGAACTCTCCTCCGTCCTTGGCTCTAAAATTATTCCGGGAGTGCTTCATCTGCTCTTTAAACCAGCGTTTAATGCTGTTCCTCGGCCCAGGGATTACATAAACAAGGAATTTAAAAGCAGTACTTTACCAACCAAGCTGACCCTTGCAGAATTTCAAAACTACCAGGATAAAGTTTCTGGCAATCCACAATATAAGTGCTTAAATAGGGGGGAGAATGGAGATAAAGGCAAGAGTGGGAAGAGAGGAGGAATTACAAAGAGGAAGTTCGACATAGGCAAGATGAGGTGAAAGAATCAAAGGGCTTGGCTAATGTTTCAGAGTAGGAATTATGTTGTTGACCTGCAACGGGAAGAGGGTTAAGCTTACTAGTGGGGAGGAGTTTGAGGGCCTCCTCAAGGCTAGGGATCCTTATTTTGTCAGCAACAAAGAATGGGTCGATTTACATTAACAAGATCCTTACATTAAGCCTCTTGAGGAAGTCGGGGGTGGTGATTGAGTGGCGTGGGTGAGAGGGATTGCATTTTAATAATTGCCGCATTCCCTTTGTTTTTTTACTGACCTCCTCCCGCCCTGAAGGACGAGTCATAAAAATTGAGAATAGCAAAACTCTAAAATGGTTTGATTATTATTGAGCAATATCAGGGAGTGGGCAGTAATGATAACCTTTACTGAGCATGCAAGGCGGAGACTTAAAGAGAGGAGAATTGGAGAGGATGAGGTTAGGCAAGTTCTAACAGAACCTGAGTGGAAATTTTACGATCTCAGGAATGGTCACCAAATAGCAATAGGGCCGAGAAGAAAAGAGGAACACTATCTAATTACATTCTATGATCAAGAAGAGGAAATTATAAAAGTAGTGACGGTTATAGATGTTAGCAAAAGCTTAGAAAAGATAATTAAGAGGAGATTAGAAGGTAAAAGGTGGGTTGAATTATGAAAGTTAGGTATGATCCGAAAGCTGATATCCTATATATACTCATTAAAGAGGGGGAAGTCCTTGATACTGACGAAATTGATGAGGATGTTTGGATAGAGTATGGTGAAAACGGTGAGATAATGGGCATCGAAATATGGAACGCTGGGGAAAAGGTCATAATGAATGCTTTGAGGGAAATAGAGAAGTACACGAAAGGCCAAAAAGCAAAAGCATACTAGCTTGCGTGAAATTTCCTTCACTGCTTTCTCTGCCACACTGGTTTTCATCAGTCATATTTTCCCTTCGAAAACCTCGCTCTTTAGGGCGGAGTAGGTCACCATGAGTGCACCGACACTGGTAGGATAACTGGTGCATCACCTCCTGAGGTCATTCAGAGCCATCACTCGGAGGCCGACCAAGGAGGGAATGAACTCTAACAGGATTAACTGCAGTTAAAGACAATGCTAAGAAGGGCTGGTTTCGTAAAAATAATTAAAAGTTTATTTGGATGAAATTTTTAAAGCTGGTGAACTTTGTAGTGGTGGGCAGTTCTCGGCATGTGGGGTTTCCAAGCCCGAATGGGGACTACTGAAGATGTGGGGAGTCACCATTCCCCCCGAAGGTCAGCCGATGAAGACGGGAGGGTGGAAGCCTACCCGTTACGAAATTAACACTCTACACACTTTACGGGTAGGCAGAACAGGATCTTCCTAACACTCTCAGACAGTGGAAGAGGTTTTGTAATCTCCAGGGAACCTCCAGGCTTTGTGAAGGAGAGGCTTGGTTCCAGGGAAGTTCCAGTCTTGTGGCTCACGAAGATTGAGGGAGAGGAATGCTTTGGATAGGAGGGAGTACGCTTTGCTAAGCAAGGAATTCTCACGAGCTCGCTTAACAGGTTATTTCACTTCTCTACTACTTGTAAGCTCTTCCCCTGGGCTTAAGTTTTAGGATTTTTATGACTTTATCCTTCCAATTTACTGAATAAATCACCCTATAATCACCCAAACGGGCACGGTAAAGGTCTAAGTCCCCAGTCCCTTCCAATTTAATCACATCAAACTTCTCCCTTGGAACAGGCTCATACTCCAGGATGTCTCTAAACTCTAAGAATCTTCGATAGTGGGCCTTAGGCAAACTTTGGAGAGCCTTCACCACTTGCTTGTGGATTTTAACTCGGTATGTCATTTGAACACCTCAATCTTCGGGTTCGGGGAGTTCCTCAGCATCAATCCAGTTCTCAGGGTCCTCATCCCTAGCCAACTCAAGTAATTCTGCAATCTCCTCCTCAGTAATGTCTTCATCCCTCTCCTCCGGCATGAGCATGGCCTCTAAGCGCTGAATCTCAACCTTAAGCCTCTCTAACTCCTTCAAAACATCCCCCACTTTTTCCATCCTCATTACCCCCTCTAGAAGGGCTTGTAGATTATCTCCCCACTCTCCCGGTTCATGTAAACCTCAACCTTCTCCTTCTCCTCCAACCCAAGTTCTCGAACAACTTCATTTGGGATTCGGAGAAAGTACCCATTCTTAGTCTTTCGAATCTTTAAGATCTTAACCTTCTCCCTCATGGTCTATAATGAATCCCTTAGAGTATAAAAAGGTTTCTTTGACACCTTTAGGAGTAGCACTTAGCATCAAGTCTAAGGGATTCAGCATGAGGCCCACTCTGAAGGGCCAAGGCTTTCAAGTGAGTAATCACTCCTTCCCTAAATCCCCAACCTCCAATGAAGATGCGGTACTGTAGCGGATAACCAGAAAGAGCTCCTGGCAGGAGTTACAGAGAACTTAAATAGTTTTTCTTACAAATTTGAAATGTGGTAAAAAATGGAGATTGTAAAACTATCCTCAAAAGGCCAAATCGTAATTCCAGCAAAAATCAGGAAAAAACTAAAACTATCAAAAGGGGACAAACTGTTGCTTGAAATGAAGGGAGATGCAATAATTCTAAGGCCAGTGGTTAAGCTGTCCAAGCTGAGGGGCGTGGATAAAATAGAAGGAGCGTCAGAAGAAATCGAAAAGATAAGAGAAGAATGGGACAAAGAATTCGAGGGGAGATCATAAAGTACCTCTCCGACACTAAAGCGTTCTTTAATGATGAGGATGGGTCAGAGTTCGTGGAGAAGCTTTTAAAAGAAGTTGACAAGAGCTCAAGGTGGTTGTACTCCTCCTTAGTTCTGGGAGGATTTGGTGCGAGGAATGAGCGTGATGTGTAAAAGGCTGTTAAAGCTCCCTCACGAGCTTGAGAAGCATGATTTGATAGGGAATTGACTTCCTTCCCGTCTGGCTTCTTGCACTCGCTTGATAATTGTTCTATGAAGTCGTCAAGTTGTAACCGTGGAATTTGGGTTCTAAGAAAATCGGATAATCCTCGAGACTCTCGCATACCACTTTGCTAGCGTCTTCACTTTCCTTTGATTGACTCCACAAACATTCTAACAATTTTGGCTAAAGTGTTGTACTGGCTAAGGTTCTCACCATGGGATTCTTTGCATTTAAGTTTTTGGGTATTCATTTACTTGTGAAGGGTTTTAGGGTTTTCTTCCTGAGGCTCATCATGACAAGTTGCCCAAAACTCCTTTTGGTGTTGTTATGGTTGGAGTTTTAGTCTTAACTTGGTAAACTTGAGGATCTTGAAAAGAGGTTTGATAAATTGATGATGAGCTTACAAACATTGGAGCTCACGTTGTGGATTTGTACTCAAAAGTTCTGAAAATTGGCAATCTTGCTGTGGTTCACTCTTCAACGATCTTAACTTTTAGGTTTGAGACTTCTGCAATGTCTGAGAAGTCTTTATCTTTCGTTATGAGTTCTTCGCCATTGTTAATGCAAATTGACGCGATCAACAAGTCAGCAAAAGTTTTTGGTTTTCCCATTTTTAAAAGCTCTTCCTGAATCTTATGGGCTAGGAGAAAATCCTCAACGGTTGGGAATAAAACATTTCCATAAAACTTCTTATACCTCACTATCGCTGGATATTTAACAAAAGTCACTCCCGTTATATTCTCTCTAATCTCCTCCTCGACCTATAATGACGCTTGTGTCTAGTACAACCATTTAACTCTCTCCTTCTCCTTTTCCCTAACGTAAACGTCATCTGAAATTTCTTCCTCAACCTCTTCTACACCTAGAATTTCCCTCAATTTATTAATAGACATAATTCTTGGCGAAATTTCGGCTAATGCCATATTTATAATCTCTCTAAGCTTTTCCTCATCAACCCACTCCGGAACCCTTATAGTGACAACTTTACTCAAACAACCCACTCCAAAAATTTGTTAATGCTAAATCTTTTAAATTTTAACTTTAAAACTGTTAAAGAAACAGTCCAAAAATTAATTTGGACAAGTCTTAAGTAAGTTACAAGTTCAACAAGGGAAATTCTCAAGCTAATTAACTACGGACACATTAGGGTAGTTCCAATAGAGATTATTGTTCCTTTGATAAAATAAAAGGTGAATGAAGCCCTTTCAATTCTCCAGGAAGCTTTTGAAGTCCAAGAGGTATAATGAAATTATCATGAAAACTATTCGGGAGAGGTTAAAGTCATTCTAAACACAATAAAAAGGCTAATTCTTTTGCCTTTGTAATCATGATTACGGGAAGGTTTTTATATTGCTTTTTTGTAATCATGATTACAGGAGGGGTGGTGTTATCCCTATAGATTTGGAGAGTTTGAAGGCTAATATCCTGGAGTAGGACATAAAAGACCACCGCGCAAACAGGAATTACCTTGCGACCCTTGTACAAGCAAAAGGTCAAGGTAAAGCTCGTAACCGGTAAGAGTTACAAGAGTTCAAGGATGGGTTGGACAATTAGCTTATCCTAACAATATCCCTACTTTTGAAAGCTAAGTTTTTATGGAAAGATGTAGGCATAATGGTGGTGTAACTTATGAAATTTGAGGTTATTATCCTTCCAAAAGTCTCAAAGAAGTCCAAAAAATACTTATCAAAGTCTCAGTTGGAAAAATTGAGTAAGTTCTTTAAGACTTTGGAGTTTGACCCTCTCCCAGTGGAGCGATATGATGTTAAACCTGTTAAGGGAAAGCGTTCCGAAATTGGGAAGGGAAAACTTTATCGTTTTAGAATTGGAGATTATAGGGTATTCTACACCATTCTTTGGGACGAGAAAGCAGTTGTCATAGTCGATATTAAGTCGAGAGAAAAGGCATATAAAAAGTAGTCAGTCTAAACCTACATCTTTCCTAAACTCTTCAATGGTTAACCATTCTCCGCTTTTATAAGCCTCCTCGGCTTCTCTTATGAGTTGATCAGCTTCTTCATCGTCTATTTCCTCGGCTTCCAATTGTTGGGCTTTTAGTTTAAGTAATTCAATCTTAATATTCTCTAACCTCTTTTCAATATCCTCAATCTCTCTAATTAAGTTGCGAACATTTATAACTTCACTCATCTTTTCACCACTATCACATTTCACTTTAAGGTTAAAATACTTTCCCTCACTAATGGATTTACTGTTAGAATAAGCTAACGAATAATATGGGTTAATGTATATGGGGGTCGACTATATTGACGGGAGTGCTGTGGCACTCGTTGGCCTTTTAATTCCGGAATTCTTCCAGAGAAAAGTTACTCCACCTGAGAGGCTTCAGCTGTTCTTAAAGCCGCTCTACAATGGCGATTCTGGGAATTTGTCTTGTATTCTTTTGCTGTAATGCTTATATTAGGCGTGGGGTGGAAATGCCAAAAGGCTTGTTGAGAGCGAGATACTTTTCATACAAGAGAGCTTAGGCAATAAGATTAGAGATTTGATTATGGATGCACTTGGGGGCTGTTTCGTAAATAGTTAAAAGTGTAGAGTTTGTTGGGGTTTGTAGAACGAAATTTTAAATGTTCTTGTGGTGAATTTTGGGGTGATGTGGCAGTCCTCGGTATGTGGGGTTTTAAGCCCGAATAAGGACTTGTGGGGAGTCTCCGTTCCCCTATAATGAAAAAGGGAGGGTGGAAGGTCAGCCGTAACGACATTACGCAAATCACGGCTGACCAGAACGGTTACTGGGTATTTACATGGTGAAGGTTAAACACTTTCCCTTTAGGTTGTTTGGAGACAATTAGAAAGCTCGTTCAGCACTTCAGCAACAATAACCCAAACCGCCAGCCCACTCAAAAAGTGACTTATCGCGTCTGCATTGGTTCACTCCCTATGAAAGAGGTCAATTGTCGTAGAAGGGACATTCACAAGTGAAACATGAACGACAATGAAATTAGCCTTTCCGAAAAATCGTAAATCTGTGAAAGCTCTATTTTGGATAGTAAACTTGTATCCAAAACCATGAACAAAAATGAGCATTAGTTGAAAAACTATGAACTTGCCTATAGCTGGTGGGTAGTTATAGGATGGAGGGGGCATTAAATAAATACACTACCTCCATTTGGTTGACCTGGCTTATACCCTAACACATACAATGTGGGGTGATAAGTCACGTGAGTTTCTCACGTGACTCTGTGCATCATGCAACTCCTTACCTCAACACAAAAGTGGAATTAAAAAGGAGCCCGCAGAGGGCTTATTTCCGAGTCAATAGTAAGGGCAAATGGGCATTCCTCTAAACGTTAAACAAAGCCCTAACGCCTTCCCTTTTAGGCAGATAACAAAAATCATTAGATGTAATCAGTTTAAAATAACTGAGAACTGTTGGTCAAATAATGGGAAGACTTATGTTTATTCTAAGCATAAAATTGTAGATGTAACAGGGTGAGAACATGGAGAAGAGGAGTAAGAAGGTAAAAGTACACAGGGAGAAGTTTGAGAGGGCCGTTGAGTTGCTTGAGAATGGGGTGTCCCCCAGGAGGGTGGCCAAGGAGCTCGGGCTCTCCCTCAACCAGGTATACTCGATAGCGGAGCACCTAGACATCTACTTGGACTTAAGGGAGCTCGAGGAGGAAGTTACGAGGCTTAGGAAGACTAGGGACCAGTTGAGGGAGGAGATTGCCACCATGTTAAGGGAAGTGACTTCCCTTATCAAGGTCTTGAAGTACTTTGAAGCGGTTGTGCTGGCAGACCTCATGGAGCTGGAGGATTTAAAGAAGACCTACGGGGCACTCAACCCCAGGATGGCCAGGATGTTATTTAGTCTTATGGAATATTATGCGAGGTTGTTGGAGGAGTTTGAGAAGAATAGGAAGGTGTTGGAGGATAAGGCAAGACGTTTAGAGGAAATAGGGAAAATCTGAGTAGGTTTACATACTACTTTTAGAAAATTTCTAAAAAATGGTATCGTGTATAAACCCCTTTTGAAAAGCGTTTTTAAAAGTGGTGTGTGCACGGGAAGTGTAAGTATCAATTCCTGGGTTTATAGTGACCCAGTAGTAGAACCTCTATAACCTCTCCGGGCTTTATTCCTATGACATCCCTTAGGGCTTTTGGAATAATTACGGAACCCTGCTCACCTACTCGAGCTGTGAAGGTACCTTCCTTCGGTTCCTCACCTTCATACTTTACTATTTTAATTTCAACAAAATCACCCTGCTCTATTCCATAGAACTTTCGAGTGCCTGCTGGAATAATGATCCTCCCTATTCTATGAACTGTTGTATGGAATTTTGCTAAAACATCCACACTGGTTCCCTCAAATCTTGTACTTCTCTATTGATTTAAGGATAGTGGTTCTCGAAAACCTTAAATATCATTTTATGAAATTTTACATCAAAATATGATGTGGTGAGCAAGATGGTGCTCCTGGAGGAGGTAGAGGCGATTTTGGAAAAGACAAAGCTTAGGCTTATTATTCAAGAAAAAGCCAAGATTTCAGAGGCTAAAGTATTTGATTTGATAGTTCTTGGTAGGGATAACAATATGATAGGACTAGTCTTGTTGAATAGAAAACCAAAGAAGTATAGTTTCAATTCATCTTTTAATTTAAAGCTGTATTATCTTTGGAAAGACAGAAACAAGCTCTATGTCCAAGAAACCACTACTAACGAGGTAATCCCCCTAGAAATCGAGGAGCTTGATGCTTTTATCGACTTAATTTTGGGAACATCTAGGTAATTTTATCCTATCTCGATAAATTTTTATTTCACACTAGAGTATTAACGATGGTGGATACAATGAAAGCCCTCATCCTCTCAGGCGGCTATGGGACTCGATTAAGGCCCTTAACTTACTCTCAGCAGAAACAGTTAATTCCGGTAGCCAATAAGCCTGTATTGTTTTATGCAATTGAAGATGTAATTGAAGCTGGTATTCACGAGATTGGAATAGTTGTCGGACCCAATGCTGATCTAGTGAAGAAGACAGTTATGAGCGTTGACTGGGATGCCAATATTGAATTCATCTACCAGGGTGAGCCAAAGGGGTTAGCCCATGCAATCCTCGTTGCTAGGGATTACTTAGGAGATGAAGACTTCGTCATGTACCTAGGGGATAACATCCTAAGAGAAGGAATAGTTAGGCATAAAGAGCACTTTGAAAAGAGTGATTACGACGCTAGCATTCTCCTCTGTGAGGTTCCTAATCCCCAGCAGTTTGGAGTTGCCGAGCTCAGCGAGGATGGAAAGACTATAAAGAGACTGGTAGAGAAGCCGAAACACCCGCCGAGTAACTTGGCCTTGGTAGGTATCTACTTCTTCAGACCAATAATCCATGAAGCGGTGAGGCACATAAAGCCCTCATGGAGGAACGAGCTGGAGATCACGGATGCTATTCAATGGCTAATCGATAACGGGTACAAGGTGGGGTGGACAAAGGTAACGGGCTGGTGGAAGGATACTGGAAAGCCTGAAGATTTGCTCGAGGCTAATAGGCTAGTCTTAGATGAGATAGAGAAAGAGGTTAAAGTGGAGACAAGGGCGAAGATAATTGGTAGGGTTAAAATTGAAGAGGGAGCCCAAATAGACGAGAATTCAGTAATAAAAGGCCCGGCCGTGATAGGTAAGAATGCCGTGATAAGGAACGCCTATATCGGGCCTTACACGAGTGTAGGAAACAATGTCGTGATTGAAGATACTGAGGTTGAGGACTCAATAGTAATGGATGACAGTATTATCGTAGGAGCAGGGAGAATTGTGGAAAGCATAATAGGGAGAGGAGTAAAGATAATAAAAGGGAACAGCCACCCGATGGGAAGAAGGCTAATTATTGGTGATAACTCGCAAATAGTGCTGTGAGGTGCATTCGATGAAACTCTTAGTGACTGGAGGAATGGGGTTCATTGGGAGCAACTTCATCCGCTATATCCTAGAAAAGCATCCAGACTGGGAAGTAATAAACATAGACAAGCTAGGATATGGCTCAAATCCGGCTAACCTAAAAGATCTGGAAGATGACCCTAGGTACACCTTCGTGAAAGGTGACGTAGCTGACTACGAGCTCGTTAAGGAATTGGTGAGGAAAGTTGATGGGGTAGTGCACCTAGCAGCAGAGAGTCACGTCGATAGGAGCATTTCTTCGCCTGAAATATTTCTCCACAGCAACGTTATAGGAACGTATACTCTCCTCGAGTCAATAAGGAGAGAAAACCCCGAAGTTAGATTTGTACACGTGAGTACTGATGAAGTCTACGGCGATATTCTGAAGGGTTCATTTACGGAAAATGACCGTTTAATGCCCTCCTCCCCATATTCTGCGACGAAAGCGGCCAGCGATATGTTAGTTCTCGGGTGGACAAGGACTTACAACCTGAATGCATCGATAACGAGGTGCACAAACAACTACGGCCCCTATCAATTCCCGGAGAAGCTCATTCCAAAGACTATAATAAGGGCGAGCTTGGGGCTTAAGATACCCATATATGGTACTGGGAAGAACGTTAGGGATTGGCTATATGTGGAGGATCACGTTAGAGCAATTGAGCTTGTCCTGCTCAAAGGTGAATCCAGGGAGATATACAATATCTCAGCTGGAGAAGAGAAGACAAACCTGGAAGTAGTTAAGATTATTTTAAGGCTCATGGGCAAAGGCGAGGAGTTAATAGAGTTAGTTGAGGATAGACCAGGGCATGACTTACGCTATTCCCTGGATTCTTGGAAGATAACCAGAGACCTAAAGTGGAGACCAAAGTACACTTTTGATGAGGGAATTAAGAAGACCATTGATTGGTATTTAAAGAATGAGTGGTGGTGGAAGCCTTTAGTTGATGAGAGGATACTCCACCCAACTCCCTGGAAACTAAAATGGTAGCAGGTTTAGTGGATAAAGATTCTTGAGGATTCACGTCTCAAGATAATTTGGAGTTTGATAAAACAGATATAGGAAGCTCTCAAAGAGGTGGTGAAGATGCCCTTTGAGTTCAAGAGGCTTGAAATTCCCGATGTGGTCTTGATAAAGCCAAAGGTTTTTGAAGATGAAAGGGGTTTCTTTATGGAGACCTACAAAAAATCCGACTTCGAAAAGGCGGGAATTAAGGGTGAGTTTGTGCAGGATAATCATTCTAAGTCTAAATACGGTGTCCTTAGGGGCTTGCACTTTCAGAGGGGATCCTATGCCCAAGCCAAGATAGTTAGATGTATAAGGGGAGTTATATATGATGTTGCAGTGGACTTGAGGAGAAACTCGCCAACGTTTGGGAAGTACGTTGGAGTAATTTTGTCCGAATACAACAAGTACCAGCTCTACATTCCGAGGGGGTTCGCCCACGGATTTGTAGTTTTAAGTGATGTCGCCGAGGTTGTATACAAGGTGGACAACGTATATGCCCCGGATTATGAAGGTGGTTTGATATGGAACGATCCTGACGTTGGAATTAAGTGGCCAATTGAAGATCCAATTCTCTCGGAGAAGGATAAGAAGTGGCCCACTTTGAGGGAGCTAATAGAGAGAGGATGGGTGTTCTAGGTGGTTGCAATGAGAATTGCAATAATAGGGGCAAATGGGCAATTAGGAACTGATCTCGTGGAGGTTTTTGGTAATGATCCAGAATTCGAAGTTGTTCCATTAACGCATAAAGACCTTGACGTTACAATTCCGGAGAGTTTGAAAGTGCTAAAAGAAATTAAGCCAG
Source organism: Pyrococcus horikoshii OT3 (assembly GCF_000011105.1). Classification (NCBI taxonomy): domain Archaea; kingdom Methanobacteriati; phylum Methanobacteriota; class Thermococci; order Thermococcales; family Thermococcaceae; genus Pyrococcus; species Pyrococcus horikoshii. Next base: position 379,468 of record NC_000961.1, read on the forward strand.
ATGTCCTTATTAATACTGCTGCTTACGTTAGGGTTGATGATGCAGAGCTTTATCCCGAAAAAGCCTTTGCCGTGAATGCAATTGGTGCTTTGAATGTTGCAAGGATTGCCAATGAGATTGATGCCGTTAATGTTTATATCAGCACGGATTACGTTTTCGATGGCGAAAAGGGGGAGCCATATACCGAAGAAGATGTGCCGAACCCGATAAATGTTTATGGTGTGAGTAAGTATACGGGAGAAATTTTCACCAGGAATTATTCTCCCAAGCATTACATAATTAGGGTGGCGAGCCTCTACGGGAAGGCCGGGGCGAGCGGTAAGGGCGGGAACTTTGTGGAGTGGGTGATTGAGAAGGCAAAGCATGGAGAAGAGCTCAAAATTGTGGACGACCAGTTCATGAGTCCAACCTATACCAAAGACGTTGCCAGAACTTTGAAAGAGTTTTTAAAGCTGAGGTCGGAGTTTGGGGTTTACCATATGGTTAATGAGGGCTTTTGCTCGTGGTACGAGTTTACCGAGGCAATATTTGATGTTTTAGGCTGGAATGTCGAGATAAAGCCCATAAAGTCAAACGAGCTCAACAGGCTGGCGAAGAGGCCAAGGTTCTCTGCGCTGAAGAATGAAAAGCTGGAAAAAATTGGGCTAAGAATGAGACATTGGAGAGAAGCCTTGGAAGAGTATTTAAAGGAGAAGGGTTACGTGTAGAGGTCTTCGGATTAAGACGAGGCTCTCAAGAAGTACAGCGAATAGTCCCCCAATGTCTCCCATAGTGCTCCCATCCTTGGATGCTTTTTCTTGAGCTTTTCTACCAAGGAATTTTACCTCAGCAGACCTCCATACATTGAAGCAAAAACTGAGATGGTGAAGTCGCTGTTCATTAACAGCTATCCTACGATGTTTAGAGTTTATTCTTTAGAGGACCTTCTTGCAAAGAAAATTGTTGCTCTATACAACCGTATGGAGGGCAAGGACATTTATGATGTCTTTCATACCCTCGACATGAAGTTTGAGATGGAAAAATTCCTGAAAGCGTTGGAGCTTAACACAAAGTTTTACCTCATCGAGGGAGATTTCTGGGACGAGTTAATCAGAAATTTAAGTCAGGCAAAGAAAAATGCCCTTCAGATCGGCAGTTCAACCAACCACTTTATTTCCAAGAGCCTCCGCCCGAACTAGGAGGAGCTAATTGAAAGCCTAGGCTTCAGGATAGAAGAACTTTTTAAATGACAGCCTTTAAAGCAAAGGAGGGAAGTGAGTCTCATGAGTGAGTCAAGTCAGGCTTTGCAAAGGATTGTGAGGGGGACAGGGATAGTTTTTGCTGGGACTCTTATTTTGATGTTCTTTGGATTTTTGAGTAGGGCTATAATGGCAAGGTACTTCTCTGTGAGCGAGTATGGAGTGTTTAACCTAGCTTTAACAGTTCTGAGCATCGTCCTTGTTGTGGCGACGCTGGGCTTTCAGAATTCTCTTCCCAAGGAAGTGGCGTTTTACAGGGAGAGGAAGCCTTCGAGAGTTAGAGAGCTGGTTCCAATATTGTAAACTATATTTTAAACTTCAGTCTTTGGACATTAAATCTCAATGAAATCATTATATTTTTCGTCGTCCTTTGCAAATTCTTGGAGCCTTTTGGCTCTTTCGGCAAGGTAATCACAACCAGTCCTTTCCAAGGAGCTGATAAAGTTGTATGGTAAAACGTTCAAAAATTTCCTTAGTTCTTCTTTCTTTATTTCTGGAGGAACTTCTTGCAGTCTTTCTATTATTAACTCCAGTTCCAGTAAGCATTGGCTCAAAGCATGTTCAAGGTTTTTCTTGATTTCAGGGACAAAGTAGAGTGGATATAAGAATATAACAAGATCCGCAAAAATTACCCTAAAGATGGGCTCTATCATGTTTAATATCCATGTCGCTTCATTCTGACTTATTCTGCCACTCTCAAATTGATCAACTGTATACAGGGCGAGAGAACGCAATATGTGGGTTAATCCTTCGATAAATGCCAATATCGATTCGAACTCCGCTAAATCAGATTTTTCTATTCTCTTTTCCTCTATCTCCCTTGCCATGGTTTTTATTTTATTTGAAAAATTATTTCGCATATATTCCCCGATTTTTCTAAGGATGTATGCAGTAGCTCCTACGTTTTGTGATTGAATGCTTTTGGAAGATATTCTGTAGATTTTCCAAAGTGTATCCCCTTCCGTAATGCTATAGATTTTTAAGAACTTGTCAATAAGCACTTTTGGATTGAACAGAATGAAAGAATCATATACAAAAAGAGGGAGGATTATGAGATTAAATGTGCCCCATATGTATGCCAAGCGTAGTGAAGAGGGGTTAAGGTTTCCTGCATTTTGTAACAATGTTAACATCAGGACAATTGAAGCTGCATAAGAAATAAATACCAGCCAGAATTCAATGTTTTTGCGATATACGTTGAGAACAACTTCTGAATACTCTTTTAGTGTGAGCTGAACTCCCACAAGCATCATGGTTATGTATATAGCTATAATTGTTCCCTCCACTTGGGCCAATGCACTCAGGAAGTATCTAATATCCTCTGGATCAACATTTTGAAAGAATCCGAGCTCTAAAAAGATATACACTATCTCCACACTTATTATAAGGGACAGGATATAGGATGGCAGGGGTTCATGTTCTTTTAGTGCCCTTATTAATCCGTGCATGAGGATATTAAGAAGTTTTTGACTTAAAAGCGTTAGTACTAAGAGAGCAGATAATACAGCAATTTTAAAAAGCTAAGTATTTCATCAAATTTTTGAGCGAGGTGCAATCATGAACACAGTCCAGAGAATTGCAAAGAATATGGCTGTGCTATTTCTTGCCAGAATCGTTAGTATGCTATTCGGATTTTTCTATGTGATGTATACTGCAAGACATTTGGGTCCGGCGAATTATGGTATCCTATCATTTGCCTTAGCTTTAAATGGCATATTTGGGGTTATCGCCAACTTTGGCCTTGATCCTTTGACCGTCAGAGAGGTTGCGAGAGATAAGACCCTGGCAAGGAAATATCTTGCAAATGGACTTGTACTGAAGCTGTTATTCGGAACACTAACATTTTTGATTGTTTTTGTAGTTGTGAATCTCTTAGGCTATCCCGAAATCACGAGAAAAGTTGTATACATAATAACCCTGTCTACTATCATTGCAGGACTAAATAATCTGTTCAATGACATCTATCAAGCGTTTGAGAGAATGGAGTTTATATCCATCGGGCAGATTCTGCAGAGTGTGTGTTCTTTGATTTTTGCGATAATTGCGATAAAGCTCGGCTTGAACGTGGTGTATTTTGCGGTGATTTATCTTATTGTGAATTCGATTGTTTTGGGGTATCATGTCGTTATAACAACCTGGAAGTTTTTAAAGCCAAAGATTGAGGTTGATTTCAACTTTTGGAAAAGCGTTGTAAGGGAAGCGTGGCCGTTTGCTGTGACATCTATTTTTGTATCAATTTATTATCAAATTGACATTGTGATGCTCTCTTATATGAAAGGAGACAAAATTGTTGGATGGTATAATGCAGCATATAGACTAGTATTGATATTATTAATTATCCCACAAATTTATTTTGCTACTGTCTATCCAGTAATGTCAAAATTTTATAGTATTTCAAAGGATAGCCTTAGGTCCATCTTTGAACGCTCTTTCAAATATATGATGATAATTGGTATTTCAATTGGTCTTGGAATAACGTTATTGGCTGATAAGATTATTCTATTAGTCTATGGAGATGAGTTCGCGCCAGCAACAATTGCTTTACAGATTTTAGTCTGGTCAGAAGTTATATCTTTTGTGAATATAGTTTTTGCTAATCTCTTAAATGCAACTAATAATTCATTACTAAACACTAAACAAACACTAATTTCAGCTATTTTAAATGTGATACTCAATTTCATCCTAATCCCCAAGTATAGCTACATTGGTGCTGGTTTAGCAACAGTATTAACAAAAATAGTATCTTTAATAATACTCATAAAATTTATTAAAAGGTTAGACTTTATGCCAAGATTGAAATGGTTTGACAAGGAAGATATAGAAATATTTAAGACTGTTTTAGGACTAAGGAGGTGAAGAAAATGACCTTTGCAATTTATTTTTCAAAGAAATATAATGTATACCTAAAAAATTCCGAAGAATTTTTGCCTTATATGAACCCACAATTCTATTTCTATAACTATGATACAAGCCTTCTAGAGAAGATAAATATGTTGCAAGCTAAACTTAACTATTTAATCCAAGCTTTGAGTAATGGAAGTTACTTTGATATTAAATCAGTATTATTTAACTCGTTAAATACTATTAATATCTCATATATTAGGAATGATTTACTTTTTATTAAATATTTGTTAGAGAGCATAGAAAGTACCGAGAAAACAGAAAATAAAAAAGAAGTATTGTATATCTCATCAGTAATAAATAATATCTGTACAAAGAAAAAAGCACACATCTTTGAGGTTTTATTCATTATCAAATATATATATCAGTTACTACATAACTACGTAGACTTATTTGATTTAAAAAATAGAACTAAAATAATTAATGTCAAAACCAGAGCTATGGAAAATCTCAATGACCTTCCTGCTACAGTATCACCCATATTGCTGTCTTTAAAGGGGTATGTCTCAAATAATCTAAAGGACTACATAGTCGATTTCTATATTCATGGAAGCATATCAACAAAAGACTTTACCAAGTTTAGTGACTTAGATACTGCAATAATATTAAAAGATGACACGCTTTTAGACATTGATAAGTTTGCAAGGTTTCTCAAAAGTAATTTTCGTTCCATAAAGTATTGCTATCAATTTAACTTGTTGCATCACCATGGACATTACATATTAACTGAGCGTGATCTTCAATATTATAATCAGGCTGTATTACCAGCAGAAGTATTTAGATATTCAACTCCACTATTTGGGAATGAAGAGATAAGATTTAATGTTAGAGATTCTACATTTGAACATTTTAGCTTGGTATGGAATGTGATTCAATATTTCAGAAGAAGTTACGTTTTACATTTCAAGAATATTAACAATATGTATAAATTTAGGTTTTTCGTAGCAACTATTTTATTTCTCCCCGTGATTTTTCTCGAAACTAAGGGGATTTATGTATATAAAAAATACTCATTTGATTTAGCAAAGAGGTATTTCTCTACTGAAGAATGGGAAGCAGTTGAAATTGCCAGCGAATTTTGGAGGAACTGGGATTATAAACCGCCATTTCTAGTTAGATTAAGTTCAATTATCTCCTTAAGGCTTATGCACAACTATAAGATATTTGACTCATTTTTAGCAAATTATCCAAGTAAATTACCATCATCAATTCAAAAGACAATTTCAAGAGAAAAATTTTTTGAAAAGTCTATAATTTTTAGTGAAGCTATAGCAGATGACTTATATCATTCCTTTATAAAACTGTGGAGGTGGAACCGATGAGAGAATTTTATTTTTATGGATACCCTACTCAGCTTTCGATTTCTACATATGAGGAAGTTCTAAGTGAGTATGTAGATTTAATTTCTCAAGATGACAACGTCTTAGCAGTGTATCAAAGTGGAAGCATTTCTGTCCCAGGCATCTCAGATTTAGACATTTTCATAGTGTTGGATGATCCCTTTAATAAAAATACAATAGAGGTACTTAGGAACTGGAGAAGAGATATGACATCAAGATACATATTTTACCATTCACCATTTATTATATCAAAAGAAGATTTCCCCAGCATAAAATATGTCCATACAGCATTTAATTTGAGAAGGATATATGGTAGTGAGATACCAATTATAAATCCTAGCAATGATGAGATAACCTTTATTAAAATCCTAAATATCCTAGATTGGTCTTATATATTGACAGTTTCTCTTTCAGAAATGTTCCTTCGTCGTAAGATACATATGCGAACAGCACTAATGACACTTGGAAGTGTGGCTCATACTCTTGCACTTGCTCAAGATATTCTGGGATGCAAAGATTATAGAAAAATTATTCGTTCTATACGGGCTTTCCGTAGAAACTTTTTTAAGCTCCCAGACCATGGATACAAGTATAGAATGCCTGATTTAATAATAAAATCGTTTGAGGCTCTCATAGATATAGTCAAGCACGTAACAGAGTATATGTTGAGTATGGAATACATATATTATGATGTACATAAAAATATTAAATTACAAGTAAGACCTGATTTAATTATTAACTTTAAAAGCTATAAAAGCACTTATGATATCTATAATGGTAAATTAATTAAAGTATTAGCTATACCAATAATTGCCATTGAACTTCCAAATACATTTTTGATCATTAATTCAGAATACTCTAAATATTGCTCACAAGGTATTCTAAAAGTTTATAGAATTAACTCTTACTACAATTTGCATTTAGATAATGACTTTAAACATGTTATTCAAAAGAGAATGACACTTTTTAATAAGATAATTAAATATATTCCAGAAGATTTTACACAATACATTCCAATAAATTTTTATTCTAAACAAGACCTCTGCAGCAACTCGTACTTTATTAGAACAATATTTAGGACAGTAATTAACGAATTAAAATATTTAGCAAATCAATTTAGATTCAAGAGGTGATAACACAATGAAAATTTCAGCCGTTGTAGTCACGTTCAATCGTAAAAAACTCCTTTTAGAGTGTCTAAATGCTCTCAGAAACCAAACATACCCATTAGATGCTATTTTTATAATAGATGGGCCTTCAACTGACGGAACTCCTGAAGCTCTGTTAGAGTGTGGATACATTAAAGAGCTTCCTCCAAAAAAAGGCAACTGGTCATGGGAAACAAAAAACGTTATTTACAGCCCAATTAACAATAAGCCTATAAAAGTTTATTACGTTAGGCTTTATAAGGATGTAGGAGGTTCAGGTGGGTTCTATGAGGGGGTAAAACGAGCCTATGAAGAAGGATATAATTGGATTTGGTTAATGGACGACGATGCAGAGCCAAGAGAGGATGCGTTGGAGAAATTGATAAGGTATATGAATCTACCGGGAGTTATTGCATTGGCCCCTACAGTAATTCGACCAACTGGGGAGATATCCAAGCCCCACAGAGGTATTTTATGTTTTAAGAAGATTTTTCCGATGATTCAAATTCCTTTGGATGAGTCTAAATACAAAAGTAATCAGCCAGTTCAAATCGACTTTGTATCGTTTGTAGGTCCACTAATAAAACGGGATGCAATTAAAATTGTAGGGTTTCCTAAAAAAGAGTTCTTTATACATCATGACGATGTTGAATATTCTATTCGATTGAGAACCGTTGGAAAAATATATCTAATTCCAGACAGTGTGATAATTCATAAAGAAAATATAAAGAAAACAAGTTTAATCAAAAAGAGATTTCTGGGAAAGACAATATACAGAATACCGTATAACAAGCTTTGGAAAACTTATTACGGGACTAGAAACTTAACATATCTTGGTAGGATATATTCAAAAAGCAAGTTTAAATTCTATTTTAAGTTACTAAAACGATGGGCAGTCTCTGTTGGTGCAATAATTCTATTCGACGATCATAAGATCAAGCGCATTCAGTTTATAACCTCTGCATATCTTGATGGTCTTAGGGGTAAGTTTGATAACGAAAAACCCAAAAGAATACTGTATGGAGGGAAGAAGGAATGAAAATTGGAATCCTTGGTGGCGGTTTGGCAGGGCTTTCCTTAGGATACTTCCTTAACCAAAGGGGTTATGATTTCACAATCCTCGAAAAGAGCTCAGAAACATCCGGATTGTTAAAATCAGTTCAGATTGATGGGTTTACCTTTGACGTGGGTGGCTCTCATATTATCTTCTCAAAGGACCGTGAGATACTCAACTTCATGGTTTCATTGCTTAGAGACAATGTTGTGAAAAACCGCAGGAACACCAAAATCCTTTACAAGGGACACTACGTAAAGTATCCCTTTGAAAATGGCTTGGCTGACCTACCAAAGCAAGACAACTTTGAATGTTTATATCATTTTATCCAAAACCTCATCGCAAAAGAGAAAGGACTATTGAAACCTCCAAGAAACATGAAGGAATGGTTCTATTATATGTTCGGCAGAGGAATTGCAGAAAAATACTTGATACCTTACAACGAGAAGATCTGGAAATATCCCTTAGAGAAAATGAGCACGGTATGGGTCGAGAGAATACCCCAACCACCAGTTGAGGACATAATAAAGTCCTCTCTTGGGATTCCAACTGAGGGCTACGCCCACCAGCTTTACTTCTACTATCCAAAAGTTGGAGGGATACAAAGCTTAGCAAAAGCCTTTGAAGAGCCAATAAAAGACAAAGTAATTACAAACTTTGAAGTCAAGAAGATAAAAAAGGAGGATGGAAAATGGATTGTATCTAATGGAAATAAGGAATTTGGATTCAACAAGATAATTTCTACCATTCCACTGCAAGAGCTGATTAAAGCCCTAGAAGACGTGTCTATGGAAGTTATCGAGGCCGTGAATAATTTGAAGTTCAATTCACTAATAACGGTTGGCATAGGAGTTGATAAGCCCAAGCTTAATGACTTTTCATGGTTGTATATCCCAGACAAGGATGTTTTAACCCATAGGGTTAGCTTTCCTTCGAACTACTCACCTTATGTAGCCCCTCAAGGGAAGTTTTCAGTTCTGGCTGAAATAACTTATAGAGAAGGAGACGAGATCAGCAAAATGAAAGACAAAGAAATTGCAGAGAGGACAGTAGAAGATTTGGATAGACTTGGGATAATTAACAAAGACGATGTAATCTTGACGACTGTGTATAGATTCAAATATGCTTATGTAATCTACGACCTAGAATACAAGAAAAACCTTAAAACGATCTTCGCTTATTTAAAGACCGTAGGAATCGACAGCATCGGCAGGTTTGGGGGCTGGGAGTATGCGAATATGGATGCAGTAGTTAAAACAGTGATGGAATATGTCAAAAACCAGATCGGGAGTAACTGGGCATAAGAGAAATGGAAATCCGGAATTTATCTAAGTTAAGCAGAAATACGGTGAGCTTAATGAAGGTATCAATCCTAACACCTAATTTTTCTTCAAATTGCCTTGGGAGAGCATACTTGCTGGCTCAGCTAATCTCTCAATTTTCCGAAGTTGAAATTGTTGGACCAGCTTTAGCTAAGGATGTTTGGGAACCGTTGTCGAATCAAGCAGATATTCCCTTCAAGGTTATTAATTGGAGCTCAACTGCTTTCATTAAAAAAATATCTTCAGCCGTTAGCGGAGATGTTATTTACGCATCAAAACCGCTGATAAATAGTTTTGGTGTAGCCCTGATTATTCATCAAAAAACAGGAATTCCAGTAATATTAGATATCGATGATTGGGAACTTGGGTTTGTTAAAGATTCTGCAAATTCGGTGTTTAAGTTACCATTCTACGCGTTTCCCCATAGATTTAATGGTTTTCAATCTATTTCTGATGTTTTTTTGTTAGAGAAGACTGCACAATTATTAAGAGAAGAAATCTCAATAACAGTCTCTAATTCTTTTCTTCAAAAAATGTTTGGCGGAACAATAATCTGGCATACAAGAGATGAAAATGTGTTTAACCCTAAAAAATATGATCCTGAGGAGTCTCGAAGAAGTTTTGGAATTCCTGAAGATAAGGTAGTACTAATGTTCTTTGGAACTCCTAGACCTCACAAAGGTCTTGAAGAATTAATTCAGGCAATATACACTACTGAAGAGCTCAGAAACAACCAAGAGCTCACCCTTGTAATTGGAGGCATTGGGAAAGATCTATATTCTCAAAAGATAGCACAACTTGGAAAGAAACTTTTGGGTGATAAGGTAATTTTCATTGGGCACGTTCCCTTTGAGGAAACCCCAAAAGCTGTTGTTGCAAGTGACATATACATAATCCCCCAAAAGAAAACATACGCCTCTTTTGGCCAGCTTCCAGCAAAGCTATTTGATGCAATGGCTATGGCCCGTGCCATAATATCAACTAATGTCTCAGATATTCCAAGAATTTTAGATGGGGTTGGAATAGTGATCTCATCAGAGACATTAGAGAAAAATTTAAGCGAGGAAATACTATATCTTGTTGAAAACCTAGATGAAGCACGAAAATTAGGAACGAAAGCTAGGAGAAGGTTTGTGAAATTATATGGATTTAATCCCATGAGAAAAAAGCTTGAAAGAATACTTAGAACAAAAACTTAGCAAAGTGAAGAGCAAGGGGGTAGTAGGATGAATATGGATTGGGTCGAGAGTCTAAAAAAGAAAATCAAAGATAGGTCTGCAATTATAGGAATTGTCGGTTTGGGATATGTTGGGTTACCTTTAGCAGTTGCTTTTTCAAAAAAGTTCAACGTAATTGGATATGACATCAATACTAAAAAGATAGATAGCCTCAAAAAAAGGAAATCATACATTGAGGACGTTAGAGATGATGAAATAAATCTAAACCGATTACAACCAACAAACGATCCCGAAGACCTTAAAAAGTGTGATTTCATCATTATTACTGTGCCCACACCTCTCAGAGAGGATAAAACTCCGGATTTATCTTATGTGAAAGACGCTGCTAGAACTGTTGGAAGAATTTTGAGAAGAGGCCAGTTTGTTATTTTAGAGAGCACTACATATCCTGGAACTACCGAAGAGGTTTTAATTCCAATTCTAGAAGAGGAAAGTGGGTTAAAGGTAATTGAGGATTTTGGTGTAGCCTATTCCCCCGAGAGAATTGACCCTGGCAATAAAAGGTACAAAATTGAGAATACTCCTAAGGTTGTCGGTGGCTTAACTCCAGAGTTTACAGAACTAGCATCAATGCTCTATGGGAGTGTAATTGAAAAAATTGTTCCAGTAAAAGATTGCAAGACTGCCGAAGCCGTCAAAATGCTCGAAAATGTTTTTAGAAATGTTAACATTGCGTTAGTTAATGAGCTGGCATTAATTTTCGAAAAAATGGGGATAGATATCTGGGAAGTAATTGAGGCTGCAAAAACAAAGCCTTACGGCTTTATGGCGTTTTATCCTGGCCCTGGAGTTGGGGGACATTGTATTCCGGTGGATCCATACTACCTATCATACAGGGCAAAGCAGTTTGGGATAATCCCAAGATTTATCGAAACTGCTGGGGAAATTAATAATTATATGCCTGTACATACAGTAAATTTAGCCGAGACAGGATTAAGAAAAATTGGAAGGAAAATTAGAGGCGCGAAAGTTGCTGTATTGGGCCTAGCATATAAGGCGGATATTAGTGATACTAGAGAATCTCCTGCAATTAAGATCATTGAAGAACTAATTGAAAGAGGGGCGCAAGTTAAGGTTTATGATCCTTATGTAAAATCAGTTAGAACAAAATTTGGAACATTTAGGGTCACTGAGACTCTTGAAGATATTTTAAAATGGAGTGATTGTGTTATCTTTGTTACAGACCATTCACTATTCAAGGAAAAAATGGAAGAGATCCTAAAAATCTTCGGAGAAACATCTACGAAAAAGGTAATTGTAGACAGTAGAAACATCTTCGAAAAAGTTTCCCCGAGCACGTTTTTTAATTCTAAGTTAGAGTACATAAAACTAGGTTTTGGACTAGGAGGCGAATAACAATGGAAAAAGGGTTAGTAAGTGTTGTATTGCCTACATATAACAGAGCGAAAGTTCTACCTCGTGCTATTGAAAGCGTACTAAATCAGACATATACCAATATAGAGCTTATTATTGTTGATGATGGTTCTAGGGATAATACAAAAGAGATAATTAGAGAGTTTCAAAGCCAGGACGAGAGGATAGTATACCTAAGGAATAAGCGGAATTTAGGTGCGAATGCTGCTAGGAATATTGGTATTATGCATTCAACTGGGGAGTTTATAGCATTTATGGATAGTGATGATATGTGGTTGCCTTGGAAACTGGAGCGTCAAATTAAAATTATGTATTCGTCTTTGAATTCGTACCCTATTGTGTACTCAGGATTTATCAGAATATACAAAACGGACAAAAATAAAGTGATATTAAGTTATTATCCCCAAAAATCCCCTCCAGTTTCAGCAGATAGTACCTCAATACATCTCAATCTCTTGACTAATGCAAATTTTATTTCAACGCCAACTGTATTGATTCCTGCATTGTATATTAGGCAGAACAAATTGCTTTTTGATGAAAAGATGCCTCGATTGCAAGACTGGGAATTCTTTCTCCGATTATCAAAGCATTGTAATTGTAACTTTAGGTTTATTCCGGAACCATTAGTTATAGCGTATGTACAACCCGATAGTATCTCCATGAATCATAAAAAGTTCATAAAAGCTTTAAAAATCCTCTACACTAAATATTATTCTAAAGTTAACAATCAAGAAGCTTTAAGTACTTTTTATTTTTTAATGGGATATGCAATGTTTTTGTTGGGCAACATTGATGAAAGCCAGCATTATTTGGCAGTTTCATTAGAATTAAAAAAGAAAAACATCCCAACACTCTTTTTGTGGGCATCTCTTAAGTATCTTTCTCCAGCAGTTGCACATAGGATGAGGGAACTCTACTTCAAGATTTCAAATTATATTGCTAGCAAGCGTTTAAATATAGATTTTTCTAAATACATTAAGGGCATTTGAGGAATATATCTTGTTCCATTCTACTCTTGGGGATAATATTCTTAGGGGATTGTATGGCACTTTATATACAAACTGATGAACTTTAATTGGATGAAAGAGCATATAAGTCCTTATTCCAATAACCGGGCACTTAACGGTTTCAAAGCTTCTCGTCAATAATTCATCGTTTATTTCTTCCGTTTTCATCCCCAAAATAGATAGAACATATGCATAATATTCATCAGAGGAAACACAAGTAATATTGTGTACTTTAGCAAAATTTGTGTATTGCAATTCAGACAATATCAATGAATATCTAAAACTATCCTTTTCATAATAAGACATGCCGTCTATGCTTACATATTGGGGCTCTGTTAGGGTTAAAGTGAAGTAAATTGCAACTGTAATAACTCCCATAAGTTTTATTAACTTAGATTTATGGATTAGTATGTTACTTACCCCAATAGCTACAGGAACAGACAGGAACATCTCTGAAAAATACCACCATCTATGAGCAAGAAGTGCGAAACCTAATAATCTTGGGATGCTACCTAATACTGCATAACTACCTCCAATTAGGATAGTCAACGCTAAAATCTTATCTGACACTATTTCCTTTATACCACGCCTAAATAATAGTATTGCTATACCAATTAATGCAAGAATATGGTAAATTATCACAGGGATAACTCCAATCACTAAATCAAAAAAGTGTATTTTCGTTTTCATTACTGCGTATCCTCTAATTAATTTCGTTGCTATAAGACCAGTCTTCAAAATATCCAATATTTTTGGAGTATGACCTGAAATATAAGTCCACCAAAAATACACAACAACTCCTGATAATATAATCAACATGAATGTCTTTTTACTTGCATCTCTCGAGGATTTTAATATACTCTCATGGATCATCAAAAGCATGAACACAGAACCTAACGCAATAAACATAGCAATTGTTGAAATGCTATGAGTAATACTAAGAGTAAATGAAAAAATCAACAGTAACAAATACACCTTAGGAGATATATCCTCATTGAGAAATTTGAATAAGCTCCAAAATACTAGTGCTAAATAAACCCCTCCAAGACTATTTGGAATTGGATTTCGAAGCATAAATATGAAGTGTTCAGCTGAGATGGTTATTAACACTACAAGGAAATTTAGACCAGATGATCTTTTAAAAATATACCTCGATAAAAGATATGTTATCATTGAAACTATTAATAATTGAGGCAAAGAAATCGAGAACATAACAGCACTTTTGTAATCTATACTCTCTATATATCTCATAACCACAATCAATATGTGAAAGACAGGCATCCGTGAGTATTGTACTTTTGATGACGCGTACATTCCGAAGTATTGGGACTGGGAATAGGGAATTCTCCCAGTTCTTACAATATCATTATTGAATTTCATATGGAACCATGGATCTACCCCAGTAACAAGAGGAAACAGATAATATTGAGAGATAACAAACGTAAAAATAACTAACAATAAAAACAAAAATGTTACTAACTTAGTTCCTGTATCTAAGTTACAATTTAAATTTAGAGATAATATAGCCAAGGACGTTAGGATAATACTAGCAGATATGTAAAACACGGATGGTCTAGTATACGGATCTCTTCTATCATATAAAACAAAAATACTTCCTAAATATATGACAATTAGAGCAAGTATCAGCATTTTAATCTGAATTTTACTCCAATTACTATCCCGGCATGATTGAGCAACAATTAAGTTGACCATAACTTAACCCTCACAAGCTTTTAAGGGCAATATTAAAAAGTTTCTCATACTCCCTCGCAACCTTCTCCCAGTTGTACTGCCTCTTTATCCTCTTAATCTGAGTCTTCTTTATAAGTCTTAAGTCGAACTCTCCCCTCTCAAGCATCTCTATTTTGTTGGCTAAATCTTCAGCATCTTTAAAGTATATCCCTCCTTCCTGCAGGACTTCCTTATTAAAAGGTACGTCATAAGCTAATACAGGCCTCTTAAACAGCATTTGCTCAAGCAAGGAGGGATTTGTCCCTCCAACTTCATAGGCGTGGATGTAGGCGAAGCAGTTCTTCCTCAAAACTCCCAAAACTTTCTTGTCGTAAATCGGATCAAGCAATAGTATGTTCTCGTTGTCTTTGGCTAAGTTGAAAAGGTACTTGCTGTATGGATCTTTCTCGTTGAAGTTTCCAACGATGACAAGCTTCTTTGTTGAGTTAGCTTTTTTAAATCCTTCAATCTCCATGTGAATGTTGTTCTCCGCAACTATCCTCGCTACCGTGAGATAATAGCCCAAAGGTTCGAGATTAAACCTACTAAGTATCTCTTTTTCTTCTTCTACCGAGAATTCTGAAGAAATTAGCTCCCTTGCCCCATAGGTAATGTAGACGACCCTTCTGGGTTTGTGTCTCTTTTCTAAGTGCTCTTTAATCCCAAGAGAATCGGCAACCACTATATCGGGAAGTTTGCATGAAAGGTATTCCATAAAATACATATAAATTATGGTAGCAAAGTATATTGGAAACAAATAAAACGGCACAAAATAACTCCTCTTTATTAGTCTCCTCCACTCAACCCCGTCAGGGTTTATAAGAACTTTCTTCCCTCTAAGCCTTGCCAATATCGCTGCCAGGGAACTGTCCGGCCCAAGAAAGTAAAAAAGCTCAATATCTTTCTCATGGTTTGCGAGCATGTATGCTGTATTGGTAAAGTCGTTTATTGAAGGGATACTTGTGCTCTTGCTCTCAATTGCGGGTGAGTGGACTCTTATTATTCTATTGTATTCATCTTCAAAAAACTTGGTGTCTTCGTGCATAACATAAAACTTAAAAGCATCCTTTAATCTTGACGTAAGCTCCTCTACAAACGTTTCTGTCCCCCCATATTTCGAGGGAATCCCGCGCAGTCCAATGATCGCTATTCTAGGTTTTTCCAATTCCACCACCTACTGATTGGCACTCTTTTCCCTGATTACTTCATTCCCTCTCTTATTATCCTTTTCATTTCACTCATACTCTTAAACATGTAACCAAGCACAAATCCCACAGCTATAAACTGAACCCCTCCAAGCACAAGGATAGCAACAACTATTGCAAGTAGATCATGAGAAACATGATGGAACCATTCATAAACTACATACACTCCAGTAATCAACCCTAGTAGCAAGAATAGCCCACCTAGGAAATACAAGTACTTCGCTGGATTGTACCTAACGAGGAGCTCGATTATGGCTTTTCCGATCCTCCAGCCGTCCTTAATCGGATGCAGATTGGCCTTTCCTTTCCTCTTGTAATAGTTTATCGGAACCTCAGCGATCCTAAAACCCTTTGCAACCGTCTCAACGGTGAGCTCTGTCTCAACTTCAAAGCCGTGCTTCTTCAGCTCAACGCTCTTGTACAATTCCTTTGTGAATGCCCTATAACCGCTCAGCATGTCATAAACCGGAACGCCGTACAGAAACCTAAACAAAGCATTGAATATCTTGTTTCCTATCAAGTTTAGTCTGGTAAATGCTCCATCTTCAAAGTTTTCTAGCCTATTTCCAATGACATGCTCCGCAATTCCCCTCCTTATTGGTTCAAGCATCTTTTCAACATCCTTAGGATCGTAAGTCCCATCTCCATCTATTAGAACAACGACTTCACTGTCTATGAGCTTGAAGGCTTCGGCAACGGCTTGGCCCTTTCCCTTTCCCGTTTGAAGAACCACTTTTGCACCCTTTTCTTTTGCGATCTCCCTAGTCCTATCCGTGCTGTGCCCATCGATGACGAGAATATTGTTATACCCGAGCTTCTTAAACTCCTCTATGACCCAGCCTATTCCCTCTTCCTCGTTCTTCGTGGGAATGAGGATCGTAACATCCTCGGGAGTAATGTTCCTCTCCATGAAGTGCCCTCCCTATTGTAAGCTAAAATTACCTCCAGTTATACTACTCTCTGTAGGTTATCTTAAAATCCCTCTTTTAAAAGTTTCTCGTTAAATCAAACTGGAGATTTCTGTAGAATAAATTAAAACCTTCTGTGATAAAGTCAACTAAACCTTTTTATCCCTTTCCCTTCAACCTATGACAAATGAGGATCCTGATGATAGGACACTATCCCCCCCACAGGGGAGGCGTCGCAAGGCACGTCAAGGATCTGGTAGACTACCTCTCCAGGGAGCACGAAGTCCACGTAATAACCTACGGAACTGTAAAGGGTAAAGGGGAAAACGTCAGCTACGTTAAGGTACCCAACATCTTCGGGCTAAGGGGGACTTCCTTCACTCTCTTAGCATCTAAGCTAGGGGTAAAGCTACACAAAAAACTTAACTTCGATCTGATCCACGCCCACTACGTGGGTACAACGAGCTACGCTGGCGTCCTAATAAAGGAAAGAACTGGTTTACCTTTGGTTGTGACAGCTCACGGGAGCGACCTTGACTTCACCTCAAAGCTACCCCTCGGTAGCTACTACGTTAAAAAATCTCTCATTAAAGCTAATGCAGTAATAGCCGTGAGCCACTACTTAGGAGTTAAAGCTAAAATGCTAGGTGCTGAAAACGTCAAGGTAATTCCGAACTGGGTTACCAAAACTGGGAAATCAAGGGGGGAATACATAGCGTTCATAGGTAGGTTAACCGAGTACAAGGGGGTTGAGGATTTCATAGAGCTTGCTAAGTTATTCCCCCAGGAAAAGTTCGTCGTGGCTGGAGAAGGTCCCCTCTTAAAGAAACTAATGAAGGAAAGTCCCAAGAACGTAAAATTCTTAGGGTACAAACCCAGCGAGGATGTTTTGAGTAAAGCAAAGGTTTTGATCCTACCCTCTAAGAGAGAGGGCTTCGGTTTGGTTATCCTTGAAGCTAACTCCTTTAAGGTTCCATCCCTTGGGAGGAGGGTAGGTGGGATAAGGGAGATAATAAGGGATGGGAAGAACGGTTATACGTTCTCAGCCCTTGATGAGGCGTACGAATATTTAAAAGAGCTCCTGAACCCTAAGAAGGGGAGGAAAGCTGGGGCGATCTCTTACAGGATTTCAAGGTTCTACAGCATGGAGGAGTCATGCAAGAGGATCCTTAAGGTCTACGAGGAGGTGGTGGGATGACGATAATAATAAACATGAGATCCGGGGTTGACGAGGTTAAGCTTAGGATAGCTGCTAAGCTAATAAGGGAGGGTAAGCTGGTGGCTTTTCCCACGGAAACAGTCTATGGCCTAGGAGCTGACGCCTTGAACGAGAGAGCTGTAAGGAGGATATTCGAAGCCAAGGGAAGGCCAGCAGATAACCCATTGATACTTCACATAGCTAAATTCTCCCAGGTTTACGAGCTGGCTAGAGAAGTTCCCGAGGAAGCTAAGGTTTTGGTTGAGAGGTTTTGGCCCGGCCCATTAACGATAGTCCTCCCAAGGAAGGATGTAGTTCCAGACGTAACTACAGGAGGTTTAGATACTGTCGCGATAAGGATGCCCGCTAATGAGATAGCCTTAAAGCTAATAGAGCTCAGCGGAAAGCCCATAGCTGCTCCCTCAGCAAACATAAGCGGAAAACCTAGCCCCACTTCAGCGGAGCACGTTGCAGATGACTTCTACGGGAAGATAGAGTGCATAATAGATGGGGGGGAGACTAGGATAGGCGTTGAATCGACGGTTATCGATCTAACCGAGCACCCTCCAGTGCTTTTAAGGCCTGGAGGCTTACCCTTAGAAGAGATCGAGAAGGTCATTGGGAAAGTTAGGATTCACCCAGCGGTATTTGGGAAGAAGGTTGACACACCAAAATCCCCGGGGATGAAGTACAAGCACTACGCACCCAATGCGGAGGTTATAGTCGTTGAAGGTCCCAGGGAAAAAGTCAAGGGAAAAATTACCGAGCTAGTTAAGGAGTTAAAGGAGAGGGGAAAGAAAGTTGGGGTGATCGGTTCAGAAAGCTATAACGCTGACGAGTTCTTCTTCCTGGGTAGCAGCGTTGAGGAAGTGGCAAAAAACCTGTTCAAGGCTTTGAGGTACATGGATAAAGCTGGAGTTGACGTTGTGATAGCTGAGGGGGTTGAGGAGAGGGGGTTGGGCTTAGCCGTAATGAACAGGCTAAGGAAGGCCTCGGGCTATAAGATCGTCAAGGCTTAAATATTCGGAACGTGATTATTATAATCATGATCCGAAAATTTGTCAACAGGAAGAGGGAGCTTGAAACGCTTGAGAAGCTCTACGAGAAGGGAGCTAACCTAGTGGTGATCTATGGAAGGAGGAGGGTTGGAAAGACAGCGCTTCTGAGGAAGTTCCTTGAGGAGAAAAGGGGGATCTACTTCCTCTGCTCCAGAAGGGGGTATGAGAAGGATTTGAAGAGGTTCTCACAGGAGTTAAGTAAATTCTTCGGAATCCCCTTAAGCTTCGAGGATTTTGAAGATGCTTTCGAGTTCCTCTCAAAGCAGGGAAAACTCGTGGTAGTCATTGATGAGTTTCCCTACCTGATAGAATCTTACAAACCGGTAGTTTCAGTTTTCCAGAGGATAGTCGATTTAGTGCTCGAGGGTTCAGAGGTTATGCTTATCCTCTGCGGGTCGAGCATTGGAATGATGGAAAAGGATGTGCTCGGCTATAAAGCTCCGCTCTACGGGAGGGCCCAGGGGATAATGAAAGTTAAACCGTTCCGATTCTTTGACATGGTAGAGTGGTATGGGAGGGATTTTGAGAAGCTTGTTAGACTCTATGGAGTGACTTGGGGAGTTCCTAGGTACATGGAGTTCTTCAGGGAGGGGAGCGATGAGGAGATAATAAGGAACTTCTTCGATCCCTCCTCCTTCCTCTTCAACGAGGCTAAGCTACTTTTAATGGAAGAGCTTAGGAATCCAGCAGTTTACGGAGAGATAATAGAAGCAATAGCCCTGGGAAACACTAGGCTGAGTGAGATAGCTAACTATTCAATGATCGACGCTAAGGATCTTCCGGCTTATCTAAAAACCCTCCAGGAGCTTGGAATAGTTAAGAGGATAACTCCAATAACGAAGAGGAACGCTAAGAGAGGGGTATACGTCATTGAGGATGAGTACTTCAGGTTCTACTACCGCTTCGTGAATCCCTATTACGAGGAGATAGAATCTCTGAATCCCGAGCCTGCTATAGAGGATTTCAGGAAGAACTTCAACTCCTACCTTGGCGAGACCTTTGAGAAGGTATCGAAAGAATTCCTCCTCGCAATTGGGGATTACCCAAAGATCGGGAAGTGGTGGTACAAAGGGGAAGAGATTGACCTGGTAGCTTTAAATGAAAGGGAGAAGAAAGCTCTCTTTGTGGAGGTCAAGTGGAGGGGGTTGAAGGAAAGGGAAGCTAAAAGAATTTTAAAGAGGTTAGAGAAGAAGAGCATGCTAATAAATCTCGATGGCTGGATTAAAGATTATGGTGTTATAGCTAGAAGGGTTGAAGGTAAGGAGTCGTTGAGGGATGAAGGATGGCTGGTTTGGGATCTTGAGGATTTTAATAGCTTAGTAGGTGATTAATATGTCGATAAGAAGAGAAATCTCTACCAGGGATCTCCTCAAAATATTAGGTGAAGAGTTTGAGAAGAGAATTAAGGAGACTCCAATCGAAAAGTATGAGGAGTATTATGTGAAGGCTAGAGAAGCGGAGTGGAAGCGCCTAAGAAGCTTTACGACATGAAGATACCGTACTGGGAAGCACTAAATCCCTGCAATGAATAGAATGGCTATTGAGAGCAAACCTTATATTATATACCATGTAAATTACATACGGTGTAAATTATATGCCATGTAAAAACTTCTTCACCACGAGGCCTATCATGGAGGAAGATTGTCTATGGGATAAAAGGAGGAAGATCGTTGACGATCTCTTTCGTACCGTTCTTAGGGGAAACATTGCAATTCTCCTGGGCCCAAGGCGAGTTGGAAAGACGAGCGTTGTTAACGTGATCTCTCAAAAGTTCGCAAAGAGGAGGAACCATCACTACATCTACTTTAACTTCTCTAGGTTCATCGGAGCTAGGGCTATCTCAATAGCGGATATAGAACCAAAAAGGACGTCTTTAAAGCTCATAACTACAAGCAAGAGCTACGTCATTTCATTGAAAGGAATATCCGTTGAAGTGAGAAAGACGAGCATCGAAGAGTTTACATCGGACTTCTCAACCTTAGTAAGGATATTATCCCAGAATTCTGAGAGGGGGCTCCTCATCTTTGACGAAGCCCAAGTGCTCGCTAGGTTAAAGAACTTGGACTTCCGCGGCCTTATACAGGAGATAACCGATAGCTATCCAAATATATCGATGATCTTCACCGGTTCAATGCCCGGGCTACTTATAGAGTACTTAAACCCAGGGCCAGATAAACCAAACTTTATGCGCGCTTCCGAAACCTTTACCCTCTCACGCTGGAACGTTGAAGAAGGATTGGAGTTTCTGAAGAAGGGCTTTGAAAGTTACGGCATTAGCGTAAGGAACGAACTTGAGCTTGAGAGAGCTGTAAAAGAACTGGGAGGGATTCCTGGTTTTATCTCTTACTATGGAATAACAGTGATTAACCTCGTGAGAAGTGGAGTTCCAGTAGAAAAGGCCCTTCCAAGGGCCCTGGAGGAGAGCAAGAGGTATGCCCTTGAAGAGTGGAAGAAGGATCTGGAAGCGTTCCTAAACGTCTACAACAGCCCGATTTACGTTGAGGTAATGAAGGTTCTGGCAAGTTCATACCCAACCGCTCTCAAGGGAGCGGAAGTTTACAGGAGGATGAATAGGGCACCAAAGAGGATCCAGCACATATACAAGTACCTCGACGTTCTGGAGAAGGTTGGCTTCATACGCTCAGAGGGAGGTAAGTACTGGATAGAGGATCCGATCCTTAGGGAGCTATTAACATAGCCCTGTCAAAAGGGTAAGCATTTTAAGGTACCCCTTTACTTACCCTTTGGTAAGGAGTATGCCGAGCGTTATAGTTGTAGGCGGTCAGTGGGGAGATGAAGGGAAGGGCTCAATAGTGGCTTACCTTTCTCTCCATGACGAGCCTGAGATAATAGCTAGGGGCGGCGTTGGAACGAACGCTGGTCACAGCGTGGTCATAAACGGGAAGAAGTATGCGGTAAGACAGATCCCGACTGGCTTCATGCAGACGAAAGCGAGGCTTTTGATTGGGGCCGGAGTTCTAGTCGATCCTGAGGTCTTCTTCCACGAGCTCGAGCAGTTGAAAGACTTTAATGTTAAGGATAGGGTTGGGATAGATTATCGCTGCGCAATAATAGAGGAGAAGCACAAGCAACTGGACAGGACCAACGGTTACCTACATGGAAAGATCGGAACCACCGGGAGCGGTTGCGGACCTGCTAATGCTGACAGGGTTATGAGGAAGGCCAAGCAAGCAAAGGATGTTAAGGAGCTTGAACCTTATTTAACCGACGTAGCCCAGGAGATAAACGATGCCCTGGATGAGGGTTCCCTAGTCCTAGTTGAGGGAACGCAGGGCTTTGGGCTCAGCCTCTACTATGGAACGTATCCTTACGTAACTTCAAAGGATGTTACAGCTTCATCTGTTGCAGCTGACGTTGGGATAGGCCCAACTAGGGTTGACGAAGTTATAGTTGTCTTCAAGAGCTTTCCCACTAGGGTGGGTGCGGGACCCTTCCCCACGGAGATGCCAATGGAGGAAGCTGACAGGCTTGGCCTCGTTGAGTACGGAACGGTAACCGGGAGGAGAAGGAGGGTTGGCTGGTTCGACTTTGAGATGGCCAGATATTCAGCTAGAATAAACGGGGCCACGATGCTTGCCGTCACGATGCTCGACAAGTACGACAAGGAAGCCTTTGGAGTTACGGATTACGACAAGCTACCCAGGAAGGCTAAGGAATTTATTGAAGAAATAGAGGAGAGGGTTGGAGTTCCAGTGGGATTGATAAAGACGGGCCCTGAGCTTGAGCACATAATAGATAGAAGGGATACCATCTAGCTTTAAATTTCCTATCCCTATTTTTCTTTTGGTGGTGTTGGTGTTAGCCGAGATCATAACCGTAGGGGATGAGCTTTTAACGGGGAACACCGTTGACAGCAACTCGGCTTACATAGCCCAAAGGTTAACCGAGAAGGGCTTCTGGGTGAGGAGGATAACCACGGTTGGCGATGACGTTAAGGAGATAGAGAACGCTGTAAGGGAAGCAATCTCAAGGAAGCCAGAGGTTTTAATAATCTCCGGTGGACTAGGTCCCACTCACGATGATGTAACTATGCTTGGAGTTGCAAATGCAATAGGTAGGAAGCTTAAGCTTTGCGAGGACTGTTTGGAGAGGATAAAGGAGTTCTATGAAGAGCTGCACAGGAAAGGGTTGATAGACGATCCAACCCTCAACGAGGCCAGGAAGAAGATGGCATACCTCCCTGAAGGATCAGAGCCCTTAAATAACACCGAGGGAGCAGCTCCGGGGGCTTACGTGGAGTATGAAGGGGTAAAGATCTTCATTCTTCCTGGGATGCCCAGGGAAATGAAAGCCATGCTGGAAAGCGAAGTCCTACCGAGGCTCGGGGAAAGGAAGTTCGTTCAGAAAAAGTTCTTAGCAGAGATAACGGATGAGAGCAAGCTCGCTCCAATCCTGGAGGATACGATAGAGAGGTTCAAGGTTAAGATACACTCATCCCCCAAGGGATTCGGGAAGTACATAGGGATAATAATCTTCGCCGAAGACGATGAAGTTATCGGGAAGGTAATAAGGTACATAGAGGGTAAGGGGATAAAGTTCAGGGAAGGCTGGTAACCATGCTTCCAGAGAGGGTTCTGGAGATACTCAGGGAGATGAAGAGAGAAAGAATAAAGGGGGCTAGCTGGCTAGCTAAGAAGGGTGCCGAAGCCTTCTTAACCCTAGCAGAAGAGCTCGATGAATCATTACTTGAAGATGCTATCATGGAATTAAGGGAAGAGGTCGTTAAGGTGAACCCCTCGATGGCTTCACTCTACAACCTAGCGAGGTTCATACCGGTAACGAATAGGAGGGATATCCTAAAGTCCAGGGCCTTAGAGTTCTTGAGGAGGATGGAAGAAGCTAAGAGGGAGCTGGCCTCTATAGGGGCTCAACTTATAGATGACGGTGACGTGATAATAACCCACTCCTTCTCATCAACAGTCCTGGAGATAATTAGGACCGCTAAAGAGAGGAAGAAGAGGTTTAAAGTAATACTCACTGAGAGCTCTCCAGATTACGAAGGGTTACATCTAGCAAGGGAGCTTGAGTTTTCGGGAATAGAGTTCGAGGTAATAACCGATGCCCAGATGGGCCTCTTCTGTAGGGAAGCTTCAATAGCCATCGTTGGTGCGGATATGATAACGAAAGATGGTTACGTAGTTAATAAAGCTGGAACGTATCTGCTAGCCTTGGCATGTCACGAGAACGCTATCCCCTTCTACGTTGCAGCTGAGACCTATAAGTTCCATCCAACTTTAAAGTCCGGAGATGTAATGCTTATGGAGAGGGATCTAATAAGGGGGAACGTGAGAATAAGGAACGTTCTATTTGACGTAACCCCATGGAAGTACGTTAGGGGGATAATAACGGAGCTCGGCATAGTCATACCACCGAGGGATATTCAATGAAGCTCAGGGGAGATGCCAGGGATGTATACAAGAGGATAAGGGGAATGATCGAGAGGGAGATTAAGCTTGAGGAAGCGAAGAAGTTCCTCGATAGGATAGAGCCTACAAGCGATAAGCTCGAAATATTGAGGAGGCAGGAGTACTTCAAAAAGTCTTTCTCCTCGGTTAAGGAAGAGTTAGAGGATTTTCTGCTTAAGGTTAAACCGATAAAATTCAGGAGGGAATTCCTCGACGATAGGGTTTTGATAGTGAGCGAGGATGAAGTTGAAGAGGCCGAGAAGCTAAACCTCTGCATTGTTTCCACGGAACCTATAGAAGGTTATGACATAGTCCTGAGCACGATCGGCTATGGAATCGAGGTGGAGCTCAAGCCCTACGAGATAGCGCCTGAGTTATACGTCAAACCCCTCTGGGAAAACAGGGGAGTTTTAGAGGCATTAGCAAACGTTTTTCCAAATGGAGTGTCCAGGAAGATTCTGGAAAGGCTCAATGAGCTTGAAGACGTTTTTAAAAGGCTAAAGACATTGGAGAACTTAGAGGAGAGGATAAGGGAACTTGAGATAGAGCTCAACAGGAAGATTGAGGAGAAGCTTGAGGACTTTAAGCTAACCTTAAGCGGGAGGGAACTTGTTGAGTTCATAAGGGCCCTCCGCTCAGGGGATATAGAGGTAGTCCTTTCCAAGTTCTCAGCATTAAACGATGAGATATTGGATGAGATAAAGAAGACTGAGGAGGAGCTTTCTAAAGAGTTGGGAATCGATGTTGAGGTCTTCCCTAGGGACTATCCCATAGAGGTTCCTCCTGAAGTAGTTGAATCCTTGAGGAAGAGCGTTGAGAGGGAGTTAAAGCTTGAACTTTACCTAAAGTCTCGAGAAGTCTTGGAGGATATCCTTCCCTACTTACCAAAGCTGAAGGAGGAAATCGAGAAGGCTTACGAGCTCGAATTTATAATAGCCTTGAAGAGATTCTCTAAAGGCTTTACGTTCCCGAAGATCGAGGAAGGTGGGATAGGCTTCGTTAAGGGGAAGAACCTCTTCATAGAAAACCCACAACCCGTAAGCTACTTCGTTGGTAAGGCGAGAGAACCTTTTGCTGGAGTTAAGGGTTCGAGGGTTGTGATTTTAACGGGGGCCAACAGCGGAGGGAAGACTTCCCTGCTTGAGTTAATGCTTCAAATTGTCGTGTTAGCTCACATGGGACTTCCCGTTCCCGCTGAGAATGCTTGGGTTGACGTTCTAAATGAAGTCTTCTTCTTTAAGAAGAAGAGGAGTAGTTATGGGGCTGGGGCCTTCGAGGGCTCCCTAAAAGGTATAGTTAGATCCCTAAGAGGGAAGGGGAAGAAGCTAATATTGATAGATGAGTTTGAAGCCATAACTGAGCCGGGAGCGGCCGTTAAGATATTAGCAGAGCTTTTAAAGGTTGGAATTTCCAAGGGCTTCTACATAGTTATAGTTTCCCATCTGGGAGAGGATCTCATGAAAGAGCTTCCCGAGGCGAGGGTTGATGGGATAGAAGCCAGTGGACTCGATGAGAACTTGAACTTAATAGTTGACAGGCAACCTAAGTTCGGTATCATCGGAAGGAGCACTCCAGAGCTTATATTGGAGAGGTTAGCCCGGAAGGGTAGGGGAGAGGAGAGGGATATCTTGCTTAAGGTATTAAGAAAATTAAAAAAATAAAACAGGCTAACTAATAAACATATGTACCTACACAAAATCTATTTAATAACTAACGGTTATAAAAAGAAGGGAGCATAATTATTGAATAAAATAAGTCTGTTTTTTAATCAAGATCATCCTGGGGTGATAGGAAAATGAAGGTGTCAGTTATTACTCCAATCTTGCCATTTCTCTTCACGATAGTGCCAGCGGCAATTGATAGCCTTCCGGGGGCCGTGATAGGGGGAGTGATTGGCTTAGGAATAGCCTCCTATATAAACTACAGAACTGAGGGTAAGGCAGAGCTCCCCATGGAGCTTGAGGAGTACAAGAAGAACCTTGAGAAGAGGATTGAGGAAATTTCAGTGATCCTTGAAAGGATAGCTCACGGTGATTTAAGCGTTGAAGACAGTGAGATAAGCGGTGAACTTGCTAAGATAAGGGAAGGAATAGAAAAGCTTAGACAATCTATAAGTGGGCTAGTTCTCAACGTAAAGAATGCCGCCATAGACGTGAAAAATCACGCGAAGGTTATGAAGGATAATATAGAACAGATTGCTGAAGCAGTCGCTCAGGTTGCCGAAGCAATAAATCAGGTAAGTGCAGAGGCCCAGAGGGAGCAGGAGAACATAAGCAAGATGACCGAGACCATGAGGTACATCAATGACATAAGCAAGGAGACGGTTTCAACCATGGAGGAGTTCGAGGCCTCCATGAGGGAGATGGCCCAGCTAGCTAAGGAAGGTGGAGAGAAGGGGAGGATGGCTGCAACCCAAATAGAGGAAATAAGCAGGATGATGCAGATGATAGAAGAAACCGTTAGGGGAGTTGCAGACATGGGTAAGAACATTGAGAACATAACGAACGTTATAAGTAGCATAGCTGAGCAAACTAACTTGCTAGCATTAAACGCTGCAATAGAAGCTGCTAGAGCAGGTGAAGCTGGAAAGGGATTTGCTGTTGTTGCGGATGAGATTAGGAAATTAGCTGAGGAAAGCAAGAAAGCTGCCGAGGACATTAGGGAGTTAATCAAGCAGATAGGTGATAAGATAAGTGAGAGCGTTGAAGTAACTAAGCAAGGTGCAGAAGTTGTGGGCACCTCTACTGAGGTAATAAAGGAGAGCGTGAATTATCTGACTCAGGTAGCTGAGATGATGGAGGAGATGGAAGCTAAAGCTTCCGAGCTTAGGGAGAAGGTTATACAGGAAGGAGAAAAGATTGAGGAAGGACTTAAGTTCCTTGAAAACTTAGCCGCTAGTGCTGAGGAGACAACGGCAGCAGCTGAAGAGGTTAGCGCTGCAGCGGAGGAACAGAGTAGTGCCCTTCAGGAGCTTAAAGAAAGTGTCAAGGAACTTGACAGATTGGTTGATGTTCTCATGGAGCATATAGGAAAGTTCAAGTTAAGCAAGGATCATGAGGCAAAGGTTAAGGAGATCAAGTGATCCATTTCCTTTCCCTGTACCTTCCTCTAAGCTCTATCTCCCTTATTTTCTCCTCAATCTCAACCCTCTTCTCCCTTCCCCTAACCTCCTCATATCCATTTAGCACTTCCTTGAATCCCTCCTCGAACCATTTGTAGTGTGTGCTCTCCATGGCCCTCTTTAGTAAATGCAGATCTACACCCTGGGCCTCTAGGGTATCGTCGAACTCGGCGAGGCCGAAGTCTATGAAGTATATTTTTCCATTCCTCATGATCATGTTAGAGGTTGTTAAGTCCCCGTGAACTATTCCTCCCTCGTGTAACCTTCCTATTAGCCTTCCAACCTCCCTGCATATCTTAAGCCTCTCCTCCATACTTACCCTCTCGAGGAGCTCCTTGAGCCTCTCCCCTTCTATGTACTCCATGACTATTATCATGTTCTTAGTGTCAACCTCAAAAACGTAGGGAACGTTAACTCCGAGTTCCTTGGCTTTATGCAAAATCCTTGCTTCCCTAATCGTCCTCTCCCTCCTCAGCTTGATATCTATCTCAGGAATCCTGTACCTCTTCTTAATCCTCTCCTTCACGATAACCTTAAGGGGGTAATCAAAGTAAAGCTCGGAAAAATCCGCTAGATAGATCTTTGCCTCTGCACCCTGCTTTATGAGCTTCATCCCTATCCCCAAGTAAATGAACTTCCAAAAGCCTTATATCGATTTAGTGCGAACTCCCCTAGGATGGGGATGAGGAGATCTCAGACTGCTATCGAATACCTCTTCATGTTGGCCGCGGTTCTATTGCTGATCGCGATAGTGTTTAAGGTAGTTATCGATACATTTAGAACACTGAACACTTCCGTCGGGGAGTACGTAAAGGTCATTAGGGAAAAGCTTCTCGAGAACCTTTAAGGAGGTGGTTGAGTGATTCCATTGATCCTCGGCACCATAGTCGGTATTCTCACTTCCTACACCGATGTGAAAACTAGCTATATATATGAGGAGCACTTCTTTCCAACTATTTCCATTCTCTCAAAGTGGTGGTGCAAAAGGAAAGGTTGTGAATACGAGAGTAAGGGTCCTTACATTCCCATAGTCGAACTCGGGATCCTTTATAATTTATTCCTGGGGGTGAAGGGTGATAATTTAATTCAAGCTCTTTCCCCCTTCATTGGATTAGTTGTTGGTTTCGCTATAGGTTACTTCCTCTACTATACCGGAGGATGGGCGAGTGGTGATGTAATAATCCTTGGAGCTTATTCAGCTTTGCTCCCCTTCGCTCCAGCGAAGGCTAAGTATGCGCCTCCCTATTCCCTATATCTCCCACTTAATTCCCTAAGCATCCTTTTCAACTCGATCCTCCTGATATTTCCCCTTATACTCATTTACTCCTTGATAGGTCTAGCCGTTAAGGGGAAGTTTAGAAGCATTTTAGTCCTCTTCAAGGAAGGGTTGGGAGCCGTAGTTGAAGTTACCCTTTGGTTAAACTTCGCCGCAATCCTCTTTGCCTTAGTAAGTATCTATCTACCTATTCCCAGGATAATAACGCTAATCTTGGCTTTTTTGATAATTTTACTGTTCGGTAAGTTTAGAATAGTCGGGGACATAGCTGGAATTGCTTCCCTCGCATATGGCCTTTACCTCCTGGGGATTGAGTATCTAATATATTTCGTGAAGCTCTTCGCGATAGTGTACACCTTCAAGCTCCTCTGGTCCTCGGTTAAGGCCTTAAGGAGGGAAGTCCTGATAGATGAGAAGGTAGTTGAAGAGCTTAAACCTGGAGACGTTCTTGGAGAGAGGATAGTTTTAACTGGAAGTGGAGTAGTTAGGGATAGATCTGACTTCTTCGACAAGCTTTCAAAGCTTCTAAGAGGGGAAAGGTACGATCAGGTTAAGGGTGAAGAGGTAGCTGGGTTCAGCGTTGAGGGATTAACTGAGGAACAGATAGAAAGGCTGAAAAATCTAGTTAATGAAGGTAAGCTTGAAAATAAATTCCTCGTTAGGAAAGCCATGCCTTTTGCTCCCGCACTCTTCCTGGGCTTCTTGACTAGTTACTTCTTCGGCGATGTACTTTGGTGGTTAATCCTTAAGGTTTCAGGCCTTGCCTAGAGTTTTTAAACTCAACCCATAATTTCGATGTGATGAAAGTTTACAGGCTCTACCTTAGGGATGAGTACCTGGAGATGGTTAAGAGCGGGAAGAAGAGGATAGAGGTTAGAGTTGCTTATCCCCAGCTTAAGGGGATGAAGAGAGGGGATAAGATAATATTTAACGATGAGGTTCCGGCCGAAGTTATAGAGGTGAAGCACTACGAAACCTTTAGGCAGGTACTCAGGGAGGA
The DNA here is from genome assembly GCF_000011105.1 of Pyrococcus horikoshii OT3. Lineage (NCBI taxonomy): Archaea > Methanobacteriati > Methanobacteriota > Thermococci > Thermococcales > Thermococcaceae > Pyrococcus > Pyrococcus horikoshii. The sequence continues at coordinate 409,013 of NC_000961.1, forward strand.
ACCGATAGATAAGATATTTCCAGATGAACCTAGCTTTGAGAGGGCCTTAAGGAGGTTTCACAACCTCTACCCGAAGTGGAAGGAAAATCGCTATGGCGTCATAGCGATAAAATTCAAGCTCCTGGGGAGGGAAAGGAAGTGAAGAATCTTAAGTTTGACGGTAGGTACAAGGATGACATAATATCGGGGAAGAAGAAAGCCACCATAAGGCTCGGAAGGAAGGTTAATCTAAAGCCGGGAGAGGAAGTTTTGATCCATGCTGGAGGTTACGTCCTTGGAAAGGCTAGGATAACTAGGGTAACTACGAAGAAGGTTTCTGAGCTTACGGATGAAGATGCGAGGAAAGATGGGTTTAAAAGCAGAGAAGAACTTCTTGAAGCTTTAAGGGAGCACTACAAGTTCGTTAAACCCGATTCCCCAGCTACCATAGTGGAGTTCGAGATGCTCAGCGTTCTCGATAAGCCGATACTCTCGGCTGATTATCCATATGAAGGGAACAATCCCATCGAGATAGCGGAACTAGCTTTGGAACATCTAGATAACCTTAGCTTTGAGGAGGTAGCCCTTCTAAAGCTCTTCCTCAAGGAGGGTAGCCTTAGAAAAGCGGCAATGAAGTTGGGTGGATTGAACAAGAGGTACAAGATCAGGGAAGTCCTTAGGAAAGCGTATGAAGAGCTAAAGAAGAGGGGAATCATGCAACCTAAGATTTGAGCATCTCCTTGATCTTCATTATGACATCCTTATAGGGGATCTTCCCCTTCTTCATGAGCAAGACTTCCTTTCCGCTGAACCTTGAGGCCTTCTCCGCGAATAGCTCGTCGTTAACTATGAGTAACATTTGAATCTTAGCCTTTGATATCTTCTCAAGCTTTCTCTTTAAATAATCCCTCGTCCAGAAGCCGACTATCTCAACGTAAACCTTCTTATTCCCTTTCTTTATCAAGAAATCTGGGATGTAGGCATAATTACCAACTTTGATTATTTCCGGCTCGTATATAACATCGACCCCCAGGATCCTCTTTATCTTGCTTGCAAACTCCCTCTCGAGCGAGGAGGAATACTCGATCCTTTCCATAATCTTAGGAAGCATTACGCTTTCTTCGCTCGAGAGTTCAAAGATGTAAATCCTCTTGTCTTCAACTACCTCCGCTCTCATCCACCACTCCTCAGCTTTAACTATCCCGGGTATAAGTTTAGCGATTGAAGTTCCATACTTCCTGGTGAGCTTTAGAAGGGAAGCTGGCCCGGTAACCTCTATCCCTTCATCGATTACCTCGTACATCAGGCCGAGCTTCTTCACTCCCCTTAATATCTCCTTGTAGTTTGAAGAAACCTTGAAGGTTAGCCTTACGGCTTCGAACATCAAGGTTTGAAGTAACGAAAGGTTGTACCTCTTTATCAGCTCCTCTGGATTTATTTCCGGCACTTCCTCCAGTATTTTCTCCTCTTCCCTATCCGCGAATATTGCTCTCTCAATCTCCTCAATGCTAGCCCCAAAGTGTTCAGCTGCTTCCCTTAGCACCTTAATCCTATCAAACTCGCTCGTCACGTATCCCCTCTCGAAGAGAAACTTCCTAACTTCCCAGGGATCTAAGTTAGTTGCCATGGAAAACTTGCACTCCCTCTCGATTATCTTGGCAAAGCCTCTAACCTTCTTGTAGTTACTTGCAGTTTCTAAGTGCCTTAGCTTTTCCTGTAGTTCAGCATAGCTTTGTCCAATGCTTGATTTAAAGGCTATCAATACTGCTTTGGCAAGCTTTAGATGTTCATCGCTCGCGAAGTTCAGGTAAATTCTTCCTCTGCTCCTCCTGGCATCGAGGAGTTCCCTGGGAAGCATGGAGGAAGTTTTTAAAATCCCCTTAATAACCTTGTCAAGATGAAGCTGTACTACGACAGGGGAACGATAAAGATCATAGGTAGCTCTTACGTTCCCTTCGCAAGATGGGATGAGAGGTGTAACTGCTACAGGGCGTTAGCGTATAAATACAGGGATATAGTTGAGTTTTTAAAATCAGAGGGTGTTGATTTCGAGGATCACGTTCTAGACAATGTTATTCCTTCTCCGTTTTATGAGGATGTTGAGTTCGAGCTGAGGGATTATCAAAGGGAGGCCGTTGAAAGGTGGATGATGGAGAAGAGGGGGATAATAGTCCTCCCCACGGGATCCGGGAAGACGATAATTGCCATGGAGATAATGAGGAGACTCTCCGTTTCAACGCTAGTCGTTGTTCCAACTTTGGCCCTTCTTGAACAGTGGAAGGAGAGGCTTTCAATCTTTGGTGAAGTTGGGGAGTTCTCTGGGAAGAAGAAGGAGCTCAAACCAATAACAGTCACGACTTATGATTCGGCATACATAAATGCTGAACTCTTGGGGGATAAGTTCATGCTAATAATCTTCGACGAGTGCCATCACCTTCCAGCGGAAGCTTATAGGAACATAGCCCAGATGAGCGTTGCCCCTTACAGGCTAGGTCTTACAGCTTTCCCAGAGAGATCTGACAATTTACATGAACTCTTACCGGATTTGATAGGGCCTGTAGTTTACAAAAAGGGCCCAGGAGAGCTAATAGGGACTTACTTAGCTCCCTACGAGATAGTTAGGATAAAGGTTCCACTCAGCAGGGAGGAGAGGGAGGAGTACAAAAAATACTACGGAATCTTCAAGAGGTACCTTGAGGAAAGCGGAATCGAGATAAAGAGTCTCGAAGATTTTCAAAGGATAGTCATGAAGACCGGAATGGATAATAAAGCCTTTAAAGCTCTAAGGGCCCTGGAGAAGTCGAGAAAGATAGCCCTGGGCTCAAAAGGAAAAATTGAGGAACTGAGGAAGATACTTGAGAGGCACAGGGGAGAGAAGATAATAATATTCACGAGGTACAACGAGTTAGTCTACGAGATCTCCAGGAAGTTTTTGATACCTGCTATAACCCATAAGACGGATAAGAAGGAGAGGAGCGAAATATTGAAGAAGTTCAGAAAGGGTATTTATAAAGCCGTTGTCAGTAGTCAAGTTCTAGATGAGGGAATAGACGTCCCAGATGCTAGCGTTGGAGTTATAATAAGTGGAACCGGTTCTCCTAGGGAGCTCATCCAAAGGTTAGGTAGAATTCTGAGATCTGCCCCAGGAAAGGAGAAGGCGATCCTCTACGAGCTCGTAACCCCGGGAACAGCTGAAGTTAGGATAGCGAGCAGGAGGCTTAGTGGCTTAAAGAAGCTTAATCAATGACCTCAAGCTCAACTTCCCTCCCCTCACTGTCGAAGGCTTTGACGCTATCCTCATCGTACGGAAAGGCCGCTATTATATGGATCCCACCGAACTTTGAGAAGAACATGAGGTCCCCTTCGGAGGGATAGGGAAATGGGGATGGATGCGAATGAAAGGTTCCCTTTATGCTTTCATCGTGGGGCATTAAAGTTAGGTCAAAGTAAACTGAACTCTCCCCGAAGAATCCCTTTGGCACTATGAGTACTTCCTCAAATACTCCATCCTTCATCCTAAGGAAGCCTGCAACTTCCCTGGGGTAAAACGACTTTGCAAGTTCCAGTAAGTATTCAAGCAGTTCCCTACGAATTTTAACCCTCATGTAGGTGAAGTTTATAAAACTGGAATAAAAATGTTAAGTGGCGAGAGCGAGATGGATGAGGAGAGAATGGATTTAGGGATTGAGTTTGAAACTACTGAGGAGATTCCCGTTCCCGAGAGATTAATTGATCAGGTTATAGGTCAAGATCATGCGGTTGAAGTTATAAAAACCGCTGCAAAGCAGAGGAGGCATGTCCTGCTTATCGGTGAGCCTGGAACAGGTAAATCAATGCTCGGTCAAGCCATGGCTGAGTTACTACCGACAGAGGAGCTGGAGGATATCCTCGTCTTTCCAAATCCAGAAGATGAGAACATGCCCAGGATAAAAACGGTTCCAGCGGGCCAGGGAAGGAAGATAGTTGAGGAGTACAGGAGGAAAGCTAAGGAGCAGGAGGGGGTTAGATTCTATCTCCTCTTCTTCGTGTTCTTCATAGTTGCAATGGCCGTATTCTTGAGCCATGGAGATCCTAACACCCTCCTCCTTGGAGTGTTCGTAATACTCGTAGCCTTAATGGTCACAGCTAACATGAGGTTCAAGACCCAAGCAATGGTTCCTAAGTTACTGGTCGATAACTCCGGAAGGAAGAGAGCACCGTTCGTGGATGCAACTGGAGCCCATGCTGGGGCTTTGCTTGGCGATGTAAGGCACGATCCATTCCAGTGCTTTAGTGGCGAAGAAGTCATTATAGTTGAGAAGGGGAAGGATAGGAAAGTGGTCAAGCTCAGGGAATTCGTCGAGGATGCCCTTAAGGAACCCTCTGGAGAGGGGATGGATGGTGACATTAAAGTAACCTATAAGGATCTCCGGGGAGAGGATGTAAGAATACTAACCAAGGATGGATTCGTGAAGCTCCTCTATGTGAATAAGAGGGAAGGAAAGCAGAAGCTTAGGAAGATAGTAAACCTCGATAAGGATTACTGGCTTGCGGTAACGCCTGACCATAAAGTATTCACATCGGAAGGTCTCAAAGAAGCGGGAGAAATTACCGAGAAGGATGAAATAATAAGGGTTCCACTTGTGATCCTCGATGGCCCTAAGATAGCTAGTACCTATGGTGAAGATGGGAAGTTTGATGATTATATCCGCTGGAAGAAATATTATGAGAAAACTGGCAACGGCTACAAGAGAGCTGCAAAGGAGCTTAATATTAAGGAAAGTACACTTCGCTGGTGGACTCAGGGAGCTAAACCAAATTCACTTAAAATGATAGAAGAACTTGAGAAACTTAATCTGCTTCCACTAACTAGTGAAGATAGTAGACTTGAAAAAGTGGCAATCATTTTGGGAGCTCTCTTTAGTGATGGGAACATCGACAGGAATTTTAATACATTAAGCTTTATTTCAAGTGAGAGAAAGGCCATAGAACGCTTTGTAGAAACGCTTAAAGAGCTCTTTGGTGAGTTTAACTATGAAATTAGGGATAATCATGAGAGCTTAGGAAAAAGTATTCTCTTTAGAACGTGGGATAGGAGGATTATAAGATTCTTTGTGGCCCTTGGTGCACCCGTTGGTAACAAGACTAAAGTTAAACTTGAGCTTCCATGGTGGATCAAGCTCAAGCCATCACTTTTCCTGGCATTTATGGATGGCCTTTACAGTGGTGACGGAAGTGTGCCAAGGTTTGCTCGTTATGAAGAGGGCATAAAATTCAATGGGACCTTCGAGATAGCCCAGCTTACTGATGATGTTGAGAAGAAGCTACCGTTCTTTGAGGAGATAGCTTGGTATTTAAGCTTCTTTGGGATTAAGGCAAAGGTTAGGGTAGACAAAACGGGAGACAAGTACAAGGTTAGACTTATCTTCTCCCAGTCCATAGACAACGTGCTTAACTTCCTTGAGTTCATTCCAATAAGCCTTTCTCCTGCAAAGAGAGAAAAGTTCCTTAGGGAAGTTGAAAGCTATCTAGCAGCTGTTCCAGAGTCAAGTCTTGCTGGAAGAATTGAAGAACTTAGAGAGCATTTCAACAGGATCAAGAAGGGAGAGAGGAGAAGCTTCATAGAAACCTGGGAGGTTGTGAATGTTACCTATAATGTAACTACAGAGACAGGGAACCTCCTTGCTAACGGTTTATTCGTTAAGAACTCTGGAGGTCTTGGAACCCCAGCTCACCTTAGGGTTGAGCCTGGAATGATACACAGGGCTCACAAGGGAGTGCTATTCATAGATGAGATAGCTACCCTCTCGCTCAAGATGCAACAAAGCCTTCTAACGGCTATGCAGGAAAAGAAGTTCCCGATAACTGGTCAGAGCGAGCTTTCGAGTGGAGCTATGGTAAGAACGGAACCTGTCCCATGCGACTTCATACTAGTTGCCGCAGGGAATTTAGACACGATAGAGAAGATGCATCCGGCTTTGCGTTCTCGTATAAGGGGTTACGGTTATGAAGTATACATGCGCACAACTATGCCCGACACCCCAGAGAACAGGAGGAAGCTCGTCCAGTTCGTGGCCCAGGAAGTTAAAAAAGACGGTAGAATTCCACACTTCACTAGGGATGCTGTGGAAGAGATAGTTAGGGAAGCCCAGAGGAGAGCCGGAAGGAAGGGTCACCTAACGCTCAGGCTAAGGGATCTCGGTGGAGTTGTAAGGGCCGCTGGAGATATAGCGGTTAGAAAGGGGAAGAAGTACGTAACGAGAGAGGATGTCCTTGAGGCATTGAAATTAGCCAAGCCATTGGAGAAGCAGCTGGCCGATTGGTACATAGAGAGGAAGAAGGAGTACCAGGTAATAAGGGTTGAGGGTGGTGAGATAGGAAGGGTGAACGGTTTGGCAATAATCGGAGAGCAGAGCGGTATAGTTTTACCAATAGAAGCTATAGTGGCCCCGGCAGCTAGCAAGGAGGAGGGTAAGATAATAGTCACAGGAAAGCTTGGTGAGATAGCAAAGGAAGCAGTCCTTAACGTTTCGGCAATAATAAAGAGGTACAAGGGAGAGGATATAAGTAAGTATGACATACACGTCCAGTTCCTCCAAACTTACGAAGGGGTTGAAGGTGATTCAGCAAGCATAAGTGTTGCCACCGCTGTTATTTCGGCCCTGGAAGAAATTCCAGTAAGGCAGGATGTTGCAATGACCGGTTCCCTCAGCGTACGTGGTGAAGTGCTCCCAGTCGGTGGCGTTACCCCGAAGATAGAGGCCGCAATCGAAGCTGGAATTAAGACGGTTATAATTCCGAAGTCTAACGAAAAGGATGTCTTCTTGAGCCCGGATAAGAGGAAGAAAATTAAGATAATACCGGTCGAGAGAATAGATGAAGTACTTGAAGTAGCCCTTGTTGAGAGCGAGAAGAAGAGGGAACTTATTAAGAGGGTAAGGGAGAGCTTACCGTTATGGATGGAAGAAACGCCTAGTGGTGAAACCCTTCATGAGCATAAGGGAGGTGCAACTTTACCTCTAGAAGAGAGCAAAGCTTAACAAACCTAAATGGCAGGGATTTGAATTGAAGGTTGAGTTCTTTCTCCTTCTGATTGTTTTCCTTTGGGATGGATACTTCTTTTTTAGATACATCCTCGGTATCCTGAGGGGGTATAAGACTAAGGTTTGGGATCCTGAGGTGAGCATAATAATCCCAGCTTATAATGAAGAGGAGAACATAAAAAGAGCAATTAAAGCTGCTCTTTCTCAGGATTATCCAGTTAGCGAGGTAATAGTTGTGGACGATGGGAGCGAGGATGGAACGTACGAGAGGGCCAAGGAAATTAAAGATCATAGACTTAAGGTACTGAAGATAGATCATAGGGGAAAAGCGGGGGCGATAAATGAGGGTCTTAAAATCGCCAAGGGAAGTGTGATCGTAACTACCGATGCGGACTCTTTCATGAGCAAGGATGCAGTTAGGAGGTTAGTTGAGAGGTTTTACTCCGATGATGTTGTTGCAGTTGGGGGCCAAATAAGGGTCATCGTTGAATCCTTCATGACGCTCGTTCAGGATATAGAGCACCTGAGAATTGCGATGTATAGGAGAGGGAAGGAGCTTGAAAATTTAAGCTTAGCCCCCGGTCCCCTTTCCGCTTTCAGAAGGGATGTTCTCGAAAAGATCGGTGGGATACAGCGTAGTATAGTTGAAGATTACGCCACGACTAAGATTGTAAAGAAGTATGGAAGGGTTGTTTACGCGCCGAAGGCTAAACTCTACACTAGAATGCCTATCACCCTTCGAGATCTATGGAGGCAACGAAAGAGATGGTTCTTGGGGGATCTTCAGCACCATAACCTGAATGACCTTCTGAATCTACTCCTTGGGGATGTAATAGCCCTCCTAGATGTGATACTTCCCTTCATCTTCCTATTAGAGGGTAGTTATCTCCCCCTTTTAGCCTTCGTGATGTTCGAAGTAATAACCATGGTGATAGCGGTAATCTGGGAGGGAGGCTCCTTAATCGAGGCCCTGCTTTTCCCCGTTGTCCTCTGGTTCTTGGCCCTCTTCTACCTTTCCCTCCACTTATACGGATACGCTGTCTATGGCTTGAAAAGTTTGCTTAGATTCACTCGTTCCTAGATCTCCCTTCTAGCATTCAAAAGAGTAACCGTGAAATTTTTAAATTAAAGAAAGCAAAGTTACACCCTTGGTAGTGGGTGAGGGGGTGATCCACTATGCGCTTTTCGGTATTAAAGCTAGACGTTGAAAAAAAGGAAGTAAAGCTTGAAGACGTCGACATTCCAGAGGTGTATGGTATAATAGACTATGGAATTCACATCCATAATAAGTTGAAAACCTATGAGATTGAGCCTTACGATCCAAGAAACGTAGTGATAATCGGAAAGGGCCCATTTGCGGGCTCCGCGTTACCTGGATCTCATAGGTTAGTGTTCTTCTACAGATCTCCCCTTTATGGAACTCTGTTCCCCTCAACCATGGGAGGAGCGAGCTATCAATTTCAGCATGTTGGAGTCGACTTCGTAGAGGTACATGGGAGATCAGAGAAACCAACAGTTGTGATAATGAAGAACGATGGAGAAAACGTAAGCGTAAGCTTTTATGAGATAGAGCTAGAAAAGGTAATTGAGATCTGGAAAGGTTATAAGGGAGAGGAGGGGGTTTATGCTCTAACCCAATACCTCCTTGATAACCTTTCTCCAGAGTTTGAGGGGATGGAATTTAGGATTGCGGTTGTTGGTCCAGCTTCGTTGAATACCAATTATGGAGCTGTCTTTTCTCAGGCCCTAAGAAACGGAAAGAGGGCCATTGGAAGTGAGGACTGGGCTGCAAGGGGAGGAACGGGTAGCGTTCTGCTGAGGGCCCACAACGTGGTTGGTATAGCATTTGGGGGGAAGAAGAGAAAGAAGAAGTTCCCTGGGGAGGATATAACCAATATGTCAACGGCTAAGAGGATAGTTGAGGGTGTCCACAAGAAGCCTTACAACGATGTCGTTACAAGCGCAACAACGAAGTATAGGTACAATCCAAAGCTTAGGACTGGAGGAACCTTTGGTGGAAACTACCCCGCTGAGGGGGAACTGGTTCCAATTTTGAACTGGCAGATGCCATACATTCCGAAAGAGGATAGGATCAAGTTGCATGAGTTAATAATGAAGTACTATTGGGAACCTTTCAACAAAGAGTCGATCGAGCCCAAGAACTGGACAACGTGCGGTGAACCATGTCCCGCTGTATGTAAGAAGCACAGGAGAGGTCACCACGTTGAATACGAGCCATATGAAGCAAATGGTCCGCTTAGCGGTAGTATCTCCCTTTACGCAAGTGATATTAGCGTTCATGCGGTTGATGCCATGGGTTTCGACGCGATAGAATTTGGAGGAACTGCAGCATGGATATTTGAGCTCATTCACAGGGGGTTGTTAAAGCCTGAGGAAGTTGGAATAAGCGATAAGCCTAGGTTCAGTAAGGAAGATTTAATGAACGATCCTGAGGGGACCAGCGAGCACAATGCTAAGCTAGTTGCCGAGTTAGCTCACTCAGTAGCGTTTGCTAAGACTGAAATTGCTAAGATAGTTGGGCTTGGGAAGAGGAAAGCCAGTAGAATACTGGATGAGAAGTTTAAGGATAGGCTAAAGTACGGGGAGAGCTTTAAGGATTACGCTGTTTATACCCCTCTGGGTGAGGATGGAGAGATAAATCCAACAATGTACTGGGCTATTGGAAACTACATTCCGCTTCCAATTCAAGGTAGGTATTGGACGTTCTATGCCTTCGGAACGTTCCTGGAACCAGAAGAGCTTGCTGAAAAGATAGTATCCTCTGCCCTCTGGGAATTCTGGTACGACAACGTTGGGTGGTGCAGATTCCATAGGAAGTGGCTAAAGCCTACCCTTAAAACTCTATTCATGGAGGCTTATGGTGAGAACGTAGATATGGAGGAGCATGCGAAGAAGCAGATCAGGAGGCTCATAGATTACGCAAAGAAAGCTGGCTACGTTCCAGTCTTCTGGGATAGCATGAGGGTTATCGACCTGGTCTCAAAGGGAAGTGAGGAATTCGGTAACGAGAAATGGTCCGAGAAGTTTAGAAAGGATAAGATCGGAACGGCCAAGGAATACCTTAAGAGGGTGCTAGAGGCTTACAGCTTATTAATGGGGACTGACTGGAGGATTTAGGGGTGGAACTGTGGAGATCGACAGGGATTTAATTGAGAGAAAAGGTTAGTGATATAATATCAACCCTAAACGAGCTGGAAGGAAATAGTTGGGAAAGGTAAAGATGAGTTTCTTTCTTCTTACCTTAAATATGTAGCTAAATACCTGTTTCTCGATATGTAATCACATAGTCGTTAGAAGTGGAAAGATACCTGGAAGTTATTCAGAGTGCTTTTTAGAGCTCTCAAAGATCGGTGTAATATCAAGAGAGCTAGCAGATGATCTCTCAAAAATGGCGAAGTTTAGAAACATTCTTCTCCATCAATACCGGAGAATTGATGATGAAGTGGTGTATGAGATTATAATGAAGGATATACCTCTGACCTTGAGGACTTTGAGAGAGGTGATGGAATACGTTGAGAATGGAAATAGAGGAAAAGATAAGGAAGGCCTTAGAGGGTCATCATGAAATAATCTTTGCTTATCTTCACGGAAGTTTCCTTGTCACCGAGGGTTTTATGGATATTGACATTGCAGTCTACGTGGATGATTCCGTTAGGGATTACCTGGAGTACGAGCTCTCTTTAGCGGTTGAACTTGAGAGGATGATTGGAAAGGATGTAGACGTTAGAGTCCTCAACGATGCACCTCCAGCTTTCAGGTATCGTGCAATTAAGGGAAAGGTAATACTTGATCGCGATCCTGAGGTAAGATTAAACTTCATTGAGAGAACCGTATGGGAGTACTTGGATTATGAACCTCTTGAAAGGAGAATGAGGGAGGAGTTTCTATCCTCGATAAAAAGGGTTTAATATTCCTTGACATTTCTGCACTTGGTGGTGCTATGATAAGGGCGGTGTTCTTTGACTTCGTTGGAACCCTCTTAAGCGTTGAAGGGGAGGCTAAAACCCACTTAAAAATCATGGAGGAAGTTCTCGGTGACTATCCTTTAAATCCCAAGACCCTCCTGGATGAGTACGAAAAGCTAACTAGGGAAGCCTTCTCTAACTACGCTGGGAAGCCTTATAGGCCTATAAGGGATATTGAGGAGGAAGTAATGAGAAAGCTAGCTGAGAAGTATGGGTTTAAGTATCCTGAGAACTTCTGGGAGATACACCTTAGGATGCACCAGCGTTATGGAGAGCTCTATCCCGAGGTTGTGGAGGTACTTAAGAGCTTAAAGGGAAAGTATCACGTTGGCATGATAACGGATTCGGATACCGAGTACTTAATGGCCCACTTAGATGCACTGGGGATAAAGGATCTCTTCGACTCGATAACCACGAGCGAGGAAGCGGGCTTCTTCAAGCCTCATCCCAGGATATTTGAGCTCGCCCTCAAGAAAGCTGGTGTAAAGGGAGAGGAAGCAGTTTACGTCGGAGATAACCCAGTTAAAGACTGCGGGGGCTCTAAGAACCTCGGAATGACGTCAATACTCTTAGATAGGAAGGGAGAAAAAAGAGAATTTTGGGATAAGTGCGACTTCATAGTCAGCGACTTGAGAGAGGTAATTAAGATAGTTGACGAGCTAAATGGTCAGTAACGGCAGGGTTCATCATTCTTCAGGGGTAGCAAACTTCATCATCCCATTTCCAATCTTTTCTTTGCCTCATATACCCTCTGTATGAACGTTATCCAGGATAGTATAGCTACCAGGTATACTCCAATTTTAACGGCATTGAATAGGGATGCTATGAATATTATTATTATCCTCTCACCCCTTTCGGCAATTCCGATGGCTAACGTTCCTGAACCGGCGAGTTCCGCTCTGCACCTTGAGTAGCTAACCATGTACGAGCCGATTAAAGTTAAGAAAGTTACATCCCACCTGACCAATCCACCCAGGGCTATTCCAAATAATATCGAGGCATCGCTAAGCCTGTCAATCGTTGAATCCAGGAAGCCACCAAACTTTGAAACCTTCCCAGTGGCCCTGGCTAGTGCTCCGTCTAAAGCATCTAGAAAAGCCCCAACCGCTAGTATTATTCCAGCTAAGATTTGATTTTGAAGGTAAAATTCGTAGGAAGCTAGGAGGGTTATCAAGAAACCTATAATGGTTAATTGGTTAGGGGTTATCCCCAGTGAAGCCAGAGTTTTCCCAATTCTTTCCAGGGGTTGCTTTACCTTCGGCCTTATCTTGCTCAGCATACCCTTGAACCTCCACGACCTTCTTACCTCTAGCCTGCGGCACTATCTTGATCTTAGCCCCTTTAAACTCTTTTTTCAACCCTTTCCCTTCCAGGAGTCTATCCAGGAGTACAGCTAATGCAGCAACCTCACTGTGCGGTTGATTTCCTATTGCAACGTTGTAATCCGCTAGTTCATAGACTTCCCTTGGAACCTTTTCGGCCCCAACTATGATCATGAAGTCTTCGCCTTTTTTGAGCTTCTCCTTTAGCTCTTCAATAACATCATCAACGTGCAAACCGTACATCGTTAGATGAACCTTTACCCCTGTAAATTCTTTCATAACCTTCCTCCAATTTCTGTTGAACTCTATAAAGAAAGGCCCACCCCATCTTTTTACAACATCTTCAACGCTCTCCTTGACCTTTTCATCCTCCTCAGATGCTATTATTATCCCATCGGCCCCAAAAGCCCTAGCGGTTAAGGCAACGTGAGTTGTAACCCTCTTATCCCTCTCCGGCCTGTGTCCGAGTCTAAGCACCACTATCATCTTAATCACCTGTAGAGGTTTATGAGCTTCTCCCAATAAATTCTAAAGTCTTCTTCCCAGGGGATATCTCTGTAGAATTTATAGAATGCATCTATCGTCTTTTTAAGTTCATTCACATGGACTTTCTCAAGTAATTGCTTAGCTTCCTCGGGTTTCGCGGATGTGAAGAGGAACATTGCGAATATCCTTTCATCTTCGTTGTTCATGCTATTAAGCATTATCCTAACCTGAGAGAAAGTTGATGGATCTAAGCTCTTTGAGAGATGGTTAAATAGGGCTTTCTCAGTTATACTTAGGTATTCTTTGGTGAGATCCTCATGGGCATGACCCGAGGGGCTGGGCTTTAAGGCTACCAACGATTTCCCAAATACGGTAATCTCCTGGTAGATCTTTGGATACCACCTCGTAGCTATGAACTCTTCTCTGGTTCCGAAGAACATGTGGTTAAAGTCGATAACGTACCACTTTCCCGAGAGGTAGGCCTCTACGAACGGGCTATAGGTACAATCCGTTTCGCTGTATACGCTTACAATCCTTGCCGGGATGTTGAGGGATCTTAAATACGCAACCATTAGTATCTCTGCTTCTGTAGGTGATATTGAGGAGGATTCCATGATCTTCTGGGGATCAAGGGTCTTGATCCTCCTCTTCTCTATGACGTAATTTGTGACTATGTGATTGTAAACGGCTTTAGCTGCTTCAACATCCGAATTCGCAACGGAGAGTAGATCTTCTACGCTCTCCCTAAACATCGTCCTATTCTCTATTTTAGATTTTGAACCGTACATCCACTCCCAGTATCCGTCAACGATATCATTGTAGAATATCCATTCACTCAAATTCCCGTATATATCTTTCACATCTTCCGGCGAGAGTTCCCAGGGTTTCCAAACTATTAAAATATCTTTTTCCCCTATTAACTTACCAGAAACCTGAAGGGATGCATATTCAATAATCACGTACATTCTAACCTTTTCATACCTTGGAGGAACTTTGAACTTGAATACCACCTTTCCCTTGGAGTTGGCATCTATCTTATTTGGAACTTCCTTATCAATGACTTCAAGATCCTCAGCGCTAACTTCAGCACTAACTATATTGACTGGAACAGTTAAATTATTCACGATCTCTCCTGACACGATAATGATCTTTCCTCCCTGAACCTTTGAAGGAACCGTCAAGTTAAGGTTGACGCTATCCTTCAGTTCCTCACTCGAAACTTTTATCGTCGTTTCGTATGTTATACCTCTCCAAACCCTATTGAGTTCATCAACTATGTCAAGGTAGGCTTTGAAGTGATAATTTCCCGGAATTTTCGGCCCCTTTATCGTCCAAATTAACTTAGCAGAATCTCCAACTTTTATTGGATGCTCTAATTTGGGGCTTTGGACAATGAAGAACTCCTCCCCCTCGACGACAAGCTTTGCATCGACGATCCCAACCTTTCCAGTATTATTCAGGGTGACTATCAGGTGGAACACCCCACTGGGAGGTATCGTTGTCCTGTCGATTTCAAATTTAACACTAGCTGGTGATTTTATCAAGCATCCTAAAGCAAGTGTTGCAAGTATTACCACTATTAACTTTAAATGTTTCATAACTTCACCATAGGATTGTAGGTTAAAATGTTAATAAAGTTTATTCAGGTTATTAAGGCATGGGGAGGTTGAATGATAACCTTAACCACCGACTTCGGATTGAAGGGGCCTTACGTTGGGGAGATGAAGGTTGCCATGCTAAGGATAAATCCGAATGCAAAGATAGTTGACGTAACTCACTCTGTGACTAGGCATTCCATTTTAGAAGGTTCCTTTGTCATGGAGCAGGTAGTTAAGTACTCACCTAAGGGAACCGTTCACGTTGGGGTAATAGATCCTGGGGTAGGAACCGAAAGGAGGGCTATAGTGATTGAAGGGGATCAGTACTTGGTAGTTCCTGACAATGGGTTAGCGACTTTACCTTTGAAGCATATTAAAGTTAAATCCGTTTATGAGATAATTCCAGATAAGATTAGGAAGTTCACGGGATGGGAGATAAGTTCGACTTTCCATGGTAGGGATATCTTTGGACCAGCGGGAGCATTAATAGAGAAGGGTATTCATCCTGAGGAATTCGGTAGGGAAATTCCAGTGGATAGTATCGTAAAGCTGAACGTTGAACCCAGGAAAGAGGGAGACGTTTGGATCCTAAAGGTTATATACATAGATGACTTTGGCAACGTGATCTTGAATCTCGAAAACTATGAAAAACCTAGAACCGTTGAGCTTCTGGATTTTAACTTAAGGCTTCCGTATTTAGAGACCTACGGCCTAGTTGAGAAAGGGGAGATGTTAGCCCTTCCTGGCAGTCACGATTATCTTGAGATAGCAGTTAATATGGGATCAGCAGCGGAAAGGTTAAACGTTAAAGTTGGGGATGAGCTAAGGGTGAGGTTGCTATGATAAGGGGACTCTTCGTTGGGAGGTTCCAGCCCGTTCATAAGGGTCATATAAAAGCATTGGAATTCGTGTTTTCGCAAGTAGACGAGGTTATAATAGGTATTGGAAGCGCTCAGGCTAGTCATACGCTTAAGAATCCTTTTACAACCGGTGAAAGGATGGAGATGCTCATAAGGGCCCTTGAAGAGGCCGGCTTCGACAAAAGGTATTACCTAATCCCCCTACCTGATATAAACTTTAATGCAATTTGGGTTCCCTACGTTGAGAGCATGGTTCCGAGGTTTCACGTAGTCTTTACTGGAAATTCACTGGTTGCCCAGCTCTTTAAGGAGAGGGGTTATAAAGTAGTCGTTCAGCCCATGTTCAAGAAGGATATTCTCTCAGCGACGGAGATAAGGAGGAGGATGATAGCGGGAGAACCCTGGGAAGATTTAGTTCCTAAAAGCGTAGTTGAATATATAAAGGAGATAAAGGGAGTAGAGAGATTGAGGAATCTTGCAACTAACCTTGAATCCTCGGAAAAGGAGCTTCAAGCCCCGATAAGGGTTCCCGAGTATTAGGTGATGAAAATGGATGAGATATATAGCAGGCTTAAGGAGATGTTGAGGGTAGAGATATTGGATATAGAGTTCAAGGATGATAAGATAATAGTTTACGTCCCGAAGGATGAGGTCAGGCTAGCCGTTGGCTACGGAGGAGCAGTCGTTAAGTCAGCTGAACTAGTACTTGGCAAGAAAATAGAGGTTAGGGGTAGATGAGAAAGCAGGAACTTGAAAACCTTTTTCTTCGTGCTATTCTCTGATTTTATCCGTTCTGGTTAGTCGTGTAATGTCGTTATAACTGACCTTTTCAGTCTCCCGTCTTCATCATGGAACCTTTGGGGAACGGTAACTCCTCGCATCTTCAGGCATTCGGATCACATGTCAGAGACTGCTTCACTACTGACAAAACTATAAAAAATTTCGAAAAAAGTCAACAAATGTTTCGCTTGATTCTATCTATGGAACAGCCCCGCGCTTCTAAGACTTAACATAAGGAACTAATATGTAAATTTCCCACAGCAGAACTGGCCTTAAGAGCTCAAGAAACCCTTAAAGCTAGCTATTGACTTGGGAAAGACCATAGAACCCAGCCAAGCCACGACTTCTGACCTCCTTCCCGCTCTAAAGGACTGGGCTTTCAAAAGAAAAAGGTAATGACATTTACAAACTCCACAAAAACCACGGCTAACCAGAAACAGCTTGCAATCTCTTTTTTGCTATTTTATATGTGAAGTAAAAAATTTTCCTCTTCCTTTTCCTTCTTTTAGATTTCGATGGAAACGGTTTTAAGGAGGTTGCATTTAGAAAAGTCGGGTGAAACCATGGAGGAAGTTTTTAGAAATGATACAATTAAGGAGATCCTTCAAAAGTATAGGAGAATTTGGGCTCTAGGGCATGCTCAGAGCGTCCTAGGTTGGGATCTTGAAGTTAACATGCCTAAGGAGGGAATACTAGAGAGGTCAGTGGCCCAGGGAGAGCTCTCAGTCCTTTCCCAGGAACTGTTGCTAAAACCAGAGTTCGTTGAACTAGTTGAGAAGGCTAAAGGAATTGAAGACCTAAACGAATATGAAAGAGGAGTTGTTAGAGTCCTTGATAGGCAGATAAGGATAATGAAGTCCTTCCCGCCTGAATTCCTAAAGGAGGTGAGTGAAACAACTTCAAAGGCTACAAAAGCTTGGGAGGAAGCCAAGGCTAAGGATGACTTCTCGAAGTTTGAGCCATGGCTGGATAAGATAATCAGCCTAGCAAAGAGGGCAGCGGAGTACCTAGGTTACGAAGAGGAGCCTTATGACGCTTTACTGGATCTTTACGAAGAGGGTCTTAGAACTAGGGATGTAGTTAAGATGTTTGATGTTCTTGAGAAGGAGCTTAGACCTTTGCTCGAGAAGATACTAGAGGAAGATAAGGTCCCAAGGGAACACCCGCTAGAGAAGGAGAAATATGAAAGGGAGTGGATGGAGAAGGTCAACCTCTGGGTACTTGAGAAGTTCGGTTATCCTCTAGGCACCAGAGCAAGACTTGATGTTTCGGCTCATCCGTTTACAACGGAGTTTGGAATAAGGGATGTTAGAATAACAACCCGTTACGAGGGCTTTGATTTCAGGAGAGCTTTGTTAAGTACGATTCACGAGTTCGGTCATGCACTATATGAGCTTCAGCAGGATGAAAGGTTCATGTTCACTCCAATAGCTGGTGGAGTAAGCCTTGGAATTCATGAGAGCCAGTCCAGGTTCTGGGAGAACATAATAGGTAGAAGCAAAGAGTTCGTCGAGTTTATATACCCTGTACTCAAGGAAAACTTACCCTTCATGGAAAAGTACACCCAGGAGGATGTTTACCTCTACTTCAACATGGTCAGGCCTGACTTCATAAGGACGGAAGCCGATGTAGTAACCTACAACTTCCACGTCCTCTTGAGGTTCAAGCTCGAGAGGATGATGGTAAGCGAGGATGTCAAAGCTAAGGATCTCCCTGAGATGTGGAACGATGAGATGGAGAGGTTGCTGGGGATAAGGCCTAAAACCTATAGGGAGGGAATCCTTCAGGATATCCACTGGGCCCACGGAAGCATAGGCTACTTCCCGACCTACAGCATAGGGACGATACTCTCAGCTCAACTGTACTATCACATAAAGAAGGATATCCCTGACTTTGAAGAAAAGGTTGCTAAAGGTGAGTTTGAACCGATAAAGTCCTGGCTCAGGGAAAAGATACACAGGTGGGGCAGCATCTATCCACCTAAGGAGCTACTAAAGAAAGCTATAGGTGAAGATGTAAACGCTGAATACTTCGTTAGGTGGATTAAGGAGAGGTATCTCTAGTTTTTTTATTATTTTTATAACTACGCTAGAAACTGCATTCTGGGTTTTCTGTTCTCGGGAAACTCTTCTCTCTCATTAGGAATTAGCACGTTAGACATCTTAAATCTCCCAGCTTTCTCCATTCTTCAGCAGAATAACCCTCTCTCCAAAAGCCCACTTAAACAGCTCGGGCTTTTCAGTATGTACTGGAATAACGTAATCTGGATCAATTTCGTCAATAACCTTTCTCAGTTCTTCTCTGGAGATGTGTCCGGAGGCGTGAAACCCTTTTTCAAAGATCGGCTTTCCATACTTATCCACCCTGAATCCATGAACTTCGAAGCCGAAATACTGTAACCAGTTCCATAGTCTGAGAAAGCTGAAGACCTGTTCTTCACCAAAAGCCTCGCTAGAGGAGTAAATGTAAGTCCCACCATCAGGCATTATGTCAAGTAGGTGGGGCATGTCATAGAACGAGAAGCAGAGGATGTAGTTCTCTTGATTCTTTCTAATCTCAAATGGAGAAATATACTGCTCGGCATAATTTCCCCAGACAACGATGCTCTCCCATTTATCTTGAGTAGCTTTTAAGTTGCCATAAATTCTCAAGTCTTTAAGCCGATTAACATTATCCACCAACTGGAGAGCATGCAGAAAGTAAGCATCTTTTGCCGTAATTACTAATTCTCTTCCGGTATTCTCTGCAATCTTTTTGAAGATCTCAAGTCTCTCAAAATTTCTTGGAGAGAAATCCGCTATTACAAGCCCTTTGGCTTCTTCAACAATCTTTAGGGCATTTTCATAAACTTCCTGTTCTGAAACATTTCCATGTTCATCCCTCCCAACCCTTGTCCCCTCGGTTATTAGTATGCTTGAGCTTTTGGCCGCTTTGATAAACTTTCTCGTTTCATCCCCTTTCCTACCATGTAGCCTGAAATCTCCAGTATAAGCTAAGCTAACGTCTCCTTCAATTATGTAGGCCGTGGCCCCATAGATTGAATGATCCACGTTGAAAGCCTTGACTTCAAAACCCAAATCTTCTTCCTCAAGAGTTTTTACTTCATTGGGAATGATCTTCTTAGCTTTTGGCGACTCTTGCCCAGGTCTGTAGAATAGGAACTCATGAAGGGACTGGACGTGTTCGGTGAGAACAACTTTTCTCGAAGGATAATCTGCCTTTCTGTCGGCTTCTATGATGTAGCCTTCTGGATCTTTGATCTTTCTGACCTTGTAATAGGGAAGTTCAACTCCAAAGTGGTTACCTCCCGTGGAAGTGTCGTTGATGGCTTTGAGGATTGTAATTGTCATCGGGGAGCCTACGATTGAGATGTTTTCATCAAGCAGTGTTATGTTTCCAACATGATCTAGGTGAGCATGACTTATCAAAACTGCATTAACTTGGGGCCTTGGATATTGACCGACTTCTTGAGCAAGATCTTTTGGAATTAAGTCTCTTCGGTAAATGTTGAGTTTTGGGATTAGGTTGAGTTTCCATAGGTCGTAGATTCCTCTTGAAGTTCTTTCACCGAGGTATTCCTCATAATAAAGAGAATATCTTGCAAAGTTCATCCCAAAGTCCAAGAAAAGCCCATTTTCGTTTTCCTCTATGTGAATCTTTGTCCCGCCAATGGTATCGGCCCCATCATAGATCGTTATTCTCATCACAGACCCTCCGTTTAGCAGTTTTCAGCTGTTTAATTATATTTATTATCTGTGGTCAATCAACTTCTATGGCCACGTCAATTCCTGTTCTTTCTTTGATTTTCTTGAGAAATTTCACAGTAGAATTCCCATCACTTGGCATTATTACACCAAAGCCGTTTCCTATTTCAATAACTCCAGCACTTTTGGGAAGCCTCTCCAAACGGTCAATCCTATACGGGATATGTAAGTTGCTAATGTTAATCCCTCTATGCAGGAGAAATATAACTACAGTTGGCAATAAGGTGCTCCACTTGAGCCTTGGAGGTTTTCCCCATCTTTTCCCACCAACAATCTCGAGCTTTCACCAACCCTCACGTACACGCTTAATGGACGCTTACCTTTCAAATCCACGTAAAGGAACTTATCAATTGTTGGAGCATTAAATGTACTTACTGGTATCCCATTAACCTCCAAGGTTTTTATTTTCCCTGGAGGTTCAGGTGATGAGGCTGAGCCTGTGTTGTTTTTTGTGTCTTTGAATCCCTCTCGGAGATTGACTATATTTTTGATTTTCTCTTTAGATAACCATGATAGTCTTTTGATGCTTTCCTCTAATGGAAGATGCTTTAGATCTATAACTATAAGAAGTCGATCTCTTAACTTCTTCTTTGGTTCGAATGCATTACTTCTCAAGGAAACTGATCGTGACTGAAAGCGCAGGTTTTGTGAGATTGAGCTTTCCGTTAGCTCCCTTCCGCTTTAATATTGAGTGTCAACAAAAGTTTTTAATACAATTGTAGTTTATTTGTATTGGTGATGGCCGTGGAGAATGCCGTTGATTATCCCATTTCCGTAAGGCTTCCGAGTTACGTCGTGGAGAAAATCGACGAACTGGTGAAAAAGAGGAAGTTCAGGAGCCGCTCTGACTTTATCAAGTTCGCAGTCACTTTTGCGCTTGGTCAGATTATGATGGAGGAAGCCCGTGAGAGAGCTAAAAACGAGCCGGAAGAGCTTGAAAAAGAGAGAAAGGAAGCGTGGATGCGGCTTAGGGCTGGGGACTTCTCAAAGGAAGACGAGGAGACTCTCGAGCTCCTGAAGAAGGTTGATGCCAGGTACAAGAGGCTCGGTGGTCGATCGTGAGGATCGTTATGGACACCAATGTCGTATTAGCTGGTTTGGTTAATCCAAACGGGCTGGCCGCTCTTTTGATTTTGGCCCTTGATGGGGAAGTACTTGAGAATTACACCAGCGATGAGGGGCTTGAGGAGTTGATCCTGAAGATAGGTTTGCTGGCTGAAGAGGGTAAGCTGTCGTCGGAGTGGAAGAAGGTTCTCTCCCATTTCGTTGCCAATTCAAAGGTGGTTTCCCCGTCCAGGAAGTTTAACCTGTCGCGGGATCCTGATGACAATAAGTGGCTGGAAATTGCCTATGAGGTTAAGGCGGCTTGCATTCTCACTTGGGATCAGGATCTCCTCGACCTTCGGGATGAGAACCGGGTTCTGAGGTTGGATGATCACTCGGTGGAGGTTCTCACGCCTTCGGAGTTTTACCATAGTGTTATTAAGGCGTTATGTTGAGGTTTTCGCTCTTTTAGAGTGGCATGTTGGTTCTGGTTTTCAACTTTTTGATGTTCTTTTCTTGGATCCCCTCTCTCGCATAAGGCCCCATGCCCAAACTAAAAAAGAAGCTCCTTCAGAGGCCTTAACTCGTTGAACTCGGAACAATATCCCCACCGAGAAAGAACAAAAGCTGAAATCAGAACCATAACAAACATGCTTGAGGTTATAAAACATGAGTACGACGGAAAACTACCTCGCTGAGAACTAAAACACTTCGTTCAAAGATTCTCCAAGAATTCAAGGTTCAAAGAGGTTTGGAGTGAGGATGCTGGAGCTTTACAGAAAATACCGCGCTGGCTCGAAGAATGAGTAATATGTTGAAACCGGCACTAACTACTCAGGAGCCTTCTGAGGAGAGAGTAACGGGAGTTTGAAGGTTCGTATTGCTGCACCCTCAAATGTAACTTCCAAAACTGATTTATTTTCTTTTTTGAGGATAAGGATATCACTACCCTTGGATCTCTTAAGAACTCTTTCGAGATCGTACCAGGGAATTTCAACGAGTTCTTTACCCTCAATGTTGTATTTTAAGAATAGTCCTCGTGGAATATAAATCTTCACAAAAGCAACTCTCTTCGCCTCTTTTATTTGTAGTGAAGCTCCTTGTTCTGCAACTTCAAGTATCACGACCTTTGAAGGTGTGATTCTCGCCTATTAAATTAACCGCTGCAACTAGCATATCCACAAGAGGCTTGCCGCTGCTTAATGCGAGCTCAAATGCCATGATTTCTCACCATATAGATGTTTGACTGGGAGTCAATAAATTTGTCCATTTTGGAATTTTCGTGAGTGGGTAGGCACACATTTAAATTCCCGCTCTTCTTAGAATTTCCCTGCACTCTTCCTCCTTGATGTATCTTCCAGAGACAGCAATAAACCTCGGTGGCTTAACCGGCTTTGGATACTTCCTCACGTTCTTCAGCTTGAGAACCATCCAGGGCCTTGGCCTTCTCCCACGAGAGTGCCATTTCTCACGCTCCTTCTCATACTCTCTGAGCTCCTTCGGAGTGAGGAAAAGTTCATCCCATATTTTCTGATGATCTCCTTCACGCTTGTAAACTGCTGAACGGCCTTAACTTCTGCCTCTCCAAGTCAAGCTTGATCTTCTCTGGAGGCGTAAAAGACGACCTTCATGCCTAGGATCCGCAGCCTTAAGGGCTTGACGAAAACCTGTCTTGTCTCCTTCAAGAATCCTATCAACTTTGGGACAGGGAACGTAACACCGACGACTTTCTCTTCCATGCTTTTCACTCTGAAATATGTGAATCTCTGCCTGGTAGATATCATCAGGTGTTACATTCCTCAATGACCTGCCAAATAAGTATGTAGCATATAAGAGAAGATTTGACATGAATATTAGCTCTTAAGCTGTAGGCAATTTTTGGTTTTGAAAAAATAATTATTGAATTGTTGAGAGGTATGTTTATTTTTGACTCTACCAATATTAACAACGAGAGTGGTGCATTGGCCCATTAGATCATGCAAATCTCAAAACGAGGTCCTAAAAGATCAAAAACCCTGAAACACAACCAACATAACGCTGAATTTAAACCTCAAGGTCGCAGAATACCTCGGAGAGATGGCCATCAAATATGGGTTGCCTCGAAATCACATCATTGAAATACCAATTCTTTCAGCGATGAATGAGAGTTATTCTCTATAGGTAAAAAGGAATAATGAAAGGCTTAAGGAGATGTTAAAATAGCCAGTTTACAATAGAGTTTTGAGAACTGAAACAGCACATTTCAGACTTGTGAGTTAGGTCTAGTACGTTGACATAAATTGTTTTTGTAAACGCTTTTAACACCGATGAAATTGCATCTGCAATATTACCTTCAATTCTACCTTCATTCCCAAGTTCAGAACGAAGAGTAGTATTTACCAGAAAATCTTAAGTTTTTCATGAAATTGTTCAGTAGAGCAATGGGAGTAGTGTTTATGAAAATTATGGGGTTTTTGGTAGCCCCGCCGGGATTCGAACCCGGGTCGCGGGATCCAAAGTCCCGCATGCTTGGCCGCTACACCACGGGGCTACTCCCAAATGATCGCGTGTATACCTAGGTTTTTAAACTTAACTTAACCTTCATAGTGTTTATGTTATTTCGATACTACTTCATTAAAATCATAGGAAAAGTTTAAGTAATTAAAAGTCACCATTCCTATGGTGAATTCGATGATAGGTGCAGGAGGAATAGCTCTCATAATTCTGGGATTGTTTCTTTTGATAATGCTACTCCTAAGCGTTAAGGTGATCAGGCCATACCAGAAGGGCCTCGTTGAAAGGCTCGGAAAGTTCAACAGATTACTGGATCCAGGAATACACTTCATAATTCCCTTCATGGAGAGGGTTAAGATAGTTGACCTTAGGGAACACGTCATCGATGTCCCTCCCCAGGAGGTAATATGTAAGGATAACGTGGTAGTTACCGTTGATGCCGTCGTCTATTATCAGGTAATAGATCCCGTCAAGGCCGTGTACAACGTCAGCGACTTTCTAATGGCTATAGTTAAGCTCGCCCAGACAAATCTAAGGGCAATAATAGGTGAGATGGAACTTGATGAAACCCTTTCCGGGAGGGATATAATAAATGCTCGGCTGAGGGAGGAGCTTGATAAGATAACGGATCGTTGGGGTGTTAAGATTACCAGGGTAGAGATACAGAGAATAGATCCACCAAAGGATATACAGGAAGCTATGGCAAAGCAGATGACAGCGGAGAGGGAGAAGAGGGCCATGATTTTAATCGCTGAAGGAAAGAAGGAAGCAGCTATAAGGGAAGCTGAAGGTCAAAAGCAGGCTGCAATTTTAAAGGCCGAAGGTGAGAAGCAGAGGCAGATATTAATAGCCGAAGGTCAAGCTGAAGCAATAAGGAAGGTCCTTGAGGCCCTGAAGCTTGCCGATGAAAAATATTTAGCCTTACAGTATATAGAAAAACTGCCGGAGCTTGCAAGGTATGGGAACTTAATAGTTCCCTACGATACCGAATCCTTGGTAGGTTTGCTTAGGATGATCCAGAAGATAAGAAGTACTCCTGCAGGTGAAAAGAAGGAGGAATGAGTATGGGGATTGCTTTCCCCCTTTCCCTTTTGATTCTCGGTCTCCTTATAATCCTCCTCGATATGATGATCTCTGCATTCATAACTCCGATAGGGATAGCGTTTTCAGTTCTAGGATTACTTCTCCTTTTCAATGTGAACTTTTACCTCTCCTTCATTGTCTCCCTTATATCCGCTGTTATAGCTTATATGGCATTCGCTAGGGTTGTGAGGAGGGAAACGACAGATATAGGAGGGGGGAAGTACACTTTTGAGCTTAAGGGGAAGGTGGGTAAAGTCGTTAAGATTGCTGAGGATCACTACCTTGTTGAAGTTGAGGGGGATAAGTGGATAGCCTATAGCGATGAGAAGCTCAGCTTAGGGGATCGAGTTATGGTTGTGGATGTGGATGGGTTAAAGCTTAAAGTAAAGAGGATTCCTCCTCAGTGATCTCTTCAAGTGTGACTTCGAACCTATCCTCAGGGATGAACTTGAAGCCGCAGTTGTCGCAGACTAATACTCCATTTTCCTCTCTCAGGGGAGAGAAGCAGATTGGGCACCTGTATTCCTCCCTATATAACTTATTAAAGATGTCGTTGAGCATTACGAGTAACTTTAGATCTTCCTCCCAGTCCTCGTATAGCATTCCCCAATAGGGGATCGAGGTCGGGAAATTATCCTCCAAAATCAGGGGATTAATTCCGAGGCTTTTGATCCCTTGAGGTAACCTTTGGGCAGGCTCTATTGAAACCACATGCTGGTCGTAGAATTCTATATATTCACCTCTAATTGTTATCCCTTTGGAGAGCCTCCCCCTCAAAGGAAATATTTGAATGAACATCCTCTCATTTTCAACATCCCAGCTGGATGTTAGGCCTATGCTTCCCCTTGTGTAGAACATGGTAAAAGTGTTTTCTCCTTCCTCTTCAGAAGAAAATGAGAAGCCGAGCTTCCTTAGGGCCCTTCTTATGAACTTTGGCTTGGGTAGGGATAGTTCTTGAATTAAATGCTCCCCTATCCATCCGGCTAAGGCCATTGAGTAACCAACGTAAACTTGTCTTTGAACCTTGAGGTAAGCTATGCTTGGTACTAGTTTCATCAACTTGAGTTCCTCATCCTGGTATATACACTTTTCCCTGGGTTAGGAGGTATATGAATGCTGAATATATAATCAGCAACGTTACAGCGGTCTTCCTTCCAATCTTATTGTTCCTAAAGAGGGAAACCGTTAGAATTATCATCACGAGAAGGGTTATCGGCATCACGATCTTTACTATGGAGGGGTCAACTCTTATCGGCCTTATCATCGATGCTATTCCAATGACCATCAATATGTCAAGTATATCAGCCCCTATTATGTTCCCAACGCTAACGTTTGGAATCTTTTTCAGCGTTGCTGTTAAAGAGTTCGCAAATTCTGGGAGGGATGTTCCTATTGAGACCAGCGTAACTCCTATTACCACCTCAGGTATTCCTATAGCCCTCGCTATCTTCACAGCACTATCAACCACTAGTTCCGCTCCCAGGATTACCATTCCACCCGAAAGGAAGAGGATCAGAACGTCTCTAGTGACGTTACACCTAGATTTTTTCTCAACCTCTTCAAGTTTCACGTGTTTTCTGTACAAATAGTAGAGGAATGCAGCATATATTAAAACTAGTGTTAATCCCTCTATTCTGGATATCTCCCCGTTACTCATTAGGAGCCAGGCATAAAATGTTACCCCAACCATAATCAGGGAATTTTCACTTGCTATCTTATCCACATTAAGGGGCATTATCATGGCCGAAATCGCCAGGATTAGGGCTATATTTGCTAGGGCGCTTCCTACAGCATTTCCTATAGCTATTCCACTGTTGCCCCTGTATGAGGAGATAGCAGAAACTGTTACCTCAGGTAGGGTTGTTGCAACGCTCGCTAATACTAGGGCTATCAAAAATTCGCTAACTTTGAAGGCTTCGGCTATCCTCGTTGCCGCTTCAACAAATATATCGCTTCCCTTAATGAGGAGTAGGAGTCCTGCTGAAAATATTAGGATCTCGAGTATTGTGACTCCCACTCTACCTCCCAGAGAGGATATGCCGCTCATTTTAAAAATTATTCATAGCCCGAGATCTTCTAGGATCTTCTTTATTTCATCCAGTTTCTTCTCTTTTCTGTCTTCTTCTTCGATATCCCCTCCAAGGGTAGCTAATAACTCTTGAACTTGCTTTTCTAATTTTTTCAGGTTCTCAAATTGAATCTTGAGCTTTTCATAAAACTCCTTCTCTATGGGAGTTACTGGAATTGGGCCCTCAACTTTTTCGGCGACGCTGTCTAACTTGCTCGTTAGATCGTAAATTTGATTATGAATCCTTATAAAGCTCTTCTCGGGAGGTAGCTCTTTTCCATCTTCTTCCATTGGAAGTCTCAATCTTCTAAGCCCAACTATGACTGATGTAAGTTCTGAATATACATCATCTTCTGGAACGGCTATCACTGCGAGTTTCCTGATCTCTTTAAGTAGCTCTACTAAGTTTTCCTTAAGCTTTTCGAACTCTTCAACGCCCTTTCCGGTAAGTACGTATACCTTTGAGATATCCCTTAGGGATAGGAGGCCCAACTTAGCCTGCATTAACCCATCTTTTACTCTCTCTGGTGGTAAATCTATAGAAATCGTTAATATGTCGAGGAACTCTTTCAATTCTTCATCTTTCTTCTTTTCTAGCATCTCCTCAAAGTTCTCTATTTCCTCCCTGAGCTCCTCTAAAATCTCAGATTTTACACTCTCCTTAACGTCCTCCCTAAGTTTATCGGGTTCTATGGAGTTTATACTCTCGGAAAGTTCCTTAACTTTATCGTAAAGTCTCTCTAAAATGTTCATTTTTCCCTTGATTTCCTTAAATTCTTTCTCTAGGTGGGAGAGTCTCTTATCAAAACCCTCGATCCTTTTGGTCGTCTCTTCCTTCACGTTATTTATCCTGGCTTCGGCCTCCTTTATTTCCCTCCTAAACTCCTCTATTTTTTCCTGGAGTGAGGCCCTTGCATTATCTATTTTGGCTTCGCTCTCACTCACGAGATCTTTGAGTTCAAAGTACTTCGCGGTTACCTTATTAGTTATGTCTCGAACGTAATAGAGGGCCCCTATGATGATCACTATGGTGAAGATGAGAATCGCGATGATTGGTGTCATCGTTCTCCTCCAAAGATAACAATTAACCGGGAAGTTAATTAAATTTTCTACAGAAGGAAAAATTAAATCAGAAGCTCTCCCCTATAAGCTTGTCCAGGTCAAGCATTATTAACAATCTCTCTCCATTGTTTATTTTTGCTATCCCTTTTATCGCCTTCATATCAACCCTCGATGCCAAAGTTTTAGGTGGTTGCTCTATCTGATCTTCAGTTAACGTTATCACGTCAGAGACCGAGTCAACTATCACTCCAACTATTTCCCCATTTACCTCGGCTATTATGATCTTCTTGTTGCTCAGGTCCCCATCGTCATAATATCCTAGGAGCTTTTTCAGATTGATGACGGTAGTTATTTGTCCTCTTAGGTTTATAACACCCTCAACAAAGTCTGGAGCATTTGGGACTCTTGTTATTGGCATCATCTCCTTTATTTCCCTAACCTTTGAGATCTCTAAGCAGAATTCCTCATCCCCTAATCTGAATGCTACGACCTGAATCTCTCCCATGTTTCACACCTCCAACTTCTCGAGTGTCTTATCCAACTCATCTTTAAGTTGGCTTACCTTATTCTTAATAACTTCTAGCTTTTCAATTGATCCTTTTACCGTTTCTGTAAGCTGAGTTGCAAAGTTTAAGTTGTCTGAGACATCTTTTGATATTGAGTCTATTCTTTCAACTAACATTTGGACTGAATTAGCTTGCTCATCTATTCCCTCTGAGAGTTCTTTGACCATGGTGGCGGTTTCATTAGCTCTCCTAGCTATGTCATCGAAAGCTGCTATTAATTCTTGGATTGCCTCTTTAACCTCCTCCGTAACTTTTACGTTTTCTTGAATTGCCTCTATAACCCTATTGGTGTTTTCCTGCATTTCTTTGATCAAATCTCTGATCTGTTCGGCCGCCTTCTTTGATCTATCTGCTAGTTCTCTAACATTCTCGGCCACGACAGCAAAACCCCTTCCGGCTTCTCCAGCTCTAGCGGCTTCTATGCTGGCGTTGAGGGCTAGTAAGTTTGTTTGACTCGCTATTGAAGATATAACGTACACTATTTCATCTATCTTTTTGGAGTATTCAGCTAAGATGCTTATGGCATTGCTCATTTCCCGACTTGTTTCACTTATCTTAGATACCTTCAAGGCCACGTTATCGGATATTTCCTTTCCTTTTTCTGCCATCGATGATGATTCTACGGCAAAATCTGAAAGTTGCTGTGCTTGAACGTTCATTTCCTCAATACCTGCTGATAGCGTTTGAATGTAGTCGTTAACTTCCGCTATTTTCACGTTTTCGTTGTTAAGTCTAGAGACTAGTTCGTTAACCTCGTTAAGATCTCCTATTTCCATCTCCTTTATTTCCTTATCGAGGTCTTCAACGATGTTTCTGGTCTCCTTTACGCTTTCCTTTATCTTCTCTATATCTTTCTTAAATTTTGGAGTGTACTGTTTTGCTTTCAGTCTTAATGCAACTTTTTTAAGAACCTCCTCATCTTCTTTTGATAATCCTGGAGGAATTTTGGGCTCTTTTCCTTCGAGCAATTCTTTTAGGTATCTAATTATTGCTTTTACGAGAACTCCTTCCTCTTTCCCCTTAGCATTCGTAAAAAATAAGCCAAGGGCTAGTGTGGCGAAATGTAATGGGCTTTTTGAGATCCTCAAGGTTCTCGCCTCCTTGGATAATTTTTATTTTAGGATAACCTTATTATCATGACCCAGGAAGACTTATGAACTCTTCATTTTGCTCACTACCAATTATGACCTTCGTTAAAATATGTAAAAAAGTTTTCGTCTCTTCTTTTAATGAAGCCTAGTAGTTTTACATCTCCATTTTTGAAGTTTAGAAAATCTACAAAGCTACCTACACAACTACGTGCATAAAAATATTTTTATTAAGGAAGGTTTATCATTGTATAGAAGCCGAAAATATCATGATCGTCTTAGATATGCAACAAAATCCAAGTTGAGGGGTGGATTATGCAATCTCAGAGGGCCTATGAACTTATAAAAGCCGAGATATTCAAGCGGTTAGGGGTTAATAGAACCGATGCTTACAAGGATTCCTATCTTCAGAGGAGGATCCGCGCAAGAATGAGAAAGCTAGGGATCTCTGACTATATGGAGTACTATAAGATACTAAAGAGCAACAAGGAAGAATTTGAGGAGTTATTGCTAACCATAGCGATCAATGTTACCGAATTCTTTCGGGATCCTATCGTTTGGAAGACATTTCAAAATAAAATCCTACCTGAGTTAGTACAATTTAAAAAAAGTAAAGGATTTAGGTCAATTAAAATATGGAGTGCTGCATGTTCCACTGGCCAGGAGCCGTATTCTATTGCCATGACGCTTTATGAGGTTCTTGGAGAAAATTTAGGTGGATTTAGAGTTTCAATACTAGCTACGGATATTGACAAGGAAGCCCTTCAAATAGCAATGAGAGGTGAATACCCAGTAGATGCTGTCGAGAAGCAAGTTCCTAGGCATATGATTTACAAGTACTTTGATAGGATAAGTGAAGAGAGATATAGAATAAAACCTCACGTCAAAAGGCTCGTTACATTTAGATGGTTTAATTTGCTCTCATCGATTTATCCAAAGGGTTTTGATGTTATATTCATCAGGAACGTTCTTATATACATGAGCAAAGAGGCCCAGGAGGATATATTTCGGAAGTTGTATGATTCACTTGAGGATCATGGTTACCTAATACTTGGTAAAACTGAGACAATTCTTGGGAGATCCGCTAACCTTTTTAAGTTATATGATCTCGTTGCTAAGGTTTACAAGAAGAATTTGGGGGTGAAGGGGAATGGCTAGAGTATTAGTTGTAGATGACGCAGCTTTCATGAGGATGCTACTTAAGAAAATACTAACCCAAGCAGGTCACGAAGTTGTTGGGGAAGCTAGTAATGGTAAAGAAGCCGTGGAAAAATACAAGCAACTTAAACCGGACTTAGTCACCATGGATATCGTCATGCCAGAAATGGATGGGATAACGGCCGTTAAAGAGATAATGAAAATAGATCCCAACGCTAAGATAATAATGATCACCGCAGTAGGGCAGGAAGCCAAGGTAATGGAAGCCCTTAAGAGTGGGGCCAAAGGATACATCGTAAAACCCTTCCAAGCCCAGAAGGTTATAGAAGAAGTAAATAGAGTCCTATCATCGTAGTGTCATGGTGATTCTATATGCCCCTTATGGGGAGAAAGATTAAGGTTCTCGTCGTTGATGATTCAGCCTTCATGAGGAAGGTGCTTAAGGATATTATAAACTCTGATCCGGAGCTGGAAGTTTGTGGGGAAGCTAGGGATGGCATTGAAGCAATTGAGATGGTTCAAAAGTGTAGACCTGATGTTGTAACGTTAGATGTTGAAATGCCTCGAATGAATGGGTTAGATGCCTTGAGGGTGATAATGAAAAGGTATCCGGTTCCCGTTATCATGATAAGTGCCCTCACCCAGGAAGGGGCTGACGCTACTATAAAAGCTCTTGAATATGGAGCAATTGACTTTATTCCAAAACCTTCCTCATCAATCTCAATTAATATGAAGGAGTTGAAGGATGAAATCATAGCCAAGATAAAGGAAGCTGCAAAAGTTCCTAGGAGATTCCTTGAGCTTAGGAGAATAAGGTTACTTAGGGTTCAGAAAGCCAAGAAGGTAAAGCCTTCTGTTCCAGCTAGGATTGCAGTTGCGATAGCCGCTTCAACTGGAGGCCCCCAGTCGTTGCTTAAGATATTCCCAAAGTTCCCAGAGGATTTAAAGGCTGGTATATTGCTCGTCCAGCATATGCCTCCCGGCTTCACAAGGTCTTTTGCAAAGAGACTTGATAGTGTCTCCAAGATTGATGTGAAGGAAGCCGAGGAAGGAGATGTTGTTGAGGAGGGGAAAGCTTACGTTGCCCCTGGAGATTACCATATGGAAGTTACACTCCGAGCTGGTAAACCGGTGATTACGCTAAACAAAAAGCCAAAAATTCATGGTGTGAGGCCTGCAGCAGATCCAATGATGATAACCGCTGCTCAGGTCTTCGGTAGGAGAACAGTAGGAGTTGTCATGACTGGTATGGGAAGGGATGGAGCTCAGGGGATTGTAGAAATAAAGAAGAAGGGTGGAATAACTATAGCTCAAGATGAGAAGACGTCAATAATCTTTGGAATGCCAAAAGCTGCTATAGAGACAGGAATGGTAGATTACGTCGTTCCCCTAGAGAAGATACCTGAGACAGTTGTTAAAGCGGTAGAAATTATCAGGGGAGGTGGTAACCTTGGAAGACATGTCACAATATCTAGATGAATTTTTGGCCGATGCGAGAGACAGAATTGATAGTCTTAGCAATGCAATCCTAACTTTAGAGAAGATTGTGAAAGAAGGGGGTAGTGAGGAAGAAAAGACTGAACTAATAAATCAAATATTTAGGGATGCTCATACGCTAAAGGGAACCGCTGCAACTATGGGGTTTATGAAGCTTAGTGAGACCGCTCATAAGATGGAGAACATCTTTGATGCCATAAGGAATTCCCAGTTAGAGCTTACCCCTGAGCTTGTCGATCTTGTTCTTGATTTTCTCGATGCGATCGATGCCATGGTTAACAACATCGAAGAGAGTGGTAATGAGGGAGATGTAGATGTTTCTGATCTATTTGAGAGGGCCGACGAATTTTTAGGCGGAAGTAAAAAAGAGATAAAGCCTGAAGAAAAGCCTAAAGAAGCTGAAAAGAAAGAAGAAAAAGTCGCTGAGGAAGTTCCGTCCGCTGAAGGGAAAGTTTATTATATAAAGGTTAAGTTCCAGAAGGATGCTCCTTTAAAGGGTGTTAGAGCTTTTCTAATACTCTCAGATCTTGAGGAGAGAGGAGAAGTTATTTGGACAAATCCCGGAAGAGAGATCATTGAAAATGGTAATCTAGAGGGAGATGTTGTTGAATTTAGAATAGTGAGTGAGACACCCAAGGAAGAACTTGAAACAGTCATTAAGAGGCATCCTGAAGTTGAATCCGTAGAGATAGTTGAGGAGAAGAAAAAAGAGGAAGCTGGGGAGAAAGCTGTAGAAGGTAAGGAATACGTTGTGAGAGTATACTTCCAGCCTGATACTCCTTTGAAAGGCCCCAGATCATATCTAATTCTTAATGACCTTGAGAAGATAGGCGAGATCTTATCTACAAATCCAAGTAGGCAGGATATAGAAGAGGGAAATCTCATCGAAAATAAGTTCTTTGAAGTTGTCCTTAGAACTAGTGAGAGTAAAGAAAAGATAAGCGAGATCTTAAAGAAGCATCCCGATGTTTTAAACTTCACGATCACGGAGAAGGAAGAGGAGAAGAAGGAGGAGAAAAAAGAAGCAAAGAAGCAACCTCCTAAGCAACCTAAGAAACCCCCGATAATAGAGACTCCAAAGGTCAAGATTTCTAGGGTAATCAAGATCGACGTTGGACACTTGGATAAGCTAATGAACCTAGTTGGAGAGCTCGTCATAACGAAGGGTAGGCTTGAGCAGATAGGGGAGAGACTTGGAGACAGGGAATTATTTGAGGCCCTTTCAACGTTATCAAGGCTTCTCACGGAGTTACAAGATGAGATAATGGAAATGAGACTAACTCCAATTGCCGAAGTCTTCAACAAGTTCCCAAGGATGGTCAGGGATTTAGCCAGGAAGATGGGTAAGGAAGTGGAATTCGTTATGGAAGGTGCTGACATCGAGGTTGATAGGACGATCCTTGAGAAGCTCGGTGATGCGCTCGTTCACCTCCTTAGAAATGCCGTAGATCATGGAATAGAGCCCCCCGAGGAGAGGGTAAAGCTTGGTAAGCCGAGAGCTGGTAGAGTGGAACTAATAGCAAAGAGAGAGAAGAACCATGTCGTAATAATAGTTAGGGATGATGGTAGGGGAATCGATCCCGAAAAGGTGAAGAGGAAAGCTGTGGAGAGGGGCCTAATAACCCC
Organism: Pyrococcus horikoshii OT3; assembly: GCF_000011105.1. Taxonomy (NCBI): domain Archaea; kingdom Methanobacteriati; phylum Methanobacteriota; class Thermococci; order Thermococcales; family Thermococcaceae; genus Pyrococcus; species Pyrococcus horikoshii. The sequence goes on from NC_000961.1 coordinate 442,495, forward strand.
GGAGGAGGCAGCAAATCTAAGTGATGAGGAAGCTATCAACTTGATATTCCTCCCAGGATTCAGCACGGCCGATAAAGTTACGGATGTATCTGGAAGAGGAGTTGGAATGGATGTTGTGAAGGAAGTCGTGAAGTCAATGAACGGTTCAATCTCAGTCCAAACTGAGGTTGGCAAGGGGACAACGTTTATACTTAAGCTACCCATAAGCATGGCGATAATCCAGGCTTTGCTGATAAGGGTTGAGGATGAGACGTACGCGATTCCAATAAATAATATCCTGGAGACAATAGAGGTTGATCCCTCAATTCTCAAAACGGTAGGAGGTAAACCTGTCATAGTTCTAAGGGGAGAGATAATTCCCGTAATAATGTTGCATGAGCTCTTTGGTTTACCAGCTCCTCAAGTTGATAGATTTCCAGCTATAATAGTCGATCATGGGGCCCAGAAGGTTGCAATAGGGGTTGATGAGCTGTTACATAAGAGAGATATAGTGATCAAGAGCCTTGGAAAGTTCCTATCAAATGTCAGGGGCTTTGCAGGGGCTACAATACTTGGCGACGGAAGTGTAGTTCTCATCATAGACATTGGAGGGCTGCTTGGAGGTGGATATAGTGGATGAGAAGTGGGAAGAATACTTGAAGAATCTTGATGAGATGTCAAAAAGTGCCCTACTGGAGACGTTTAATATAGGGGCTTCCCATGCAGCAACAGCTCTAAGTGAGATGACAGGTAAAGAAGTAAACATCTCCGTCCCAGACCTTAAGATAATAGCCATTAAAAATGTCCCAGAAGTTGTTGGTGAGGATGTAAAGGTAGCCGTTTATATTGAACTGGGAAAAGATTTTAGTAGCCATGCATTCTTTATCGCCGATTACGAAGATGCATTAAGGATGTTTGACATAATTATGGGTAATCCCTTAGGAACAACGAAAGAGATGGATGAGATGGTAAAGTCTTCTTTCATGGAAGTTGGAAATATTCTAATCTCGGCATTTGCAAACGCTCTTAGTGAGTTCCTAGGGATCACGATAGAACAGACACCCCCCAGTTTAGCCATTGATTTCCTCCCAGCAATCCTAGATTTCGCTTTAGCTGATATAGGGAAGTACTGTGATTATACAATAATTTTGCAAACGAATATTAAAATCAGCGATGTTAAATTTGAGGAACACTTCCTACTCTTTCCAAAGCCAGAAGACATGAAGAAGATCCTTGAAAAACTGCTGGGGGGATTCGCATGAAGAAGTCAGAGTTATATAAGGATATTTTTAAGGAAGCATCCAACATTGCAATGTCCCACGCGCTTACGGCCCTCTCTCAAATGATAGGTGGCCCCATTGAGATGGAAGCTCCAGATGTGGATATAGTATCTCGCGTTGAATTCCTTAAGATACTTGCAGAAAGGGGAGTATCCAAGGGGTTCACTGTTATGTTCGACATTACAGAGGGTATGTCAGGACTTACAATCCTGCAGTTTCCAAGGCAGAGTGCCCTTAACATCAGTTCGGTACTTCTCGGCATGGAACCAGGAAGCATGACCGAGCTCGATGAGATGGGAAAATCGGCAATAATGGAGGTTGGAAACATCCTAATTTCAGTGTATACTGACATCCTTTCAAACTTGCTAGGGGAACCTGTCTCTTTAAGCCCTCCAAAGCCAGCGGAATCCCTGTATGACATTGAGAAAGAGCTTGGAAGGTCTGACCTGAGAAATGTTAATAGTGTTGTGGTTTTCAAGTCGAAGTTCTATAAAGAGGATATTAGGGTCGAAAGTTACTTTTACATAATTCCTACCCCTGAATCATTCACAAAACTCGTGAAAAAGCTGGAAAGCCAAGTTAGCGGAGAGGTTGAAACCAATGAAGGAAGTTAAGGTTGGAATAGGAGATTACGCAGTAGGAAAAGGAAATGGAATAATAAGTACCTATGGTTTGGGGAGTTGTGTTGGTATAACCCTCTATGATAGGGTGACTAAGGTAGGGGGATTGCTACACGCGTTACTCCCAGAAGCTGCTAGGTATGGACATAGAGGAAACCCAGCAAAATACGTCGATACTGGACTTCAATTGCTCCTAAAGGAGGTTATAAAGCTTGGAGCTTCAAAGTTCAGACTCGAAGCCAAGCTCTTTGGTGGAGCTCAAATGTTTGATAATATAAGGAGTGAAGAGCTTAAAATTGGGGAGAAAAACGTTCAAGTCGCTAAGAGGGAATTGAGAAAGCTTGGAATAAGGCTTGTAGCCGAAGATACGGGTGGAAAGGGGGGTAGGACGATCTACTTAGATCTCTCGACTGGGAAAGTTAGAATGAGAAAGGTGACGGAGGGAAAGGTAATAGAAAAGGTGTACTAGGAGGTGAGAAAGGATGCAGTTCAAGAAGAAGATAATACTAATAATGATACTAGCTGCAGTGGTTTCCACAGCAATACTAGGAGGGGTTACCCTGTACTCCTTCAGCAAAGTCGATACAATGATGAGAGAAGAGTTAGAAAAACCTGCAATAGAGGAAGGCGGTTACATGGCCCTGAGTGCTGCAGATTTAGCAACTAGGATGTTTGAGGACTTCTTTGCTAGGGTTTCCGACTATGGGAAAATGGCTAATGATGCCGTTCAGGAAGCCTACAGTAGAGGCCTTGACCTTAATGAGGATATGATGAGGCAATTCCTCCTGGAGAGGTTCAAGAAGATAAAGGATCTAAATGAGGATGTAAGTTACGTTTACTTTGGTGATGAGCAGGGGCACATGTATATGTATCCGCCAGATGAGCTTCCAGAGGGCTATGATCCTAGGGTTAGACCCTGGTATAAGCTAGCTAAGGAGAAAAACGGCCCAGTAATTACGGAACCTTATCGCGATGCTGCTACCGGGAAATGGGTGATAACATATTCAGAACCCGTTTACGTTAATGGAGAATTCAAGGGAGTTATAGGTATAGACGTCTTCGTTTCAACTCTAGTCAAGGAAACTCAGAGCATAAAGCTTGGTAAGACAGGTTACGTTGCAGTTTTGAACCCACAGGGACTTGTAATAATACATCCGAAGGAGGAATACATAAACAAGCTTAATATATTTCAGACCCCGGAACTTAAGGACTTAGCTAATGAGCTGAGGAAAGGTAAGGAAAGAGGATATGTCGTGTATACGTTCGAAGGAATAAAGAAAGTAGCTGGATATAGGAGGATGAAGCAGACTGGATGGATCGTCCTAGCTACTGTTCCATTAGAAGAGATCACGGAACCAACGCTGAAAGCCGCTGATTCCGTAGTTAAAGATGTTTCTGAGATGATATATAAGGGATTTGGAATTGCGATAATTGCTATAGTTGCAATGATAGTTGCAATGTACAAAGTTGCTGGTTCAATACTCGCACCTCTTGAAAAGCTGAAGATGGCCGCTCAGGCCCTTGCGAATGGAAAGCTAAGGGAAGTTACCGAGTACGTTAAGGAGATTAGATACTTGGAGAATGATGAAATAGGGGCCCTTATTCAAGCGTTTGAGGCAGTTTCTAAGGATCTCGTTGGAACCCTCACCGCGATAACAAAGAGGCTTGAGCGTTTGGCTGAGGGAGACTTAACTAATGGTTTAACCGTGGAAGCGAAGGGTGAGCTTAGAGATTTAATTGAGGATATAAAGTCTGTAACTAACACGCTTAGAACCTCGATAGGTTCCCTCGTTGATATGGCCAACGAATTGGAGAAGAGGGCTAACGCTTTAGCTCAAATATCAAATGACGTAACTGAGGCAATAAATCAAGTGAACGAAGCCATTCAGCAGGTAAGCGTTGAAGCCCAAAGACAACAAGAGACTATCAATGAGATAACTGAGGGAATGAGATTAGTTGCCCAGACGAGCGAAGAGAGCGTAAAGGCCATGGAAGAATTCGAAGGGGCCGTTAGTGAGGTTGTCTCCATAGCGAATGAAGGGAGTCAGAAAGGAGATGATGCCCTGAAGAGGATCGAGGATATCCAGCACATGATGTCTAGAATTGAGGAAACCGTATCTAAGGTTTCTGAGATGAGCAGGAACATCGAGGAGATAACCAATGTTATAACGAGCATAGCCGAGCAGACAAACTTATTGGCTTTGAACGCTGCAATTGAAGCTGCAAGGGCCGGTGAAGCAGGCAGGGGATTTGCTGTAGTTGCCCAGGAGATTAGAAAGTTAGCCGAGGAGAGCAAGCAAGCTGCTGATAACATAAAGAGCATCATAGATAAGATTACCGATGAAATCAAGGAAGCCGTCGAAGCCACTAAAGAGGGAGTTAACGTCATAGGTCAGTCTTCTGAGACGCTTAGGGATACCATTGGTTACTTGGCCAATATCGCAACCCTACTTCAGGAGACCAGTGAGAGAATGTCGGAGGTTAAGGATCAAATCGTTAAGACCCAGGAGGAGGTTGATAAATCCCTTAGGGCCCTCGAGAATTTAGCGGCAAGCGCTGAAGAAACCACGGCTAGCGCTGAGGAGGTAAGCTCTGCTGTTGAAGAGCAGACAGCATCAATTGAAGAGCTTAGAAGGGCCGCACAGGAGCTTAGAGATATAGTTGAGAAGATGAGGGGAATTATTGCAAAGTTTAAGGTCTGACCTCCCTTCCTAAATTTTTAGGGGGTGAGAAAGTATGGATGTATGGACTGTGATATTGGTGGTGGTAGCAGTAATAGTGGGTTCACTGATTGCCGCCTGGATAGTTTCCTCTGTGGTATCCCAGCAGATGAAGAGTATGCAAGCTCTGCTGTTATCAAAGAGTATAGAAGCCGAAAGCAGAGTTGAGAGAAAGAGGAAGGAAGTTATAGCAGAAAAACAGAAAAACCCGGTTAAAGAGGAAACGAAAGCAATTAGCGAGGAGGATATAGTTAAGAGAATTAAGCAGGTGATAGATGAGAAGGTTCAGAACGTCTTGAATGAGGCAAAGAAAAAGAAGGAGAGGCTATTAATGCTCCTTGACGTTGCAAGGGGATACGCCTTGGGTTTCGTAAGCGAAGATGAGTACAACGCTTTCTTAATGAAGGTTCTTGGTGAGCTTGATGAATTTAAGAGACTCTGGCTTGCAAGGTATCCATCTCCAGAAGATAGGGATAGGCTAAACCAAATAATGGCTTATGTAGCTAGGACAAAACTTCCAATAGAAGTTAGGGAAAAGGGAAAGGAGGGAACAACTAGGTTATCACCTGATGAGGCATTGATAAGGATGACCTCGAGCATTAACAACGCGATCTCGATACTTGATGATCTGATAAAGAAGAGGGGAGAGAATCCAGCTATTACACCGCTTGAAATACAGCTCTCCCAGGAGGTGGAGAAGCTAAGGAAGAAAGTTGAGGATTTAGAGAAGAGGCTACAAGAGCTAGAGGCCCTCTGACGGGGGCGTATAGATGCCGATCTTTGAAGCGAGAGTTAAGGTAGGTATATCTTCCTCGTGGGTGACCTCAAGAAAAGTAAGCTGGAGAGATGCGATAGCCCAGATAGAGAGCGATAGGATAGTTGTTAAGTACCTTAAAATGGGTGAGGTTGTAGGTGAGGATAGTTTTCCGTTCTCGGCTTTAATAGACCTCGGGGTTAGAATCCCAGACGAGCTTAAACTGAATCCTGAAAAAGATCATTTCGGGATAAAGTTTTACATTCCTGGGAGAGGAGAGTTATTGGTAATATTCACGATAGAGGAGAATCTCCTTATATACGATGAGAAGAAGTTCTCCGAGTTCGTTCACAAGGTGTTTGAGGTTTTGATTAATGGTAAAACCGTCATGCTTCAACTGGCTAGAATAATTGGTGGAGCAGTGAATATGGAATCAAAGTGGGAAGAGGGATGGCTTAGAGTCATTAAGGTTAAATCAGCTAGAACTCAAAAAACAGAGAGAAGCATTGTAGTAATAATTAAGGATAAGAGACCGGTTTCAATATTCTCGGATCTTGAAGATATAGAGATTGAAGAGGTTGATATGAACGGTAAAAGAGTAAGGGCCTGGAAGATAAGACACTTTCACATAGATCAGAGCGTAACTTCCTACCTTTACATTCCCGATAAGCAGACACAGCTTTACGTTTTAAGGTACCTACTGAAGTATAATCCCGCTATAATGGAATTCATAATGAAAGTTTCCGACGACTTCCCAACGCTAAAATCGGAGTTCCAGGAGATAATGGAGAAGGAGATAAAGGAGCTAGAAGCCCTAGACGAGATGGAAAAACAGATTTTAGTTGCTCTGTACTCTGGAATAAATCCCTTGGAGCTCCACCAGTTCCTGGGAGTGTCGGAAAAGGAGATAGAGGAGATATACGATAGGATGATAGATAAAGGGTTGCTTAAGATAGTTATGATAAGGAAGATAGTGGATTTGACTAATGAGGGGAGGAAGATAGTGAACAAGCTACTTAAGTACGGCCTCGTTTCGATGTGACTATCGCTATAACAATAGAGTTGACGTTCGTTCCAGTGGGCCCAGTGAATAGCAAGCCCCCAACTTTCTTTAAGGCTTCATACGAGTTATGCTCTTTCAATACTTTCTCAACATCTATTCCCTTTTCCCTAAGCTTCTTGTACGTTGTTCCATCCACTATTCCCCCGGCCGCATCAGTGGGACCATCGGTTCCATCGGTGTCGAAGGCCACGATCAGGGCTTCTAGATCCGAGATCTTCCTGGTAGCACTCAGCGCTATTTCTTGGTTGGGCCCTCCCTTTCCCCCTTTACCTTCTATTGTTACGGTGGTCTCTCCACCGAACACTAGAACTACCGGAGGTTCGAACGGCCTTCCCCTTTCAGCTATTTCCTGGACTATAGATCCTATGAATAACCCGGCATCCTTGGCTTCTCCCTCCAAAGTAGTCGTCATTATATATGCTTTGAACCCAAGCCTCTGAGCTTCCCTGGCTATGGCCTCGCAGGAGATTGAATTACTGGCTATCAGGAAGTTGTGAACATTGGGTAGATCTTCCTTGAGGGTTTCCTCCACCTCCCCCCTTAATCCTCTCTCTATATGTAACCTAACGCTTTCGGGAACCTTCTCCCAGATGTCGTAGAGTTCCAGGATCCTCTTCGCATCTTCGAAGGTAGTTGGATCCTTAACGGTGGGCCCTGAGGCTATGGCTTCTAGGTTATCGCCAACTACATCCGAAATTATCAGTACTATTCCGGTCCCCTTGATCATCTTCGCAAGCTTACCTCCCTTAACCTTTGATATATGCTTTCTAACCGTATTTATCTCATGTATCTTTGCCCCGCTCTTTAGAAGGAGATCCGTGGTTAGCTTAAGATCTTCTAGGGAAATACCTTCTTCTGGAAGCTCAAATAGTGCCGAACCTCCACCTGAAATTAGGATGAAAACTATGTCATTTTCCCTAGCTCTATTCAATATCGATAGGGCCTCTTTAGCTCCCAATATGGATTTCTCATCAGGTATTGGGTGTCCCGCTTCAATCACCTTTATCCTCTTTAACTCTTTTCCATAACCGTACTTAGTTACCGCAACGCCATCCTCAACATCGAGTATATCCTCTATGGCCCTTGCCATTTCACATGCTGCTTTCCCCAGGGCTATTACGTACACCTTTCCCTTGATTTCAAATTCCTTACCTTGAACAATTATCTTGTCATCACTCACTTTAACTGCATTTAGGACTGCCCTGTATGGATCTGCAGCTTTTATTGCTTCTCCAACCAATCTCAGGCCTATCTCCCTAATATCCATGGCAATCACCTCAATCAACGAATGATTTCCCTCCTATGAGCTCCCTAATTTCCTCGGTTGCATCGGGGTAAAGTCTCTTGAATGTGATCCTCCACCCGCCTTTCATCTCCTCTATGTCAACTATCTCTATCCTCAGCCCTAACTTTTCGAAGTGTGTCACCATCTTGTAAGCGGTTTCAATTTTCTTCACCCTGACCTTGAACACCTCAGCTATCTCATCTTCTTGCTCAACATCATGTATACTCTCGACTAGAGGCTGGAGAAGGGCTTTTCCAAGTTCTTTTGCAAGTTCTTCAAAATTTTCTCCCCTTAACCTCTTCTCAGCTATGTAGAAGGCTAACCTGGATATCCTACTCGTAAAGTATCCTGGGGGGAGCTCGTAGAAGACCCTGGCCCCTATTTTTATATCGTTAATGTTGGCGTATGGGGTTACGTACTTTACCATCTTCCTCATGTCGGGACTCTTCATGACTATCCCTTCCCTCCCTTCCCTGCTGAGCCTTTCCACGATTTCATAGATCTCCTCTAGATCTTTATAGGTGAACTTCCCGAAAACTTCGACGTGGCTTATCCCGTACTCTTCTGCTATCTTTAGCCTTTCCTCTACGGGCAGACTTCTCCCCGTTCCAAGCTCTTGAATATCGAAGAGGAAGAATTGGATATCCTCCTTAACATAGGGAGGACCTTCAACTAAATACGGACTCTCAGGGCCCGCCATTTCACCGACAAGAATGAGGTTGGGATGATCTTTAAAGAATTCCTCTGGAATGAAGTCGGAAATTCTTTCAGTCGTAAAGGGGCATATGAACCCTCCCCTCGTTATACCGAGAATCTTACCTCGAAACTTGACAACCCTTACGTTGTATCCGTCGACCTTCTCTTCGACGTAGAATTCTCCCCTTTTGAAAGTTCTTTTAATGCCATTTTTTAGGTTAACTATCCTTTTAATATGGGGGAACCCGAGGATTATGAACTTGTCATTCAGAACTACCGTCCCCCTTCTTAACTTTCCAACTGAGTTTCTTATCCTCAGGTATTTTATATCATCGAACTTATCCTCGACGAGCCCTCCCCTAGCCTCCAGGTCTTCCACCTTACCTTCAGGGATTCCCAATCTATAGAGGATATCTTTAAATTTTGAGCTTACCATTTTCGTACCCTTAGTTTAACTTTAGAGGAGGGACTTAATAAAATTCCTTATAATTATGGTTGATATTATGAAATATGAATATTTATAAATAGGGGAAGGATTATATTTAAGTGGTGGTAAACATGTTTGAAGACATAGATACATTTGAAGAGGCTTTTAATAAGCTACTTCGTGAGGTTTTAGAATTTGACTTGCAGAATCCCTTCAAGGATGCTAAAAAAGTTCTTTGCATTGAACCGCACCCAGATGATTGTGTTATAGGTATGGGAGGGACGATTAAAAAGCTCTCAGATATGGGAGTTGAAGTCATCTACGTCTGCATGACCGATGGCTATATGGGAACTACAGATGAGAGTTTGTCCGGGCATGAACTAGCTGCTATAAGAAGAAAAGAGGAAGAAGAGAGTGCTAGGCTTTTAGGTGTTAAAAAGATTTACTGGCTAAATTACAGGGATACCGAGCTTCCATATTCCAGGGAAGTTAGAAAGGATCTAACGAAAATATTAAGAAAAGAGCAACCTGATGGTGTTTTTGCCCCTGATCCCTGGTTACCTTATGAATCTCATCCCGATCACAGGAGAACAGGTTTTCTTGCAATAGAATCAGTAGCCTTTTCTCAGCTTCCGAACTTCTCAAATACGGACTTGGATATTGGGCTAAACCCCTATAATAGTGGATCGTTTATAGCTTTATATTACACTCACAAGCCAAATTACATCGTCGATATAACGGATTTAATGGAGTTGAAGTTAAAGGCCATAAGGGTTCATAGGAGTCAATTTCCAGATGACATCTGGGAGAAGTGGGAGCCTTTTTTGAGAACTATAGCAATGTTTTACGGAGAGAAAATAGGAGTTAGGTATGGAGAGGGATTCAGGATTATGCCAGGATTGTTTTACCATATAACTCCGTTTACTGATCTTATATGAGTTCTTTCTCAACCATTAGCTCTACCTCTTTTATAAACTTATCTAGTGGCATTGTATCGAGCCCAAATCTTCTAATTGGCTCGTATCTCTTTGGATCATCTGTCACAAGTAGGCTATTTGTATATATGGCCGTCGTCGCTGTTATTATATCCTCCATGTCAAGCGTTATCTCCTTTTTTATAAGATTAGCTTCAATTTGGGCTGCTTTTATGGCTATGTCATCAAGGAGTGGAACTATATTATAAATATCTTTTAAGATCTCAAATTCTGCTTCAATGTTCTTTTTTAAATATGCCCTCGCGGTAAGGTACCTATATACTGTGACTATAGATAGGTTAACGGTAAATTTTGCCAGGGTTACCTCAAGTATTCTCTTCATATTCTGGGAGTGCATCTTTATTAATGCTAAGCTATCAAAAGTTATATCTGGAGGTAGAGGCATCTTTAACTCCCCTTCTTTTTCTTTAATATCGACATTAGAATTTTCATCTCCTCGTCGTTAACCATTACCTTATCGACTTTCTTATCCAGCTCGACTAGGTGCCAAGTTTCTATTAGTTTTTGTAAAACCTCATCGTACGATCTTGCTTCCATCTTGTCCTTGAGCATCTTTATTTTCTTCCAGGTAGTTTCATCAACTGCTATCGTCTTCATTCGATCCCCTCCATTACAATTTTTTTATAGATCTCAACGCTTCTTCTCCTGGGTATTCTCTCCTTTGTTATCAAATCCACTTCGTATAACCCGAATCTAATCTTAAATCCCATAGCCCACTCATAATTATCTGTAAGTGCCCAGTGGAAGTATCCACCTACTTTTATTCCATTTTCTATCAACTTCTTGACTTCATTGACGTGATCAATGATGTACCTAGGTCTTAGTATATCCTTGGAGTCAGCTATTCCATTCTCCGTTATGAACACCTCTTTGTTGTACTCCGCAGCTTCTAACGTGGAGTCATAGAGACCCTGGGGGAATACCTCCCAGCCAAAGTCACTCGTTGGATTGTTATCTGGGGATAAGCTATTGGGATTTCCAGAGTATCCATAACCTTCAACACCGACGAATGTGATGAGGGGTAATTCCTCGTATTTTGGTTCAACGTACTTGACGACCTCTCTTGTATAGTAGTTGTTTCCGATCCAGTCGTTTCTCTTTATGTGTGGTATTTTGGTGTATTCTCCTGTGATATCCAAGTCAACGTTTCCCCTATTTACGGCCTCTAGAAACAGCCTATTGTGGAAGAGATCATAATTCTCGGCTGCTCTTACGCTCTTAGAATCGTTTGGATCTAGAGGATAAGCAGGAATTATATTTAGTATCACTCCTACAGGCTTAGACGAGAATTTCTTTATCGAATCGTAGGCCCTGGCGTGAGCTACTATTTGATTAATTATCACTTTTTTGGCCGCTGATGGGTTTAGAATCCCAGGAGGCCAGCCGACGTAAGGGGCTAAATAACCGAGCTCCGCTGTAACCATTGGTTCATCAAATGTTGACCAGTAATCTACATAGTTGTCGAACTTCCAGGCTACATAGGCTGCATACTTCGCGAATTCTATGATTGTCCTTTCGTCAACCCATCCTCTTGCTCTAGCCTTTTGGAAGTTCCCCCTAGTTTCTATGGGGTCATGGATCCATATGGGATTTGTCTGGTGGTTCAAAGTGACGAATGTTGTAAATCCAAGTTTTTTCAAATTCCTTAAAACATTCAGGTAATGCCTAACTTCCTTTTGATTTGCAAGCTTATCGAGCTCCTCTAAGTGTTCCTTTTCTATTTTCACCTTTTTTATGAGCCCGTACCCGTCTCTTTCAAATTCAACCTCTACATTGAAGGTGGGGCAAGGGAATATTCTGCTCCACTCTATCGTTAATTGATAAGCATTCAATCCAAGCTCTTTTGCTAACCTATGATCTATTTCATAAAGTTCATAGTTATTTATTCCCTCTTCTGGTAGGTCTCCACTGACGAGGTCATTCTTTATGTTATATGGATCTCTGACCCAATACCACCAATCGCTTCTGGGATCTATGTTCCTCCTGTAGGGATCCCCCATTTCAAATTGAAATGCAGACTGAACGACGCCCCAGTAAAACTTCATTCAATCTCCCCCTCATCATGTTACTGTAAATTTGAATGTTTTTATAACTTCCCTTAAATCTGAATTAATCCCCCCTTTTAATCCTCAAGCTAATTATAATCAAAAAGTTTATATAATGTGAACTTCTTATAAAAATTGAGTCTTAATTATAATGGGGTGGGATATTATGAAGAAGTACCTTGTTATAGTTCTGGTGGCAACCCTATTGTTGGGCAACCTTGGGGTAGTTCTTGCAGCAGAAGAACTCCCAAGGGAAGAAACCCTGTATACAGCAAATAGCTCCCCGCCAACGAACGCAAATCCCCTTCAGGGAAGCAATATAATCCCAATAGCGGGTTTGGTATTTGAACCCCTTTTCATGCTTAATTTCATGAAGACCGAGCTCGTTCCTTGGCTTGCAGACTATGGAAAGTGGGTAAGTGACAACGTGTTCGAAGTTAAGCTTAGGGAGGGAACAAGGTGGCAGGATGGCAAGCCTTTAACGGCTAATGACGTTAAGTTCTCCTTTGAGTACTATGAGAAAGCCGGGCTTAAGGACTGGTCAAGATATGGACTTAAGGAAATTAAAGTTGTAGATGATAGAACCGTTCAGTTCGTATTTAGTGGAACTCCAAACGTTTGGGCATGGAGAAACGAGCTATATAGCGTTTTGATCCTTCCAGAGCATATATTTAAGAATATAGATCCTCAAAAGGTTATTCACATGACATTCCTGGGAGATGAGCAGAAGTATCTCGTTGGTTCTGGCCCATACAAGCTTTACAAGGTCATTGAACAGCAAAAAGCAATATTCGTGAGAAACGATAACTGGTGGGGTGCAAAGTACTTTGGATTACCTAGTCCCAAGTACATAGTCCAGCTCTACGTGGGATCGAACGATCAAGCAGCAAACATGTTCCTCAAGGGAGACCTCGATGTGGGTACCTACTACGTTGACATAGTTGAGCTTAAGAAGAAGAACCCACACATAGTTAGCTGGCTCGATAGGCCACCATACTTCCCGCCCGTCGTCCCCGTTATCATGTACTTCAACGTTAAGCACAAGCCTCTCGATAACCCACTTGTAAGGAAAGCTATAGCAGAAGCAATTTGTCCGGCCCAAATAGTACAGCAAGGTCCAATTAGCGACCTTCCAGATCAAACTCCCCTGGGTAACGTCATGAAGCCATGGAAGGAGAAGATAGGAGTTAGCCAGCTAATTGAAAAGTACGGATGGAGGTACTGCAACCCAACAGAAGCCGCTAAACTCTTGGATGAGGCTGGAATTAAGGATGTTGATGGGGATGGAATTAGGGAATACAATGGGAAGGACTTCGTTCTAACGTTCGCTGCATGTGGAGTATGTAGCGATTGGATGCAGGCCGTAGAGATCATAGTTAACCAGCTAAAGGCCGTGGGAATAAAGGTTGACGTTAAGAAGTATGACTGGGGAACCATGGTTAGCAAGCAGCAAGCAGGTGAGTTCGACCTGACAATGCACTGGGCCGGAACGTTCAAGCCCGATCCATACAGCGTTTATTATGATCTCCTCTATTACAAAAACGACAAGGAAAAGGGTGGAGCAAACTTTGGCAACTACTACAATCCGAAGGTAAATGAGTTGCTCGATGAGCTCGCAAAGACCCCAGACGAGGCAAAGCAGGTTCAACTTCTAGCTGAGCTAACGAAGATATGGCTTCAAGATGTTCCAGCGGTTCCACTCTACATGGGTACACTATTCTATGAAGCAAATACTCAATACTGGGCAAACTGGCCAAATGAGGACAATCCATACGGTGTACCAATCTTCTGGCCAGGCTTTGGTACCTGGGGTACGGCCTTAGCCTTCCTGGGAGTCAGACCGGCCAAAGCTATAACTCCAACGACTTCTACAATAGTTCAGACCGTCACTAAAGAGAAGACAGAGACGGTTACGCAGGAGAAAACTGAAGTTAAGACCGTTACCGTTACTAAATCACCATCACCAACGAAGACCACGACTCCTACAACCACGACTACCAAGGGAGGGGTCTGCGGACCAGCAGCACTCGTTGGCCTCGTTGTGGTACCACTTCTTCTAAGGAGAAGGAGAGGCTGAGCTCTCTCTTTTATTATTTTGTTGGGGGGAATATTATGGGTTTTGGGGATTATCTAAAGAGGAAAATCATCGTTTACGTACTAACCTTTATTTTTGCTGTAACCCTTAACTGGCTACTTCCTAGGCTTATGCCTGGGGATCCCATTCAAATCATGATAAACTCCGCATTAGGATTATCTCCCCAGGAAAGGGAAACCTTACTAAGATTTTATGAGCAATTGTACGGATTAAATAAGCCCCTTTACGTTCAGTTCGTTAATTTTTGGGTAGCCCTCTTCAAGGGAGATTTAGGGTATAGCATCCTCTATAGGGCCCCAGTTTCGAGGTTGCTTAAAAATGCCCTTCCCTATGATATTGCGATCTTGCTTCCTGCTATAGTCTTGAGTTGGTTAATCGGGAACTGGTTAGGGGCCTTTGCAGGTAAGAATAAGAAGTACGACAAATATATGATGCCCCTGTTCTATTTCTTAGCTAGCATGCCATATTTCTGGTTTGCAATGCTACTCGTGTATCTTGTTGGTGTAAAAGCTGGAATCTTACCCTACCAGGGGGCCTATAGTCCAGATTTAATCCCAACTTTTTCCTTGAAGTTCGTTGTTGATTTCCTTAAACACTGGATAATGCCCTTCCTAAGCTTGTTCATTGTGATGATAGGTAGCTGGGCAATTGGCATGAGGAACATGATCATCTACGAGTTGGAAGCGGATTACGTGAGGTACCTAGAAGCACTAGGAGCAAGCGAGAAATTGATGACAAAGCACGCGTACAAGAATGCAATTCTACCCCAAATAACAGGGCTAGCCCTTCAGTTAGGCTTAATGGTTGCGGGGGCAATAGCCACTGAAATCGTCTTCAACTATCCAGGGGTTGGAGTGTTGCTAATGAAAGCGGCGATGAGCCAGGATTACTTCCTTCTCCAGGGAGGCTTTTTGATGATCGTGATCTCGGTTTTAGTCGCTAATTTCGTGATAGACATAGTTTACGCTCTAATCGATCCACGTGTTAGAGCTAGCTATCTAGAGGGATGACGTATGGAGGTAATAAAGCTCGCATTCAGGAATAATAAATTCAAATTTGGATTCGGGATGCTGATCGCTTTCATTATCTTTGGACTTATCGGACCACTCTTTACGCCGTTTGCAAGCGATGGGCTGTACTACGAGCAAGTGGGTAAAATTAAGATCGCATCTTACTCTGCCAAAACTCTACCTCCAATGACCAGGGAAAACATAACAACGTACACCGGAAAGAAGGTGGAAGTTCTTCACATCCTGGGAACGGACAAGGAGGGTAAAGATCTCTATACGGAGTTAGTCTACGGTCTTAGAACATCCCTATGGGTAGCATTCTTAGCTGCAATAATAGGAACGATAACGGGAATAACGATAGGCTTTGTCTCGGGCTATAAGGGAGGTCTAGTGGATGAGCTCTTAATGATGTTCGTCAACATAATGCTGGTAATCCCTTCGATAGTCCTTCTAATCTTGGTAGCAGCTTACCTTGAAGCTAGAAGCCCCGAAATTCAAGCCCTCATAATAGGGTTAACGAACTGGCCTTGGGTTGCTAGATCCGTTAGAGCCCAAACCCTATCATTGAAGAATAGAGAGTTCGTTCACATGTCTAAGATAATGGGAGTTGGGGATCTCAGAATTATTGTGGAGGATATCCTACCTAACATGATCTCCTACATCTTCATGACTGGAATCCTTCAAGTTAGCGGTGCGATACTAGCATCGGCAACCCTAGACTTCATTGGTCTAGGGCCAACAACCATGGTTTCCCTGGGCGTGATACTCCAGAAGGCCATCATGCACAATGCCCTTCAATTTGGCTGGTGGTGGTGGTTCATTCCTCCAGGGCTATTTATAACGCTGATAATCACGTCATTATTCTTCATAAATCTTGGTTTGGAGGAGGTGTTTAATCCGAGGTTGAGGGGGGTGTGATTTTGCTTAGGGTTAGGAATCTTAGGATTTATTACTCGACTCCTAGGGGTTTCGTGAAAGCTGTTGATGGGGTTAGTTTTGAAGTCAAAAAGGGGGAAGTGTTTGGAATTGCTGGCGAGAGTGGTTGTGGGAAGTCAACCCTAGTCCACTCCCTAATCCTAAGAAAACCACCAATGACGCACAAGGGTGGGAAGGCAATCTTCAAGGGGAAAGACTTAATGAAACTCTCCAGGGAGGAGGCTAGAAAAATCCAGTACAAGGAGTTATCAATAATCCCACAATACGCAATGAATGCATTAAACCCAACCAAGAAAATCAAGGATATAGTTTGGGATTTGGCAAGAGAGCACGGAATGCAGGATAAAAAAGAGGTTGAAAAACTCTTGAAAGAGAGGTTAAGCATGGTGAAACTCTCGCCAAAGGTTGCTGAAATGTATCCAGTAGAGTTGAGTGGTGGAATGAGGCAGAGGGCTACAATGGTAGTCTCAACCCTCCTAAACCCAGACTTACTAATTGCTGATGAAGTAACGTCAGCATTAGATGTGACAACGCAGAGGGTAGTGATAGAATTACTCCATCACTTCATGGAAGAGGGGATTGTGAAGTCAATAATTTTTGTCACGCACGATTTAGCATTATTGAGGCAGATAGCTGATAGGGTGATGATTATGTACGCTGGGAAGGTTGTTGAGATTGGAAGCATGGAGGAGGTTCTAGAATCTCCAGCTCACCCGTACACTCAACTCCTTTTGAATTCTCTCCCGAGAATGGGTGTTCATTATAAGAGGGAGAGGCTTCGTGGGATTCCTGGTTACCCGATTAGTCTCTTGAATCCTCCTGAGGGTTGTAGGTTTTATACTCGTTGTCCTTATGCTATGCAAGTGTGTCGTGAGGTTGAGCCTGAATTAGTTGAAGTTTCCCCAGGGCATTACGCTGCTTGTCACTTGCTTGGGGGTGGTTCTCGTGCTTGAGTTGGAGCATGTGACTAAGGTTTTCACTTCAGGCTTGTTTGGTGGTTATGAGGTTAGAGCAGTTGATGATGTTAGTTTTGAGGTTGGTGAGGGTGAGATTGTTAGTTTGATTGGGGAGAGTGGTAGTGGTAAGACTACTATTGGGAAGTTGATTCTTAGGTTGTTGAAGCCTACTTCGGGTAGGATTTTGTTTAGGGGTGAGGATATTTGGAGTTTTGATAGGGAAAAGTTGAGGAGGTATTATTATAAGAATGTTCAAGCCGTCTTTCAGGATCCTTTCGCTAGTTTTAACCCCTTGCATAAGGTTGATAGGGTTTTTGATTTGGTTTTTAGGAATTTTTTGAGGGGTGTTGCTCCTGGGGAGAGGGAAGAATTGATCAAGAGGAGTTTGGAGAGTGTTGGTTTGAATCCTGGTGAGGTTTTGGGGAAGTATCCTCACCAGTTGAGTGGTGGGCAGTTGCAAAGAATATTAATTGCTAGGGCTTTGCTTGTTGAGCCTTCTCTTTTAATTGCTGATGAGGCCGTTTCCATGCTTGATGCTTCTACTAGGATTGATATTCTTAACTTGTTGGGGGAGTTTAGGGATAAGTTTGGTACTTCCGTGATTTTTATTACTCATGATTTGGCCTTGGGTTATTATATTAGTGATAAGATTGTTATTATGTATAGGGGTAGGATTGTGGAGTGGGGTGATGCTGAGAGGGTTTTTGGGAATCCCCTGCATCCTTACACTAGGATGCTCTTGGAGAGTGTTCCTGATTTGAGTGTTAGGTGGGAGTTTAAGGGTATTGAGCCTGAGAGGGAGGAGGAGAGGGTTTACGAGATTAAGGGTTGTAGGTTTGCTCCAAGGTGCCCTTACGCGAGAAAAGAATGCTACGAAAAACCCCCACAAACAATAGAAATAGAAAAAAACCACCATGTAGCATGCTACCTCTATTTAAAGGGGTGAGGTTAAATGAAAACGCTAATTGAGATTAAGCAAACGCCTGATGGGATAATTAAAGCTGATAAGGTATTTAATAAGGTAAAAGATAAGATAAGCCTACCGAATAGAATCCTGTACTTAGGGTGTGGCTCTTCACACTTCCTTTCCAAGCTCTTGGCAATGGTTACTAACATGCACGGAGGCCTAGGGATAGCGTTACCATGTTCCGAGTTTCTTTACTCTAAGGAAACTTATCCGATAGGAGAGGTAGAGCTTGCGGTAGGAATATCGAGGTCAGGGGAAACCACAGAGATCTTATTGGCCTTAGAGAAAATTAACGTCAAGAAACTTGGAATTACTACACGTGAAAGCTCCTTGACGAGAATGTGTGATTATTCTCTGGTAGTTCCAGCCATTGAAGAGAGCGTTGTGATGACGCACTCATTTACATCCTTCTACTTTGCATACCTCCAGTTGTTAAGATACTCCTATGGACTTCCACCTTTAAATGCTGGAGAGATCTCAAAAGCAACGGAGAAAAGCCTGGAATACGAAAGATACATAAGGGAGATAGTTGAGAGCTTTGACTTCCAAAACATTATCTTTCTGGGCTCAGGATTGTTATATCCCGTAGCTCTAGAGGCAAGTCTGAAAATGAAGGAGATGTCAATATTCTGGAGTGAGGCTTACCCAACCTTTGAGGTGAGGCACGGCTTTAAGGCCATAGCTGATGAAAAAACTCTAGTTGTGCTAATGGTTGAGGAGCCTTTTGAGTGGCATGAAAAGCTTGTAAAGGAGTTCAAGAACCAGGGGGCAAAGGTGCTAGTAATCTCAAATTCTCCCCAGGATCTTGGACAGGACTATTCTATAGAACTTCCCAGACTCAGTAAAGATGCGAATCCAATTCCCTACCTCCCTATAGTTCAGCTTCTCTCCTACTATAAAGCGGTAAGCCGTGGATTAAATCCCGATAATCCCAGGTTTTTGGACAAGGTTGTAAGGTGGTAGGTATGAAAGTTCAACACGATGGAAGGTTGTACTCTCTGGATGATGAAAGGATTGTTGTATACGGAGGTACCCTTCAATACTTTAGGGTTCCCAGGAATTACTGGGAGGATAGGCTAAGAAAGATGAAGTCCCATGGATTGAACACGGTTGAGACGTACATTGCCTGGAACTGGCATGAGCCTCAGGAGGGGGTCTTTGATTTTACCGGTGAAACTCATCCTCAGAGGGACTTAATAGGGTTTCTGGAGTTAGCCCAAAAGCTTGGCCTTTACGTGATTATAAGGCCAGGCCCCTACATCTGTGGAGAATGGAAGAACGGTGGAATTCCGGATTGGTTGATTAACTCTCACCCCGAAATACTTGCGAAAAGTCCTAATGGGAGCTTTCCCAGGGATGTATACTATCCTCCAATTACCTATCTTCACCCTACGTATTTGGAGTATGCCATGAAGTGGTACGAGGAAGTTTTACCCATAATAAGAGACTACCTGTACTCCAATGGAGGGTCGATAATAAGTGTAACGATTGATGACGAACCCTCTTACTGGGAAACTATATTTCAACCATTCCTAACTGACTACAACGAAATAATAGTTAGGGAAAATGGGATCTGGCATTCCTGGCTTAAGGAGAACTACTCTTTAGGTGATTTGGAGGAAAGGTATGGGGAAAGGTTTTCAGACTATACGGAAATTGCACCACCAAAGTCTTTCTCTGAACCCCTTCCAAAGGTACTCGACTGGCACCACTTCAAGATATGGATGATCAACGAGTATGTGAGGAGGCTCTATGAGAAAATTAGGGAATACGTTGATGTTCCAATAAGCCTCTTGGATCCATACTTGTTGCTAGCTGCTTGGAAGGAGTTTTACCTCTACGTGACCAGGCATAAGCTTGACATCCATCTATGGACTGAGTTCTGGTATTCGTTCTACAGGACGTTTGACTTCAAGGAAGACAAGCTCGGTCACCTTTACTTTAAGACTGGAATTTACAGGTACTACGTAAGCAAGCTTAAGACTCCTCCCCTAAGCATAGAGACCCAAGCTTCCCTCGCCAACGTCATAGAGAAAGATGAAGCCGAGCTCCTCTATGCGCTCCTTCCAGCGCTTGGAATTCACAACCTTAACTACTACCTCTACGTTGGTGGCGAGAATCCGAGGGGATATGAATCCCACAATGGTGTTACGTGGGATGTGTACTCTCCAATAGGGTTGGATGGAAGGGAGAGGCAGCACGTAGAGCCGATAAAATGGATCGGTGAGTTCTTGAAGTCTAATATAGATTTCGTAGATTCCCAATTCAAAGCGAGAGTAGCATTTGGAATGTATGAACCCTACGAAGCCCTTAACCTCTGGGGGTACAAACCGGAAAGCTTCGAGGAAAGCGTGAACCTTAACGAATACCTCTTTGGGGAAAGGGGTTTGCTGACCCTCTTAGCTATGAGCAACGTTCCATTTGATGTCATAGACCTCGAGATTTCTACCCTGGAGGAGATGCTTCAGTACGAGCAGATCTGGGTTTACAGTTTGGATTTCATGAGCAGAGAGGTTCAAGAAAAACTCATTAAGTATGTCGAGGAAGGAGGGAACTTAGTGATATTACCAACCCTCCCGTACCTAGACGAGAACATGAAGCCATGTACAAGGCTAAGGGATTTCCTTGGGGTTGAGGTTGAGAGGGCTAAAGCCAGGGATAACATGAGGTTAATTCCATACCTCAGCGTTGATGCAGAGGGAATAGATAGGATGGTTGTTAGGAACGTCGCTAGGGAAGTTAAGGGAGGGGAAGCAATAGCATGGATTGGAGACAAAGTTGTAGGTACAATCGTGAGGAAAGGAAAGGGTTCCGCGGTAATCCTTGGATTCAGACTTCAATACTACTCGAGCTACCATGATATGCATAGAAAGTTCGTCGATAAGATACTTCAGCTTCAGGGTGTTAAAAGGGAAGTTGAAGTATCTAATAGGGATATAATAGCTATTCCAAGGATCCACTACCTGGTTCTGGTGAACCCTAGGGATGAGGAGGTAGCTGGAAAGGTTAAGTATAGGGGAGTTGAATTCGAGATTAAAATGAAGGGTAGAGGGGTTCTCTTCATTCCGGTTGACGTTGAGATCAACGGAGTCAAATTAGTCTACGCCACGGCCACTCCCATAGGAGGTGGAAATAGGAGAATTAAGTTCAGAAACCATCTCTCGGATACGAGTGAAATTGCCATTAGGGATGGAAGGATCAGGGGTGTTAAGGGAGGGTACGTACTCCAGGAAAAGGGTGAAAGGGTTTACGTGATAAGGCACGAGAGGGAAACCTTTGAGATAGAATTTTAGTCCTCAACCTCCTTCCTTCCTATCAGCCAGGCCTCATAAAATCTCTCCCACTCCTCCTCGAAATCCCTTTTAACTCCCCATCTCCTCCTAAACGCGTTGAGAAGCACCGTTATATCCCTTTTAAGCAGTTCCAAACTCTCGGGATTTGCGCAAGTTAAATACTGGGCCCAGTCAATTATGAGTATATCATTATCATCCGTGAGCACAACGTTGAACTCGCTCATATCTCCGTGGACTATGCCAAACTTTACTATCTTCTCGTATTCGTCCAAGATCTTTCCGAGTATCTCCTCGGCCTCTTCTTCAGTTAGATCGTTATCCCTAAGCTCAGCAAGCTCGACACCGCTTATGTACTCCATGACTATCGCATGCCTGTTCCAGGCTATTGGCTTTGGAACCTTCGCGAAGGGACTTAATAACACTAGGGCTTCATGCTCTTTTTTCGCTATTAACCTTGAAACGTATAACCAGCTCTTATGATGCTTATCGGCAAAAACATCGCTATGGTAACCGGCCTTCCTGGCACTGGTTCTCTCCCCTATCCTGTTAAACTTTACGGCTACTTTCTCTCCTGAGGGCGTTAGGGCTACGTATACGTCGGCATCCTTTCCAACTCCAATTTGAGTCGTGCTTATGGCCTCTATGATCCCTTTCTTGGCAAAGCTTCTAATTGCCAACGCATCGTAACCGTGTATCGTTAGTTGATATCCTATATAACCCATGTCACTTCTCCTCACGACCAATCCAAAGTCGTCAAGCTTTCCTAATCTATAGCTCGCGCTTTCAATATCCATCCTTGCGAACTTTGCTATCTCCTCAAGGGGAACCCACCTATAGTACCTCATCTTCAGCTCTACGGCCCTTAGCAGCCTGAAGTCTATATCCTTAAGCTTTGGATAAGCTTCAAGGGCTAGTAATTTACTCACCACTTTTCTCACCCCTCAAGGAAACGTTAAATATCTTTGGGGACTATATTAATATTGAGATGAGCCCGTTGAGTTTAGGGTTCGCAATGATTATAACGATAGGTATTAAGCTTACCGGTTCAGCGTTTTTGGGGAGGGTGTACTATCGCACGAGGAGGAAGTCTTCAGTGGTGCTTAGTCTAGCGTTAGCCCTATATGCCCTTAATACCCTCTCCGATCTCCTTAAAAATTACTTTCTCAATCAACTCTTCCTAGCCCTATCTTCTGCTTGTTTCTTTATGGCCCTCTATTACCTTGAAGCCGAAGAAGAAAAGGCAGTCCCTTCGAAAACCCTGTATCTCACGCTATCCCTAACCCCCCTATTAATCACCATATATGTTTGGCTACTCGAGAGGGTCATACCAACCTCAGAAACTTGGAGTATAGTTGGAGTTAGCTGGGGAATTTCGGGCTTTTTCATTCTTGCTTCTGGAGTTTCGATCCTAAAGCTTAGGGATATATTTGGGAACAGGATCCTTTGGCTTTCTGCTTCTCTAATAGCTATAGGAGCTCATGAAATGGATTATCCATTTTTGAGACCAATAAAATGGTTTGCTCCAATAGGATTCCTGCTGGCTGCAACCTTCGTTGTGCTTCTGGTCTATGGTATATTCTTAGTCTTTGGAAGTGAAGTCTACTTCAAGAGGAAATCTCCTGGAAAGATATCTATCAAGTTAAAGCCTGGGAGCATGATAATGAACATGGAGGAATTCAAGGCTATATCGCCTTCACTTCAAAACTTCCCAGTGCTTGCATTCGTTAGGCATTTGAAGACTCCAGAAACATGGTACTCCTATTTCGTTACCAGAGCTAGAAGCGATGGGGGAGCAGTTGATCCTATGAACCTTCCCAGGATAATTGAACTTTCCAGAAAGTACTTCCAATCAGTTGAAAGGGGAGTGGTGGTCATAGATTGCCTGGAATACTTAGTATTATACAATGGCTTTGAGAATACGGCTAAACACTTAGCCATCTTAAGAGATTATGCGACGGTAAACAATGGGACCCTGATCTTAATAACGAGTAAGGAAGCTTGGGGGGAGAAGGAATGGTCCCTTCTAGTTAGAATGTTCTCTTAGTATTTCTCTAACCTTCTTTTTTAGTTCTTCCAAGCTCCCTTCGTTTAAGATAACAAAATCGGCCTTCTCCTTTATGTTAGTGGTACTGTAAAGCCTTTCTTCCCACTCGTCAAATCTCAGGAGATCCTGGAGGGTTTTGATCCCCCTATCTTTTTCTGAACATCTCTTCCTTAACCTTTCAAACCTGACTTCGGCCCTCGCTTCTATGTAAATTATTATTCCTCCCATCCTTTTAATGGCTTCAACTTCTCCCAGGGATCTTACTCCATCTATCGCTATATTCTTGCACCTCCTCAGCTTGTCTATGGCTAACCTTATCAGGATATCCTCCCCATACTTTTCCTTAAGCAGCCTACCAAGCTCTATCAGGTTTTCCCTTGTGGGTTCTCCCTTGAAATTAACTTCTGGAACCCAGGAATATTCGCTTACGTTTCCTGTTAATATATCTAAGAGGGGCTCGCTACAGCTTATCCTACAGAAGCCAAGCTCTTCTAGGAACTTTGCAACTGTAGTCTTTCCAGCTGCTATTTTTCCCGCGATACCGACTATCGTCTTTTCCACCCCCATCTAATTATCCTGGCCCCATCGGTGGCCTCCATTAGTCCTTCCTCAACCATCGTCACCACGTAGTCAATTAGGTCATACTTATTGAAGACCGCTGGTCTGGATTCCCCAAATAGGTATTTGACCTCGAAGTAGCCAATTCTTAGGAACCTCATTGGATTAATCATCACGCTATCCTCAACCTTCGACGGAAATTCAAACTCCGAGATCACGATGTCAATACCATTTTCGCTTGCGAGCTTGTTGAGGAACTCTTCGTTTGGAAAGAACACCTCCCTTAAGGGCCTATCTAGAGGAGTATAGCTTAGCTTTGGGAAGGAGTACTTAACTCCGTAAACTTTACCTTTGAGGTTGAAAGCCCTAGAAAAGCCGATCATTGCATCCGCATTGAAGGTTAAGAAGATAAGGGCCTCCTTGTTGGTTTTTACTTCTGGCCACTTCCTGGGAGGAAACTTCATCTCTGCTTTTATTATTGGGATCAGAAAATTAAGGTTATGCTCTTTTGCAAATTCTAAGCTTTTTTCAAGTTGCATCCTCTTTAAAGTTAAATCTAGGGTTGTGTAGACGCTCACTAGTTTAACCTTGAGCTCTTCCTTGAGCTTTCCTATTACCAGGCTACTCCCTATAACAACGCTCTTGTCAGTTCTATCATGGGCTATTATGAACAGCTTCTCCCCCTCTTTGTCGTACCTAACCTCATCTATCTCGAAGGGGGTAATTGGTAATCCATGCTCTCTTCTTATTTTTATCACTAGCTCCTTAACCTCCTCGGGAGTTATCAACGTCTCACCTCATGGAACGTTGTATCCGAGTCCCTTTAGTATCATTCTTATCGCGAGTATTAGCATGACTATTGCGAAGCCGTTCTTTAAGGATCTAGCTTTCGTCTTTTTAGCTATTCTCGCCCCTATTTGGGCCCCAACTATTAACCCTGGAACTAGGAGGGGTAACCAGTAGAGTTCAACGTTTCCCAGGAGGTAGTGCTTTATCGCACTGCTTGTTGAGGTAAAGATTATTGCAAAGCTCGAAGTTGCAACGGCGTTATGTATCGGCACACCGAGCCAAGTTAGGAATGGGACGTTTATAATCCCTCCTCCAACGCCAAGTAATCCGCTAAGTACTCCAGAGAAAAAGCCCCCTATGGGAACCCACTTCCTCCTTTCCCTTACCTTCTCCTTAACTTCCTCTGCAGGTTTTTTCTTAATCATTCTATAGGCCACGAATATCAGGGTAATTCCAAAGATTACCTTTAACTTGCTGGGTGAGATTATTGATGTAAGCCAGGCTCCTATGTAAGCCCCGATAACCGCCGTGCTTGCGAGTGCAATACCGATGTCATAGTATATCTTCTTCTGCTTATAATAGGCGTAGGATGAGCTTAAAGCTGTGAAGATTATGCTCGCACTTGAGGTTCCTATGGCGTGATGTATCTCAACTCCCAGGATATTTAAGGTAGGTACGAGCAGAAATCCTCCACCGAGGCCGAACATCGCGGCTAGCGTTCCCGTGATTAGCCCAGTTATTAGGGATTTTAAGAGTAGATCTAGCATGATATCCCTCCTAGAGCTCAAATGCTAAAGCTTCAATAAGCTTCACTAACTTCTCCAGGTCATTTAAGTGTAGCGTCTCAACTTCGCTATGTAAATACTTTATCGGAACGCTCAATGCTAGGGTTTTACTCCTATCTTGAAAGGCAGAGGCATCCGTCCCTCCACCCGTAACTCCGATTTGTATCTCTATCCCATTCTTTTCTGCTATGCTCCAGACCTTCCTAGCTAGATCCCTGGAATATATAGCAGAATTATCAACGGCCCTTATCACGGGCCCCTTCCCTAGCTTGACGTCTCCGGTAAGGGGACTACAGCAGGCGAAGGAGTCTATTGCAAAGGCGTATTGGGGGTAATAATGATTCGCCAGGAATTTAGCTCCCTTAAGCCCTACCTCCTCTTGGACTGTAAATGCAAAGATTACCTTCCCTTCAAGTTCGTGATCCACTAGATCCTTTATGGCCTCTATTAATGCTACAACGCCAAAGCGATCGTCTAGACCCCTCGTACTCACGTACTTTCCATTAAGTACTGAGAAGTGCTTTTTAAAGACCGCGAAGTCTAGGGGCTTCACAAGCTCAAGGGCCTCTTCCTTGCTCTCAGCACCTATGTCTATAACTAAATCGTACCATGGGATCACGCTTTTATCCCTTTCCAGACTTAAATGGGGAGGAGTTGCCCCTATAACGCCATCCAATATTCCCTTCTCGGTAACTACGTTTACGTGCCTTCCGTAGAGTAGTCTATCATCTATGCCCCCTACCTTCCTGAACCTTAACTTACCCTCATCGGTTATCCCAGTTATGAGTAACCCTATCTCATCCATATGGGCCATGAAGAGTATCCTTTCCTCTCCCTCGCCTAGCTCTACTATTAAGTTCCCGATCGCGTCGACCTTGTAATCTGCGAAATCTTTAATCTCCCTAATTATCTCTTCCCTAATTCTTTCCTCGTAACCCGAAATTCCTG
This sequence comes from Pyrococcus horikoshii OT3, assembly GCF_000011105.1. NCBI lineage: Archaea > Methanobacteriati > Methanobacteriota > Thermococci > Thermococcales > Thermococcaceae > Pyrococcus > Pyrococcus horikoshii. The sequence continues at coordinate 468,740 of NC_000961.1, forward strand.
GAATTTGAGTGAACTTCTTAAGCTTCTCTATCATTGACATCACCCCTAGAGCATCTTAACATTCTCTATGGGCCTTACCTCGAGAACCTCCTTGTTGACGAGATCCTCTGGTACCTCTCCCCTCAACACCTTAAGAAGGTTTTCAACGGCCCTAAATCCAACGTCCTCCTGGGCTTCCAAGGCGAGTCCAGCGTAGTGAGGGGTTAAAACAGTTTCCCACTCATACTTGAAGAGCTCATGCTCCCTAACTGGTTCCTTTTCAAAGACATCCGTGGCGTAACCCTTTAGCTTTCCCTGCTTTATTGCTTCAGTAACCGCTTTCTCATCAACCAACGCTCCCCTTCCGATATTAACAAGATATTTTCCTTCGAGCTTTTTCACCCTTTCCTCGTTTATTATATGGTAGGTATCTCTTGTGAGGGGGAGCGCGAGTATTACAATATCGCTCTTCTCCAGCAATTCATCTATATCCATGTACCTGGCCTTGAGCTCCTTTTCCACGTTGACCTTCCTATGCCTAGACCAATAGTATAGCTTCACCCCGAAGGGGATTAACCTTCTGGCTATAGCTTTCCCTATAGCTCCCATTCCGAGAATTCCAACCTTCTTTCCGTACAGGCTTTCAATTCTCTTAAAGCCAGTCCATATCTTTGCGTGACTCTCCCATTCTCCCCTTCTTATGAACTTATCGGCGTAATGAATTTTCCTCATTAGGTTTATAATGAGCCCCACGGTAAATTCGGCCACGGCCTCACTTAAGAGCCCGGAGACCTTTGTCACGTAGATTCCCCTCTTTGTTGCTTCCTCTAGATCAATATTATCGTAACCCGCTGAGTGACAGCTTATCACCTTCAACCTTTCAGCATTTTCAAGAACTTCCCTTGTTATCTTCGTGGTTGGAGATACTATTATTCCGTCGAATCTACCTATAACGCCTTTAAGCTCTTCTCCCGAAGGATAAAGGATTATCTCAACGTCAGCATATTTCTTTAGCTCTTCAAGGGCCTCCCTCTTCATCTTCAGCAGGACCCCAACTTTGGGTCTCATTTCATCACCATTTAGATCGTCATCGAAAGACCGTATAATAATCTTTTTCTGGGCTTAGGTATATATCTAAGGATTCTAAATATCCCTTAATTCTTTGGTATGGAAGAGAAAATTATAATAACTTCTAGCCCTTCCATACTAAGAGGGGAGGGGCGTGAGAGAGAGTCCAGTAGCCAACCTCTGGGAAAAGACAAAATTTGGAGAAAGCATTTTAATAGAGTTTAATAGTGTAAGTTTTCCATCCTTTGGAGTTTATAGTCTTATAAATTGGGCAAAAGAAAAAGGGTACAATATAGTCGTTGTGGATGTTCTTGATACTCTGAAGATTTATATGGGTCATGAAAAGATTGCCGGCCTCGATACTGGCATAATTGATGATGTTACCGTAATTAAGATTGGTGGAAGGATTGAGATTGGGAAAATTTTAGCTAGAATTCTGATTACTGAGGAGAAATTACTGGAAAATGAGCTGACGAGGCTGTGTAAGGAAATTAAAAAGGAAAAGACGATAATCATAATTTTAGGAATTGAAAAAGTCCTGTCATTGTACTCTACATATACCCTCGATGTTTTGAGTCTCATAAACTTCATACTAAGCTTTATTGGTGAAGAATGGAAGAAATCATTCTATTTCATAAACGTAGACATGATGAGTCATCTTCCATTTCCAGTTCTCCAATTGCTTGAAGAATTCGCTACGACAGTAATTAAAATCGTGAAGAAAGGTTCGGTTTTACACTATACTGTTCTTAAGGCCCTAAACGTTGAGCTAGATGGATTTGAGGGAAGGGTTAATTTAAAAGCGTTAAAAAATCATGAAGATTTTGTTAGCTAATCCTTTAATTTATTTTTCCTTAGGTGCTAGTTTTGTAGCCTAATAAAACCTCAATGAAAATCGTTAAAAATTTTCGTGACATTAATACACTTATCCCTGGGTGGGGTGATAAGATGTCAGAGGTTTCAATATTTGATATTTGGAAAGGTACGAAGTTTGGGGAAAGTGTCCTAATGGAATTTGATAGTCTCAGCTTTTCGCCTCTTGGGGTCTATAGTCTGGCCTACTGGGCAAGAATGAAGGGATTTAAGGTCAGCGTTGTTGATGTTCTTGACACGTTGAAGATCTATCTAAGCTATGCAAAAATGATCGGACTTGGTACAAGTATAGCAAATGATATAGAGGTGATAAAGCTCGGTGGGAGAATAGATAGTGGTAATGTTTCAACTAGAATTCCAATTACCGAGGAAAAAGTAATGGAAAAAGAACTAATGAAGTTATATCCTCATGAGGATAATGAAAAAACAATAGTAATTGTTCTAGGGATTGAAAAATTCCTAGCATTATGGTGTAAACTTCTACCAGATATTTTAAGCTTTTTGAACTTTATGTTAAGCTTTGTTGGTGAAGAATGGATGAAATCATTCTACTTTATAAACGTGGATTTAATGAAGGATTTCTCGTTTCCTGCTCTCTCAATGCTCGAGGAGCTTTCCACGACGGTAGTCGAAATATCTAAAAGAGGTCCAGTTCTTCACTATATAGTACGTAAGGCCTTAAACCCAGAAATAGACTCTCTTGAAGGTGAAATTCACATAAAAGAGTTAATATCTGAGATTGAAAACCCAATAGAATCTTAAAATAAGGTCTAGTTTTTTATTTTTGTATAGTAAGTCTAGAAAGTGTTATAACACCTCTCTTAAAATTTCTAGTGGTGAGTAAAATGGGCGTTGAAGAGCATAGGAGGGAAGCCCCGAAAACTTTCAAATTTGGAGTTATAACGGTAAGTGACAAGGGTTCCAAGGGAGAAAGGGAGGATAAAAGCGGCCCTCTCATAATAGAAGAGCTTTCGAAGCTGGGAGAGCACGTTTACTATAAAATAGTGCCTGACGATAAAATTGAAATACTCATAGCTCTTTTTGAAGCGATAAAGAGTGGAGCAGACGTAGTTGTAACGACGGGAGGGACTGGAATAACGAGGAGGGATGTTACGATAGAATCCATAAAACCACTCTTTGACAAAGAGTTGAGCTTTGGTGAGATGTTTAGGGTGAAAAGTTATGAGGAGGTTGGATATGCCGCTGTCTTAACGAGGGCTACTGCAGGCGTTATAAGGGGGCAAGAAAGATCCGTAATTGTATTCTCCCTTCCCGGAAGCGTTAATGCGGTGAAAACTGGATTGGAGATAATAAAGAGTGAGGTGTATCACATCCTAAAGCATGCCAGGGAATAAACCTATAAAATTGCTTGGGTTCCCTAAGTTGTGGGGGGAGTAAATGAAAAAGATATTAACCTTTGTCGTTATAATCCTTCTTTTCGCTCAACCAGTGATCTCCCAGGAAAAACACAAGCCCGTTGTTGTAACTAGCCTTCCTTCAATCGCTTCAATAATAAGGGAAGCGTTAGGGGATAGCGTTGAGATTATCTATTTAGTTCCTCCCGGAGTTGAGCCCCATCAGTACCAACTCTCACCAGATCAGATCGCCTTGTTGAGGAAGGCCGACGTTATAGTCACGACGGGACACTTACCGGCCGAGATGAAGGTTCTCGAATTAAAGAAGAGCGGTGAAATCCCTGGGGTAGTTCTGAGTATCGAGGATTATGAAAGGTACGGATTTCGCTATCTTCCCGAGAGGTGGTACACCGGAAAGAATAATCCGCATGGGATTTGGCTTGATCCCAGGAACGCCTTAGCGATAGCCGAAGCAACTGGGGATGCCTTAGTTGAACTCCACCCTGAGCTTAAGGATGTGATAAGGAACAACCTAAGAAGGTTTGAGGATAAGATTAACGTAGTAATTGAATCTTACTCTGGGATCTTAGCTGGAAAGAAAGCTATTATCGAGTTACCTTCACAGCAATACACCTTAGAATGGCTGGGGATTGAAGTAGTGGATTCGATAAAGCCGGAAGCAGAGGTTCCAGCAAAGAGCGTTGACTCGATAACCCCTAGTGCAGATGTAGTAGTTTACGATGAAGCAACTCCTCAAACCCTCAAGGATGCATCGAGGAAGCTTTCTGAAAGATTGGGAATTCCCTTGGCTAACGTAACCATCTTGTGGGTGAAGGAAAACTACTCCACGGTTCTCATCGAGAATACAAAGTCGATAATAAAAGCGATGAGCGAGAAAGGAGGAGTTGTAGTTAAGACCGAGAGTAGCGACGTTGCCAAGTATTCCATAATCTCACTCATAGTTGGCATCGTTGTCGGGGTTTCCATAGGTATAGTGATAAAGAGGTGTCCTGTTCTATAACCTTATAAGCATTTTCTCCCCTATCTTCCTGGGGAAAGAAAATGGAGATAGGTGTCGTTGGAAAGCCCAACGTTGGGAAGTCAACTTTCTTTTCTGCGGCAACCTTGGTCGACGTTGAGATAGCGAATTACCCATTCACCACAATAGAGGCCAATGTGGGGGTTACCTACGCTATAACCGATCATCCCTGCAAGGAACTTGGTTGCTCTCCAAATCCTCAGAACTATGAATACAGGAACGGATTAGCCCTAATTCCTGTTAAGATGGTAGATGTTGCGGGCTTGGTTCCTGGGGCCCACGAGGGAAGGGGGTTAGGTAATAAGTTCCTTGATGACTTGAGAATGGCATCAGCGTTAATCCACGTGGTTGATGCAACGGGTAAAACTGATCCTGAGGGTCAACCAACGGATTATCACGATCCTGTTGAGGATATAGAGTTCCTGGAGAGGGAGATAGACTACTGGATATATGGGATACTTAGCAAGGGTTGGGATAAGTTCGCGAAGAGGATAAAACTCCAGAAAATTAAACTTGAGAGTGCGATAGCCGAGCATTTAAGCGGAATAGGGGTTAATGAAAACGACGTTTGGGAGGCTATGCATAAGCTGAACCTTCCGGAGGATCCTACCAAGTGGAGTCAAGATGACCTGTTAGCTTTCGCATCCGAGATAAGGAGGGTGAACAAGCCGATGGTAATAGCTGCTAACAAAGCGGATGCCGCTAGCGATGAACAGATAAAAAGGCTTGTACGGGAGGAGGAAAAGAGGGGATACATAGTTATCCCAACTTCGGCTGCTGCTGAGTTAACCCTGAGGAAGGCCGCGAAAGCAGGGTTCATAGAGTACATCCCAGGGGCTTCAGAGTTTAAGGTGCTCAGGGATATGAGCGAGAAGCAGAAGAGAGCTTTAATGGTGATAAAGGAGAAGGTTTTAGATAGGTTCGGCTCCACGGGAGTTCAGGAAGTTATAAACAGGGTTGTGTTCGATCTGCTGAAGCTGATCCCGGTTTATCCAGTTCACGACGAGAATAAGTTAACGGATCAGTTCGGTAACGTTCTACCGCACGTGTTCCTAATGAAGAAGGGTTCGACACCTAGGGATCTAGCCTTTAAAGTCCACACGGATCTCGGTAAGGGCTTCCTATATGCTATAAATGCGAGAACCAAGAGGAGGGTTGGGGAGGATTATGAGCTCCAGTTCAATGATATAGTGAAGATCGTATCCGTGACTAGGTAGCTACTTCTTAACCTTAAAGCTCGTCATACTTTGCTTTTGCTGTACCTCCTGGGCCTTCCTTGCTACCTCCCCGATCCTCTTTTCTAGTTCCGCTAATGCTCCCTGTGTCTTCTTAATGGCTTCGTCATACTCTTTAAGTCTCTTCTCCAGGAAGCTTATGGCTTCATCTATACTCCTCTCCACTGCGTAACCTGAGCCCACGCTCACTATTGCGTTGTTCTTATCCACTATTACCCCCTTTAAAAATGAACCAGCCCCTATTGGGACTAGTATTTCGGGCTTCTCCTCCTCTATCTTTTTTAAGTTCTCCAGCGTCTCCCTAACAGTTTGAACTTCCGCCTTGGCCAAGTTCAAAAGCTCAAGGTTCTGGGCTAAGATTTGGGCTTGAGCTTGTAAAACCTGGTACTCGTACGCGAGCTTTTCTAACTCCTTATTGTTCTGAGCCATCCTTATCACCAAAAAATAATTTTAGAGTTCGAGGCTGAGCCTCCTAACTACTATATCTTCCGCTTCCTCAGGCTTAATTTCCCTGATCTCCTTTATGAATATTTTCCTCCTCTTTACCTTGTGCCTGCTCCCTATGTCGGAATAAACTAACTCCTTGACGTGCTCCTCCTTGAGGGCCCTGTACTCCTTGGTGAACTTGAACTTCCTTCCATCCTTCTCAAAGTAGCCTGAGACGCGGAAGACCTTAACCTCCATTGGCCCACCCCCTTAGACGAATCCTAAGGCCTCTTCAATCTTAACTATCTCGGGACCCGTAGTTAAGTGACCAACAACAACCCCATTCGAATTAGCCAACATGCAAGTCCCAACGTAGGGAACTCCCATGTTAGCTGTTCCAACGTAGACGTCAACTTTAAATAAATCAGAAAGCCACTCCAATTCCTCATCGCTGGTTTCTGGGTGGACGAGGCCTCCCTTATTTGTAACTACTCCAGCACTCCCAACTGCATGAAGGCCAGCTATTACCCCTCTCTCCACTTCAACTCCTAGTATCTCCCCTATCTCCTGGGCCTCCTTCCTGGAAAACTTAGCACTAACTAGGGCCGCTTTATCGTTGGTCAGTATTAAGTTTCCCAGGGCCGTATACTTGCTCCTGAATGGGACGACTTCCATATCGATTCCGTATTCGCTTAACGCTTTCTTTATCCTCTCGATTTCTGCATCCCAGACATACCATGGGAGTATTATAGCATTAGAGTTCCCGGTTGCGAGTGTTCCTATTATCCTTGACTTCATTACGCTGACCTCTATTACGGGAACCTTAAGGGTTTCCCTAATTACCTCCAACTTCTTCTCCTGTAATCCTTCCCTAATAAGGACTACCCTATCGGTTGCTACACCAAATACACCCAAATACGGTGAGTTCTCAAAGTCGAGCCTCTCAATGTGCATTCCTTCCCCTCCGCGGGGAATCAGGCAAGGTCAACGTAGGCTATCCTGACCTTACCCCCCTCCCTTTCTTCCTCCTCAACCCTGACCTTAACCCTAAGCTTGCTTGGGGGTTTTTCTATTCCCCTCTCCCAGATCTTCTCGTTAACCTTCGTGCTTATTATCACTTCCTGGGCCTTTGCGTGTCTGGCTATGAACTCCCTAACGAACTTCACTGCTCTTGGGGCCCTCTTCCATCTCGGCACTATCTTCTTTACCTTCCTAATTGGAACCGTGAATATAACCTCTTCTCCGGGCTTGATCATCCTCACTCACCTCACTCCTTAAGCTTTGTCCTTCTCCAGTGTCTCCTCTTCGGATGCGTTAAAACCCTCCTATTCGTCCTAACGATAACCCAAACCGGTACTCTCCTGTTCTGCTTCATGGCCTTGGCAAGCCTGAGCTTTTTTGCTAGGGGCTTGTTCCTCGCCATTTCTCTTCCCTCCCAGGATTAGCTAATTAGAATGCCTGTTCACCTTAATAGTGAGTAACTTAAAAGGGTTTCGTCCTCATCACTCTGCTAACTTTTCCAGGCTAAAGTTTAATATTAGCTCTCCAAATGAATTTTGATGGGGGTGTCATGAGTGGGTGTTGAGAAGGTTCCAAAGTACAACATCCCGGTTAAGAAAGTTGAATACGTCTTTGTAGATCTCGACAAGATGAAGCCCCACGAGCAGCTCGTCCAAAGGGAGCTCGAGGATTTCATAGAGAGCGTCACTAGCTCTGGTATATTCTGGAAGGCTATGCTTCTGGCGAAAATCCCGGGAACAGATGAGTACTTGATAGTTGACGGTCACCACAGGTGGGCCGGACTCCAGAAGCTCGGCGCAAAGAGGGCTCCCTCAGTTATCCTTGACTACTTCGATGAGGGAGTTAAGGTTTACACGTGGTACCCAGCTTTCAAGGGTAGCGTTGAGAAGGTTATAGAGAGGCTGAAAGCTGAAGGGCTGGAGGTAATAGAGGATCCAAACGCTGAGGAGAAAGCAGAGAGGGGAGAGGTGGCCTTTGCCTTAGTTGGTGAGAAGAGCTACATAATCCCAGGAGGGCTGGAGGAGCAGAAGAAGGTTAGTAAGGTTCTCGACGAGATGGATCAAGCCAAGGAGATAGAGCTAGTCTACTACGGACTTAAAGAGGATGCAAAAGCGGACATGGAGAAGGGGGAGATAGATTACGTTTTCGTAAGAAAGGCCCCGACAAAGGAGGAAGTCATGGAGCTCGTGAAGAGAGGAGAAGTGTTCTCGCCTAAGACGACCAGGCACGTGCTACCCTTCATTCCAGATAAAATCGACGTAAAGCTGGAGGATCTCTTCTAGCCGAAAATTGTATATTCTCCTTTCTTTATTATTATATGGTGATATCGTGAAGTACTCTAAGCTTGCAGTTAAGCTGTTAAAGGCCGAGAACGACGAGATAATTTACTACGATCCGGTATACCACGGGAGGACTTTGAAGGTAATCGGGATAGATGACGATCCAGTAGATGTTATGGAGTATCTGCTATCCCAATATAAGGAGAAGGGGTACAACCTTATAGTCTTCGACACCTCCGGGAAGTTCCCGACTTCCCTCTTCGACAACATCGTCAGGATAGAGGAAAATGCTCCTGCTGGTTTAGATCCTTTGAGGTTAGCCAAGGTGGGCCTTATAAAGGATCCTTACTCTGCTGTCACAATAGTACAGACAATATACGAGCTTGATAAAGCTTCCACAGAAAAGCTATATGCGGACTTCATTAAGGGGAAGATAAGCTCGGTTAGTGAGGCCGTTAAGGTAAAGGAAAGTTATGCTGAGGTTATAAACGAGAGCTACACGGAGCTAGATGAGATGCTATTCTCGGGGGAACCCATGAAGATCCCGGAGAGTTGCTTAATAGACATGAGCGCCTTGAACAGTGTAACCCTAACCGGGAACGCTTTCCTGATAATGTCGGCAATGCTCGAAGATAGGAGGAGTATAGCTTACGGTTTGTACGATGTTGCTGTTCTAACCTTCACGGATTCTGGAAACGCTGGACTTCCGTTGATCACGAGACCCGCTAGAAGGAGGGTTACCATCCTGGGAACGAGGTATCCGCTGGATCAAGTTCTAAGTATTCCTGGGCCGACGCTCATGCTCTACAATGATCCTGACGTGCAATCAGCGATTTACGAAAGCCAAGGGGTTCCCCAGGGCTTTAGGAGGTTCGTGGAGAAGGGTGAAGGGGCCTACATAAGGAGGAGCCCCGAGACGATAGAGGTTGACTTCGGAGAACTACTAGGGGAAGGTTCTTAAATTCCCTTTTCAACCCTATCAGGGAGGTGGGGTAAAATGCAGAACATTCCTCCCCAAGTTCAGGCGATGCTTGGCCAACTCGATACGTATCAGCAACAGCTTCAACTTGTAATCCAGCAGAAGCAGAAGGTTCAAGCTGACCTAAATGAAGCTAAGAAAGCCCTTGAGGAGATAGAAACGCTTCCGGATGATGCTCAAATTTACAAGACCGTTGGAACGCTCATAGTCAAGACCACAAAGGAGAAGGCCGTCCAGGAGCTTAAGGAAAAGATCGAAACCCTAGAGGTAAGGTTAAATGCCTTGAACAGGCAGGAACAGAAGATAAACGAGAAGGTTAAGGAGCTCACTCAGAAGATTCAAGCCGCTCTGAGGCCGCCTACCGCTGGCTGACCTCTTCTTTTTTGAGGTGCCCTGCATGAGGAAGGTCATCCACATAGGGTTGCCCAAGCTTAGCGAGGAGGAGTTGATAGAGATCGGGGATATAGCTCAAAGGGTTATAATAGATTACATCTTCGAGCATTTAGCTAAGAGCGAGGTTAGAGACATGGAGGTTACCGCTCGAATAAACCAGGGTGAAACCCTGGATCTTGAGCTCGAGGTTTACGTTGAGGTTCCCATATTCGTTAGGGTTGACGTTGAATCCTTAATAGATGAAGCAATAGACAAGGCCTACGAGGTCGTGGAGAGACACCTGAGAAAGCTCGCGAAGGGGAAAGGTAATGAAGGGAGAGAGGAAGCTGAAGAAGCTTCTGGAAAGTCTAAATAGGGATGAAGGTATCATCCTTCTTTGCCATCACAATGCCGATCCTGACTCCCTGGGCTCCGCTATAGCCTTCTCGAACTTCCTTCTGAGTAAGGGCTTTAGTAGGATTAGGATAGGTGTGGCCCAAAGCATAGCGAGCTACTCCAGAAGGTTGGTTGCACTTTCTAGAGTTCCGATAGAGAAGGATCCCGTTATTAAGGAAAATGTGATCTTTATATTTGACACATCATCCATAGAGCAGCTCGAACCTATAGAGGTACCTCCAGCTAAAATAGTGGTGATAGACCATCACGTGGAGAAGGAAAACCCAATCCCTGCCGACGTGGCTATCATCGATCCCACTAGGACTTCAACGGCCGAGATAGTTTGGGAGCTCTTCAAGAAGTTTAACTACAGCGATGAGAATTCAGCTAAGGCCTTGCTCGCTGGAATAATCTCGGATACTTCAAACTTCCGCTATGCTAATGCGAAAACGTTCAAAGCGGTTTATGAAATCCTTGAGCTCTATGACTTCAGCATCCCAGAGGTTTCCCAGCTTGTAGCTCCCGTGTCTGATGAAAATGTAGATCAATCCAGGAGGATCGCGATACTCAAAGCCTGCCAGAGGATGGAGATCCATAAAGTTAAGAAGTTCGTGATAGTTACCTCGAAGGTCTCAGCTTATGAAGCATTGGCCTGCAAGGTGTTCCTCCAGCTCGGGGCGGATGTCGCTATAGTTGGGAGCGAGAAGGATGGTGTGAGGATCTCTGCAAGGGCCAAGGATTACCTAGTTAAGCAGGGATTGCACCTGGGAAAGATCATGGAGAAGGTGGGTCCAATAATAAAGGGTTCAGGAGGGGGTCACGCAGGGGCCGCTGGGGCCAATGGAAAGGAAAACCTTGATGAGGCGATAAAGTTCTTAGTTAAGGAGGTTCAAAAATTTTTGAAGGGTGTTGGGAATGGCTAAGTGCCCAGTCTGCGGCTCAACTCTCGACTGGAGGGAGCTAATAGAGCAGATGTTAAGCATGGAAAATGCCCGCGAGGTTTTCTCGGACAAGGAAAGGTTCCTTAAGGAGCTAGAGGAGTTTACCTTTAAGTGTCCGGTCTGCGGGGAGGAGTTCCTGGGGAAATATCTTCCCAGGGAAGAGGGTGAGAAGGTCTTTGAGCTGCTCAACGACTTTAAAGGCTCGATAGACTGGGAGAGGAGGAAGGTTAGGATAAGGCTAAATCAGCTTTTAGTCCTTGATAAGATGCTTGAGGAGTGGGATAGGAGGGTTAAAAATGTGGGACACAAGTAAAGATTATCGCCTCCTGGTAGCTGAGAAATCCGTTGAACTCTTCATAAGGACTATCGAGGGAGCGAAGTTCAGGGGACAATGGGATAAGAAGAGATCTATACAACTCGCCAAGGAGATGATTCCTGATATTCAAGCTTTGAGGTACAGCTACATCGACCCCGAGGAATTAGTCGATACTCCGCAAATGAAGGATCTAAAGGAGAAGGCCAAGGGAATAATCGAGGCTTTGGGCGGAGAAGACTGGCACCACAAGTTCCTAAGTCAAGCTAGTAGGGAGGATAGGGAGAAGGTTGAGGAGCAGGTTGCGAGGATAAAGTTCTTCCTCAACACGATCCTCAACCTTGACAGGAGGCTGAAGCTCGGGAAGATAAACGATCCGGTCATCGCTGTTGACATCGTTGTGGGTGAAGTGATGAGCGTTGGGAAGCATCCCAGTGCTGATAGGCTATTGGTCACCAACGTCAACATTGGCGAGAGGGCCGTAACGGTAGTTACGAACGATCTAACGGTAAAGGAAGGTAACAGGGTTGCGGTAGCGTTACTTCCACCGAGGAACTTCTTCGGGATAGTAAGTGAGGGTATGTTCCTGGGTGCTGGAGAAGGTGTCCTAAAGAACGTTAAGGGAGAGATCGGAGGGCTTCCAAAGGGAATCCCTCTAGAGGCCCTAAACGAAACCAGGAATGCTGTTGAAGCTTTCCTGAAGGGGTGAAAGATGAAGGGTGAGATAAACAAATCGATCGACAGGGGAAGCTATGTGAAGTATCCACTATTTGAGGGGGAGCTCCCTGAAGGTAGCTATGCCCAGATAGTTGAGGTAAAGCCAAAGAGCAAAGTTGGTAAGCACTATCACAAGTTTCAATACGAGCTCTTCTATGTTATTGTAGGAGAAGCTAAGCTCGGAATTGGAAGTGAAGAGTACCTGGCCAGGCCTGGGGATATATTCTTAGTTAAGCCTGGCCAAGTCCACTGGGTGGAAAATGATTCCGAGGATAGCTTTAAGTTGCTCGTCATTAAGCTGAACTTTAAGGGGGATGACACGGTTTGGCTCTAAGGTAGCTCGAGGATAACTTCCCCCTCGCCGACCAGGATGACCTTTATCTCCTTAACCTTTCTAGGTATCGAAACCCTCACCACCTGCTTACCGTTTACCTTCTCCAGGGGTCCCTCGTAGATTGACTCATTATCCACGATGACATCCCTTATGCAAACTCCTGGGCAGGGCTTCTCGTACACTATGATCCCGTCTACGAACTCTCCGCTTAGCTTTCCGTAAAATCTGACGTTGTTCTTCTCTACCTTAAAGTCGTACTTGGGGATGATAGCGTAGAGGAGGATAAGCGTTATCAAGAGGGATCCAACTAAGGTTGCGAACTCCCTTCCCTTGAGAGTTATCTCTTTTCCAGGATGGGGAGTTACAGCTTCCGGCATGTTTTTATATCCAATCAACTCGTACACCAAGGCTACTATCCCAATAATTCCTCCAATTATCACGGGGTACAGGAATAGTGCGTAAAGGAGTATCTCTCTGGCTTTTAAAAAGTTCTCTTCGCCGCTAACTTCGTGGAAGTATTCAAGCATAAGCCTCTTCAGAACGAGGGCCATCGCAACGAAGGGATAGCTTAGGATGAAGTAGGTAAAGATTAGCTTTGAAAAGCTCGTGATCCCAAGGGCTATCCTCTCGCTTCCTAGAAGGGCTAGAACGAAGATCACCTGGAATAGGGAGAGCATGAATATCGCGAAACCGAGCTTAAATGGTCTTTCATCGACAAGTTCCTTCCACCTGTAGAGTCCGTACATGTAAATGAGCCATCCTATCAAGGAGAGCAGGTTTCCAATTCCTGGTAGCATGGAGAGGATCACTAGCAAAGTCCCAATGAACAGTAATGTTTTTACATCTCCGATGTATACTTTTTCAGTCATAACCTTGGTAATTCAAATTTACTTTATAAGAGTTTTGGAAATGGTTTTAACTTGTGGGGGTGCAAGTAACTTGCAGGGGTGCAAGTTATGCTCTTTTCACCCTATCCAAAGGTTAAGAGGGAAGAGTTATTTGACAGGGAGAAGGAGCTAAAAGAGATTGAAGAAGCCGTGAAAAGAGGTGAGAGGCTACTCCTCCTCCTAGGCCCTAGGAGAATCGGGAAAAGCTCGATCCTAAACGTGGCCCTAAGCGAGCTTCCCTATCCCTCAGTCAAGGTTGACGTTAGGAAGGTTTACTCAGAATACTCGTCGGTAAACCGCTATATCATTGGCAAGATGCTTCTTTCAGCATTAAGAGGGAGAAAGAGACTTTTTGAAGAGGCTAGGATGTTCCTGGAAAAGGTTAAGGGGGTAAGAATATCAGGGGTTAACATTGAGATAAATCCAAAGGGTTTCTCACTCGCGGAACTCCTCGAGGTTCTAAATGAATACGGATCCGAAAAGGGTAGGATCATAATAGCCTTTGACGAAGCTCAGTACCTCCGCTTTGGAGGTGCGACAAGGTACGATGGAATAATAGCTTACGCAATTGATAACCTTGAGAACTTGACCTTCATTTTAACTGGATCCGAGGTGGGTTTACTCTACGACTTTCTCAAGTTTGAGGATCCTAAAGCTCCCCTCTTTGGAAGGTACCATCATGATATTTTCATTCAAAGGTTCTCAAGTGATATGAGCCTAGAATTTTTAATGGCCGGATTTAGGGAAGCAGGGGTTGAAGTTGAGAGGAGGGAACTCGAGAAGGCCGTGGAAGAGCTCGATGGAATTCCTGGGTGGCTAGCCCTCTACGGCTATATAAGGGTTACGAAGAAGTTGAATCATGAAGATTGTATGTTGGAGGTCATTAAGGAAGCCAGTAGCATCGTGAACAAAGAGCTTTCTAGGCTTTTCTCCTACAGCCCCAGGTATCGTTTCATATTAAAGGCCATCGCCCTGGGTTACTCCAGGTGGAGGGATATCAAGGATTACTTGACTCTGAAGGTTGGTCCAATAAATGACGCTAACTTTTCAAAATTGCTGGATAATCTGGTTAAGCACGGATACGTTGAGAGGAGGGATGGGAGGTACGTCATTACCGATCCAGTACTGAGGAAGGTTTTATCCCTGTAATTCAACTAGAGAATTCGAACGTGTCCTGACTCATTAATTCATACCAAGAACGAAACCCTTATAAACCCTCTTTAGATGAGTAAGTAACGGCTCGTGCGGTGGTAGTCTAGCCTGGCCTAGGACGCCACCCTGCCAAGGTGGAGACCCGGGTTCAAATCCCGGCCACCGCACCACAACTTTTTTCTCCGAAGTTTTTATAAAATCATTCCGCAATATCTTCTCGGGTGCCCCGGTGGCCTAGCCTGGATAGGGCGCGAGGCTGCGGACCTCGAGGTCCGGGGTTCAAATCCCCGCCGGGGCGCCAACTCCCCTAGCCTTATAAGGGGGATCACCTTCTATTGACATGGTGAACTCCATGGATTGTGGAAGGGATTACTGCGTGAAAGATCTATCCCTCGCTGACGAAGGGTGGAAGAAAATTGATTGGGTTTCTCGCTTCATGCCCGTTCTTCAGCACATAAGGAGGGAATTTGAGGAGAAAAAGCCCTTCAAGGGTGTAAGGATAGCGGCCACCCTCCACCTGGAGATGAAAACCGCTTTCCTTCTGCTTACTTTAAAGGCCGGAGGCGCTGAAGTCTCTGCAGCGGCAAGCAATCCTTTAAGCACCCAGGATGATGTTGTAGCCGCTCTGGCAAAAGCTGGAGTTAAGGTTTACGCAATAAGGGGCGAGAGCAAGGAACAATACTACGAGTTCATGCACAAGGCCCTCGACATAAGGCCGAACATAATAATTGATGATGGAGCGGATATGATAAGCCTAGTTCACAAGGAGAGGCAAGAATTACTAGATGAGATCTGGGGAGGTAGTGAGGAAACTACAACTGGGGTTATAAGGCTTAGGGCCATGGAAAGGGATGGTGTCCTTAGGTTCTCGGTTATAGCCGTGAACGACTCCTACATGAAGTACCTCTTCGACAACCGCTATGGAACGGGTCAATCAACCTGGGATGGGGTCATGAGGGCTACAAACCTCTTAATCGCTGGGAAGAACGTGGTAGTTGTAGGCTATGGCTGGTGCGGAAGAGGGATAGCCATGCGCGCCCGTGGGCTGGGTGCAACGGTAATAGTCGTTGAGGTTGATCCCATAAAAGCTCTTGAAGCCAGGATGGATGGCTTCCTGGTCATGAACATGAAGGAAGCTGCTAAGATAGGGGATATATTCATAACCGCAACCGGGGATATAAAGTGCATCCGCAGGGAGCACTTCGAGCTCATGAAGGATGGTGCGATAATGGCCAACGCTGGGCACTTCGACGTTGAGATATGGAAGCCCGATCTCGAGGAGCTCGCCGTCGAGATCAGCAATCCAAGGCCGAACGTAACCGAGTATAAGCTTAAAGATGGTAGGAGGCTGTACCTATTAGCTGACGGAAGGTTGGTGAACCTGGTTGCTGCTGACGGTCATCCTGCTGAGATAATGGATATGAGCTTTGCCCTTCAAGCTAAAGCAGCTGAGTACATAAAGGATAACCATGGAAAGCTGGAACCTAGAGTTTACATTCTACCGAGAGAGATAGATGAGATGGTGGCCAGGATAAAGCTAGCATCAATGGGAATTGAAATTGAAGAACTCACGGAGGAGCAGAAGAAGTACCTAGAAAGCTGGGAGCACGGAACTTAGCCTTTTATTACTTTTCTTATTGCTAATAACTCGAGCTTCCCCTGGGGCCTTAAAGTTCCCCTTAGTGGATCGTAGAACAGGATGTTCGCATTCACAAGGTTTATCGCTTCCTCGCTTAGCTCTTCAACCTCGACCTCTTCCTCATCCATGAACTCGAGGAGCAGGTTGCTCTTGAACCTTCTGATCTCTCTAGCCCTAAGCGTAAGCTCCCTCTCGCACCACTCCCTTAAATGTTTTCTATGCTTTGGGGCTTCCACTAGGTAGGAAGGCTTTCCCCCAAAGTACTCCACAACTAGCCTACTTTCCTCCTCGCTGAGGTTTAACCTTAGGAGAAATTCAATGGCCTTTTCCTCTGGAAGGTCGTAGACGGGGAAGTAGCTGGCCCTTCCCGAGAGCTTGGCATTTCCAAATATCTCGGATATGAAGAGGGAGTCTGAGGTCACCGCGAATACGTGGGCTAGGTGCGCTTCCTTGCTTAGGTGGATCAGGAAGTTGAAGAGCTGATAGATTAAAGATCCGTTAACCTTGAGATCCTTTATCACCTGAAGTTCATCGAAGACTAGAATCGGCATCTTGCCGGAACTCCTTATCTCTTCTAGTACTTCTCTTAGGTAAGAGAAAGCGTTTATCGGTTCCTTATCCCTTAGTATATCGTTGAGGACTTCCCTAGGGATTGGAATCCAAGGATTTACCTTACCGAGTATAGATATTACGTCTTTAATCATCTTGATCCTTGAGTCGAACGAAAACAGAACCCTTGAGAACTCTTCATAGTTTGCAACTGGAGTTTTCCTGAAGTTAATGTAAAAGCCGACGTACTTCTCTGAAGTCCTCTTGAGGAACTCCTGGATTAAGGTTGTCTTTCCAGAGTTTATTGGGCCATAAACGAAGGTCACCATGTTTGGCTCGTAGCTTATATCCTCTAGGAGTCTCTCGATCTCTTCCTCCCTATCGAAGAACATTCAACCACCAAACATTTATTTTTGTTAAGTCAATTTTAAGGTTAGGGGTGAGCATGGAAGAGGAGGAGTTCGACATAAGGGAGGCCCTGGCAAATGGGGAGCACCTGGAGAAGATACTGATAATGGCCAAGTACGATGAAAGTGTACTTAAGAAGCTCATAGAGCTGCTCGATGATGACCTGTGGACTGTGGTTAAGAACGCGATCTCGATAATAATGGTGATAGCGAAGACAAGGGAGGATCTCTATGAGCCAATGCTCAAGAAGCTCTTTTCCCTCCTTAAGAAGAGCGAAGCTATTCCGCTAACCCAGGAGATAGCTAAAGCCTTCGGTCAGATGGCCAAAGAAAAGCCAGAGTTAGTGAAGTCGATGATTCCAGTCTTGTTCGCAAACTACAGGATAGGAGACGAGAAGACGAAGATAAACGTTAGCTACGCCCTGGAGGAGATAGCTAAGGCTAATCCAATGCTAATGGCCAGCATAGTCAGGGATTTCATGAGCATGCTATCCTCGAAGAACAGGGAGGATAAGCTCACAGCTTTAAACTTCATAGAGGCCATGGGCGAGAACAGCTTCAAGTACGTTAACCCGTTCCTCCCCAGGATAATAAACCTGCTCCACGATGGTGACGAGATAGTTAGGGCTAGCGCTGTAGAAGCTCTCGTCCACCTTGCAACGCTGAACGATAAGCTCAGGAAGGTCGTCATAAAGAGGCTCGAGGAGCTCAACGATACGAGTAGCTTGGTCAATAAAACCGTCAAGGAGGGGATCTCTAGGCTTCTCCTCCTCGAGGGTCACTCCTCCTCTTGAGGGGGTTCTATCAATCCCTCATCGACTAGGGTTTTAACGGCTTGGGTTATCCTCTCCAAATCCTTCTTTAGCTTCTCGTTCTCCTTCCTGAGCTCTTCGTTCTCCTTCATCAAGTTCTTTATGCTCTTCGCTAGCTCCTCAACCCTAGATTTTGGAATGAAGTTATTCTCTATTATCCTGAGGGCCTCCTTTAAGTCGTAGCTCCCGGTTATCTTCGCTAACCTAACCCTTACCTCCTTCATATCCTCCGCGAGCTTCCCGTACTCGCTAACCTTCTTTTCTATCTCCTCAACCTCTTTAACGCTCTCCTGCATCTTCGCTAGCTTATCCCTGAGCTCCCTTATTATCCTCTCCCTGTTCTCAAGCTTCCTCTTCAGTTCAACGTTCTCCCTAACGAGGGAATCATACTTATCCAGGAACTCCTTCAGGTTGATGTTATTCGCTTTACCCACCTTTTCCTCTACGAGCTCTTCAACCTTCTTCTCTAGGCTTTTTATTAGCCTCTTCTCCAGGCTCTCCGCTACTTCAATCGGAAAAGAGAGCATCCTCTCCTCCAGCTCGCTCACCCTAGGTAAAACCTTCTCGACGTTAGCTACAACAACGGTCCTCCTGTCGAGTTCCTCGACGACCTCCTTGATCCCGTTGATCTCCTTCTCGATCCTCTTAAAGTTGTTTTCAGTTTCCGTTTTAAATGAATCAAGCTTGTTCGAGACGTTATAAATCCTTTCGCTCAGTTCCTCAAGGTCTATGTTTACCTCCCTCTTCAGCGCGACGAGTGCTGCTAGGGCTAGTATGGAGTAATCCTCCAGCCTCTCAGCATCGGCTAGCGCGTTCTTAACGTTATCCCATTCCCTTAATTCCTTTAACCCCTCCACCACATCTGGGTAGTGCTCCTGGAGGAAGGCCCAGTTCACTCCCTCTTCCTTCTTTCCCCTGAACATATTTACTCCCTCTAAACTTTCTTCACTTCATGTATTTAAGGTTTCTTTGAGTTGAATAATGCCCAACATATCAACGAAATCTTTATTAGTTTTGCATGCAATATTAAGAATAGGTAAAAAATACCCAGGGTGGGGACTAATGCCGCCAGTGATAGATCCTCACGTCTTACGATCACTCCACCGCAGCGAGCTGAGGAGAAGGATCCTCCAGTACCTTTACGAGATTTACCCATCAGCTACTTACCTAAGCGAGATAGCTAGGGTTGTAGGTTCCGATCCATCGAACGTTAGGGGAGCTCTCGTGGGTTTGGGGAACCGTTACAATGGTGAGAGCTCCCTCGTTTACCTCGGTTTGGTTGAGGAGATAAGGAATAACGGGTTCAAATACTACAGGCTAACCGAGTACGGGAAAAAGGTTGTTGAGATGCTGAGGGATTATCAGGCATACTACAGAAAGTTCATGTGAGGTGTTTGAGATGGGAATCCAGGAGCTTGTTAAAACCATAGACACGAACATAAACCACATGATAAGCCTCAGCGTCCTTAACTTAGCCCAGCTCGGAATAAAGTACGGCATATTTAAAGCTGTGGCTTCCAGGCCAAGCTACGAGGAGCTCTTGTCCCAGATACCTGTTCCGAACAAGCCATTGCTAAAGAAGCTGATCGAGCACCTGAAAGCCTTAGGAATAATAGAGGAGACCCCGAGCAATCTGATACTTAACGGGTTCTCCTACGTCTTGAAGTTCCCAAAGGAGGATTACATGTTACTCCTCTCGGATTGGATTCCAATATGGGAGGAAATTTACAAGATGGTTGACTTCGCTTTGATCTCGTACAGTCACCCCTACGTTCTCATGGACTTCGACAAGGATGCTGACTTCTGGGATATAAGGTTATCTTCCTCCTTTAATAAGACCTACAGGGATGCAATAATAAACCTAGGCGAGATAAGGGAGGATAGCTACATCCTGGATCTCGGTTGCGGTTCCGTTTCCCCGGCTTACTTCGGGAAGTTCATAAGCGAGGATGGGAAATACGTTGGAGTTGACTACTCTCCAGGATTGCTCGAGATAGCGAGGGAGAGGGTTGAGAGGAATGGGTTACCCGCTGAGCTCAAGGAGATGGATGTTTCGCTTATAAGGACTAGGAGTAAGTACGACGTTGCAATAATGAGCTTCCTGCTGGAGTACGTTAGGGATAGAGAGGAAGTCCTTGGGAAGGTCCTGGAAGCTTTGGACTCTGGAGGAAAGTTAATAATAGTCGAGGCTTTTAGAGATGAGTTCGAGAACATCCAAGCCATGGAGTTCTTTGAAAGCTTGAACAGGTCCTTCGTCGGTTACCCTGCTAAAGCTGAGATAAAGAAGGCTATACTACGGGAAGGCTTCGACGTCAGCTTCGAGGATTACGGTAAGTCCATCCTCGTGGTTAGGAAGCTCTGACCTTTACTTCTTTTTGTTGTGTGCACCTACATATGTAGGTACATAGGTACTTCAATTCTTACGAGCACTTCCACACGCAAAAAATGGCTTTATATCCAGCTATTTTTAGAAAATATTGAAAAACTTCCAAGGGGAGGTGACAGTAGTGCCAAGGAAGGGTGCTGTGGGTATTGGTACCCTTATAGTGTTTATTGCTATGGTGTTAGTGGCTGCAGTAGCTGCTGCAGTGCTCATCAACACTAGTGGATACTTGCAACAGAAGGCATCGGGGACTGGTAGAGAGACAACTCAAGAAGTAGCAAGCGGAATCAAGGTTGACAGAGTAGTCGGTTATGCTCCGGACATAACTGGGGACATAACAAGACTTGCTGTTTACATCTCACCGAATGCCGGAAGCTCAGGGATTGACCTAAACAAGGTTAGGGTAATTCTAAGCAATGGACAAAAGGAGGTTTCCCTTAAGTACAACTACGTCTATAATGCTACATCCAGCACCCAGACATACGTTGCACTTCCACAGGGCAACATATTCAATGATATTGTTCTTGGAGTAAATGGAACCAGTGAAAATGCAGCTTCCACCCAGGTAAACTTCAACTGGTCTCTCCTGACAGGATCAACGTTCGGTTTAATAGTGCTCCAAGATGCTGACGGAAGCGTGAAAGCAAGTACTCCAACTCTCAACCAGGGAGACCTTGTTATCATAGCTATCGATGTAGACGCAGCCCTTGGAGGAATACCACCAAGGACTTCAATTACTGGTGAGGTTATTCCTGAGCAGGGTGCTCCTGGCGTTATAGAATTCACAACACCAAGCACATACACGGCACATGTTATGGAGCTTCAGTAATTTCCTTTCAAATTTTTAGGAGGTGAAAGGAAATGAGGAGGGGTGCTGTGGGTATTGGTACCCTTATAGTGTTTATTGCTATGGTGTTAGTGGCTGCAGTAGCTGCTGCAGTGCTCATCAACACGAGCGGTTACCTCCAGCAAAAGAGCCAGGCCACTGGTAGGCAGACCACCCAGGAAGTAGCAAGCGGAATCAAAGTAACAAGTGTTATTGGTCACGTAGATACAACGAATAATGCCATAGACAAGCTAGCAATTTATGTCTCACCCAATGCTGGAAGTGAAGGTATTGACCTGAGATATACTAAAATAGTTCTAAGGAGCAAGAGTCAAGAGGTTTCACTTTACTACAACCGCAGTAATTACTACAATGGGGCAGTAGATAACATATTTGACATTTCAGGAGTTTGGCCTTCAAATGGCTACACCTTCGGAATAGTTGTCATTCAAGATAGTGACAACTCAGTCCAGCAGAATTATCCAACGCTTAACCAGGGAGATCTGGTAGCACTGACTGTAAATGCTAATGCAGCTCTCGGTGGTATAAAGCCAGGAACTTCAATTAGTGGTGAGGTTATTCCTGAGCAGGGTGCTCCTGGCGTTATAGAATTCACAACACCAAGCACATACACCGAAACTGTTGTCGAGTTACAATGAAGGGGGTGGTTTAAGTGAAGAAAGGTGCTGTGGGTATTGGTACCCTTATAGTGTTTATTGCTATGGTGTTAGTGGCTGCAGTAGCTGCTGCAGTGCTCATCAACACGAGCGGTTACCTCCAGCAAAAGAGCCAGGCCACTGGTAGGCAGACCACCCAGGAAGTAGCAAGCGGAATCAAAGTAACAAGAGTTGTTGGTAAAGCCGACAGTGCCACCAATCCAACTTATATTCAAGAGTTAGCTGTTTACATAACACCAAATGCTGGAAGCTCCGGAATTGACTTAACTAAGGTAAGGATAACTCTAAGTGATGGACAGAAGCAGGCAATATTCAAATACAGAGTTGGGAATTCAGCTAATGAACTCTACTTCCTAGCCGAGCTAATGCAGAACCTTGGAGCTACGATAAAGTTCGATAATGGAAGTGTTCAGGTGTACTTTGATCCAACTGACTGGACATCAGCAGCACCAACAGTAATAATTGATACAACTAACAAGGTCATAGAGATAGTAAATGCTACTGTAGATAGTAATGATAATCATATTAAACCTGCGACAGACAGTAATGTCACTATAAGCTTTGACACTCCAGTGAGCTTATATGCCTTTGCTAATCCAGTCAGTGACGTGTTCGATAATGATGCCTTTAACAACTTAACGACTAAGACTGACTTTGGAATAGCAGTGCTTCAAGACAGCGATGGGAGCTTAGACAACAAGGAGTATCCAACCTTAACCAAAGGCGATCTAGTAGTACTCGCTCTGAGGGTAGGAGGGACTCAGTCATTAGGATACAGCTCTGGAGTTAGCAAGATATCAGTGATATCCACAACAACTACTGACGTTTTAACAAAGCAATCTAGCGTTAATGTCACAATTACATGGACAGCAGTGTTTGGAAATGGATTCGACACCGGAACTAAGGTTACTGGAAAAGTCATTCCAGAATTTGGTGCTCCTGGAATCATAGAGTTCACGACTCCATCAACTTACACCCAGCAGGTCATTGAGCTTCAGTGATTTCTTTCTAGCTCTCTTCACCTTTTAGTTTTTCTTAAACTTAAGGGGGTGATAGCATGAGGAAGGGAGCAATAGGCATTGGTACACTGATCGTCTTTATCGCAATGGTTCTAGTAGCCGCAGTAGCCGCGGGGGTAATCATAGGAACAGCAGGTTACCTCCAGCAGAAAGCCCAAGCAGCAGGGAGGCAAACAACCCAGGAAGTTGCAAGTGGAATAAAGATCGTCAATGTATTCGGCTACATAAACGCAACTCCCCCAAGCAATGGAACGATAGTCAAGATGGCCATCCTGGTAACTCCCAACGCTGGGAGCAGTGGAATTGACTTAAGCAACGTTAAGATAGTGCTCAGCGATGGGAAGAGGTTAGCGGTTTACAACTACAGCGGAGTACTATACACGGGGAAGATACTCGACCTCTTCAACTTGACGATCTGGAAGAATACCAGCAACGGAACCTTCAGCATTGCAGTGGTTAATGACGTTGGTTCAAAGATGGAGAACCACCACCCAACCCTCGAGTGGGGTGACACCGTTGCACTGCTCCTCAGAACTGACGATGTCTTCGAGTACGAAGGTAAGGGTGGAATAGGGCCATCCACAAAGATAATAGGGAAGGTGATTCCGGATGCTGGAGCTGCTGGAGTTATAGACTTCACGACTCCCCCAACGTTTGGCTACAACGTGTTAGAGTTGCAGTGAGGTGGTGTGAATGAGGAGGGGTGCTATTGGTATTGGAACGCTCATCGTGTTCATCGCAATGGTATTGGTAGCTGCGGTAGCTGCTGGAGTGTTAATTACAACCAGTGGCTACCTTCAGCAGAAGGCCATGGCCACTGGTAGGCAGACCACCCAGGAAGTAGCAAGCGGAATCAGAGTGAGTGGCATTTATGGCTATACTCCTTCAAACCCTCCAGGAAGTGGAAAGATAACGAGGCTAGTAGTCTACGTTACTCCAAACGCTGGTAGCGGAGGTATTGATCTCGCCCATGTTAGAGTTGTATTAAGTGACGGTAAAAGAATGGCAGTGTATAGGTACTATGATTCAGACAAAGACCAAGGACTCCAAGCAGGCTATTTCCTATATGCAGGGGATATTGAGAACATAGTACCCTACTTTAACGATACAGATGTACTCTCAGTAAGCAATTATACAACGGTAACCAGTGTCGCTGATGTCTGGAAGAATCTATATTATGCAATGACACAAGACAATAAGATGCTCTTTGGAATTGTGGTCGTTGCAGATGACGATGATAGCCTAAGCAATACAGCTCATCCCACGCTTGGGTTTGGAGACAAAGCCGCCCTAATCTTGTGGACGATACCATTCGATGACGACAATGATTACAGCAATGGCTATGGAATACCACCTAGCACAAAAGTCGTTGGGAAGGTAATCCCAGAGAATGGTGCGGGTGGAGTTATAGACTTCACGACTCCATCGACTTACACGGATAACCTAATGGAGCTCCAGTGAGGTGATAGCGATGGCCCTTGACTTCCTAACTTCATTATTCAAGAAGAAGGAGAAGGAGGAGGAAAGGAAGGAAGAAACCTTCGAGGAGGTAACGGTTGAAGAACTTGAGAGCAGGGTTGAAGAGAAGCAGCAGAACGAGCAGATAGAGCAGATAATGGAGAGGCTCAACGACATCGAGAACGATCTCCCGAGGGTTAAGATAAGCATCGACAACATAAAGAAGCAGATTCAAGAGATCAGGGAGGAGATAGAGAGGCTCGACAAGACGATAAAGGACATAATGATGCTCTACGAAGTAGTCTCTCAGGAGATAAACCCATTCAAGGAGCAACTAAGCCAGGAGTCATCGCTAAGTAGTGAAATCCAAGAGCTCAAGAAGCAGATAGAAGAGCTGAAGATGGAGCTCGCCCAAGTTAAGAACGACATCAAGGTGCTCGCTGGCTACGGTGTCGACTTAGATTCGATCCTCTACGAGGTGCTGGCGGAGGTGTGACCCATGGAGATGGGCTATGTAACTGATGCAGAGATAAATGCAAAGCTTGCAGAGCTTAAGGGAAAGGTTCCCAGCGTCGTCATAAACGAGCTAAGGGAAAAGCTAATGGCCAAGAAGGATACGCTAACGCCAAAGCAACTTGACGAGATAATAAAGAGGGTTCTTGATGCTTATGGAAGTCAAGCGGCTAAGTACGAGCAGATAAGTAAGAGGGTTGATGAGCTAGGTAAGAAGTTGGGTGAGTTAAGCTCACAGTTATCGAGGCTCGTCGAGGCCCTCGAGGAGAAGAAGTTCGCAGTTCATGAGAAGAAGGCCGAGAGCATAGCGGAAAAAGCAGCTGAAGTCACCGAGAAGGTTGAGAGGATTGAGGAGTTACTTGAGGAGAAGCCCAAGGAAGAGAAGTCAGAGCTGGCTAAGAAGGTTGAGGAGATACACAAGAAGGTTGAGGAGTTAGAGGAAAAGCTAACCGGTGAAAAGTTGGAGGAGACTAAGAAGAAGGTTGAGGAGTTGGAGGAGAAGATTGAGAAGGGAGAAGAGGTTACCGCTGAGGAAGTTGGTGAATTAGCTGAAAAGGTTGAGGAGTTGGAAGCTGAAGCTGCTAAGCCCGAAGAAGAGGTTGTTGTTGAAGTTCCCGAAGAGGAGGAAAAGGTTGAGGTTGTTGAGGAGGAAGTTCCTCCTGAAGAGGAAGAAGTTGTAACCCCTGAAGTTGAGGTTGTTGAGGAGGAAAAGAAGGAGGAAGTGGAAGAGGAAAAGGAGAAGGAGGAGGTGGGTAAAATGTCCGAAAAGATGAAGATCCCAGAGGACATCGCGAGCATCCTATTCGAGGAAGAGCCAAAGAAGGCTAGGCTCGAGGAAATACCTGAGGACGTGGTGTCCATAATGATAGCCCTCAAGTGGCTTGGCTTCCTAATCGACAGGGTGGGAATACAGAACCTAGAGAAAGTCCTTGAGTTCTACTACGAGATCGGCTGGATAAGCGAAAAGGTTCTCAACCAGCTCCTCAGATTTGCCAGGGGAACTAGGCCTCACCACAGGGATCCCGAATGGAAGCCTGCTGAGAAGTTAACCGTCCAAGATCACCTGATAAGCCTCCTCTTCATAGAGAGGCTTAGGGGCCTAAGGATCACGAGGGATGTACTAGATAAGCTTGAAAGGGAGGTGAAGATGCTAGAGAAGACCCTCGATGAGTTCTATGGAGTCTAGCCTGGAGGGGTAACCATTGGGGTTCAGCGTTTCAGCGAGTGCAGCGATAGTCTTTATTTCTTTTTTAATAGGATTGGGGACTCTCTACATAGCATGGGAGAATAGTTACCTTGAGGTTCAAGCCGCGAGGGAGTTTTGGTATTCGCTCCGCACTTCCCAGTTACACTTCGATATTGGTAACGTTTCGATATCTTACGTTAATTCGACTCACGTTGATGTCGCGTTCACCTATCTAGGTCAAACCCTTGAGGGTAAAATTGATGTGCTTCACAACGGTACCTATGTGTCTTCCGTCGATGTCACCTATCTAATCCCCGGCGAGAGCTATAGTATAACTATCCCCGGGGGAGATACGAGCGGGAGCTTAAATCACCTAACCCTCGCTTTCAATAACGGTTGCGTGGCGATCATAGCTTACCATTACAATGGAACCGCATACGTTGTTGACTCAACCTCGATTCAATGCCCGATGGAGGTGAGCTGA
Source organism: Pyrococcus horikoshii OT3 (assembly GCF_000011105.1). Classification (NCBI taxonomy): domain Archaea; kingdom Methanobacteriati; phylum Methanobacteriota; class Thermococci; order Thermococcales; family Thermococcaceae; genus Pyrococcus; species Pyrococcus horikoshii. The sequence continues at coordinate 495,059 of NC_000961.1, forward strand.
TGACCGCTGGAGGTCCAGCAAGCGAGCTAATAATGTTCATCGTTGCAGTGATCATAGCGGGTAGCGTAGCTGGGGCCTTAGCTTACGTCACCAACGATCTAGCGAACAGCATGAAGGATAGGGGAACAATGCTAGCTGATAGCTTGAGGGTTGACTTCGCGATAATTAACGATCCCAGCAAGATTCCGGTTAGTGGGACTGGCCCTTACACATACACCTTCTACGTCAAGAACATAGGGAAGGATTCAATAGCTTTCAGCTCTAACTCAATCCAAGTGTTCATAGATGGTAACATAATCCCTCCCGCGAATTTAACGTTCACCGATGTTAACGGGAACTCGATAAGCTCCTTAGATCCTGGGGAGGTAGGGGCGATCCAAGTGACTCTTGGGAATGCTTTGGATCCAGGGTACCACAGGATACAAGTGGTTCTAGAGAACGGGAAGGAGAGGGTTTTGATCTTTAAGATCTGAAGGAGGGATCCAGCATGGTTGAAGAGCTACTAAAGATAGAGCTGAAGGGAGATGAGCTCCACAGGCGTCTAGGCGGTGGCATTCCAGCGGGTACGATAATGCTCATTGAGGGGGATAGGGGGACAGGGAAGTCAATAATCTCTCAAAGATTACTCTACGGCTTCCTTATGAATGGATATACCTCCTCTTACATTTCGAGCCAATACACAACCGTTGAGTACATCAAGCAGATGATGTCGATAAGCTACGATGTTATCCCTTTCCTGATAAGAAAAAAGCTCGTCTTCGTCTCCCTCTACCCTTTACTTAGCGGTGTTAGCGAGGAGAGGAAGTTCCTAAGTAGATTACTCGGTGAGCCGAGGCTTTGGGATCAAGATGTTATCATCATCGATTCGTTTTCATCCGTGCTCTCGCGAGAGCAGGATGTCGGTGCGGTGAGAAATTTCCTGATGTACATTAAGAGGCTCTCGAGCCTTGGGAAGGTTATAATATTAACCGCTAACCCCGAGGAGCTCTCGAGGGATGTGATGTTCCTCCTTGAGGAAGCGTCAACCTTGCTCATGAGGCTCAACGTTAGGGTCTTCGGTGGGGACTTAAAGAACTCAGCGACTATAGTGAAGTACAACAATGCTAAGGGGGTGTTTCAGAAGATAATACCGTTTAGGGTTGAACCTAGGGTTGGATTGGTAGTAGAAATAGCGGCGGTGGTGTGATATGGCAGAGGCCGTTTCAGGAACGCTTGAGGAGGCAATGCGCAGGAATCCTCACCTTAGGAAGTACGTTGAGGAGTTTAGGCGTAAGTATGGTAAAGTCCCCGAGTTTCACGTTCAGCTAACCACCGAGATGAGGGATATCCCATATCCCAACATAATCTATCCCGTTGGTGATCCGATATTCATACACATCTATGGTGACCCCCAAACGGAAACCCAGTACATAGTGATAGAGCCGAGGATAGAGAACAGGGAGGAAGAGGAGAAGTACAAGTTGATAAAGGATAGGATCCTTGAGCTAGCACCTACTAGGGATATTCCAGAGGAGCAGGAGGAATTCGAGAGGTTCCTTGATTCCCTGTTTGAGGAAGCAGTTCTCTCCCTGGTGAAGGGGAGGAAGGGATTAAAGATAACCAAGGAGGAGATGGAGAAGTTCAGGTATCTTGTGAAGAGGGATATAATTGGAATAGGTCCCCTGGAACCAATAGCGAGAGATCCCTACCTTGAGGATATCCACATAATAGGTGCGAACTACGTTTCTGTTGTCCACAAGATATTCCAGCATCTACCGACGAACATAAAGTGGAAAGATAACATAGAGCTTGCAGATTATTTGAAGAACCTATCCGAGAGGATAGGAAGGCCCGTCAGCGATAGGAACCCAATAGTTGATGGAACCCTTCCTGATGGTTCTCGTATAAACATAATCTACTCCCCAGATATCTCGCTCAAGGGTCCTAGTGCAACGATAAGAAAGTTTGCAGCAACCCCGCTGAGCATAACCCAGCTTATAGCCTGGGGTACGATGAGTGCAGAGATAGCCGCTTACCTCTGGTTGGCCATAGAGTATGGTATGAGCATATTCGTCTGCGGTGAGACTGCCTCGGGTAAAACAACTACTTTGAACGCTATAATTCCCTTCATAAAGCCGGGATCAAAGGTCTATACAGCTGAAGATACTCCTGAGGTTCAGGTCCCCCATCCAACTTGGCAGAGGCTCGTTACCAGAGAGAGGGGTCCCGAGGAGAGTAGGGTTACGCTGTTCGACCTCCTGAAAGCTGCTCTAAGATCTAGGCCAAACTACATCATAGTCGGTGAGATTAGAGGTGCTGAGGGTAACATAGCCTTCCAGGCCATGCAGACGGGACACCCTGTTATGAGTACCTTCCACGCTGGTGACGTTAAGAAGATGATCCAGCGTTTCACGGGCTCACCTATAAACGTTCCTATAACCTTCATAGATAACCTTAACATCGCACTGTTCCAGCAAGCGGTTTACGTTAAGGGTAAGTTCCTGAGAAGGGTTATCACAGTAGTCGAGATAGAAGGTTACTACGAGGAACTCGGAGGAGTTGCAACCAGGAACGTCTTCGAGTGGGATCCTGTAAACGACAGGCACATATTCAGGGGTATGAACAACTCCTACATACTCGAGAATAAGATAGCCGAGATAGCTGGGTACGAGGATCCCAAGGCGATATACGATGAGCTCTTCCTCAGGGCTAGGATCCTTCAGAGGATGGTTGAGCTCAAGATATTCAATTACTGGGATGTGTACAGGGAGATTAAGGCCTTCTACCAGAGGGGTATCGAGGGATTGAGCTTCAGGATCTGAGGTGATTCCAATGCCTAAAGAAGAGAAGATCAGCATCTTCGTAAAGGCAGACCTAAATCCAAAGGAGTACATGAAGAAGATCCTCATCCCAGGGTTAGCTGGCTCGGGAATTCTTTTCCTTGTAATGGGTTTTTTCACTAGGTTGATAACCCTTCCCAGGGGCCTAGTCTTCTTCATGTACCTCGTCCCAGCTATAATAGCTGTGTACGTTGCTGCCTACCCTTACCTAGCTGCTGATTCGAAGAGGCTTTCCATAAACTCCAAGCTACCTTACTTCATAACTTACTTCGCTGTCCTCTCGACGAGTGAGATAGGGAGAACGGATATACTCAGGGTTCTTGCAAAGGATCCCAAGCTTGGGGCCATAGCCAATGAGATGAAGAAGGTTTACATAATCGTTGACAAGCTCCATAGATCCCTACCAGAAGCGTTCAGGTTCCTAGCGAAGAGAACCCCCAGTAAAGTTTTTGCTGACTTCCTGGATAGACTAGCTTATTCCTTGGATAGCGGTGTCGAGCTAAAGGATTACCTGTTCCAGGAGCAGCAAACCGTTATGGATGATTATCAGACCTTCTACGAGGGGGCCCTCTATGATTTGGATATATTCAAGGAGATTTACGAGTCGGTTATAATCTCGATAGTCTTCGCAGGAGCCTTCATGATCATAGGGCCCATATTGACGGGCCAGAACATAGGTAGGTTAGCCCTTTATTTAGCTTTCCTAATACTCGCGGCCGAGATCGGTTCACTACTCGTGATAAAGTATAGGATGCCCGAGGATCCTATATGGGCCGAGAAGAGGGTTGAGACTCCTAGGTATAGGAGGATAAAGAGGGCTGCAATAATCTCGGGCATGCTAGTTCCAATAGTCTTCCTCCTCTACTTCGCTCTAATAAGGCCGAGGTTTCACCTTCCCACTCCATTCGTGATAGCCCTATCCCTAACTCCTTTAGCTTACTTAGGTAACGTCGTTAGGAAGGAGGAGGGAATAATATTCAGGAAGGATGAGAACTTCCCTGCTTTCATAAGGAGCTTAGCTTCATCGCTAGCTGCAAGTGGTGCCTCGCTTTTGCTGGTACTTAAATACCTCAGTGCCCACGACTTCGGAATGCTCACGGAGGATATAAGGGCCCTTTACAGGAGGCTCGCCGTTAGGGTTGATTCAGCCAGGGCCTGGGATTTCTTCATAGCTGAGACTGGTAGCTGGTTGATAGGTATATTCTCAGAGATATTCAGGGAGAGCCTTAGGCTAGGGGCCGAGCCGGATTACGTTGGTAAGGTTATAAGCAGGAACTTCGAGAGGCTCGTAAGGCTTAGGAGGAAGAGGCTCCAGAGCGTCTCAAACTTCATAGGAATAATCCTGGGATTGACGGGGGCCTTTGCATTCTCCCTAGCAGCATCCTTCCAGGTAGCCGTCACGATAAATTCGATATTCAGCAAGTTCCAAGTTCCAACGGAGTACATAGGTAACGTTATCCACGTTATACCCCCGAGCGGGCTTAAGCTCCTCGATCTATCCCTGATAATAATCATGATAGTCCACTCACTCCTCTCGGCCTTGGCAATTAAAGTAGCGGATGGAGGTAACCTTCTCGCTTCGCTCTACTACTTCGTGATACTACTCTGGGTCTTCGCCATAGGAATGTACATTGGTCAGGTGCTGATGTCCAAGTTCATGAGCGTTGGAGGGGGAAGCTTGATACTCTTCCTACTGGGGGTGTGAAGGGTGAGGAAGCTAATCCTAGTGCTAATACTCCTCATGCTCCCAGGGGTGTCGGCATCTACCTTCGTTGGCTGGGCTAACCTAGGGGAGAGCGTTAGCTATGGGGATAACGCTATAGTGGTGAGGGATGTAGGAGTTGATGGAGAGGTCTTAATAGCACTCTCAACCCCTAGCGGTGTTAGCTATCTCTCCCTAAAGCCCGGGGAAGAGGAGAAGGTTGGCGATGTTAAGGTTAAGGTTGAGAAGGTTTTCCTGGGAGAGAACCCAATGGTTTACCTCAACGTCACCTTCCCGCCGGCGTTGATTAACCAGAGCATTAAGGTTGGAAGGTACGTCATAAGGGTTAAGGATGTTACCGTTGATTCCTTCGAGGTAACCGTTAGCAACGGAACCGGTGAGAAAGTTTACAAGGATTCCTTTGAGGTTGGGGGTTATAAAGTAGTTATAACTCCAAGACCCGAAATATTCTCTGGAGAGCTTAAGCTTCTAGATAATGTAACCTATGGGGATTATAAGATAACCCTCTCCGGCTTAAACATGACTGTCGTTAACAATAAATCCTCGAGCATCCTTGACGTTAAGTTCGAGGGTAAAGATTACTGGGTGGAGGAGGGTAAGTACGCTTACGTTGGCCCCTTCATAGTCAAGTACAACGGCTTCAGGTGTGAGATGAAGGGTAACCTCTGCGATCCGGTTATCTCCCTAGCCGTTTTATTGAGGGGTGTAAATGTTTCAATAGCCTACGATCCCTCAAAGGTCTTCTGGCTGTACGAGGGTAAGGGGTTCACGGTGGGTCCGCTCATAGTTAAGCTCGAGGGGCTTGCGGATGGAGTTTCCTACATAGTTATATCTAACAACTGTGGCGATGAGCTGTACTCGGGAACCTTGAGGGCTAACCCAACTGTAGTAGATTCCATAGAGTACGATGGGATAAAGCTCGGCTTGCTTGAAACGGATGAGGATAAAAACGGTAAGAAGGGGCTCTTCATAGCATTCTACAACGAGAGCGAGAAGCCGAGGTATCTAGCCTATCTTAACGTAACTGTAAAGGCCCCTGAGAGGGTTACCCTTCTATCCCCGTTCAAGGTTAGGGTTAGCGTGATGAACGAGGGGAATAGCAGAGTCATGGGGATGCTCGCTAAGTTCAATCCCGGTGATGGGGTGAAGGTAATCGGTAGGGATTCGGTTTACATAAGCTCCCTGGATCCGGGAAAAAGTGTGGAGTTGAGCTTCACCCTTTTACCCACCAAGGAGGGTAAGGTGAACGTCGGTAAAGTTACAGTTGAGGGTCCAGTCCCATACCCCCTAGCTTGCGGTGGATTGTCGATGCTTAAGTTCTCCTCGAATTCTCCAGTGGTTGAGGTTGAACCTCTAAACATTGGCGTAAACATTTCTTATCCAGTTTCTGTATCTCTGGGGGTACCCTTTGAGGTCAACGTAACTTTAAGCCATAACATCGAGGGGAACCTAACGCTAAATCTACCCCCAGGGATCGGTTTACTATCCGAGGGTAGGGTTTCAGCGGGTAGCGTTGTGCTCCCCGCTAGGAATGCTTCAATAAAGCTAGTCGCAGTCACCCCAGGAAACTACACGGTTCCGGTAACGTTAGCATCCCACGGGGTAAAGCTCTACAACTCGACTATAAGCTTCGAGGTTCAGGGTGAGAATGAAGCTCCAGCAGTAGCAGTTACTACCATTACAAAGGTAATAACGAAGACAGAGGAAAAGGTGAGTGAAAAGACTATAACAGTTTCAAAGAACGAGACGATAACTAAAACGATAACAATGACGAAAACGATGGTAAAAACATCGGAGATAACAAAAACTGTAGTTGGGAAGGGAAGGGAGCTCTTAATGTTCATCCTAGGTGTCATCCTCGGGATTGGGATAATAATACTAGTTGCCTGGATTAAGGCCCGCTCTTCCTGAGCTCCCAATATTCGTAGAGGACATTACCGTCTATTACTCCATATATATCTATCCCATCGGTCTCGTAGTGTATTATTGGACTTCCAACGATGCTTGACACCTTCTTTAAGCTCTTCATATCCTCAACTATAACCCTCTGCCCTATTCCAGTTGGCCTACCCTCTATCGCCTTCCACTTCTTCTTCCTGGGTTCCCATGTCACTGGGGTGAGGATCCCGAATATCAGCGTTAGCACCGGGAACAAGATTCTAGCCCTAGAAACTGGCATTCCCAGGAATTCAAGGTTTTCATTTATGGTCTTAACTTTGTTATTTACCTTCTTTTCTTCGGTGTTTTCTATATAAGTTAAACCGCTTGCTGCATCGTTAACCACTGGCATCTCCTGGGTGAACGTTCCGTTTCCTCTCTTGACCCTTGCTATCACGGTTAGCTCATAGCTTAGCCTCGGCAAGTTGAGGGCCTTGCTTATTTCAGCTTCCCTCCCATTTATCTTGGTTAGGTTAACCTTGAAGTCTTGCATGAACCTTCCGTTGGTTAAGTTACCCGTGTACCTGAAGGTCGTCTCGTTAAGCAGGTAGATCTTCTCCTTCCCCTTGGTTACGTAATATGAGGTTATCCCTTCTAGTGTGTAGTTACCCTCTTCCTTGGGAATTATCCTATACTTATATTCCCCTAGTATGTAGTCGGTGACCTTTGTCGGGTAATATTCCAGCGATGCGTAGCTACCGTAGATCGTCGAGTTCGTGAAGTGAGCCGTGTGCGTTAGTACACCTTCTTCAACCACGCTTTCAACTAGCACCCTGCGCTCGAACGATGCGGGCTTCATGTATGAAGCTATAGACAAAGTCAGGAAAATCAAAAATAGGCCGATGAAAGCGTATTGCATTCTTTTATCCTTAATCCTCAACATCTTCTCCTCCTACATTTAACATTTAATTTAGCCCCTCCCCCATCCCAGGAAGCTTTGATCGTATAGTTCCCTGGGAAGACGTAGATCTTCTTCGAGTATCCTGGATCTATCCTTCCAATGTTAACCTCGCAGGTGTGACCGCAGAAGCTTCTTCTTACTAAAGTGGCATATATTGGGTAGTCAAGGTTATTCTTTATCGTTATCACGTTTCCTGGGCAGCATCTTATGAACTTGCACTGAACGTCTATGAAGGGGTCATCACCGTACCCAACTATTATCTGCCTCTCCATGCTAGTTTCCCTGAACGTTGATGAGCTTCCAACCTTCACCATAAGGAGGGCCAATGAAATTAGCAATATTCCAATAACCTTTCTTCTCATTTCCAAAATCTCCCTAAAGATATGTACTCAGGTTCCCCGAGGAATGGCTTTATCATTGCGAGGGCCAGGAAGACCAGCAACCCTTCGATGATTAGGGGTAAGTAGGGGTTTATCGAGTATGCTCTCTCAATGGTTCCCGTTGGAAGGAGTGGGTAGTAAGAGTAAACGTTAACCCTTTCAGTGTACACCCTGGTTTCCTCAGGCACGTGAATAATTCCCTTGATGACCCTTTCCTCACCACCACCTAGCTTGAAGATCGTGTCGTTCACTATTTTCCCCTTAACTATGAAGACCATGGGTATCCTCGCGTAGTTCTTGATCGTTACGTTTTCTTCAACGACGCTCCCAGGAAGGTACCACCCTTCCCTCTGTCCACCACCTAGTGTTGAAACGTAAGTTACGCTTATCTCTCCCCATAGGGTTGAACCGGCGAATACTATCCCAAAGGCTAGTAGTGCTGAGAGCATTAAATAGAGCGTTCCAGTATCGATAACCTTTCCCCTTCTCCTCTTCTTCCTCTTAACCTTATTCCCGGTACCTAGCATTATTCCTCCAATTACAACTAGGGTAATAGCAAGGTATTGGGAGTTGCTTGATCTTAAGTACATCCCTAGCTTCGGTATCTTAACTGGCTTTCCTCCCAGGGTTATCACCTTTCCAATTACCTGATCCCTCGGTACAGGTGGGTTTTTGCCGTCTTGCTGATCCGTTGCAACGTTGTTATCGCCCTTGGTTATGTAACCCTCTTCGGTTATCGCGTAAACCCTGTGAACAGTCCATCTTCCGGAAAGGTTGAACACTATTATATCCCCAACCTCTCCCTTGGAAAGGGGGTTGATGAAGAAGACATCCCATCTGTTTATGGTAGGTACCATGCTGTCGGAGTATGCGTAGGAAACGAACACGGGTCTCCCCATCAGAAAGCCTACCACCGAAGGTACCACGATACCAACCAATAGTAGGCTAATTAAGATGTCGGAGACCCGCATTTTTCGTCACCCAAAAGGGGAACTAAAGGGGCGGAGCCCCTTCAGTGGCATTCACCAGCGACTGCGCTTACGTCTATCTGGAATTGGTGTTCACCGCTGCTTAACCCGGTGTTGTTGAATATCATTCCAACTGAAACGGGCTGACCATGGTATACCGTGAATGAGATCTGGTAGTCGGGTCCCGCTATTGGGCTGTTGTAAGTTCCGGCAAAGACCTTCACGGGTGATTCAGCTTTTACAGTTACACATATTGGGTAATCCTGCTGGGCGTTTTCCCAAAGTTCGTTGCTGACGTTGAACATTTCCTCAAATACGTAAATGCTGTCTGTGCTAAGACCTTCTCCATATCCGGGATAGCTTGGATTGTTTGACGAGATCTCTACAGTCAATTTTCCGTTGTTCAGGTACACGTAAGGTTGTACTGGGGTTAGATCTATTAACTCTGAGTCGTCGCTCACTATGGCTACGCTCATATCTCTATTTGCTTCGAAATACCTAAAGTTGGCCCCCGCGCCAACTGCTAACATAAGCCCTGCAAGGAACAGGGCTATTCCAAACAATTTATTCATTTTCAATACCTCCTACTAATTCAAGGCCCCTGCCCGCACTTGCCAACTAAGTCAGCTGGCTCAGTGCCGAGCCTGTAGGCCTTAATCTCTAATGTTCCAGTCCACATTTCTCCGGGGTAATCCCCGTTAGCTGATAAGTCCATTCCTATCTTTACCATGTCTTCAGGCTGCACGACAAAGCATACCCAATCCCTAGCTGAGTCGCTTGCGCTTGCCATTGTTCCGTCATATGCTGAGTATACATTTCTGTCTGCTCCGTAGAATTCTATATGTGAGTTAGTTGACTTGAGTTCAACGACTATTGGTACGTTTTCCCAAAGGTGGTTGCTTACCCCGAAAACTTCGTCAAAGTTGTATTCACTTGCTGGACTAACTCCGTTTCCGTAACCTGGATAGTTCGGGTTGTTAGCTGAGAAGTCTATAACTAGCTTTCCGGTAGTTTCATTTATGTACGAATAAGGTTGTATTGGGGTTAAGTCGATTAGCTCACTGTCGTCCGTTACTATGTTCCAGTGGACGCTCCTACTGGCGTTGTAGTCACTAAAATTGGCCCCTACGCCGAGCACGAGGCCAAATGCGGCCAAAAGGCCAAAGACGGCAATCAAGTATCTATTCACTTTTTCCATCTCCTGAGTTGCTGGATCCCACCTGGTGTGAGACCCAAACTAAAATGGAGGGGAAGTTGTATATAGGTAGTTGGAAGTTTAACTCTGGTAACCCCTCATTACCTAGTACATATCCAATGGAAAATCGACAGTGCCAAGAGGATGAGAGAAAATATTACACCTTCTGAGCTTGCTAATGCAAGGGAGACAAGTAGGGAAATTGATGAGAAAATTAGGTAAGCCAGGGGCCATAAATTTTTTCCCTCGTTCTTAAGTTCTATGAAGGTGTGAACTTCGGATGGTACACCCAATAGGTAGACTCTTCCTCTCTCAACATTCACGATCCCTTCCCTCTGTAACCTTGGGAGATGAGTTTGAACTAGGCTCACGTAGACGCTCTTCCTGTGCCTCCTGTCTTCATTCCCCTCGGCCTTGCATATGTATTCGACGAGCTCGCTAACCTCAGCTTCATTATTGTGCTCTCTGAGGAATTCTATTACCTTTAATCTCCTATCATTACCAAGGATAGTAGAAGAGGGGCTCGATAGTAGCCTAATCAAATTTGCCATTTTATTCACCACCGGATTTAACGAAGTTACCATTTCCCTGTATATTAAGTTTTTGGCTTCCTCGCCTAGAAATTTTAAAGGAGGAATCTGCCTAAACGGCTTGAATAAAACCGCAAAGCTTAAAAGGCATTAACGTTGAGTGAAAATTGGACGTAGCCCCGTGGTGTAGCGGCCAAGCATGCGGGACTCTGGATCCCGCGACCGGGGTTCGAATCCCCGCGGGGCTACCATTGCTCTTTTCTGAAACCATAAGATTTTAAAGTCCATGCTTTCATTTACCACTTGAAGTGCGGGGGTTGCCGAGCCTGGTCAAAGGCGGGGGACTCAAGATCCCCTCCCGTAGGGGTTCCGGGGTTCGAATCCCCGCCCCCGCACCATTTTGGTTGTTCTCTTTGAGCTCGAAAAGATTAAAAAATTGTGAACTGTGAAAAGATCCCTTAACTTGAAAGCTTTCCCTTTTTAAATTGATGCAAGCTCCTAACTTACTATCAAAGCATTAGGAGGAACCATTCCTTTGGGAGCCATATCACTCCATTCTTCTCCCTGAAATCTCCACCGTGAATGATGATTCCTCTCTCGGCTCCTATCTTTTTCATCGTCCTCTTCACCTGTTCTTTGCCTTTCTTGCCCCACCCAACCTCAAGAACGATCCTCCCGATGGGAGTCGTCAGAATAAAGTCGGCACCACCCTTTTCAGCATCATAAGTTACCGAACCTGAGAGTTCTCTCGCTATAATGTATAAGTAAAGGGCAACCACATCCTCAAGGAGGTTCCCGAGGATCTTCTCATTAACCTCAAGGAGGCCAAAGTGGTTGAGTATCGAAGTCCTGATGACAGGTGCGAGGAACTTGTACTTTGGGGTCTTCCTGATTGCTTTTCCAAGAGATCCATAAGCTCTGACCGGGAATATAACTTCAAGGTTTTCAAAAGCTGACAGAAGCTTAGCTAGGACTGGTCTGGAAATTCCAAGACGAGACGTTAATCTGTCATAGTTAAGGGCTTCACCAGAGGCTAGCATAAGCATTAGTAAAAAGGCCTTTTCAAGAACCTCCTGGGAGAAGCCCATCTTAGCGAGATCCCATCGGATTATCCTTTCCACTATCGAGTATGTTTCCTCAAGCGGTTCCCTGGAAGATAATGCTAAGGGGAGCGAGCCATAAAGGAGATACCTTTCAACCTCAATCGGGTCAAAGGTTAGGAATGTCTTCCTTATTTCCTCCTCAATTCCTTCGACTTCTCCCGCCAGTAGGAGTCGCTTTAGAACCTTTTTCACTTCTTCATTCACGCGAATGCCTTTCAGGAGGAGGTACTCGGTGAAAGTTAGGGGAGTAATGTGGAACCTCTTCGCCCTTCTTGCTAAATCGGTACTCAGCTTCAGTTCGATTGCAGAGGAACCCGTGGCTACTATCATCAGGTTCCTTGCCCTGTCGTAGGCTACTTTAAGGGCTAAATCCCACTCCTCATCGTAGTGAACCTCATCCAAGAGGAAAATTGTTGGCTCTCTTAGCTCCTCAAGTCTCTCTCCTATGATATGCTCGTAGGATTCAAAAACATCCTTTAATCGGTAGCCGAGCATCTTAATCTCGTCTACCGAAGCATAAAGAATCCTTTCACCGCTTACCTCCCCGATCAGCTTAAGGTAGAGCTGGGCCAGCATCGTGGTCTTTCCTACACCCCTAAGCCCGTACAATAGGATCACTCTATTCTCACCAGATCCAAGGAACCCTCGAATCTCTTCCATCAGCTTTACTATTAAGGGCCTTTCGGGTAGAGGTTTTCCCCCTTTGAGCGCGAACTTCTCTAGCCTCTTTCTCCCTAGGGTTAGTATTCTTCTGATATACTCCTCCATCTTATCGCCCAATTTTAGTTAATTATAATTTACTTAAATGTTACCATTTTAGTTAATCAAAATTAACTAAACATGTCATAGCATTAAGCCTTGAAGGGGACTGTTCTTTTGGCGGCTTCTTTTTTGAGATGACGGGGAGTGGGAGGCCAACTTTCTTTTAATGCTGTCTCTACATTATGTTTCGAAGAGCAACAAGTCTTTGCCTGGGTATTTTAGAGCTTTTTTGAATTACAGCTTTTCAAATAGCGTTTAAGAGTTCAATAAGGGTGTGATCCAGTATTGGTTGTTAATGGAATGTTCTTCCAATCTTCTCCTTGGAGACTACCTTAGCGAGAGATTTAGCTGAAAAACCTCTCTCAACGCCTTCCCTACCTTTGAGAATTTTAAGGGCTTTCTGTATACTCCCCTTCTATGCGCTGAGTTATTAAATGTGGAGATGAGGGGGTTACGAAGAATCTCAAAACAGTTAATGAAATGGGATAAATGTTGAAAGATCATGGGCCTATATGCATCATTTGGCTATACATCTCCCAATCAAGTAATAACTCGTATTCGGCCCTTAGGGTATAGTAATGGCCTTTTTCCATATCACTTAGGTATCTCATGAGCTTCTTTTTCTTGTCATCTTCAACCATCTCCTCTAATTTAGAATAGAACTCTGAGGCGATCTCCTCGGCCCTCATTGCCAATCTAATCAGATCGATTATATTCTGGATACCCTTGAGTTCTTCAGCAACCGGTTGAAGCTCCGGGCCTATATGTTCCTTCGGGAATACAATCTCTTTTCCAGGAAACATTTCTGAATAAAGCTTTCTTAATAGTATTTCATGCCTCTTTTCTTCCCCGGCCAGCCATTCTATTTTCTCCTTCAAAGGTTTGGAATCTACATGCTTCGCTAAGCTCTCATAGAATTTTTGAGCTCCGATCTCGGATTTTATTGCCATTCCTAGCAATTCTTCAAGAGAAAACTCGGCCATTTTATATAGGGGAAGCCCTCCCTCAACTTCCATATCGTTACCTCCAAGATCCTTATCTTGGATGAATTTCTTAAAAACCTATTTTCTTCCGTTTCCTTTATTCTCAAAAATTCCAATTGGGTTGTTCCCTAAGTCGTAAACGTAAACTTTATCGAACATTACTAGTGCGAATTTCTCCATGATATCACCGACGATTTTCGAGTATGCCATGGCCGCACTACCCAGGATATTGTATTCAGCGTTGCTTTCGAATTTGAGCCAAACTTTCAATGTATCACCTTTTACCTCCAATCCAGCTAAAACCCCTGAATCTAATATGCTCTCCCCTGTTACGGGGTCTATTATTTCCTTCATTTTTTCGAGAACCTTCCTATACTCCGGTGGCCATTCTCTATCCTTATAGTAGATCTTCACCTTAACCACCTCACGCTATTTGGAATATCTTTATTGAATTAGTCCCAACGGTTTTCTCTATCGGCTTACCTTCCGTCATCAAAACTATGTCATCGCTTCCAACCAATCCTAGTCCCTTTATTAACCTAACAATGTCATTCTCATTGAACCCTTCCTCCATACAGAATGGATACACTCCATAGCTGAACATTAGGTTATTGCAAACTTTCTCCCTCGTAGAGAATGCAAGTATCCACTGCTTTGGCTTAAATCTGGAGATCAATCTTGCCGTTCTACCCGTTTTAGTTGGCGTCAATATGAACTTTATACCTATAGTGCAGATGGCATCAATGATACTCCTGGTTATCGCCTCCTTTATCGTTCCCCTCTTCGTTCCTTCCAGGAACTCTCGCATTCTGGTTATCCCAAAGCTTTCCCTATATTCCTCAGTTACTTTCGCTATCCTTGCCATCATCTCGACGGCCTCAATCGGGAATTTTCCAACTGCTGTTTCTTCAGACAACATAACGGCATCGGTTCCATCTAGTATTGCATTGGCAACGTCTGTAACTTCAGCTCTTGTTGGGACTTTTTCCATTGTCATGGAAACGAGCATCTGGGTTGCCGTAATTACAGGCTTTCCTTCCATGTTGGCTTTCCTAATTAACCTCTTCTGGAGAATTGGAAGTTGTTCTATTGGCATCTCAACCCCTAGATCACCCCTGGCTATCATAATCCCGTCAGCGGCATTTAGAATTTCATTGAAGTTTCTAACAGCATCGGGTCTTTCGATCTTAGCTATAACGAAGGTGTCACCTGCGCCATTTCTCTCCAAAAAGCTCTTCGCTTTTAGTACATCGTAAACGTTTCCAACAAAGCTGAGTCCTATTGCATCGACGCCATGTTCGATTGCGAACTTCATTATCTCTATATCTCTTGGAGTTATAGCTTCAACGGGAAGATAGGCCTTTGGAATGTTTATCCCTTTCCTCGAGAAGAGTTTTCCACCAGAAATAACTACTGCTTCAACTTCATTCTCCTTTACATCTTCGACTCTTAACACTATATAGCCATCGCTTAGGTATATCACATCTCCCTTAGATACAAGCTTTGGGAAATCCTTATATTCTACGGGGATCGTTGTTTCATCTCCCTCAATATCTTTTGTTGTCAAAGTAACTTTCTCCCCTCTTTCAAGTTCCACATATCCCCCCTTTATCTCCCCAACCCTAATCTTCAGTCCGGGAAGGTCGGCTAATATTGCAACTCTCCTATCTAACTTCTGTGACTGTTCCCTCACCATCTCTATGATCTTTGCATGCTCTTCGAATGTGCCATGAGAAAAGTTTATTCTTGCAACGTTCATGCCAGCTTCAATTAATTTTTTGATCATTTTTTTCGAGTTAGTTGCCGGCCCTATCGTTGCGACAATCTTTGTTTTATGGGAGGGAAGCTTCATCCTTCTCACCTTTTTTAGAGTTTAGCAAAAAGCAATAAAAAGCATTCGTCGATTATGAAGATAGCAAGAGGTTGCTCTGCAGTTAGTTTTGAAGACAGGTAGAAGGGTTCATGATCATGGGGGGACCTTCTTGAGTTTAATTAAAGGGTGCAAGGAGCTTCTCGTACTAGGGGAGAATTGGAGAGGAACCCAAGCGCTTAGTTGATATTGAAATCGAGAGGGAGGGAATATTTTAGAGCAGGCAAAGCTTTCCCTGGCATTTAAATCTTCTTAAAAATTTTTAACTGAAGGTTTTTAAACCAGGGATGGGTGAGAACATGAAGAAAAAGGTCGTCATAATTGGCGGTGGAGCGGCCGGAATGAGTGCTGCTTCACGTGTAAAAAGGTTAAAGCCCGAATGGGATGTCAAGGTTTTTGAAGCCACTGAATGGGTGAGCCATGCCCCATGTGGAATTCCTTACGTTGTTGAGGGCTTATCTACTCCCGATAAGTTGATGTACTATCCACCGGAGGTGTTCATAAAGAAAAGGGGGATAGATCTTCACTTAAACGCTGAGGTCATAGAAGTTGACACGGGATACGTTAGGGTTAGGGAGAACGGAGGAGAAAAAAGCTACGAGTGGGATTACCTGGTCTTTGCCAATGGGGCTTCTCCGCAGGTTCCCGCTATTGAAGGAGTTAACCTCAAGGGAGTATTTACGGCAGATCTTCCCCCTGACGCCTTGGCGATAAGGGAGTACATGGAAAAGTACAAGGTTGAAAACGTTGTAATTATTGGAGGAGGATACATAGGAATTGAGATGGCCGAAGCATTTGCGGCCCAGGGAAAGAATGTTACGATGATAGTGAGGGGGGAAAGAGTTCTCAGGAGATCCTTTGACAAGGAAGTAACTGATATTTTAGAGGAGAAGCTGAAGAAGCATGTAAATCTAAGACTGCAGGAGATTACTATGAAGATTGAAGGAGAGGAAAGGGTTGAGAAGGTCGTTACGGATGCTGGAGAGTACAAAGCTGAGCTCGTGATCTTAGCTACTGGAATAAAGCCGAACATAGAGCTAGCTAAGCAACTTGGAGTTAGAATTGGGGAAACCGGTGCAATATGGACAAATGAGAAAATGCAAACGAGCGTGGAAAACGTTTATGCTGCGGGAGACGTTGCGGAGACTAGGCATGTAATAACAGGGAGAAGAGTGTGGGTACCGCTAGCTCCCGCAGGAAACAAGATGGGTTACGTTGCAGGTTCCAACATAGCAGGTAAGGAACTGCACTTCCCAGGAGTGCTAGGAACAGCTGTAACTAAGTTCATGGATGTAGAGATAGGAAAGACTGGATTGACAGAGATGGAAGCATTGAAGGAGGGTTACGACGTTAGAACGGCATTTATAAAAGCCTCAACAAGGCCACACTATTATCCTGGAGGAAGAGAGATCTGGTTGAAGGGTGTGGTGGATAACGAGACTAATAGACTCCTCGGAGTTCAGGTTGTAGGATCTGACATACTACCTAGGATAGACACAGCTGCAGCTATGCTCATGGCTGGGTTCACGACAAAGGATGCATTCTTCACGGATCTAGCCTATGCTCCACCGTTTGCACCAGTTTGGGATCCCCTCATAGTACTAGCTAGGGTTCTCAAGTTCTAGAAGTTCAAAGTGGATCTCTAGTAATCCTTTACTTTTCCTAAATCTAACCTTTCTAATCTTTATTGGGCCAATCTCGCCCGTTGTTTTGGTGTGCTCTTTATTACATGCGTTAACATTCCAATCCTCTATAACGACAACCTTCAGTATTCTTACATCCTCAGGGACGGGAAATAGATCGTACATATCCTCCCCGAACATCTTCTCTGCTTCCTCCCTGGGAAGCTCATAGATCTTAATTGGGGCATTTTCTTTTACTTTCTCGTTTGCTAACCTCTCTATTTCCCTAATTTCCTCATCACTAGGCTTCCTATCGAATTTTACTATTAAAACTCCCTTGTTTCCCTTCACGTAGGTAGAGTAAGTCCACTTAGCTTCGCTTCCGAGAACTTTAACCACGGCTCCCTTCACAACATGAAGAGCTGAGTGCGTTCTAACTTCAATACTATACATGATTCCTCACCTAAGTTACTCTATAATCTTCCTCATCCAGCTACCCTTTAGGAACCATGCTAAGCCTACTATTGCAGCTAAAAAGTTACTCAGCCCCATCCCAAAAAATACTCCCCTACTTGTGAATCCAAAAAGCTTAGCAAAGGTGGGAACATAGCCGAAAACATAGCTTAGGGGTATTCTAAATCCCCAAAGTCTAAGCATGCTCATTATCATGCTCTTGACTGTATGGCCAGAGGATGAGAAAGCTCCCGTAACGACTACGAATATACCGTTAAAGAAGGGTACCGAAATTAGAAAGTACTCGAGCACTATCTTACTTTCCGCTATAACCATTGGATCATTGAGGAACACCTTGAATATTGGGACCCTGAAGATCCCGATTATTAAGACGGCAATCCCTGCTATTAGGAAGTTAATCACCATTGTCCTTTCCGCTATAACCTTGGCTCTCTCATAGTTTTCAGCACCAATGTTCTGGGCAACCATCGTGCTCATGGCCATGCTTATTCCCCTGGAAATGCTTGTTATGAAATTAACTAGTCTAGTTGTTATTACGTAGGCTGCATAAGTTACATCTCCAAAGCCCATTATGATCCTCGTTAGCACAACGAAGCCGAAGGAATTCGCGGACTGACCTATGCTTGAGGGAAGGCCAATTCTAACGATCTTAGAGTAAAACTTCCAATCTGGTTTGAGGTTTTCGCGTGAAATCTTAAGGCCAGCTCTCCCACTCGTTAGGATCCTGACCCCAATTACAGTTCCAACCGAATTCGAGAGAACGGTAGCCAATGCAGCCCCTTCAACACCAAGGTTAAGGATGAATATGAAGATAGGATCGAGGATAATATTAAGGAAAACCGTGATGAGGCTTATCTTTACTGGTGTTCTCGTATCCCCAATGGCCCTCATTAATACGTTGAAAGTCATGAATAAGAAGGACATAGGAACGCCAGCAAATATTATCAAGGAATATTTGTACGCGTAGGGTCTAATTGAGGAAGTAACGTGCATAAATGAAAGAGCATAGGGTAGGATTAGAATGCTCAAAATTGCGGAGGCCGTTGAGAAGAAGATTATCAAAGAAAATAGAGCTCCGGCCGATCTATTAGCTTTTTCAAAGTTTCCGGCCCCTATGTATTGTCCAACTATTGAGAAACCAGCCATAGTGAAGCCGATTCCAAGGGCCATTAAAGTTCCTATTATCGGCCAGGAAACGCCAGGAGCTGACAAAGCGGCCCTACCAAGCTTTCCAAGCCAAAAAGTATCTGTTATGTTATACAGTACCTGTATCAAATTGTTGATTATTATTGGCCAAGCTAACTTAAAAAGGGTCCCCTCTATTGGACCTTCTAAGATTTCCTTTCTCATCATTTTAGCCTTCTCTATACTCATTCCACTATCCTCCTCATCCAGCTCCCCTTTAAGAACCATAAAAATCCAACTAATGCCGCAATGACATTGCTAAGTCCCATTCCTATCCATACTCCCGCGCTATCTTTCAGGGTTTTTCCAAGGTAGTAACTTAGAGGTATCCTTAATCCCCACAACCTTATCAAACCAAGAGTGAGATTCTTCTTTGTATGACCCGCGGAAGCGAAGACATTAGTTACTGCACTGAAGATTCCAAAGAATGGAAATGAGGCCGCAAAGTATTTCACAACTTTCTCACTTTCCTTCAATATTCCTGGGTCATTAATGAAGAATCTAAATATCTCTTCCCTGAAAATTATGAAAAGCATCGTTCCAAAAATGAGTATGAGGAAATTAGTGAGCATCGCTTTAATGGCTATCTCCTTAGCCCTCTCATATTTTTCAGCACCAACATTCTGACCAACCATAGTCCCCATTGCTTGACTGATCCCATCTGCGAAGGCGAACATGAAGTTAGTTAATCTGTTCGTTATAGTATAAGTTGCGAATGCAACGGTTCCATATGTGTATATTATCCTATTGAGAAGGACGAAGCCAAAGGAGTTCGTGGATTCACTTATGCTTGCTGGTAATCCTATTTTAAACGTCTTAATGTAAAGCTTAATATCGGGACTTAAATCTTCTAAGCTTAGCTTTATGCTAACCCTTCCAGTGAAGAGCAGGTAGCCGCCTATAACTGAACCAGTACCTTCAGAGATTACAGTTGCAAGGGCCGCCCCCAAAACCCCGTAGTTTAGTCCAAATATGAAAACTGGATCTAGGATTATGTTTAAGAGTATGGTGAGAATGTTAACCTTTACGGGGGTTTTAGTATCTCCCACGGCCCTTAAAATAAAATTGAAAGCGTAAAGCGTTAGGGCTATGGGGATTCCGCCAAATACAATTTTCATATACTTTAAAGCATAGGGGTAAACATCAGGGGTCACTTTTATGAATTTTAGGGCGAGTGGAGAGATCAATATTCCAAGGAAGGCTATAATAGTTGAAAGTGCTAAGAGAAGAGAATAAAGTGAGCCAGCAACTTTGCTTGCCTTTTTATACTCTCCAGCCCCAACATATTGGCTGACCATGGCAAATCCGGCAACAGCGAATCCGGAACCAATACTTATCATGAACCACAACAAGGGCCATACGGTTCCTGGGGCCGATAATTCGGCCCTTCCCAGCTTGGCTAACCAAAATGTATCCGTTAGATTGTACATTACCTGGACTAAGTTATTTATTATCAAGGGATAAGCTAATCTAATTAGCGTTTTCTCGATACTCCCACTCAGTATCTCTTCCCTGGCTTTTTCAATATTTGCCATCAAACGGCAATCGAAGCGTTATAATAAAAGGTTTACCATGGAGGAAATTTCCAAATGTATACTCCGCGAGATTATCTGAGAATATCTAAGATTTCTCGAATGAATTTTTGAAGTTTTAAGAATTTTATTGAAAAATTTCAGGTAAAAATTTTCCCTATTAAACAAAAATTGTTATAAATGCAAAAATTGAAATTTTTGTGACTAAAAGGGAAGGAGGGATAAAAATGGCCGAGAAGAGGAGAAAGAGGGTAGTAATTCTAGGTGCGGCCGGAAGAGACTTCCACAACTTCAACGTGTTCTTTAGAAACAATCCAGAATACGAGGTAGTCGCCTTTACTGCAACCCAAATTCCAGACATTGAGGGGAGAATTTACCCACCGGAACTAGCTGGAGAGCTTTATCCGAATGGAATTCCAATCCTACCTGAGGATGACCTTGAGAAGATAATAAAGGAGAAGGATGTTGATATAGTTGTTTTCGCTTACTCTGATGTCTCTCACGAGCATGTTATGCATCTTGCAAGCAGAGCTCACTCGGCTGGAGCTGACTTCTGGCTTCTAGGTCCAAAGTCAACAATGATCGAGAGCAAAAAGCCCGTTGTCGCAGTAACGGCCGTAAGAACTGGATGTGGAAAGAGCCAAACCTCGAGGAAGGTTGCCCAACTCCTACAGGAGATGGGATACAAAGTCGCAGTAATTAGACACCCAATGCCCTATGGGGATCTTAGAAAGCAAATCGTTCAGAGGTTCGCGAGCTTTGAGGATCTAGACAGGTATGAGTGCACCATCGAGGAGAGAGAAGAGTACGAACCCTACATAGAGAGGGGAATGGTGGTCTACGCTGGAGTTGACTACGAAAAGATACTTCGCGAAGCTGAGAAGGAAGCTGACATAATCCTTTGGGATGGAGGAAACAACGACTTCCCATTCTATAAGCCAGATCTCTGGATAGTCGTCACGGATCCACACAGGCCAGGGCACGAACTAACCCACCACCCAGGAGAAACTAACTTCAGAAGTGCCGACGTGATAATTATAAACAAGATCGACACTGCTTACCCAGAAAACGTTCAGAAGATAAGGGAGAACATTGAAAAGGTTAACCCGAACGCAATAGTTATTGAAGCGGCATCTCCAATCTTCGTTGACAAGCCGGAGTTAATCAAGGGTAAGAGGGTTCTGGTCATTGAAGATGGTCCAACACTAACTCACGGTGGAATGAGCTACGGTGCTGGATACATAGCAGCAAAGAAGTTTGGAGCCAAGGAGATCGTCGATCCAAGACCTTATGCAGTCGGTTCAATAATTGAGACCTACAAGAAGTATCCACACCTAAGCAACATACTACCAGCAATGGGTTACGGTAAGAAGCAGATCAAGGAGCTCGAGGAAACCATCAACAGGGCCGATGCAGATGTAGTTATAATGGGAACCCCAGTTGACCTAAGAAGATTCATGAACCTCAACAAGCCCGCGGTTAGAGTCAAGTATGAGCTCGAGGAGATAGGGCAACCTAAGCTTAAGGATATCCTTGAAGAGTGGGTTAAGAAGTGCGAGAAGCTTAAGAAGTAACCTCGCCTTTTCCCATTTTTATTCTGGTGAAAGTGATGAAGCTCATCGTGGTAGCTCCGTGCTTATTAACTCCCTTCTACGTTTATAGGGGGCCAAAGGATAAAGAGTACAGGACCGCGATAGAGGTTAGGAAGCTTATCTCCTCATTACCTGAAGATTGGCATATCTTGGCTTATCCTTGCCCTGAGTTTGAGCTTCTCAAGTGGCCAAGACCTCCCATGAGTAGGGAAGTTTTTGAAAAGCTAGGAATTAAGCGTGTTATTCAGGATATAGCGGATTTTATAGGGAGGGTCATAACCGAAGAAAAACCTGATGCAATAATTTTCGTTGGAGTTAAAGGCTCCCCAACCTGCGGAGTCTACACGACAACATCCAGCGATCCAGATAATTACCCTCTAACCAAAATTCAGGAATTCTTTTACATGAAAAAGAACGAGAGGATTTCTAGATATAAGGATATTATTAAGGTTGCAGGTTTAAATCTTGTAAAGGGTTCTGGTGCATTATTTGGCGAGCTTATGAAACGATTTGGCGAGTTAAGTAATACTTTCTGGGTTGAAATTGACAAGGATAATGTAAATCCTGGAATAGAAAACATTAAAACTATAATAGAGAAGATTGAAAAACAGCCGAAAAATTAATTAGTTACTAACCCCTAATTCTGCCAGTATTGAGTTAAATAACATCGGTGATAAGCGATGATTATCGATGAAGTTCTGGCATCCGTTAGCTCAATTCCAGATCCGTACATTCGGGTAATTACCTATGGGAGAATTGGGGTTACCCTTGCAAGGGTAAATGATCCAAGGTATGAGAAGGCGTTCAAGTTAGCCCTTTCCGAACTAACAAGGATAGAGGATCCTTACACCTTGATAAGGGCCTTAATATACATAGGATACCTAAGCGGACTTACCGGTTTAAAATCTGCAAGGAAAGCCTTTAGAGAAGCAATCAGTTACTCAGAGGTTTTACCAAAAGAGCTAAGGGATCAAATTATAGGGGAGGCCGTTGATTATTTACTTTCTCTCGGCAATCTAGAGGATGCCCTATTTTATGCCGTTGAAATAAGTGAGAAAAAATTGAGGAACACGAAGCTCTTGGAGATTCTCTCGAGAACACTAGAAGAACTAGAAAAGAAGGATATAAATCCGATTTATAAAAGGAGAAAAATAGAGCTTATTCTTGAGCACATAGAAGATGAACCTTATCGCTCGGAAGCTATAGTCAAGGTGATAAGGCCTCTACTCTTGCTTGGAAGTTACGAGAGAACGATCGAACTTATTAGGGATATAAAAAGTAAGCATTGGTTAAAGCAAGCCCTCAATGAGCTTTTGCTCTTTTTAAGAAGCGGGAAGGGAGAGGGTGTTGAAGGGATCATAGAGCTTTCAAGGGATCTCGCGAAAAGATCTGGAAGGGATATAAAAGAGGATCTAGCATACATCTTTGCAATCCACGGATTTATAAATCAGTCGGTAGAGATCCTTGAAAGTTTGCCCAATAGGGAGGATATAGCTAGGGAGATATTTGATAACTTGGCCCTCAAAGATTTAAAACAGCTACAAGCTTTTATAGAAGCCCTACCACCAGAAATTGTTGATGAGATAAGGGAGAAAATTATAGAAATCATGGAGGAGGGGGATGAAAGGTTTTCAAGCATCGTGAAAACCATCACGGAGAAAACATCCAATGAAGAGATACTAATAGGTGCTGTTAAGTATTTCCTCAGACTCGACGAATTTGAAGAAGTTGTTCCCTTACTTAGGAGGATAAGAACAGAAAAAGGAAAATCAATAGCCTTGGGATTTATAGCTTATCACCTGATTAACAAGGGAAGAATAGGAGATGCAATTGACATTGTACTTGAAATTAAAGATCGTAACTTGGCTTCAAAGCTTGCATCTGAGATCTTGATAAAAGCTGTGGAGAGGGAGATTTATGAAAGGATTGCTAATGAGAAGAAGGAAAGAAAAAGAAACGATCAGTTTTCTAATTGAGGTACTGGACAAGATGGCCAAAAATGGAGTCATAAGGGATGATATTATAGAGGAGACATACTGGACTTTAAAGAAGTTATTAAAGGATAGGGTCGATGAAAGCGTTCTTCAAGCCTTCGAGGATATAGTCATATTAAGGACGAAAGCGATTAATGAAAGCATAAATGCAGAAAGATATTTAGAAAGTGCAAAAAATTCCTTATTAAAAGTTTTGGAGGGATCGAAATGATTAAGAGTATTACCATTAGAACATCCAGGGAATTCGAGATAATCGACATAACGAAAGAAGTTGAAAGGGTAGTTAGGGAGAGCAACGTTAAGAGTGGAATAGTTGTGGTCTTTACGAGGCACACCACAACGGCCCTTACCATAAATGAAAATGAGAGTGGATTAAAAAGGGATATAGAGGAGATCCTTTCCAAGTTAGTTCCGAAGGGGATGAATTACTTCCATGACAGGATAGACAATAACGCCCATTCCCATTTAAGGGGAATTCTACTTGGGCCCAGCCTTACAATCCCTGTTGAAGATGGAAGGCTTCTCCTAGGAACCTGGCAAAGCATACTCTTCGTGGAGCTTGATGGCCCCAGGACTAGGGAAGTTTACGTGAAGGTCTGTGAGTGTTAACCACCACTTACCGGGGGAAACACACCAACAATATCCCCCTCTCTCAATTTTTCATCCCACTTAACGTACCTACCATTAACCGCTATATTAACGTCAGCATCCTCATCGTACTCCTCTCCAAAGACTTCTCGTCTAAACCTTTCGTGTCTCTTTTTGATCTCCTCTATTAGATCTCTAACCGTTGCTCCATCCTGGAGTTCTATTTCCTCCTCTCCAGTCCCAGCTAAGTCCCTAAACCTCGCAAAGTACCTGACCTTAACCCTCATCCTACCACCCCTTGAACAGTGTTACCTCGACCTCCTCACCCTCGTCCAAGCTCTCCACGGTTTCCGGAATTTCTACAAATCCATCAGCATCTATGAAGCTCGTTACTGCACCACTTCCCTTCAAAATCGGTACAGCTAAATCACCTTCAAGTTTAACTGGTAAGAACTGTCTCCTACCCTTAACCGAGAACACCTTGTGCTTCAGCCTAGCCACTTTCTTTCCAATTTTTCCCTCTCTTCCTAATGCTCTTAAGAGTAAGGGAACTACCAGTAACGTAAAGTTAGTTAGGCAACTTGTAGGATATCCAGGAAGACCAAACACCGGTTTTCCCTTTATTACACCTATTATAGTTGGTTTTCCTGGTTGAATAGCTATACCATGAACCTTAACCTCACCAAGCTCCTCTATGACCGAGGCCGTCAAATCCTTCGTTCCCCCACTAGCACCCCCGCTTATCACCACAACATCGCCGACGTTAACGGCCTTCTCTATTAAAGCCTTTAAGCTCTCCTTATCATCCCTTGCAACTCCCATGAAAATTCCCTCTCCTCCAAGCTCATTGATGGCATCGCATAGGGCTCTTCCATTTA
The DNA here is from genome assembly GCF_000011105.1 of Pyrococcus horikoshii OT3. NCBI lineage: Archaea > Methanobacteriati > Methanobacteriota > Thermococci > Thermococcales > Thermococcaceae > Pyrococcus > Pyrococcus horikoshii. Next base: position 520,096 of record NC_000961.1, read on the forward strand.
TATCGTAGATTTGGCCTGGTTTTAGCTCATTTCCTGGGGGCACTATCTCATTCCCCGTACTTATCACCGCAACCTTGGGCTTTCTGAAGACCTTTACCTTATTAATGCCGACGGCCGATAGTAAAGCGGTTTGCTTAAATCCCAGTCTTTCTCCTTTTTTAACCAATAACCTACCCTTTTCTATGTCAATTCCCTTCTTCATAACCCCGAGCCCAGGATAAGCGGGCTTATAAATTAATATTTCACCATTTACCCTTTCCACATCTTCAAACTGAATAACGGCATCAGCGTTCCCTGGTAGCATGGCCCCAGTTGATATGTAAGCGGCCTCACCCTTTCCCAGCTTAAATTTTGGTTCTTCACCTGCATGAACGCTTCCGATGACCTTCAGCCTTACGGGGCTAGCTTCGCTGGCCATGAACGTATCCTCGGCCCTGACCGCGTAGCCATCTACGGTGGCCCTATCAAAGGGAGGAACGTCTATTGGAGAGTATATATCCTCGGCAGCTATCCTTCCCAATCCCTTCTCAATGGGGACTTCCTCAATTCCTGGGGATATTTTGAAGGATTGCACGACTTCAAGGGCCTTTTCCAGGGGGACTACCTTTAAGAACGCCATCTTCCCTCCCCCAAGAAGTTACCTCAATAGATGTTAAGTATTTCGGTTTAGTACCTAAAGACTTAATAAGGGGAAATAGCAGGGATGGAGAGGGATCAGAATGGAAATGTATAAGGTTGGAAGATACCTTGTTGATTCCCTTCAAATATATTTTCCCGCTTCACTAGAGATCCAGGAGGAGCTTATAAATAATGGCTTCTACGTACCCAGGAGCCCAGATAGAAAAGTAAGCATGCCAATTCCAATAGTATACTCCGATTTTGGAGGGAGGGTTATATCTATTGAGAGGTTAATACCTCCGGAGTGGCTTGAAATCTCGCCAGAGCAATTAGGTTGGGAAGAAACTTATTTAGAGAACAAACGTGGTTTTAAACTACCTAAAGAAGAGGTCTACGTGGATGTTAGTATAAGCAACGATTCCATAATATTCGAGCTAGACGTGAAAAATTATCACCTTGAAAGGACATCCATTAGAGGCATCAATCCTGAAAAATGGAAGAATTGGGTGATGTTTTATATTGATTTGAAGTACGTAGATGAGTTCATTAACGCTTTAAGGGAACATATCCCAGCTTTCGAAAATAAAACAAGGGTTATTCGTGAAAAGCAGCAAGGGGGCAAGGAAGTTACATATTATGCTAAAGTTAACGTCAAGAATTTCAGCTTATGCTTAGGATGCTTCGATCTCGCTCAAAGGTATCTTCAAATCAAAGCTAAAGAGCACTGTAACATATATCCAGGCTCACCAACATGTAACGATTCTCTAAGCAAATTAAAATTAAGGCTTGAATACGATCCATCCATTACTACCTTTGCTAAAGTTGGAATAGCCAAGATCTCAGGCAAGAGACCCCAGATCATGGTTAAATTAACCTCTACGGAAACTAAAACTATAAGGGGAATACTTAAGCCAGAAATAAAAGGTAAGGCGCGTGGTAAACTTGTATATTGCGATCACAGAGAAAAGAGACAGTATATAGCTTTGGACTTGTTTGATTTTTACAAGGCCTTGGTAAGCACTAAGAAGTATGAAGGTAAGCTACCGACTGATGATTAACTCTTCCTACCTTTATTTTCCAATTTCCTGTTTATCTCTTCTCTAAGTTTCCTCCTAAGTGTCTTGGCATCAGGTCTAACGAGTATCTCCACCCTGTCCTCCTCTCCCGTTTTTATGAAATTTGTTAAACTCTTAGTAGTTAAGCCGAGTCTCTCCTCTATAATCTCCCTAAGCTCTAGGTCTATTTCGTACCCTATGCAATTTCGATGCAACTTTCTGGAAACAACGCACGTCGTTCCAGACCCCAGGAAGGGATCTAAAACTGTCTCACCAACGTAACTGTAGAGTCTTATTAGCCTTTCGGCGAGTTCCTCTGGGAATGGGGCTGTGTACTTACTCCATTTCTCATGCGGGAGGACGTTTTTTATATCCCACACTGAAAGGTACCACTTCTCGGCCTGGAACTTTGATATGCTTATCTTACTCTTTTCCCTGATCTCTGGGGGTACAGCGGATCTATCGAATTTTCCAGGTTTCTTGAAGATCACTACCTCTTCGTATATATTATCCGGGTAATAATACATGGGGTACGGATGCTGGATTAAAACTCCACTACGCCTACTTATCCTGATGTAACCTTCGGGCTTTCTCCAAATGATCTTATCTTGGTACTCAAATCCAAGTTCATGAACCATTATATGTATCAGATCGGAGACAATTGGGTACAATTTACCCTCAATCCTAACATCCTGCGTAACAAAGCAGGCATATCTACCTGGCTGAAGAACCCTCATCAACTCCTTTCCAACTTTCCTAAGTAGGTTAAGGTACTCCTCATAGCTACTGAACAACCCTGGGAAATCGAACGGTGCATTATAATAGGGTGGTGAAGTTACCACTAAGTGAACACTGTTATCTGGAATCTCCTCCATATTTTCAGAGCTACCAAAAACGATCTTGATCTCCACCATATTCCATACCCACACAGTATTTTAAGATGATTTTACGAACCACTTAGAGAACTCAATTTTATAAGATTTTCTTCGGATTAAGCCGGGAAGTCTGTAATTCCAGATTTAATTCGTGAATTTTTTAAACATAAAGATTAAATACCTAGCGTAGGTATACTTAGCCTGGATTGGCATTTAAAAATGGAGCGCCGGGGTAGCCTAGCCTGGGAAGGCGCGGGACTCGAGATCCCGTGGGCGTGGTCCCACCGGGGTTCAAATCCCCGCCCCGGCGCCACCTGCCGAGTGAGATATTACTTTTTCTTTTTGAAAGCCTCGCCCTTTAGGGCGGGGATGCAGTAATCGAAAAACCAGCCTGAGGGTAGGAAAGCACATCGCCGAAAAGTTTTTAAATCAAACCATACTAGTATGGGGGTTATTAATGTCTCCGTTGATGATGAAGTCGAAAAGAAGTTCAGAGAACTCGTGGAGAGAAAATACGGAAAAATCAGAGGAGCTTTAGGTGTTGCGGTAACCGAAGCCATGAAACTCTGGATTAAAAAAGTCGAAAGCGAGGAAAAATGAAGCGAACAGTAACAGTAAAACTCCAGCCCTCAAAAGCCCAGGAAGAAACCCTCAAAGAGTTAGCCATTATTAGCTCTAAAGCTTGGAACAAAGTGAACTACCTTCGCAGGCAAGAATTCTTTGAAGGCAAACCTGTTGATTTCCTCAAAACCGAGAAGATAGTTTATGAAGAGTTTAAATCCGAAATCGGCTCAGCAACTGTTCAACAAATTTGTAGGAAGAATGCTGATGCTTGGCGTTCATTCTTCTCACTAATCAGGAGCAAGAGAAACGGAGAACTTCCAAAATGGTTCAAGCCAAAACCACCGGAGTACGTTAAGGAAGGGGGCTTAATCATTCTAAGAAACGACCAATACAAGATTGAGGGGAATAAACTAATCCTCAAGGGTCTTGGGAAATTCAAACGCTTGGAAGTTCAATTCAAGGGGAGAATTCATCTCAAGGGCAAACAGGGAAAGTTAGAAATAACTTACGACCCAATCAAAAGAAAGTGGTATGCTCACATTTCATACACGGTGAAGGAGAAACTTTATGGTGGAGAATGGGTAGAAGTTCCAAGACAACCCTTAGGTAACCTCTCAGCGGGAATTGACTTGGGAGTGAATAACTTAATGGCCGTTTACGTTGAGAATGGTGAAAGCTTCTTAGTGAATGGGAGACCGTTAAAAAGCATTGATTTTTACTGGAGGGAGAGGATAGCTGATTACCAGTCAAAACTCAACAAGTCCGGGGCTAAAAAGAGCAGAAAGCTATCCAGAATGCACGAGAAGGCTAAACTTCAGGCTAAACACTACATTAACACTGCGGTAAGGCAAACTGTTGAAAGACTCTACCACCTCGGAGTTTCCAGAATTGTAGTCGGCTATCCAAAAGGCATTAGCAGGAACTCTAACAGGGGTAAAAAGCAGAATTACCTCCTCTCCCACGTTTGGCGGTTTAATTACGTTATTAAACGCTTGAGAGAAGTTGCGGAAGAGTATGGTATTCAAGTTTTGATTGTGGATGAGGCTTTCACTTCTAAGCTTTGCCCCGTTTGCGGGAAGCCCCACAAGGGGCAAGGTTTGTTCGAGGACTATTTAAGTGTCCCGAGACGGGGCTTACCTTTAATGCCGACTTGGTTGGAGCTTTCAACATTTTGAAGAAGGTTGTGAAAACAATAACCCCGAGCCTGCCGGGTTTAACGGCAGGTAGGGGTAACTGGCCGAAGGCCCGGCCAGAGGGGTTGAGGAGTAAAAATGAGACCCCTCAAACCTCCCCGCACTTGGCGAGGGGTTGAATCGTTGGAACCCTCGCCGTTCACGGCGGGAAGGAGGTCAGCAACTTAAGCACCCAGAGTTGGTATATCCACTTCCTCACGTTCTTCAATGCTCTTATCCTACTCTTCATCCTGGGGTTAGAGAGACAAGCGAAGAGGGATACTTCGATGCCCTCCTCAAAAGCTTCTTCAGTTCTAATAGCATGCTCTGAGAAGAAGATTTTAAAACCTAACTTCTTCGAATAGTTGTTTACATCCTCTACCATGCGAGAAAGAACGTTCCTAAATTGATCTACAAGCTGTTTAAGTTTTCGCCCATCTCTACTCCACTCATCAATTTCAAACATATATTCAGGAAACCTTTCCAAAGCTTCAGCTATGCTACCCATCCACTTTCTTTCTTCAAAGTTAGGCCATCCCCTGTGTTCACTATTAAGGAACGCCTCAGGTTCAAACTCACTAACGTACCCATATCCTGAGTTGGAAAAGGAGATTTCAATTAGAGATTTTCCCCTAATATTTTCAAGAGGTACCTTCCAGTAAACTGTACTATGCGACGATTCCTTAGATATCGCATACTTGCTGATATGCCTAAAGAGATTATTTTCGACAACGTACCAATACATCCCACCTCTCGTACCTCGATAATCTTCCATTACTTCAATGAACTCATTCATGGAGTCATCCTCCCTAATAGTTATATTACCAATATGAATAACCAAAAAGAAACCGCTAAAAATCTTTAGAATATTCTCCTAATTAGTGGTAGAGATGATGGAGAGTTACTATGACACGATCCCAAACTTCCGATATTGGGACATTGAAGCTTGGAAAAATTACATTAAGGAGTATGTTGTGCCGATTTACAAAACCACAAGAACTCTCTTAGAGCTTAGGAATGAGCTCCTTCCATACGTTGGGAAATCATTAAAAACCGTGAAAGATAACGACGAGAGACTCTTACCATTTTTCGTTGGCGGAATCGACGAGAAAGGAAATTACAAGAAGAGAAGCCTTGCAAAACTGATCAGGCTCATGTTCGGCATTTATGTTGAACCAGAAGAATTCGTTAGTGCAGTGAACGAAGAAGGAGAGAGAGGATTCGAGGTTGTTAAAATCAAACTAATTAACGAACAATGGGTATACTTTTTAAGATTGATAAAACAGCTCAATGAATATAGCAGTATAATCCTTCAAAAATCTAAAATTGAGCCCCAACTCTCATTAAAAGTGAGTGAAATCCTCCAGGATCCAAATAGGCTTTTAGATATATTAAAGGAGTTTTACAAAGCTTGTGTTTCCTTTAGTGCAAACCATAACTATTACACGTTCTTTATCATAAGCACAGCAAGTATTCACTGGAGATACCTAGTTACTGCATACCCGAAGTTGAAAGAACACTTTGAAAAAATAAGAGAATTCTTAGGACTTGAACCAATACTCATTCCAAACACGAACAACAAAGAACTTCGAGAGAGTTACACTATCTGGGGACATGAAATTCATGGAATTGCATATTATATATACTGGATGCAAATTATATTATGGGTGTTCTTTAATTTCTCAGAAAATTTAATTATAATGAAACGAGGACGAGGAAACATTTATCCTGCTGAAATTAAAGAAGTGGTGGCATATGTAGCTCCAGAGGCAGAAGACCTACGGAGAGACTACATAACTCTTACTGAGAACTTGCTTTCCCAATATAACCCTCCAAAGATTCAGGAATTAGAGGTAGTGGAAGAGTATAAAGCAGAAATTAAGGGTATTTTTACTCTTTCCCCCTGGAATAAACGAGTAATGGGCTCACTCCCAGAATTCCTCGACATCGTCGGCCCTAGGCTGTTCTTGGGATTATCAAAAATAATGATAGCAAAAGAATGGGATCGAGACATACTAATCTACCACCATAGGTTTATAGAACACGCAGAGTGGTGGTTATAATGACAGAAGAGTCAAAGAAAGAATTCAAGGAGTACTACGAAGAACATAGGGAGAGAGAAAGAAGAAAATCCCAGGAAAAGCAAAAACAAAGCAAAGCTTCAACTTCCCCACCTCAACCCTCCCCACCTATCCCAGAGAGCACAGTGGATAAAACTCAAATTCAAAAATTCTCAAAAGAAGAACCAGTTGAAATTCCTGTTATTGAGTTAAAAGAATCAGCTATATCTTTTAAAACGGCACCATTAGCCTTAGATTATCCAAAGAGGGGAAAAGAACTTCCTCTAATGGTTCCAAGGTTTAGAGCTTCCCCTCCAACTTTTAAGTTTGTAAGTGTAAAGCTCGACACAAGCTTTTCAACTGAGAGGAAGATTCTCCCCATTGTAATTCCAAAAATCAAGCTTCTAAAGCCAGTCATAGAATTCTCAGAAGGAAAGCTTGATGTTGATTACTCGGTAAGTAAGCAGGAAAGAGAGATCTTTGTTCCAAGATTTGTTACTCAGAAGCCTCTAATATCCTTTAAGATGGCTCCTCTAAATATAGAAGTCCCAACTTTCCAATCTAACCAATTAGTTCAGTCCTCAGCTCAAGTCAAAACTGAGAATATTAAGGTAACAAACTTAATCCAACCCCAGGAGGAAACTACTCAAGGAGTGGTTGAAGTTCATGTAGGAAATAAAGAACCAGAGATCAAAGGAGAGAAACTCAAGGATCCACTAGAGTTCCTATTTGGGAAAGGTGTTGGAAAGATTAGAAACATTGAACCTCTTGTAATACTTTTCAAGGATCATGAAAACGACAGCTATATTCAGACATTTGAAACCCTACTTTTGAGGATTTACAGAGAGAAGCATGGTGGGTATCCAGATGTCAAAAAACTAAGCTTAATAAATGAGTGGAACAGAAGGGAAATCGAGCAGTGGCTCGACGAGGGAAAACTATTTTTAATTGAGTTAGATAAAAGAAGTAGAAAAGGAGAAGAAACTATTGAGGCTAAGCTTAATGCGGAAATGCTCGCTGACAGACTCTGGGCAATTTTCTCAAAGAAGAAGGGGATTGTAATCTTCTACACGAAGGATGAGGAACTCTTCAACGAATATAAGAACATTTTAAAGGACATAGTATGGAACAAACTACATTTAGGGGCAGAAATTGTTGAGGTTATACCAAGAAAGCTCTCATTTAAAGAAAAGCTCAAGCTTGCGGATTTGCTATTTGGCTTTGTGAATATGAGGGAAGAAGCACCTCCAAATGCTTCAATGGACGCGATCCTTAATGTGGGTGAAAATAAGTATAAGGATAAGCTTGTAAAGCTCAAGGAGAAGTATTATGATATCCTGGGCATTGTTAAACCTGGGGAGAATGAAAGTGAGGAACATTTAAGGGGAAAAGCATTCATAGTTCACTGGCTTATAAGGCAACTTGAGGAAAAAGGAATAGTGCCAAAAGGCGAGGGGAAGGATTGGAAGTTCATAAGGGATACCATAAGAACCGAAGAGCCGAGAAATGGTGTTATCGTTGATGTCTACTTTAACAACGAAAATTACGAATTTGAGACGCTATTTGAAGAGGGCTTTGGAAAGATCCATAAAACTCTCAGGAAATATGAGCAACTCCAAGCGAAGGTTAGGATCATTGTTGAGCCAATTACAGCATTCCTCCATGTAAAAGAGTTTGCCGAGCTAATGAGGATTGTGAAACAAATGTACCCAACTCTAGATGTTAGATTCTACACGCTAGACGTTAAAAATGAGAATCTTGTACCACTCGAAAAATATCTAAAGGAAGTTGAGACCTTAATTGGCCAAAAATCTGAGCTCCTCCCCGTTGTGGATGACGAAGGTTCCAACGAGTTAACTCCTCACCATTGACGAGGGGTTTACGGGCGACTCATCATCTACTCCGATCACCGGTTCTTACCCTTACCGCAAAGCAGATCGGGGTTATCGTTCCAGAGACTGAACTTCAAGTCTTGACTGCTTATATTCTCCGATCGAGGCCCAATTTAGAATGATTTTCGGTTTAACCCGAATACTGCACCCTATCCTAAAGGGTGAAGCTTCAAAGGTAAAAGCTTGAGGAATGCTCAGAAATATCTTCGTCGCTTTTTGACATTTTCCCGTAGGGTCTTCTTCGAGCTTTAAAGATTTTGAAAATACCTCTCCATAATTTGAATTTCCGTTGGATATTACGGTTCTCGAAAAAATAATCAGTGAAGAGAAAACTCGGAAACGAATGCCGAACTTGAGATCGTATCTCCGATTCCAACTGTACTCTTGGGTTTTTTAACGACTTTAGTTGGTATAAAGGTTAACTGGTAATCCTCGATGCTCCCTATCCCATCCCTTAGTGAGAACTCCTTTTCAAGGATCTTCTCTACTTCCAACCCCTGCTCCCCTATGGGTACCGCCAATCCTTCCCTTATATCGGAGAGCTTCTCTATGTTCCCCTTCATGGCTTTCGTTGCAGCTGCTAGTGCCGAGAACAGGAGGGCATCCCTAACGTGCTCTCCTTTTTCCCTAGTAAGGGCTAAGTAATAACCATAGGTATGGAAGTGGATCCTCTTCACTCCCGTTTCCTTGATCAGCTTTAGTAATCCTTCAATTACTGCTATTGGGTCGGCGGGATCCTTTGATATTATCCTTTCAGCTAACTCTTTCTCCCCCATTACGCTAACGACGGAGGCTAATTCAACTTCATTAAGGCCAACGCTATAAAAGTGCTTGAGCAACTTCACGATCTCGAGCCTAACAACTTCATCCGGCGTGAAGGCAAATTCTAAGTGTGCTCTTATTCCCAAATCATTAAGGATTTTTAAGTGCTCTCTAACTAGCTTTATCGGCTTCCCGTGGTTTTCCTGGGTGAGTGGGTGAAGGCCGCTTATTATCGCGAGCTCAGATCTCTTTGCTATTTCCTCAAACCTCTCGATCCATTCCTCCCTTACGTATAGAATCGGATTGTAGTCATCGGCCGCTCCTATGAACCTATTTTCCCTAGGGGCTTCAAAGTCTAGAACCTTAAAATTCCTGGGGAATTCGTAAATGTAGTGTATGCAGTCCTCCTCACCTTTGCGGAACTCCCTCGGATGGATAAGCCTAAGCTCCCCTCTCTCAAACGTGGGAACGTATATGGGACCATCTAGGAAGAGGCTCGCCTGGAGTTCTGAAAGCTGGGGGACATGGGCTATGACGGGAATTCCATAGACTCCTCCCAGGAGGTTGGCCATTATCCCTACTTGTCCCCCCATCCTGAGCTCATCCCATCCCCACTTCCTCATGTACTCCCTTACTTCTCGAGATACAACTAAAAGTTCAGCTGCTTTTCCCCTTTTAATGCTCCAGAGTATGGAACCGAGAAGCTGTGGTATCGTCTCTATCTCCTTCGGTAGCTCCTCCGAATACCTCAAAACTTCTTCCTTTCCAACCTTTTCAATCCTCTTCTCAAGATCCTCCCTTTTTAGGTACTTAATCGCATCTATATTGGTGTTATAAGCGAGAAGAACTCCCCTAACCTTCCTAATTGATGCTTCGACTTTGTCAAGAGCCTTCTCATATAGACTTTCCCAATTCGTCATTGTTATCACCCCGTGTCAGGGGCCGATTAGTTCATCACAGATCAGCTACCTACCCTCTCTTCATCCACCAAACCCCAGGAGTTCCCTAACCTTTATTGAGATTATACCTATCCTGGGGAAGACAGCTAAAGCCTTGGCCTCAACGGCTTCAGCGGGAACACAGTCGAGTATTCCCTCGGGAGTGTAGTATATATCTGGAACTGGATTATGATCACCCCACGTGATGAAGCACAGCTCTCTCTTTCCATTGATGTAAATGTATTTTATCCCTCGAACCCTATGAATTATTGGGTACCTCGATATAATGCTCCTGTAAACTATGACATCTCCAACTCTAACTTCTTCTGGCCTTACACCTTCCAGCAAAACGACATCTCCCCTATGGAAGACTGGTTCCATGGAGCCACTAACCACTACCACGAGCGGCGTTTCAGTGTGAAGGGCAACTCTAAGACCGAAGTATAATGCTAATGTTAGGAGTATTATCAGTAAAGTTGAGATTACCTCCTTTCCCTTTTCATCCATTTTAGGGCCTCCATTACAGTAGCTATCTTTGCAGGTATTATTCCAATAGCGGTGCAAGTTTCCAAGCTTATCCCCTTTCCATCAGTTATGTCCAAATGATACTTAGCAATTTTAAAAGCTTCCTTCGGTAACCCGTGCCTACCGAGTCCTATTAGGAATATGAAGCTCTTTCCCCTAACGGCCATTTCTGCTATCTCTATCGTTTTTACTGCTTTTTCCTTTGAGGGCTTTGAAGTTGTAGCGACGACTTCCCCGAATTGGGAAGGGAACCCCTTCTTCGGAAAGTCGAGGAGGTGGAACTTTCCTGACTCTACAAGCTTAATGAGATATTTCCCTCCTTCCCCTATAGTTGTATTCTCTGCTACTTCTCCGGCAATTTCCCTTTCATCTTTTCCCTCGAAGGGAAATCCTATTAAAGCAAGGTGAAAGTTAAAAGCATAAGCTACCGGAGCTGCCCTAGCTATAGCCCTTAGGTGGGCTTCATGGATCCTCTTTGGATCGTAGGTGTTGTAGAGTCCTATGGTTAGCATCACTTCATTTAGCTGAGATCATTTTTTATAGTTTAACGCGAAATTAGGAATTATGGAGATTGACGAGATCATCTTACTCGCGAGAAAGGGATTCATCGATCAAGCTATCGAGAGGATCAGTAAACTTAAGCACCCCCTTGACAGGGTTATAGCCCTAACCAGGGTTGGGGAAGTCGTTAAGGATCTTAGCATCCTTGACGATGCCCTTTACCTAGTGGAGCACTCGCTGAAAAGCGTTGAAGATAAGATATTTGGATACTCTGAACTTGGAGTTTCATATTCGAGGTTAGGGGATAAAGAATCCTCCGCAAGCTGCTTTGAGGAAGCTATAAATCTCTTGGGAAAGCTTGAGGAATATGAAGCTGGGGTAATCGCAATTTCCCTGGGCGCTAAGCTAGCTCTCGCTGGATTTCATAGGAATGCACTCGAGATGTTCGACTTTGCCTTCGATTCCTTGATGGAGTCTGAAATTAAGCTCTCGGAAAAGGTTGAGCTGATAACACAGCTAGCAGATACCATGGAAACGGTGGGGGATGAGCTACCTTCAGCAATTGCCCTAGAATTTTACGAGAGGGCTTACTACATCTTTGACAATCTCAGAATTGGCGATAGATCCAGTAACCTGGAAAAGAAGATCAGGGTGTCCAAAGCCCTAAAGGTAGCTGGACTTCCTGGAGTTAGGAAGCTCGTACTTGAAGGGAGGTTTGAGGATGCATTGCACCTTTTGGATAACCTAAAAGGTGGTGAAAGAATAATAGGTATCCTGGAGCTCTCGCTTTGGGCCAAGGAGATGGAAAGCTATGAGAGATTTAAACTCATCGATATCGCCCTAGAGGAGATTAAAACGGCTAACCTATCTGATGATGAAAAGGTGAAGATCGTTAACCTCCTTTCAAAGCTCGAGTTATTCGAAAATGCCCTTGAAGTTGGAAAAAGCATAAAGGAGGGTGAGATTCGGGATAAAGCTCTCTACCTCCTGGGTAAAGAGCTCATAAAATCAGGCGAATTCGAATACGTGAAAACTAAATTGCTTCCACTGATAAGGAGTCAAGATTTAAAGGAGGATCTCGCAAGGTTATTTGGTGAAGTTAATGGATGAAACCAGGAAGGCTGAACTCATACTTTTGGGGCTTTCTGCAATCTGGGGAACGACGTTTCCCGTGATGAAAATTGGCATCAAGGATTTTCCTCCTGTGAGCTTCATAGCCTTTAGGTTTTTCCTGGCCTCCATAATACTGGCTATAGTCCTTAAGGATAAAATAACAAAAGATCAAATATTCCCAGGATTCTTAATTGGATTGTCGCTTTTTGCAGGGTTCGGATTTCAAGTCGTTGGACTTAAGTATACAACGGCTTCGAATTCAGCTTTCATAACCTCCCTGTATATGGTGTTTACCCCATTCGTCGCCTTTGCATTGCTAAAGAGTAAGATAACACGAGTCGATGCCTTGGCTTTAGCTATTGCAGTACTTGGAACTTACCTAATATCGGGGGCCAGCTTAAACCTAAGCTATGGTGATTTGCTGACAATCTTAGCAGCTCTAAGCTTTGCCTTTCAGATAGTTCTAATAGAGTACTATAAAGATCTCGGCCTTGGTTTGGCCTTCTGGCAGATATTTTGGAACTTTATTTTTTCCTTAGTTTACTCGATCTACTTTGAGAGTCTTCCGCTGCCCAAGGAAGGATCAACGGTATTTGCGATCCTTTACACGGGTATAGTTGCAACGGCTTTGGCCTTCCTTGGCCAGGTGAAGTATCAACCAAAGATAGAGTCGCATAGGGCCGCAGTACTTTATTCAGCTGAGCCCGTCTTTGGATACTTCTTCTCTTTCCTTATCCTGGGTGAAATCCTGCCATTTGAAGGTTATGTTGGAGCTTTCCTGATATTAGTTGCAATATGGTTGGAAATTTCAAGAGAAAAATTAATTAAGGAGTGAACGATATGGATATTTTGGTGATACCGTTATGACTTCTATCGAATGGGATGAAAAGACGTTTACGAAGTTTGCCTATCTCAGCGACCCCAGGACAAGGAAAAACTTGGTTGCTTACGTTCTTACAAAGGCCAACCTTGAATCGAATAAGTATGAGAACACTATAGTTATAGAGAATCTTGAAGATGGGAGCAGGAAGTTCATAGAAGATGCCTCCATGCCAAGAATATCTCCCGATGGAAAGAAGATAGCCTTCATGAGATTCAACGAGGAGAAGAAGACCGCTCAAATATGGGTTGCCGATCTAAAGACGTTAAGCGCTAAGAAGGTTCTCGAGGCCAAGAATATAAGATCCATAGAGTGGAATCAAGACTCAAGGAGGCTTCTCGCTGTTGGGTTTAAGAGAAGGGAGGATGAAGATTTCATATTCGAGGATGACGTTCCGGCATGGTTCGACAACATGGGATTCTTCGATGGAGAAAAGACGACCTTCTGGGTAATTGACACTGAAGGAGAGGAAGTTATAGAGCAGTTTGAGAAACCAAGGTTTAGTAGCGGTATCTGGCACGGGGATTCCATAGTCGTTAGCGTTCCCCACAGGGATGTAATTCCCAGGTACTTCAAATACTGGGATATCTATCTATGGAAGGATGGAGAAGAGGAAAAGCTCTTTGAGAAGGTTTCATTCTACGCTATAGATTCAGATGGGGAGAGGATACTCCTCTATGGGAAGCCCGAGAAGAAGTACGTAAGCGAACATGACAAGATTTACATCTACGATGGTGAAGTTAAGGGAATACTAGATGACATAGACAGAGAGGTTGCTCAAGCTAAGATTAGGAACGGAAAAGTTTACTTCACGCTTTTCGAGGAGGGTAGCGTAAACCTATACCTCTGGGATGGCGAAGTCAGGGAGATAGCTAAGGGTAAGCACTGGATAATGGGCTTTGACGCTGATGAAAGGCTGATCTACTTAAAGGAAACAGCGACTAGACCCGCTGAGCTATACCTATGGGATGGAGAGGAGAGGCAACTAACTGATTACAACGGGCTAATATTCAAGAAGCTTAAGACCTTCGAGCCGAGGCACTTCCGCTTCAAGAGCATAGACCTAGAGCTTGACGGATGGTACATAAAGCCAGAGATCAAGGAGGGAGAGAAAGCACCAGTAATAGTCTTCGTCCACGGTGGGCCAAAGGGAATGTACGGCTATTACTTTAAGTACGAGATGCAACTGATGGCGAGCAAAGGGTACTACATAGTTTACGTGAACCCAAGGGGAAGCAACGGTTACAGCGAGGATTTTGCCCTGAGGGTTCTAGAGAGAACGGGACTTGAAGACTTCCAGGATATATTGAATGGAATAGAGGAATTCCTCAGGCTAGAACCACAAGCTGACAGGGAGAGGATCGGTATCACGGGAATAAGCTACGGTGGCTACATGACGAACTGGGCCTTAACCCAGAGTGACCTCTTTAAAGCTGGAATAAGCGAGAACGGAATAAGCTACTGGTTAACAAGTTACGCCTTCTCCGATATAGGGTTATGGTTCGACAAGGAGGTTATTGGTGACAACCCGCTTGAAAACGAGAACTATAGAAAGTTAAGCCCCCTATTCTATGCTAAGAACGTTAAGGCCCCCTTACTACTGATCCACAGCCTTGAGGATTACAGGTGCCCATTGGATCAGAGCTTAATGTTCTATCACGTCCTCAAGGATCTCGGTAAGGAAGTTTACATTGCGATATTCAAGAAGGGAGCGCATGGGCATAGCATAAGGGGATCTCCAAGGCACAGGATGAAGAGGTACAAGCTATTCATGGAGTTCTTTGAGAGGAAGCTCAAGAAGTACGAGGAGGGCTTTGACGTAGAGAAGATACTCAAGGAGGAGAAGAAATGAAGATCTTATTGACTGGCTTTGAGCCCTTTGGAGGTGACGATAAGAATCCCACTATGGATATAGTTGAAGCTCTAAGCGAAAGGATACCTGAGGTCGTTGGGGAGATACTACCCGTATCCTTCAAGAGGGCTAGAGAAAAGCTCCTCAAGGTACTTGACGATGTTAGGCCAGATATAACCATAAACCTGGGCTTGGCCCCAGGAAGAACGCACATATCCGTTGAGAGAGTAGCCGTGAACATGATAGATGCGAGGATTCCGGATAATGATGGAGAGCAACCGAAGGATGAACCCATAGTCGAGGGAGGACCTGCAGCTTATTTTGCAACAATACCCACTAGGGAGATAGTCGAAGAGATGAAGAAGAACGGCATTCCAGCGGTTCTCTCTTACACGGCTGGAACTTATCTCTGCAATTTCGCCATGTATTTAACCTTACACACATCAGCTACCAAGGGATATCCCAAGATTGCTGGCTTCATACACGTTCCCTACACTCCGGATCAAGTCCTGGAGAAAAAGAATACTCCGAGCATGTCTCTAGATTTAGAAATAAAGGGAGTGGAGATAGCAATAAGGGTTGCTCAGAGCGCGCTACATTCATCACAACTCAGGTAGGGATGGAGCTCATCATCGCCTATTCGAATCCCGGCTTTCTTATTTTTATAACTTCCCTGTTAACGAGGGTTGGAGGGATCTCGCCCCTCTTGAAGGCTATTAGATTCTTAGCTACTAGCTCGGCCATACCTTCCCTAGCTCCAAAGCTTGCGCTCCCTATGTGAGGCGTTAGCACGACGTTATCTAATTTAAAGAGTTCTTCGTTGTAGTATGGTTCCTCTTCAAATACATCCAATCCGGCCCCGGCTATCCAGCCTTCCTTAAGGGCCTTAACTAAAGCGTTAGTATCAACGACCTTTCCCCTCGCTATATTGATCAGTATGGCCGTCTTCTTCATCAGCTTGAGCCTCTCCTCATTTATCAAGTGGTAAGTTTCCCTCGTTAGGGGAACCGCTAAAACCACAAAGTCGCTCTCCCTTAGTAGATCCTCTAAGGGCTTAAACTCTGCGTTAAGCTCCCTCTCAACTTCTTCCTTTCTCGTCCTCGAGTAATAGAGGATCCTCATGTTGAATCCCTTAGCCCTCTTGGCTATTGCTTGCCCTATCCTTCCGAGTCCTATTATCCCTATGGTCTTACCGTAAACGTCGTACCCTAGGAACCATTTAGGATGCCAAGCAACCCCCCTCTTCTTCCACTCTCCGGATCTTACGAACCTATCTCCCTTTACAACATGCCTCGCGGTTGCTAGAAGTAGAGCAAACGCTAGATCGGCCGTTGCATCTGTCAAAACATCGGGCGTATTCGTCACGTAAATTCCCCTCTTCGTAGCTTCCTCGATATCTATATTATCATAGCCAACTGCATAGTTAGCCACTATCCTAAGCTTCGGTGCGTTCTCGAAGACTTCTTTATCTATCCTCTCGCTTAACATGGTAACTAGGGCATCAACTTCCTTAACCTTCTTAAGCAAGATCTCCCTGGGTATTTCCTTTTCATCCCCCCAGACTTCGACCTCAAATTCATCCTCCAACATCTTAATTCCAACCTCAGGGATTTCCCTCGTAATGAAAACTTTTGGTTTCATTTTACCCCCACCACTTTGTGATTTCAGCGGATTCCTTAAAAATGATAAGTGAAAATAATGATCGATGATAAGCGAGCTACTAAGGGTTAGAGAAGCTATAGAGAGGAAGAGAATCGATAAGGCCATAAAAATAGCCGAAAAAATTAGGGATTCCTACTGGAGATCTTACGCTCTTAAGTGGATAGCCCAGGAGTTAGCTAAAGATGATCCAAAGAAAGCTAGAGAGATAGCACTCTCGATCCCGATAATATCCCTTAGAAGGGATGCTTTACTCTACGTAACCTATGAGCTTGCGGAAGTCGGTAAGTTTAGGGATGCAGTTGAAACGGCCAAGATGATTGAGGATAAGTACACGAAGAGGAAAGCCTTCAGGAAGATAAGTACCGAGATAGCTGAAATACTGAAGAAGAGCAACTTGATTGAGGTTAACCTAAGCGATCTTGGCCTGGATGAAGAGGATATCCCCCTGCTAGAACCCCTCCCCGAAGGGATAAAGTACGAGAAGGGTAAGCTGATACTAACCGAGGATGTTTCCATAGTTAAGGGGATAGAAGAGGAGTCAAATGAAGTCGTTGAAGTTGGTGAGCCTAGCGTTAAGAGGAATGTTGTCACATTCGAGGAGAGGAGGGGTGAAAGGATTAACTTGGAGGATCTACCTGAACCCTTTAGATCTTCCTACCTCGAGGAGCTAGGATTGAGAAAGATTGAAGAAGGAAAGCTAGAGGAGGCCGTCAAGATCCTGGAGGAGCTGAAAGTTGGAGGACCCCTTCCAAGGTTATTATTTTTCGTAGGAAAGTGCAATGATCTTAGGAAGGTTGTTAGGCCTATAGATAGGCTGCTCCTAGTTTACAAGGCCTTTCTTCTGTACGATTATGAGGAAGCCTTCAGTGTTTTCAGCACACTCTTCCTGGATTTGATGGATAAAAATCCGTGGAAGCTTTTAAGGTTACTTAAGTTCCTCTCATTCGAGTTACTCTCGGAAGGTAAGAGAAGGGGAAACAAAAAATTAATAGAGGTCTCAAAAAAGCTC
The DNA here is from genome assembly GCF_000011105.1 of Pyrococcus horikoshii OT3. Taxonomy (NCBI): domain Archaea; kingdom Methanobacteriati; phylum Methanobacteriota; class Thermococci; order Thermococcales; family Thermococcaceae; genus Pyrococcus; species Pyrococcus horikoshii. Next base: position 537,574 of record NC_000961.1, read on the forward strand.
TTTAAGGAGGCTCAGCGCCAGAGCTCGAGCTTTTCAATGAACCTCTTTGCATAGCGTATATCCCTCTCAAGCTCGGCCTTCTGTAAGAGTTGTCTCTCGATGGCCCTTATTGCATCGTGAACCGCTTGAATAGCTCCCCAAGTTTCTCCCCTAGCTATGAAAACTCCCTTGTCAGTAACGATCCTCATCCTGGCTTGGTACAGGTGAACTCCCCTGAACTTTTCGTTAAACCTTCTTATGTAGAGGTATATTATCCCTTCATTCCCGAGTAAGTCTGAATAGCCATCAACGAACTTCTTGATATCGTTTATTATCCTCTCCCTCGTGAAGTCGCTGAGTGCTGAAGCGTCTCCACCCAACTGAAGGTAGAACTTTGCCTCCTTTTCAACCATCCTTGATATGGGAAGCAAGAGATCCTTAACCGTTAGTATTCCCACAACCTTATTACCCTCATCAACGACGACCAAGCCATCTATGTCATTATCCTTCATAGTCGCTACCGCTTCCCTAACGGTTGCAGTTGGTAGTATCGTTATAACTCCCCTTATCATTGCTTCCCTAAGCTTCATGCTGAAGGGAGGTATCTTCTCGCCAACCAGTTCTCCTGTTTGGGCCTTGAACCTCGGCTTTATGAACCTGAGGATTAGATCATGAAGCGTCACCAAGCCTTCTAGCTTTCCTTCCTCATTGACTATCGGTATCCTTGATATTCCATGATCCCTCATCACGGCCAAGGCCTTGGCCACCGTGTCATCGGGAGTTAGCGTTATCACATCCTTCGTCATGAACTCCTCAACTTTCTTCTTTCCGAACTCTTCCGCAACCACCCTCTCAAGCAGGGCTATATCGCTGATAACCCCTATTATCTCGGCCTTATTTTCGCCAACTGGAAGGGACCTCAGATCAGTTTCCAAGAGTAGCTTAGCGGCGTGGCTTAGATCATCGGTTGGCTTAACTACAGGGGCGGGCTTGTAAATATCCCTAACCTTAGCTTTAGTTGGATCCCATTTTAAGTGGGATCTTATGATTAAATCCTGGGTTAGAACTCCTTTGTAAACGTTATCATCAAAGACGAGAATTAGATCTGGATCCTCCTTTTCTATAATCCCAATCGCCTCAGAAAGAGGCGCACTTATATCGATTTTTGCATACTTATCCGTCATAACTTCCTGGACCTGGATTCCTACCATTTATATCACCTCCAAACAATTTATTTTACTCTCCCTTGGAATTTAAACCTGTTGATCCTCACAAGATTTTAGTAAAGAAAGGTTAATAAAAGTTTCGCTAAACAAGTTCCTTACCAGTGGATGTCATCACGAGCTTTCCATGCTTAACTCCCTTGAGGCTTAGTAACTTGTCTGCTATCATCTTTATCTTCTTAGCTTCCCCCTTGACAACGATGACCTCAAGGCAGTTATGCTCATCCATATGAACGTGAAGGCTTGAGATGATTTCATCTAAATACTCGTGCTGAAGATCCAGGAGGGCCTTAACTACATCACCCTCGTCATGGTTGTAGACTATGGTTATAGTCCCGGCAACCTCTTCGTTTCCAACTTCCCACTCGTGCCTTATTATGAAATCCCTTATCAAATCCCTAATTGCTTCACTCCTATTCTCATAACCAATCTCTTCTATTATCTGATCAAACTTCTCAAGGAGCTTTGAGGGTATCGAGATGCTAAACCTTATTAGTTCCATTAAGCTTCACCTCAGAAAATTTTCATTCATTGAATATTAAAATTGCGTCAGTTCGAAAACTTTTTAAATCGAAAATTAAGGAAATGCTAATGGGTCTGCCCCGGTGGTGTAGCCCGGCCAAACATGCGGGCCTTTCGAGCCCGCGCCCCGGGTTCAAATCCCGGCCGGGGCACCAGGAATTTTCATGCTTACCCCTTTCTCAAAAGAGACTGTGAAGATTGTTTACTGAGGGCTGAGTTAACTTTCTAGATATTCCCTAACATGTTCTGCAAGAACAGGCTTAGGGCATAAGTTTTATGCAACCCCCTAAAGACCCTTTGAGCTCGTACCTAGTTCAAATACGATAAGAGCACCATAACACTTTTTTGAATAATCTAATCTAACATAAAACATGTTGCAATATTACTGCATATCAATTAATATTAATAAACTTAATGTAGTAAATTTTATATAGCTTAAATTCAACATAATCTATTGTGATCCTCTATGAGGAAATATGTAGGGTATCTATTTGTAATATTAATAACTGGATCAATTATTGGCCAAGTAACTGTGCAAGGAAGTTATGCAATGGCTATGGACGACAGTAATCCCTACGAGGAATTCTGGAAGATACTCTACAGGGAGGCCGAACTCGTTGTGAAGGTTGAGAATGGGAACATATCTGCGATCCAGGAATTGATAGAAAATTCTAGAAAAGGAGAGGAGAATGCCGCTAACATATCCTCTCTAACTTGGACTAGCCTAAAAGAGCTGGAGTCTTCAGGAGTTAAAATGTATTACACGGAGGAAGAACTGAGAAAGATGGCCGAGGATATAGCAGAAAATGGTTTACCTGAAGACACTGTTCGTGCATTGAAAGAGCAGGGTTGGAGTGATCAAGAAATAAAGGCCCTAGAAGATTACATAGCTAAAAATAAAGATAATATAACTGGAGATTTTAACATGTCTGAATTTCTGATGAACTTCTCTAGGGCTTTTGTGAAGGTCGGATTCAAGTATGCAGAATACGAATCCTGGGCCCTGGAAAAGTGGAAATGGGAAGGAAAAGCTAACTTTACAGGGTCTTTACCCTCTAACGAAGGACTTAATCCATTCTTAATAAATGAGTTGTCGGATGTACGCCTCGCATATTCAACTAATAACATGAAAGGCTTATTAAAAGCCATTAATGAGCTATCCTCAAAAATGTACGAGATCTTTAAGTATGAGATGGTCGAGTACTCATCATTACCGTCAAGGTTCGGTCAGCTTAAAAATAGGGGATATGTAACCTTTTACAAAGGTGGATTCGTGGTTATAACAACCCGTAACATTCGCTATTTCCCCAACTATACGGAAGAGGTAACCGAATACTATTGGCCTACGGCTTTGAAGGCCTATAATCTCACGAGGCAGATATACGTTATAGTAAAGGCCATCAGCATGGGAAACGGGGATCAGGAACTCAGGAAAATGCTAAAGGATAAGATGGAGGAACTTAGGGAGGCTTTAGTTGTATACATTAATAAGTATGAGCGGAAACCATGGAGAGACCTCATCCTCCTTAGGTCATCCCCAGTAACGCGAGGAAGACTGATAATATCTAAGGAAGTTGTCATTGATGAGGCTACCCCAGATGAGGTTAAGTACAGGATAAAGATAACTATGGAAGCTCACAACAATGACGTTCGAGATATAGAGATAGAGGTTGACGATACGACTTCTGGATCTTCGGATAAAGGATCTGTAGATTATTTAACTATGGGGGAATCAAAGACCTGGTTTTCTAAGCAATTCTCGATAAAGCCCAGCGATACAACGGTTAAGATTGAAGGAAAGATAAAAATAACATATACACCAGTATGTGGAGATATTCCCCAGCGTTCAGGTCAATCCTTAGATGAATGCACTGAGCCTCGTACCATCTCAGACGAATACTCTAAGGTTATAGAGGTTACAGATTCTATAGACCCCTCGAAGGTAACATTTAACATCATCGCTTCCAAGAAGAAAATAAGGGAAGGTGATTCAGTTGATTTCTACATAGAGGTTACCAATGACAACAACATTAAGATAGAGGGGAAGTATCTACTCGAAGTTTCAGTACCTCAGGGGAGGTCATCTACTCCATATCCCAAGAAGTTTCATGGAAACGTGTCGGTGGATCCACGAAGACGATAAAAGTGGCCACAGTATCTTATTCCAAGAGCGGAACCTATAGCTATTCAGGTTCTTTCAGCTTTGGACAAGGTTATTCAAAAACCGATAGCGGAGAAATAGTCGTTGCTAGGCGTGATACTGGAACCACGGGAAGCCTTAAGATAGCTGGTTTGACGTATATTCCTAAGAATCCGAGGGAAGGTGAGTTCATAAGCTTTATCGTTAACGTAACTAACTCTTACTCTTCCTCGCAAAAGGCTAAGGTAATCCTTTACATAGATAAGGAAAAGATAGGGGAAGCCTCAGGAGAAGTTGGTGTCAATTCTTGGAGTACTTTTAAGCTGAAGTGGAAGGCCAAGGGAGGGAAGCATTATTACAGGGTCGTGATCTATAGGGTCAATGGAGATGCAGAAGAGTATGAGGATGGAGAAACTGGCGAGTTAGAGGTTGCTTCTTTAGATCAGCAGTTTGCTGTCTCCTTGGATGTCTTCCCCGCTGAACTAGAGGGTGGTGGAAGAGTGTTCTTTACTGTTGGGTTGAGGAATTTTGATTATAATGCTATTCCCGTGAGGGGTTTTGTTGTGGATGAGGATGGGGCTATCATCAAGAATATCGAGGATAGGATTCCAGCCAAGGGAGTGAAGAATATTACATTCTCGTACTTAGTCTATGGTGTTGGTAATCACACTTTCAAACTCTTCCTCGACAATTATGATGGAGAGGCAAACGGGAAAGGAGAAGAACACTGGAGCAAGGCTACAATAGAAGTAAAACCAGTGGGTGATGTAGTGGCTAGCATGAGTTGTTATCCAACCACTGTTCCTTTGGATTCTTCCACAACTTGTACGGTTAGTTTTGAGTTGAAGAGTCCTGCTACTGTTACACTGAACCTCGAAGAGGTTGACTTTGGTGGGAAGAGGGTGTGGCCTGAGGGGCCGAGTAGTGTGATAGTGAAAGAAAAAACAATAACCCTAACCCCAACAAACATGCAGGACGATTTAACGATCACCATAACAATAAACGACGAGCTAGCAAACTACTACTTTGGAGAGCGGCCCTGGCTATCTACTGGATCATATAAAGATAGGCTTGTAGGATACTCATACCTTGTCAAGGCCGAGTTTAATGAGAGCATTACCATAACCGATGCAATTACGGTAAGTTCTGGTGATTCATCTACTATTGAGGACCTTGAAACCGCCGTGAAAGTAACAGGCGTTGGGGTCTCCGCACTAGAGGAAGTCGCCAGCCATGCTGGACAGTTAGAGATCGTAGCCAGTGGGATGTTGGGAAAAGTTGCAAGAGTAGGATCAAAATTCTTAGGGTTTGTTGGTTCTTGACTGCTAGGGGTATTATCAATTGGATTAGAGCTCCAACGCCTTCAGATGGGGATAACAACAACGTGATAGGAGGTTGAGAGGAAATGATAAGAGTGTCTTCTTCCTTTCTTTTTAAATTTATAATCACGTTAAATCTCTTTATTATTGGATACTCAGTTTATCAAGTTAAGAGGTATGATTCACAGTGGTGGGGTTATACTGGGATAGGAGTCTTCTTATGGACAGTAACAATGATTCTAGCTAAACCATCCCCTAATGTACAACAGCACTTCAAATCAGGCAAGTTTCTTGATTATCCTGCCTTGGCCCTCATTGTGTTTCTAATAGCCCTCCATACGTCCGGAGACATAGGAAAGCTCATAATATGGGGATTTTTCGTTAGCATAATTACTGTAATTATCACTCACCACCTAGAGAAGAATAACAAACAAAGCTTGATTACATCCTACTATGTGGGCCTTATTCTCTTGTGTTGGAGCTTCCTCTATAAATACATCCTTGTTTCGTTGACATACACTTTATTCGCTTTATACTGTTGGATGAACGTCCAGGATAAGCAAAACTCAATTATCATATGACAGCATATAAAAATAATAATATTTATGCTTGAACTTGGAGTGGAGGAATTTCCAGACGAATTTGACAATAATAATGTTATGGGTGGTTGAAAGATGGGTTGGAGTTTGTTTCTATTATTTTTTGGAGTGTGCTTGGGTTACTGGCTTTTATAGCTTCGCCAAAGCGAAGTTTTCCTTCTCTAAGTGCAATAGTATTAGTGTTCTATCTTGCTGTAAAAACTGAATCTACTGAGGCGTTGTGGCCAATAGGAGTCTCGTTCCTCTTATGGCTCCTTACAGCACTAATAAGCATTAGATTATTTTGGGATTACTAGGTAGGCGAATTATACTCCTTTCCTTACATGATACTTTCAGGCCTCTTACTACTCTTAAAGCCTGAAATAGGATTCCTAGCCCTCTTGGGATGCCTTCTCCTGGTAGGACTCTTCAAGAGGACATGTAACACTACTAATAAACTATGTACGCTAGCCTTATACATACCCTCACTGCTCCTCGTAATACTGTATAAAACACCACTAGCGTTAGTATATGCAATCCCAACCCTATGGCTCCACATGGAAATTAAAGAACTTGAAGAAATCAAATACAGGAGAAAAGAGTACAATGCAAGTTAGAGGAGTACTTCGAATTGCCATGACGTTACCGTTCCCCCCGAAGGTCACCCGATGAAGAAGGGAGGGTGAAAGGTCAGCCGTGATGATATTCACAAACTTCACGCAAATCACGGCTGACCAGAACGGTCTGAGACTGGGATAATAACCTTTGAAAATACAGCACATGCTGGACTAACAACTCTCGAAAGAGACCTTACATTCACCGGCCTTGACATAATAAATATAAAACCAGGACATATGCGATGTGGGAGTTAACGTGGCTGTGACAATTGTGCTTGGAGAATTACTGGAACTTCCAAGGGCAGCAAAAATAGTATGGGACTTTGTGGGGCCCATTATAGTGGGAAAGATTAAAAACGGGGTCTTGGGGTGAGTTTGTAATGGTAACTGAAAGTCCCTTTAAAGATAAGAACAAGGACATTTGTTTATATTCTCTTTTTCTTGATTTTGCTGTTTTTCGCGGTTTTCACAATGTACAAGCTTGTTAACTCGGATATAGAAGCCCAGAACTTTCGAGAGAAAAGATGACTGCATTGGCACTTTGGAATGTATCAGAATCAATTTTCCTTGACATCCTATGAGAAATCACAATGTCAATTTCAAGCTATGTTATATTATTCTAAGAAAATAAAGGGAAAGTCAGACGACTGTTTACTCATCACCAGCTCAGCACTCGGCAAAGTCATCATCCCGCTAGAGATGCTGAATTGGCGTTTCCGCACCGCAGGCTTCGCACTTGAGGAAGTAGAACCTGTCCCTTTTAATGATTTTTGTATCTGGGCTTCCACATACCGGGCATATGACGTACTCTTTTATGTACTTCTTCAACTTGTTGGCTATTAGATATGGGGTGAACCTACCCTGCAAAACCACCCTCTTCCCCTCGAGCGTTCCTGCGGTGGCTATCTCCCTAAGCAGGAACTTCAGCAGATGCTGTGGATCCCTGTTTAAGGCTTCAGCTATATCCTTGAAGTTCTCTATTATCGTCTTGTTTCCCTCTATCGTCACTAAGGCCCCAGGAACCTCAAAACGTGACTTGTGATGCTTAACGTTCTCAGGTAGCTCCTCATAGGCTTTCTCAAGTAGCTTTTCGTAATCGTAATAGTCTATCTCCATTTAGCTCACCTCCGTTTAAAGTTCCTCCTGGAGTTATATAAATTAGACGGTTTTGTAGTAGCCGTTCTCGGGCATATAAATCTGGCCCTTCTCCAGTAGCTTTTCGAGTATTTCCCTCGCTTCACTCTTCTCTATTCCAAACTTTGCAGCTTCCTCGAGGATATCATCAATCTTTGCACCCTTCTCGCTTGTCCTCTCTAGCTTTTCTACTATATCAAGTATTCTCTCTACTTTGCTAAGCTTCCTCGCGCTCTGCCCAACTTCAAGTATCGTAACGTCGAGCTGACCGGCTTCATCGACGGCTATTTGCTTGAGCGTGTACTCCATGAGCTTTATGGCTTCCCTTGCATCTTCCCTCGTAACTATCGGGCTGAGCCTCATCCTAGCGTGGGCTTCGCTTAGCCTTATCAGGGCCTCTAGTTGCCTAGCAGTTATCGGAATTGGCTTTATCTCATCCCCACTACTTTTCTTCGCGCTCCTCCTCATCTTCACATAGTACTTCTCAATTTCTTCCATGGCTTCTTCGCTTATAACTGGATGAATGTTCTTCCTGGCATAAGCTATGTACTTCCTAAGCAACTCGTGCGGTATCTTTGGAGTTACGACCTCGCTCTCTCCCCTTCTAACCTTTAATATATGCCTAGCGATCTCGCTGTCTACCTTTTCGTCCGGCTCATCCATGAGGACGAAGATTAAGTCGAACCTGCTCAGCAACGTTGGAGGAAGATCTATTTGCTCTGACACCCTCTTCATTCTGTTAAACCTTCCGTGCTTCGGATTTGCAGCAGCTATAACCGTCGTTCTAGCGTTTAGCGTTGCCGTTATGCCGGCCTTCGATAGGCTTATCGTTTGCTGCTCCAGGGCTTCGTGGATTACACTTCTATCCCTATCGCTCATCTTGTCGAGCTCATCTATCAATGCGTAGCCCCCATCTGCAAGAACTAAAGCCCCAGCTTCTAGAACCCATCCTCCCGTGAACTCATCCCTAACTACAGCAGCTGTGTTGTGGACTATGAATCCGTTGGCTACAAAGTTGTGGCTTCCCTCTACGGTAAGGTCATAGACGTATTCAACCCCATCTACTTCCCCTACTTCAGTGACTTTCTCCCAGTGAACTTCCGAGTTCACGATCTCTTTGATCTTCTCGATTTTTTCCTTGGCGAGCTCGTGGGCATCGCTAACGTCACTTAGGAGGATCAATGTCTCGTTCCTAACCCTCTCGTCGTTGGTAGTTTCAAGCTTCCTTAACAGCTCTTCGTAACTTTCTTGCACCCCAGGAATCTTGATATTCATTGGATTCATAATTTCTTCAAGCTTTTCAATGGCTTTTCTCACTTCTTCCCTGGTTAAGTAATCCTTAACTTCCATTTCCATATTGTAGAGTTTTGAAACATCCCTTATTGTCTTTCCAGCCCCTGGAATCACGTCTTTTTCACTTTTTACCGTTCCCACGTATGTTCCTACCTTAACCTCCCCGGCCTCAACCCAGGATAATTCTCCATCATTTATCGTTAGTAACTTGGTCTCCCTGGTTAGGGCTATGCTCCTTCCATTCTCCGTTTTTATCCTCACGAGCTTCTTCGGAGCTCTCAGTTTCCAAACCCTTCTAATTGGTGATTCAACTATCTTCCCGTCTTTGAACGTCTCGACCTTCCTGAAGCATGGTGCATAGCTGATCCCTTCCTCGCTTATCTCTCCAACTTCCTTCATCCACTCCTCCACGAACTTCCCGATCTCTACCCTTCCGTTGTCGGTATTTATCAAGGTATCCGGGGCCACGCAGAGTCCAGCTGCTGAGGAACTCTTTCCCGAGGTGTATATAGCCCTAGGGGCTAAGTTTGCAACGTAACGCAAGAGTTGGCTATTGTGCACGAATATTCCGTTCGCTATGAAGTTGTGGTGCTCTGGAACTTGGAGATCGTAAACCCAAGAGTTATTGGGCTTGTACTCCTCAATCTCAACAACTTCATCCCAAAATATCTCAGCTTCGGGTGCTTCCTCCCTGGGGGTGGCTATCTTCTCCCCAACCTTTAGCTCATAAGCTTTCTTCGTCTTTATCCTTCCCTCCTCTAACGTGAAGAATGGGTGCGTTGGGGTTACCCTAATTTCCCTACCCCTCTTAGTTCTAATCCTCAACATCTTCTCCGGGGTTGTTCTCTTCCACGCTATGTCAGCTTTGACCTTCCTGACCTTAAGGGTTCTCACATCTAAAGCGTACAGCTCCAGGTTTATTGGAGCGTAGAAGCCATCGTCAACCCTTCCAAGTTTTCCCTCTTTTTCTGCTTTCTTTATCGCTTCCTCAACGATCTCTCCTATCTTCCTCTTTCTCCCATCTCCAAGTAGGACTTCTGTATCGTAGTCAACGCACTTAGCGACGCCAGGATCTCCAACGAGGAGGACGTGGATATCCCCTCTAAGCCTCGTCCCATCGGGTAGCGTCCTTGAGACTCCTCCGAAGAGGGCTAGGGCTATTCCCTTCTTAACTTCCTTGTATCCGTAGATCGCTGGCGCTATTGAGTCAACTATGGCTGAAACTATATCCTTCCTCTTTGCGAGTTCCCTGATCTTCTGCTCATCTTCTGGAGATATCTCAAGCTCTTCGAGCTCCTTGCTTATGGGCTCTATGTGGTTGACCTCTATCACCTTCTTGAACGTTGGAACTTTCTCTCTCTTTTCCTGGATCACTCTGAGGATCCCCACGACTATTACCCTATCACCTGGCATTGCTGTATCCACTATATCATCCAGGAGTATCCCATCTATGAACCTAGGCATCTGCCCTCCTCTCAAGCTCTCTGGCCTATCCTGTATTCTGAACATCTGGAAGTTCACGAATTTGCTCTTCTCCACATCAAGCTGGACGTTTTTACTTCCGCATTGCTCGCATTTCTTTACTGCAACAAAGCCCTCATAGGGCTTCTGAGGCACAACCATTTCATGCCCGCAATCCTTACAAACGAAGACCGCGACTGAGACGAAGGGTTTTATCTCAGTAACCCTTGTAACTACCCCTTCAACCTGAATGAGTTTGTTTATGTGCTCAGCACCAACTTCCTTAACCATTAGGGTCTTTGGGAGGTTGTGGAACCTTGCGTGTATCTTTGGCACATCTTCCCTTAGGAAGTCCTCCTTCAGTATTATCTGGATTGCATCCTCAGCTGCAAGTATGCACTCCTCTGGGTTTTCTATAACCTCCTCAGCAAGCTCCGGATCGTATGAGTTTAGATGCATCCAATTTATCACTATTGATCTCTTTGGCGTTATCGTTAGCAGATCCTTTATTTTACCCATGTAGAGGGGTTCTTCACCCTCTTCTGCATACTCCCTAAAGAATTTGAGGAACCTCTCAATTATCTCTTCCCTCTCCATGACTACTCACCAATCCACTCATTCCTTATCCTGGATATCTGAAGGTATATCCTCCTCTCCTGGGGTGCTAATCTGGAGAGAATTTCCATGCTGTTTGGCCTTAGCCTCACCGCTTCGAGAATCTTCTTGAACCTTATATCCTTTAGCATCTTGTACTTCTTCTTGAGGTTCTTTAGTTTCGTGAGCTTGGTGTGTATAACGTCTATGTTTCCCTCCCCTCCCTTCTGGATGTATTTTTCCAGATAATATATGTAAAACTCGGCCCTCTCATATAGATTTTCTGGAATTGCCGATATTGGGGCGTTTTTTCTTTCCTCTTCGAGGACTTTATCTATCTCTCCTATCACCTTGTCGGCTTCATCTATTATCTCAACGATCCCAAGCTCCCACAGCTCTCTCGCCTTCCAATCCTCTATGAGTATCATATCTCCCTCCTTCCAATTTTCAAATGATCTTAACACTTTAACAGGGATCAATGCTTTACCCGTTAGCATCTCCACTCACCATGGCAGATATAAGGTAATTGTGAATGGGTTAAAAAGCTATGTAAGATCCCCACAAGTACAATAGTGTTCATATGCAAGGGTTTCCAGGTCTTCAAAGCCTTCTCTAGTTTTTGCAGACAAGTATAGAACCCTAATGGGAGGGAGAACTTCCATCATTATAGAACACATCTTGTACGCCATTAATCCCTGCATCGAGGGGTCAAACTTTAGCCTCCCCATTAGGTAGTCTAAGTCTTCAAAGTACTTCCTATGCTTCTCCAACTGCTCCTCCTTTAGAAGATCAACTTTGTTTAGGGCCGGAACCGTAGTTGCTCCTAGCCTTAGGTCTATAAGGAGGGCGAAGAACCTTACGAAGCAGTAATCCGTTGGCTTCCTTAGTATCTCTGGATCTGAAAGGTAAACAACTAATGGATACGGTAAGTTCTCCATTAGCTTAACTCCAAATTCGTGGAATAGAAAAGTCTCCATTTGACCTGGGGTATCAATTAAAACGTAATCCTTCTTGCTTTCTAATTCCAATATCTCTTTTAGATAGTAATCAAACTTGTTCATGAGCCTGTCGTAGCTCTCTACTATTGCTCCGTTTGGCCCATAACCTTCTTTCATAATTTCTTCGACAGTTACGAATTCCCTTACATCAATGTCTGGCTTGTATGGTAGTTCTTTTACCCCCGTGTCTAAGTTGACGTATGCTACCTTGTAGTTCTCCTCCAGGTACTCGCCAAAGGCTCCTGTTAAGCTTGTCTTCCCACTTCCCGCGGTTCCTACGAAGACTATTATCATGGTCCCTCCCATAAGGAAAGAATTAGACTAGCCAAATAAATTTTAGTACATTATCTTAGCCTTAATGCCTGCGAGCTTGTCAACTTCCTCTGCAAGCTTTATGAAAGCTTGAGCACCTTTGCTCTCTGGTTTATACTTCACAGCTGGAATACCCTCCAAAGTCCCCTCCCTTATTACGGGATCCTCAGGTATAACCGCTAATAGGGGAACATCCATAACATCCTGGGCCGCTTCGGGAGGTATATCCCTTTCTGATCTTCCATACCTATTTAGGATGAACCCAAGGATCGCCAATCCGGCTTTTTTTAATACCATTCCAACCTTCATGGTATCCGTAAGACAGGAAATCTCAGGGTTTGTCACTAGGATGGCTTCCTCTCCACTGAGCATTGCGCTCATTGCATCTAACTGTAACCCAGCAGGACAGTCTATCAGTATGAAGTCGTACTTTCCCTTTAGGGATTTTATTACCTCCGGTAACTTCCTTGGATCGGCCTTTATGACGTGCTCCCAGTCGACGGCCCCAGGGAGAATGTAAACATTTTCAAATTGAGTCATGTAAATGGCATCCTCAAGCTTTGCATCTCCTGCAAGAACGTCATGGAGGGTTATGTTGACATCATCAACTCCAAGGACGAGGCTTAGGTTGGCCATCGTTAAATCACCGTCAACGGCTAGAACTTTCCTTCCCATTTCTCCCAGGGCTACCGAAAGGTTAGCCGTTACAGTGGTCTTTCCCGTCCCACCTTTTCCTGAAACTATTGAGATGATCCTGGTCATGTTTAAACCTCCTTGGTTCTGCTTTGATAATCGGATGATATGACAATTTAACTCGTCTTTAAGGACGTTAAAGTAGCTTGAATATTTATTTCTTTTGGAATCAGTCTGAACACCTTCTCAAATTAATATCGAAACGTTAAATTTTTAAATGAATTGAGATAGTTGCGAACATGCTACTTGGGGTTTTGCTGGCCCTGACATCGGCATTCTGCTGGGGTACATCCTCAGTTTTAATAAAGGTAGGGCTAAGAGGGAAAAGTCCCGTCTCAGCCAATTTAATAAGGCTCTACTTCTCCTCAATCTTATATTTCTTGATATTCTACTTTGGTGGGAACTATAAGGAGATAGCCGGATTACCTTTAGAATATCATATCCTCGCCTTTATTTCAGCTCAGTTCGGATTCGTAATAGGAGATTACTTCTACTTTTCAGCACTTAAGCTTCTTGGAGTTTCAAGGACTGTTCCTATAACCTCAACGTATCCGTTGTGGACTATAATTTGGGCTTACTTATTTTTGGGGAGAAGCGTAACTTTAAGAATTATTACCGGGGCCGTTCTCATAGTCATCGCAATAATCATGGTAGGTAGGGTTGAGAGCCAGGAACATCTTAGCTACAAGGGGATTTTATTTGCTCTAATAACTCCCATTTTATGGAGCATAGCGATAGTGATAATGGACTGGCTCTCTAATTTCATCTCTTCCCTAACCTTGGCCGGATTAAGGATAATATATGCAGCGGTGGGGGTTACCTTCATTTCAGGAAAATTCATAGGGGAGATAAGGAATTCAAATTTAGTTGAGGTATTAATAATCTCTACTGCTGGCTTACTGGGCCTTGTTGTCGGCCAGTACTCCTTCGTAAAATCAGTTTCCCTCCTAGGATCTCAGATAGCCACGCCCATTACTGCTATAAACCCAATAATATCTACAGGTTTAGCGATAATATTTCTCGGAGAATCTCCCAACTGGAAGATAATAGTTTCCCTTATCCTGGTTGTTTTGGGAATTTGGTTGATATCCAGTTAGTCTATTTTTATCTTCTTAATAACCCTAACAATAAAGGTCTTTCCACTTTTTTCTCTCTCTACTATGCCCTTTTTCTCTAAATCTTGGACTATCCTACTTATCGTTGGCCTGGAATAACCAACTATCCTGGGAAGGTCTTCCTGCTTAACCTCTCCCCCCCGTTCCATAATGGCCTTCAATACGGCTAGCTCTTTTTCATTGAATTGCTCTAAAAATTCTGACATTCTCTCACTTCTCCTCCTCCATAGGTATAGGATCACGGGAGCTAAGATTATGAGTGTAACAATCATACCAAGGAAAAAAGACTTTGATCCTGAGGATTGAGGTGGAGAAGAAGTAGTCGTTTCTATTGGTGGAGGCTCTATATCCCTACCGATCCAGTAGGTTTCATATCCCATTCCTTCAAGTGTTTTTTCTATCGTTTCATTTATTCCAAATCCAACCAGGATCACTATCTTTGCATTGAGCTTTTCAATTCCACGAAGGGCGCTTGGAGAGAGCTGATTCTCCCACGTTAGCAAAATTGGACATTTGTATTCCATGGCAAACTCAGCGGCCGCTAGGGTTGATCCATAATCCCAGGCGCTGGCTAGTATTACCACTTTACTCCCGTTCTGATAAAAGTGCAACGCTAATTTTTCTGCTGTTTCTGCTCTATCGGCCCCTCCTATTCTCGTGACTGAGAATCCCATATCTCTTAACTCTTTCTCAACGTCTAAGCTTACAGCGTTCGTATTCCCGATTATGAGGACTTTATCTCTTCCCAACTGAATGTAAGAGTAAAGTTGAGCCTTAGTTACAGGATCCAGCTCTTTTGGATTAACTGGCAAAATAGGAGCGTTTATTAAATGAGAATAAGGTAGTGAGATCAGGTAATCGATTAGATCATCGTTCCTTACAATTATCAAGTCGTAATTATCATTGATAGCGAGAACAGAATGCCAAGTAGCAAGGATGAGCAGGAGTCCAATAATTAAAGACGGAATCCTTTTCACGCAATCACCTCCCAGTTTGAATGTGACAATCTTGAAATAGTTAAACCTCAAGGTTTTTAAATCATTTAAGGTTTCATGATTCGGACAAGGGAAACCCCGATGAATCCCGCTGATGAGAGTGGAGGTGGGAGGAAATGACCACGTTCAAACTCGTAATTTCAGATCCAAAGAGTGGTATTGCTAAGCAAATAGAGATCAGTGGGGCAAATGCTGAGAAGCTCATAGGAAAGAAGATAGGAGATCAAATACCCGTAAAAGAGCTTGGATTAGACCTTAAGGCCCTCTTCGGCAAGGACTTTCCAGAGGATGTTAAGATGGAGATAAGGGGAGGAACGGATAAGGATGGCTTCCCAATGAGACCTGACATTCACGGGCCAAGGAGGGTAAGGATACTCCTATCAAAGGGCCCAGGATTTAGGCCAAAGGAAAAAGGCGAGAGAAGAAAGAAAACCGTTAGGGGAAACACCATTAGTCCTGAGATAGTTCAGGTGAATGTTAAACTGGTCTATTGAGTTAAACTTTTAATTCCTCTTCTATAACTATATTTTGCGCGGCTCAGGCCGGGGATCCCCGATGCAATGGGGCCGCGCTGGACCAGGCTACAAGTCGAGGTGTTGATTTTGCAACTCCCCCCATATTTAATTGCGGTGATCTCAACTTTACTAATGTCACTCACAATTATGACATCCCCCGAAACTACATACTTGTTAGTGCTCATCTTAATATGGGTATTACTTGATCTAACAAAGTACCCACTCCTCCTCATAGCTCCCATGGTATTTCTATTAGTCCCAAAATATGCAAGGGGGCTCGGTATTCTCGTTTTTGGATTGCTATTGGCATCTCCAAAAATAAGAGTAGAACTCACGAACTATGAAGTCTTGAAGCTCTTCTCCCTCTCCCTCGTCATACTACTGTTGATATCCCCAAGGCCCAGGAATACCATCGCTAAAATTCTTTGGCTGGCAACGGTAGTTTTAGGCTCGGTAACTCTTGATGTGTTGACCCCAATTGCTCCCCTTTTAGTTGTGGCGTATTTCCTCGCCCTTCCCAGGGATAGGCTTGCTTACCTCTATTCCATTTTTACGGTGACCGGATTTTGGGTGCTTTACAGATATGGATTATTTTCCTTCCCGACTCCCTCGCCTCCACCAAGATGGATCTATGAGGCAATATTAATTCCCGTATTGGTGATAACATACTCAATTTTAAAGGAAAAAGGTGAAGTGTTAAGGAAGAAGCAGACCCTAGTAATTTTACTCCTCGCACTTTTGATGACCCCATTTATTCGAACTAATGAAGCTGAATTTACTCTCCTTCTCTCAACGGCTAGCGTTAGGCTCATTGCTTCCCTTCCTCATGAGGAAACTTTATAGCCCCTATTTTAGCGGATCTTATATATGGGCCAATTTCCTTTATTATCCCTGGAGCATGGGTTCCCCTCTTTAGGATCAGCATAGTTTCCATCAATCCCAGCTCCTCAATCCTTTTAACATCCCTACTGTGTCCAGTCTCTACGAGGGCCCTTTCTATGTTCTCACTTATTGTACCTACAATGAAGAGCTTATCGTGATTATCGCTTGTCCATCCCTTGATCTTTTTGACCCATCTATCTGTTAGGTAAACCTCAATCTCCTGGGCTAGCTTTTCAACTTTATTGACGAAAACTTCAACAGGTAGGTAATCCACCCAACCGAATTCTCTAATCATCTGCCTTACCGGCTTTTCTCCAAACGTTCTCTTAAGCCAATAAAGGGGAAGAAGGGCATCTTTTGGCCTTGGACTTAGTATCCCAATGTCAACGTAAGCACCATATCCAACTTTTCCTAGTTCTATAAACCTCCCCACTAGCACGTCTCCTTCATTGACCTTGGATAATGAATAGGGGATCTCACCAAACTCCTCCCTTATTAGATTAGTAGAGATCTCAGAATCTTCACCCTCAACCTGTATTTTTACCCACTGCTTCTTGGTAACGGAAATCTTCCACTTGACATCCAAATCTCCGAGAAGTGATTTTAACTTCTTATTGAGCTTGTCAAATCCACTTCTATCCCCATAGATCTTTTGGGGGATGATAACTTCCATATTACTTCACTTTTTCTTGCTTTTTTTGGATCTTTTCTTGCTTTTCTTTCCTTTCTTCTCCTTTTTAGGTGGAGCTCTTAGTCCGAGTTCAATCTCTAACTCCTCGATCCTTTTCTTTAACTCCTCAATGACAGCTGAGTTGTCATACTGGTGTAAGATCTCCCCACATATTGGGCATACGAATCCGTATTCAAAGGCTTCATCAAATGTTAACTTCGGATGATCCGGATTGCCACAGTGATAATATACTTCACTCGTCTCTTCCTGAAGCATCTTTTTCAGCTTTTCAAGCTCCTGCATTTTTCTAGCTCTTATTATCTCTGGTAATCTTTTTGTTTCTATGTGCCAATAGTAGTAATACCACCCTGTTTCATCATCTTTTACCCTTCTAAAGTCGGCTAGCTTTGCATCATATAGAGCATATAATATTTTCCTAACTGTGTTAACTCTTATCCCTGTAATCTCCGCTAATTCTTCGTCTGTGGCCTCGCCCTTTTTTTCTAAGGCTTTAATTATCTCGACAGCCTCATCTCCCCCAATGTCCCTGCCGATCTCAAGCAATTCCTTGTTTCTTTTTGACATTCTCTGTTCTCCCCCCACAGAGTTTTCCTTCCCAACAATTTAGTATGTTTGAGAGAGTATAAATACTTTAGGGAGGCGATAAGAAGGGGTGCTATTTCGTTAGATATTCATCGACGAGCTCCTCTGCTGAAGGCTTATATATTTCTAGTACTTCAATGTCCTCTATGACGTTACCTTCCCTTAGCTTCAGCTTAACCTTACCCCCGTATACCTGAAGATCCAGGAGACCGTAAACAACATCCTCTGCTTCTATAGGACTCTTGAACTTCATGATATATTCTCCATCCTCCGTAATGAGCTTGACCCACCATTCATTCTTCCTCTTAAAGGGTCTTGTAACCTTTGGCTTGAACTTATCAATGATTACTTCCAATTATGTCACCCCCACCTCTCTGAGGTTACTGGGTCTATGTGGGTTATCACCCTAAGTGTCCACGAAAAAGCTTATAAAACTTCTGCTGAGTTAAACATCAGGGGTGGGCCGGTAGCTCAGCCTGGTCAGAGCACCGGGCTTTTAACCCGGTGGTCGCGGGTTCAAATCCCGCCCGGCCCGCCAAGTTTATTTCTTCAAAATGAAGACTTAATATATTTCCTGGGGAGAGGTGGTGACTATCCTTATTATAGGGATAGATATAATCAGCGAAAATCCAAAAAAATTCGCAGTAGTAAGCTGGTTCAATGGAAAAATTGAGAAAAAGGGAGAATTTACCCTTTACCGACTCTTAAAGTTCATTAGATCAAAAAGACCCGATATCGTTGCAATAGATAGTGTTACCGAGCTTGGTAATGATCTTAAGAGGTTCTTAAGAGAACTTCCTGAGGGGACTAAATTAGTTCAAGTTACGGGAAGGCCAGGAGAACAAAAATCCCTCTGGAGTCTTGCAAGGGAATACGGAATAAGAGTTGGGGACAAGTTTGATCCATACGAGGAAGCAAAAGTTTCGGCCCTTCTAGCCTCGAAGGGAGTAGGATATGAAGTTTTAGCTTTCGAGGATGAAGTGTTAATAACGGTAACTCGTGGAAGAAGCCAGGGAAAAGGAGGATGGAGCCAAGATAGATATAGGAGAAGGGTTCACAGCTTAATCCAGGCAAAGGTCAGGGAAATTGAAGAGGCTTTAAGAAGGGCGGATATTCCATTTGATTTGGAAATTGAGGAAAGAGATTATGGCGTCTCAAGGGGTGAGTTTAGAGTTTACGCTGGTAGAGAAGAGCTAGCAGGGCTTGTAAAACCGATGAGAGGAGGAGATGTTGAGATAAGAATTCAACCCGTTGAGAGAAAAGTGCTGGAATTCGTACCCCTAAAAGCTGAAACCGCAATAGAGGAGAGGAAGAGTATAATAGTGGGATTGGATCCTGGGATAACTGTTGGGATAGCTGCTATAGATCTGGACGGTAACATTATATCCGTTTACAGTGAGAAGAACATGGCCCTAAGTGAGATTGTTAGGTTCATAAGTGAGCTTGGTCATCCCATAATAGTCGCTACCGATGTGAATCCTGCTCCTGGACTCGTTGAAAAAATAGCAAGATCTTTTAAAGCCCAGCTTTTCGTTCCCAGGGAAAGTCTGAAAGTTGAGGAGAAGAACGAGCTTCTGAAAAATTTAGGGATTAGCGTTAGCGATGATCATCAACGAGATGCCTTAGCCGCCGCTTACAAAGCTTATCTAAGATACAAACCCAAGCTGGAGCATATAGAGGCTAGACTCAAGGAACTTGGTCTTTGGAAGAAGAGAAACGAGATAAAAGCCCTAATTCTATCTGGTTACAGCCTAGGAGAAGCTATAATGAAAGTTAAGACCCAGGAGAAACCAAGGGAAGAAGTAGTAACTGAAAGAGAGGAAAGCGTGGATATAAAACCTTACTTAAAGAGAATAGAAGAGCTTGAGAGAACTGTAGAAGAGCTAGAGAGGGAAAACTCTGAGCTTAAGGCTATTATAGAGGAACAGAGAAAAATAATTGAAAAACTTGAAAGGAAGCTCGAGGAATTCGATGAGAGAGTTAGATTTAAGGTCCTTAAGGAGAGGGAAATAAGGGCCAGAGACGAGAGAATTGCAATCCTTGAGAGGAAACTTAGGGAAGAAAAGAGAAAAGTCGATATTCTAGCTAGAAAGTTAGCACAGACAAAGAAAATGAGAAGGCTAGAACTCAGCGGTAAGGTTATGCCACTTAAAGCTTTAGAAACTCTTACTTGGCGAGATATAGAGAAGTTAGAGGAGGAAATAGGCATAAAGAAAGGAGATGTGCTGTACGTTGTAAATCCCGCTGGAGCTGGAAAAAGGATAGCCGAGTATTTGATTAACAAGAAGATAAGGGCGTTGATATCTCAAAACCAGGTGCCAGCTATAATAGCTCAGGAGTTCTGGCGGGAGAGAATTCCAATATTAATAGAAGGGGAAGATATAAACGTTATAAGGCTGGATGAATTCGTTGTCGTTAAAAGAAAAGAACTTGAAAGGGCAATTGAAGAAAAGATAAAAGAATTTGAAGAAGAAGAGAGAAGGAAAGAGCTTGAGGGGATTTTAAGAGTAATAGAAGAGTACAGAATTGAGCGAGTGAAGGAGCTCAGAAGAAAGGCCGAGGAGGAAAGGAAGCAATGATCTTAATAATAGCGGAAAAACCAAATGTTGCAAGGAAGATAGCTGGGGCACTTTCAGAGAGGAGGCCAATAAAGAAGTCTCTCTTCGGCGTTCCCTACTATGAAATTTTCAGGGAGGGGAAAAAGCTAATAGTAGCTTCCGCAGTTGGTCACCTCTATGGTTTAGCCCCCAAGCGGGATGTATTTGGTTATCCAATATTCGACATTGAGTGGGTTCCAGTTTACATAGCCGAAAAGGGTAAGGAGTACGCAAGGGAGTATATTAAAGCCCTCTCGGTTCTTGCTAAGAGGGTGAGAGAGTTCATAGTTGCATGTGACTACGATACTGAGGGAGAAGTTATAGGTTACACGGCCCTGAAATACGCTTGTGGCGTTGATCCTAGGGTTGCTAAGAGGATGAAGTTTTCAGCATTGACCAAGAGAGATCTATTGAATGCTTGGCGAAATCTCGAGCCAACGATAAACTTTGGGATGGCAAATGCTGGAATCGCGAGACATATCCTAGACTGGTACTGGGGGGTGAACCTCTCAAGGGCCTTAACGCATGCTATAAAGAAGGCTTCGGGTAAGTGGGTGGTGCTAAGCACCGGTAGGGTTCAGGGGCCAACTCTAAAGTTCCTAGTTGAAAGGGAAAGAGAAATACAGAGTTTTGTTCCAAGGCCTTACTGGGTTATCAAACTGATATTTGAGAAAAACGGTCAAAAATTTACTGCCAACTATGAAAAAGACAAGATATGGGAAGAGGAAGAGGGAAAGAGAATAGTTTTAGAGGTTAAAAAGAGCATCCCAAGAGTTTCTAATGTAGAGATAAAAAGACAGAAGAGAACTCCCCCTCATCCCTTTGATCTCGGTACACTTCAAAGAGAAGCCTACTCAGCTTTTGGCTTTAGCCCTAAGAAAACTCTTGACATAGCTCAGAGCCTATATGAAAAAGGATTCTCGAGCTATCCGAGAACCGAAAGCCAGAAGTTACCCAGGAACATCAACTTTAGGATGATAATTCAAAATCTTGCAAAGATGCCTCAGTATAGGCCTTATGCTCATATCCTACTGGGATTACCAGAACTTAAACCAGTTGAGGGGAAAAAGGAAGATCCCGCTCATCCCGCTATTTATCCAACGGGAGAAATTCCTAGGCCGGGGGATCTAACGAAAGATGAAGAAAAATTATATGATATGATAGTCAGAAGGTTCCTAGCTGTATTTATGGAACCAGCGATTAGGGAAAGTGTAAAGGTTACCATAAGGGCCGGCCCCCATAAATTTTTCTTGTCGGGTGGGAGAACGGTTAAAAAAGGTTGGCTAAGTGTCTATGGGAAATATGTGAAATTCGAGGAAGTTACGCTCCCTGAATTCTTTATTGGTGAGAGGATAAAGGTAATTCAAGTTAAAAGAGAAAAGAAGAAAACTAAACCTCCTGCCAGGTATTCTCCCGCTGCCGTGATAAAGAAGATGGAAGATCTTGGCCTTGGGACTAAAGCTACCAGAGCTCAAATCCTTGAAACCCTTTATCAGAGGGGTTACATTGAAGGTAAGAAGAGCATTAAAGTTACACCTCTCGGGATGAAAGTTATAGAAACGTTGGAGAAGTACGTTCCCGAGATCATAAGTGTTGAATTAACTAGGGAATTCGAGAAGAAGATGGAGTTGATAATGGAAGGGAGGCTCACTAAGGAGGAGGTAATAGAGGAAGCCAAAGAGAGGCTTACCAAGATCCTGGAGGAGTTTAAAAAGAGAGAACTGGAGATAGGTATAGAACTCGCTAAAATCGTCGTTGGTGAGGATGAAGTTAAGCCCCTTGTAGTTGGTAAGTGTCCAAAGTGTGGCGGGGATTTAATAGTTAAGTACAACAAGAAGACAGGAAAGAGGTTCGTTGGATGCTCAAATTGGCCGAAGTGCGATGTAACTTATCCGATCCTTCAGAGGGGAGAAATAATACCTACCAATAAGACGTGCTGTAATGGTGCTCCGGTAGTTATAATCAGGGAAGAGGATGGGAGAGAATTCGAAATATGCCTCGACATTAACTGCAAGGACTGGAAAGCTAAATCTCATTAATCGAAACCAGCTTGAACTCGTTTAAATGGAGCTCTTCAAATTTCATCCTATACCTCTCTCCACCTTTAACGGTTATTACTTCAACGAAATCATGCATTGGAGTGATCCAAACAACCTTATAGCCTAATTTCTCGAGCCTAGATTTAAGGTCACCCATTATAGTTGACCCCGGTTTTAGTCCCCTGTTTTCTATCAAATTTAGTACATCGATGAATAGTTTATATGCTTTAGTTTCTTTAACTGGCAGTATAAAACATATTTTACTCTCATCATTTACGATTAATTGCTGTTCTTTATCTGCATATGTCACTATTTGAAGAAAGATACCCTCTCCTTGGGTTATTTCACCAATAATATGGGGAATACCATAATTAAGCGAATCTTTAATTTCTGGTATTAACTTTGATATTTCTTTAAAGAGATTTCTCTTTATCGTTGCTGTTATCATACGATAAATAGTTTAATTTCCAATTTATAAATATTAGCTTGAAAATGTTGACTATCGTTCAACTCCTGGGCTTCATCGGATTTCCAAAGGGATCTATCAATCCAGCCCTTATTAGGGAAGAACTTATCTTACATCCCAACTTACTTTTGATTATCGGTATCACTATTATCTCTAGGGGCTTAAGGCCTACCTCCTCCCTCGCCCTGTTCACAATTAATGCCCCTTTATAAGTCTCTTCGCTAACTACAATGGCCTCAAGGCTCCTTATCTCAGTCGTGAACCCTATTGCATTGTTTATCTTTATTATCCTATAACCCTTGAAATTGTTAACCTCCAGGAATTCTATTAAATCCTTGAGCCTCCTTTCATATGGGAGTATCTTCTCCGCATAGGGCTTTTCTTTGACCATTTCGTCGGAAGTTAAACCTATGTAGACTATTTTTCCAACCTCGAACGCCTTCCTAAGTAGGGCCTTATGCCCTAGGTGAAGCCTGTCGAATGTTCCACCAACGACAACTTTCTTGAACCTCTTCATCAAGTTTAAAACCGTGATAAAATTAAAAACAATTACGAGGAGGAGGTGAATCTCCATGGATTATTTCTTTTACCCAAAGAGCGTCGCAATCTTCGGATCGTTTAGAAAGGGCTCGATAGCAAGGGAGATACTTAGGAACATAGTTGAGGGAGGATTCGAAGGGAAGATAATTCCTGTCAATCCAAAAGGAGGAGAAGTAGAAGTTTCTGGAAGGAGATTTATCATTAAAAGAAAGCTTGATGAGTTCGTTGATGTTTCAATAATCGTCATTCCAGCTAAACTCGTTCCTGGGCTTATAAGGGAGCTAAAAGGTTTAACTAAAGGTGCTGTTGTAATATCTGCAGGCTTCTCAGAGGTAGGAAACGTTGAACTCGAGGAGGAATTAATTAGGGCCGCTAAGGAGTCCGGAATAAGGATAATAGGGCCTAACTGTGCCGGTATCTTTGGTGTTCACGGTAAGTTCTTTGGCTCTTTTGAAGTTCGCGTTAATCCTGGGGGTCTCGCCTTGATAAGCCAGAGTGGTGCTTTCGGTGGAGCGGCCTTAGCTATGGGAAATGAAGAGAACGTTGGCTTTTCAGCTTTCGTAAGCTATGGGAACGCTGCGGATCTTGATGAGAGTGATTTTCTAAGATACTTTGCGGATGATGAAAATACCAAAGTTATAGCCCTCTACATAGAGGGCGTTAAAGATGGAAGAAAGTTCTTTGAGGCCCTAAAATATGCCACCTCAAAAAAGCCCGTGATAATACTTAAGGCCGGGAAGAGCAAGAGTGGAGCTAAAGCAGCTCAAAGTCATACAGGTTCCCTTGCAGGTAGCTATGAGATATATCAGGCTGCCTTTAAGCAGGCTAATGCAATTGAAGTTGAAGAGATGGAAGAGCTTTTCGATGCTGCAAAGGCCTTTGAGATGTATAAGGAGGCTGGATCTAGAGTTGCAGTAATAACGAACTCAGGCGGCCCTGGGGTTTTAGCTACTGACAAGCTTGAAAAGTTAGGCTTAGAAATTGCCCAACTCTCCGAGGATACGGTTAAGAAACTAAGGGAATTCCTACCTCCCCAGTGCTCAACTAAGAACCCCATAGACCTCATAGCCGATGCGGATTACGAGAGGTACAAGAGAACGATAGAGATCGTATGCCAAGATGAGAACGTGGATTCTCTCCTAGTCATATGCGTCCCCCCGATATTCATCCCAAGTGAAGAGATCGCTAGAGCGATAATAGAGGCTAAGTGCGATAAACCGATAATAGTGAATTTCATGTCCGGGGAGCTGGTTGCAAATGGGGTAAAACTGCTGAATGATCATGACATAAAGAACTTCCCCACCCCAGAAAGAGCAGCTAAAGCTCTTTATTGGCTCTCAAAAAGGAAAAGCTAAAGAAGAGACTCCATCCCTTCAGCAAACTTCTCTATATCATCTTTATTGTTATAGAAGTGCGGCGAGACCCTGATCCCATGGATTCCCTTTGCTCCTCTCTGGGAAACTATAATCTTATCCTCCTTCAGTTTGTTAACAATCTTTTTCTCCTCTTCAAAGTCAAGTCCCATAATTAAAACTATCTGAGAGCTACCAAGCGTTTTAAATCCCTTCTCGTTTGCCCATTCCTTAACCCTCTCAGCTAACCTTAGGTTATTTCTTTCTATTTTCTTAATCCCAACATCGTTAATTAACTCAAGGGAAGCTTTAAGGGCTACAGCAGCTAGATATGGAGGAGTCCCTGGATCTAACTTTCTTGCATCTTTTCTAACTGGGAGCATTTCCCAAAGATCCTTATCCTTATCTCCCCACCACTCCGACCAGGGAACTGGAGGTTCCGTATTTAGCAATCCTAGAACAGGTTTGCTTTCCTCTATGAATCTATTCGAGAGGAACATGACTCCACTTCCCATGTTTGGGTTAAGTAACCATTTCTCTCCTCCCGCGACTAGGATATCAACTCCCATCTTCTCGGGATAAACCTCGAGAGCTCCCAGGGATTGTACGGCATCGACGATAACCCAAGCTCCATGCTCATGGGCGATTTCCGCTATCTCTTTTGTAGGCATCCTTTGTCCGGTTATCCATTGGACATCGCTAAAGACGACTGCAAATGTGTTATCATCTACGGCCTTTTCTACATCGCTTAAATCGTAAATCCCCCCATTATTTTTAATAACCTTGACTTTTATCCCTGTGAGCTTACTGTAACTGTTTACTATCGCTGAGATCGTTGGAAATTCAAGGTCGAAGGATACGATATTCATACCTCTTTTAGGCTTGAGGGCCAGTAAAGCCCTCTTTAGTCCATCCGTTGTCTGTAGGCTTAGGGTTATATTCCTATGTGAAGTCTTCATAAGTTTAGCAGCTTCCTTAAGTGTTGGTTCTAGATAAATGGTATCCATAACTTCCACTGCATTTATACCATCCTTGTAAGCAAGCATACTCAAGAAAAACTCCGCTATATCTTCTAGAACGTTTAGAGGGAGTAAACCCAATCCAGCTGTGTTCAGGTATGCGTTAAATTTCTTAAGCGCTGGGAATAGATCCCTCATAGGACCACCCCTTAAATGTCTGATTTGGTGTAAAAATATTTCGGGGGATTACGTATGGATAGGGATGAGATAGTTTCCTTCCTGGATGAGTTCCTTAACATATCGGCTTACCCAGATAAGTCAAAGAACGGCCTTCAGGTCGAGGGAAAAGAGGAAGTCAACACTATAGCCTTTGCCGTGGATGCATCGCTTGATACTATACTTAAGGCCAAGGTCTTCAACGCCGACATGCTGATCGTTCATCATGGGATAATATGGGGAGGCATTTCCTACGTGAGGGGCTTGATAGCTAAAAGGTTAAAGGAGTTACTCGTAGCTGGGATTAACCTTTACGCTGTTCATCTCCCCCTGGATGCCCACCCAGAAGTGGGAAACAATGTTCAACTATTAAAACTCCTAAACCTTGAAGCAAAGGAGCCTTTTGGTGAATACCATGGAGTTAAGATCGGTTACATAGGCGAATTTGACGAGCCTAAACCACTCCCGTTAATTGCTCAAATCTTAGCTGAAAAATTACCTGCAGAATATGTAAAGAGCTATGAATTTGGACTCCAGGAAGTGAAGAGGATTGCAGTGGTCTCTGGAGGTGGAGGATTCGCGATAGAGGAAGCAAGTAGAAAAGCAGATCTCCTGATAACTGGTGAGATAACCCATGAAGATTACAGGGTAGCTGAAGATCTTAGGGTCAGTGTAATAGCCGCTGGACATTATGCAACAGAAACCCTTGGAGTCAAAGCTCTAATGGGTGTTTTAAAGGAAAAATTTGGTGTAAAAACCGTATTCATTGATAATCCAACGGGCCTCTAGGTTTATAAGTTTATCTTCAAATCGTGGAATTAGGGTGATCTAATGGATGTTGACAAGCTTATTGAAGCCGGTAAAATAGCTAAAAAGGTTAGAGAAGAAGCCGTTAAACTTGCAAAGCCAGGAGTTTCGCTCTTGGAACTGGCAGAGAAAATTGAGAGTAGAATAGTTGAACTTGGAGGTAAGCCAGCTTTTCCGGCAAACCTTTCCCTAAATGAGGTCGCTGCCCACTACACTCCTTACAAGGGAGATCAAACTGTTCTCAAAGAGGGAGACTATCTAAAGATAGATTTGGGAGTTCATATAGATGGATACATAGCTGATACTGCTGTAACCGTTAGGGTTGGAATGGATTTTGATGAACTTATGGAAGCTGCTAAAGAAGCCCTGGAAAGCGCAATTTCAGTTGCAAGGGCCGGTGTCGAAGTTAAAGAACTCGGGAAAGCAATAGAAAATGAAATTAGGAAGAGAGGCTTTAACCCCA
Source organism: Pyrococcus horikoshii OT3 (assembly GCF_000011105.1). Classification (NCBI taxonomy): domain Archaea; kingdom Methanobacteriati; phylum Methanobacteriota; class Thermococci; order Thermococcales; family Thermococcaceae; genus Pyrococcus; species Pyrococcus horikoshii. The sequence continues at coordinate 564,656 of NC_000961.1, forward strand.
TTGTAAACCTTAGTGGGCATAAAATAGAGAGGTACAAGCTTCATGCTGGGGTAAGCATCCCCAATATCTACAGACCCCACGATAACTATGTCCTCCAGGAAGGAGATGTCTTTGCAATAGAACCCTTTGCAACAACGGGTGCGGGGCAAGTTATAGAAGTTCCCCCCACGTTAATATACATGTACGTCAGGGATGCCCCAGTCAGGATGGCCCAAGCCAGGTTTCTGCTTGCTAAGATAAAGAGGGAGTACAAGACACTTCCCTTTGCTTATAGGTGGTTGCAAGGAGAGATGCCCGAAGGGCAGTTAAAACTAGCCTTAAGATCCCTGGAGAGATCCGGGGCCTTGTACGGTTACCCTGTGCTAAGGGAGATAAGGGGAGGAATGGTCACGCAGTTCGAGCATACAATAATAGTTGAAAAAGACTCCGTGACTGTAACAACGGAATGATGAAGGGCTCTTATCTTTTAGTTATTTTTCTTGACAAGGATGAAGTCGTCAGGACTAAAGCTAGAGAATTTGAGCTTACGAGAGGATATTACGTCTACGTGGGTTCCGGAATGAATTCCCTTGAAAAAAGAGTTCTGAGGCACTTCAGCAGAAGGAAAAAACTTCATTGGCATATAGACTACTTACTTGAGAAAGCTATTCTCCTCAGGGCTTATCTCATACCTAGCAATGAAAGACTCGAGGAGAGGATCTCCTTGGAGATAGGAAAGTATGGAACTCCAGTCGAAGGGTTTGGATCCAGCGATTTAAAAGTGAAGAGTAACCTTTACAGGTTTAACGTTGAGCCCGATGAAGTGATAATTAGGGTTCTCAAAAAACTTGGTTTGAAATGGGTTCTGACCTTCTCCCCGCCGTGAACGGCGAGGGTTCCAACGATTCAACCCCTCGCCAAGTGCGGGGAGGTTTGAGGGGTCTCATTTTTACTCCTCAACCCCTCTGGCCGGGCCTTCGGCCAGTTACCCCTACCTGCCGTTAAACCCGGCAGGCTCGGGGTTATTGTTTTCACAACCTTCTTCAAAATGTTGAAAGCTCCAACCAAGTCGGCATTAAAGGTAAGCCCCGTCTCGGGACACTTAAATAGTCCTCGAACAAACCTTGCCCCTTGTGGGGCTTCCCGCAAACGGGGCAAAGCTTAGAAGTGAAAGCCTCATCCACAATCAAAACTTGAATACCATACTCTTCCGCAACTTCTCTCAAGCGTTTAATGACGTAATTAAACCGCCAAACGTGGGAAAGGAGATAATTCTGCTTTTTACCCTTATCAGAGTTCCTGCTAATGCCTTTAGGATAGCCCACCACAATTCTGGAAACTCCGAGGTGGTAAAGCTTCTCAACGGTTCTCCTAATGGCAGTGTTAATGTAGTGTTTAGCCTGAAGTTTGGCCTTCTGGTGCATTTTAGAGAGCTTTCTACCCTTCTTTACCCCGCTTTTATTGAGTTTTGACTGGTACTCTGCAATCCTCTTCCTCCAGTAAAAATCAATGCTTTTCAACGGTCTCCCATTAACTAAAAAACTCTCCCCATTCTCCACATAAACGGCCATTAGATTGTTCACTCCCAAGTCTATTCCCGCTGAAAGGTTGCCTAGGGGTTGTCTCAGGACTTCAACCCATTCTCCACCATAAAGTTTCTCCTTCACCGTGTATGAAATGTGAGCGTACCACTTCCGCCTTATTGGGTCGAAAGTTATCTCTAACCTTCCCTGCTTTCCCTTCAAGTGGATTCTCCCCTTAAACTGAACTTCCAGTCTCTTGAATTTTCCAAGGCCTTTGAGGATGAGCTTGTTTCCCTCAATCTTGTATTGGTCGTTTCTTAGAATGATTAAGCCCCCTTCCTTAACGTACTCCGGTGGTTTTGGCTTGAACCATTTTGGAAGTTCTCCGTTTCTCTTGCTCCTGATTAGTGAGAAGAATGAACGCCAAGCATCAGCATTCTTCCTACAAATTTGTTGAACAGTTGCTGAGCCGATTTCGGATTTAAACTCTTCATAAACTATCTTCTCGGTTTTGAGGAAATCAACAGGTTTGCCTTCAAAGAATTCTTGCCTGCGAAGGTAGTTCACTTTGTTCCAAGCTTTAGAGCTAATAATGGCTAACTCTTTGAGGGTTTCTTCCTGGGCTTTTGAGGGCTGGAGTTTTACTGTTACTGTTCGCTTCATTTTTCCTCGCTTTCGACTTTTTTAATCCAGAGTTTCATGGCTTCGGTTACCGCAACACCTAAAGCTCCTCTGATTTTTCCGTATTTTCTCTCCACGAGTTCTCTGAACTTCTTTTCGACTTCATCATCAACGGAGACATTAATAACCCCCATACTAGTATGGTTTGATTTAAAAACTTTTCGGCGATGTGCTTTCCTACCCTCAGGCTGGTTTTTCGATTACTGCATCCCCGCCCTAAAGGGCGAGGCTTTCGAAAGAAAAAAGTAAGTGAAGCTGTCCAAGCGAGAGCTATGGTAAAAGAGGAATTTGGAGAGAAACCCATTTGGTGGGTTAGGCAGGGAAGCCCAAGTCCAACCTGTGCTATTACCTCTCCTATTGGTATTGTGACTTGTTGGTTTGAGGTTCAACCTACCGAAATGGTTCATTTACTCGGCATGTTTACGAAAGAGAGTTCACATCCGACCGGATATTGTAGTAGCTAGAGGGCATTTTAAGGATATAAGTGAGGTGAAATCCATAGATCTCCTTATAGAATGTAAGGAAGATCCTGTTGATGAATGGAGCTCTGAAGTTCTTCGACAAATTAGGGGATATCTCCAGAATTTTAGGCCTAAGACCTTTGTGCTTGCATCACTAGAGCCTGTACCTTCATGGATAAAATCTAACCTAGAAAGAATGGGTGTAAAGTGCATCGACTCCTTGAGACCGGGAGAAAACCCTCTATAGAACTATTTAAAGACATCGTGAAGAAATCCCTTGTTTAGCATAAGGCTGAAAAGAGCTCTACTGGTACTTTAGCTGTAGGGTGCGTGAGCGTGACAAGCCTTAAATTGGGGAAACACATATCTCGAATAACGAAAATGAGATTACCCAAGAAAATAACCCTCAATAATGAGAAAGCAACTCTTAAGAGGAATTTTAAGCAGTTTGTATAAGATGAAATTTAAGAGTCCAAGAAGGAAAGGAAAGAGTCTAATGCCCAGACTTCATACTTCTCTTGGAGAACAAGCGTTTCGACTTGGTCTTCGAGTTTAAGGTAGAAAATAATTAACTTGGGCTTTGAGGTTGCTAAGATATAGATAATTTTCCTGGTTACCCACTTTTTCATCGGAATTGTCATCACTAAAAGGTTTTTAAGTTCAATAAATAGATGGTTCCTGGGAGTCTAAATGCTCGAAAACTTGCTCTCGACCTTGTCCTCTTGGTTACTTTTGGCATCTCATGGAAACCTAATTATCGTGGCAGTTTACGCTGGTATTTTTGTAGCTTTAATGACGACGTTAGGAGCTTTAATAGCAATTTTTGCTAATAGGATGCCCGATTGGGGAATGGATGTCAGTTTGTCTTTTGCCGCTGGAGTGATGATAGTAGCGAGCTTTACGAGCCTAATACTTCCAGCAATAGATCTAACGGGAAGCTTTACTCCCGCTGGTATCGGTATTTTCCTGGGGGTTCTTTTAATATATGGAATTGATAACTTTATACCTCACGAGCACATTATTAAAGGGTATGAAGGCCCTAAAGAGTTCAAAGAGAAGCTTAAGCTGGTGTGGCTTGTGGTACTAGCGGTGATAATCCATAATCTCCCAGAAGGGCTAGCCGTAGGGATATCTATAGTTTACAATTTAAATGCAGGTCTCGTAACGGCGATAGCTATTGGGATTCAGGATTTCCCCGAGGGTACCGTCGTTTCCCTTCCCTTAGCAACGATCCAAAAGAAGCGGCTAGTGCCCATACTCCTTGGAGCTCTAAGTGGTATTGCTGAGATGGTAATGGTGATATTAGGGGCATTCTTATTCTCAATCTTTAAGTCATTCTTACCCTATGGTCTTGGACTTGCAGGTGGAGCAATGCTTTACGTCACCGTTAAAGAAATGATTCCGGAGATATATAAGAGGCAAGAGAACGAGAAATTGGTAACGCTTGGTTTCTTCTTGGGATTTTACGTCATGCTTTTCCTGGACTCAATGTTGGGATAAACCCATTCATCCCAAAACTTTTATAAGCCTAGAAACCTGGTAGGGAATAGGCTTCATTATCACCAGGAGGTGAGAAGATGGCCCTAAGACCAGCTAAGATTGACAGGTACGTTGATAAGCCTGCTTATACTAGGAGGGAATATATCAGGGGAGCCCCTGGACCGAAGATAACGATCTTCGACATGGGTAATCCGGCTGGTGACTTCGAGTTCGAGGTAGCCCTTCACACTGCTGAGCCAGTTCAAATAAGGCAGAATGCTCTCGAAGCAGCTAGGCAGCAGGTAAACAGATACCTTCAAAAGAACGTTGGTAGGAGTAACTATCATTTCAAGATAAGGGTTTATCCCTTCCAGGTACTAAGAGAGAACCCGATGGCTACCGGAAGGAAAGCCGACCGTTATGGAAATGGAATGAGGAGGCCCTTTGGAAAACCGATAGGACTTGCGGCCAGGCTTAAGAGGGATCAGAAGATACTTAGCATTAGGGTTAACAGGCAACACCTTAAGTTTGCCATCGAAGGTGCAAGGAGGGCCGCAATGAAGTTCCCATGCAAGTGCTATTACAGGATTTACGATAAGGAAGGGAATGATGTAACAACAAAGATTCTCTCCCAGGGTTTATAACTCGGCCTAAACTTTAATTACCTATCTTATCCTTTTTATCATAGGGTGCTCTAATGAAGAGCAGAATAATAGTTAGGACGAGTTTTGATGCTGCACATGCTGTTAAAGTTGGGGATCACTGGGAAGATGTACATGGGCATACCTTCTTCCTTGAGGTTGCCATTGAAGGGGAGATAAAGAACGGTTATGTCATGGATTTCCTTGAACTTAGGAAGATAGTGGAAGAGATAACGAAGGAACTGGATCATAGGAACCTTAATAACATTTTTGAGAATCCAACTACCGAGAATATTGCACTCTGGATAGGGGAGAGAATTAGGGATAAATTACCGCCTTATGTAAAGCTGAAAAGAGTAGTGCTGTGGGAAGGAAAAGATAACGGGGTGGAATTGGAGTGGTAAAGCTAATTTTAGCAGAAGTTTTTAACAGCTGGCAGGGTGAAGGAGGTAGCGTTCCTGGGAGTGCATTTGGAAGGAGGCAAATATTTGTGAGGTTTGCAGGTTGCGATCTTAGATGCATCTGGTGCGACTCTTCTCAATTTATAGATGCTTCCAAAGTTAAGAAGTGGAGGATAGAGGTCGAACCCTTCTCCGGGAGATTTGAATACAGGGAAAATCCCGCAAGTATTGATGAAGTCGTTGATGCAATCTTAAAATTAGATACGGGTGATTTACACTCCATAAGCTATACTGGAGGAGAGCCGACGCTTCAAATAGAGGGTTTATACATTCTCATGGAAAGGATGAAAGGGCTAGGTTTTGATAATTTCCTTGAAACCCACGGTGGACACCCGGAATTGATAAAGAGGGTATCTTACCTAACTGACTATGCGAGCGTTGACATAAAGGATGAGAGTGCTAGGGCTAGTAGAGATTGGAGGGGATTAGTTCTTAAAGAGGTTGAGAGCATAAAGATATTAAAAGAGGCCGGGGCAAAAGTTTATGCAAAACTCGTTGTCACGAGAGAAACAAAACTGGAGAACGTTAAGTGGTATGCAAACCTCCTAAAGGGGGTTGCTCCCCTAGCGATACAGCCAAAGGAACCTATGGATATTTCGATGGAGTACCTCATGAAGTTGTATAGGGAGGCCGCTAGGATAATGGGAAAAAAGAACGTTGGCCTAAGTTTCCAGGTTCATAAGTATCTTAAAGTCCTTTGAGGTGAAGATAATGGAGGATGTGTTTGAATATTTGAACTTACTCAGGGCACGAATGGAATTTACTGAAAAATTTTATGGATTCAAGATGAACTATCTCCCCCTATATTTTGAGGGTGATGATATAATAATCCTGGATAAGAATGATGGGAAAATTAAGAGGCTAAAGGATAAGAAGCCATTATCCCAGGAAGAACTAAAGAAGGTGTTGCCTAAAATAAGGGAGAACATAGAGAGTGGATTGATAGACACCTTGATAACCCTAAACTTCCAGTATATCTATGGTCCCGAAGATTGATCATACCTTTATTCTCTTCCATATCGTTTCTTTTCCTTTGTCTTCAAGCTGTATTCCGAGTTTTCTCAGTTCTTCTCTAATTTTATCTGCAAGCTCAAACTTCCTCTCCTTTCTAAGCTCGGCCCTAACTTGAATTAAAAGCTCTATAAGCTTCTCTTCTTCTTTGGCCTTTTCCTCCTTGAAGTATTCCTCAAAGATCCCGAAAATTTCTCCAACGGTTCTGAAGAACTCCCATGCTTTTCTTAGTACTGATTCCTTTGGCTTCTCCGCTTCCGTTATATATTTGTTTATTGCATTGCTAACCTCAAATACGGCTTTTAATGCTTCCGCTGTATTAAAATCATCATCCATAGCTTCATAAAACTTTCTTCTGGCTTCTTTTATCGAATTGTAAGCTTTAAAATCATTTTCATCCCACGTATAAGCGAGCTCCGCATTCTCCATTGCAATCCTTATGTTTTCGAGCGTGTTATAGAGTCTTTCCAGATTATTTTTGGCGTGCTGTAATCCCTCTTCGCTGTAATCTAAAGGGGAGCGATAGTGCTTTTGAAGGACGAAGAATCTAATAACTTCTGGACTGTACCTTTGTAGTAGTTCCCTCACCGTAACGAAATTACCCAAGCTCTTACTCATCTTCTCCCCTTTGACCATTACAAAGCCCGTATGAAGCCAATAATGGACCCATTCGTGACCAAAGCAGGCTTCGCTCTGGGCTATCTCATTCTCATGGTGAGGGAATATTAGGTCATTTCCTCCACCATGTATATCAAAGCTCTCTCCTAGGTATTTACTACTCATAACTGAACACTCTATGTGCCATCCAGGCCTTCCCTCCCCCCAAGGGCTCTCCCACTTAGGTTCTCCCGGCTTTGCTTTTTTCCAGAGAGCAAAATCTTCAGGATTTTTCTTTCCTTCCCCAGGTTCAACTCTCGCTCCCTTTCTGAGCTCTTCCAATTTAACCCCGCTTAACTTTCCATATTCTTTGAATTTCTGGACTTCAAAGTAAACCCCATCACTTCCCTCATATGCATATCCTTTCTCCTTTAATCTTTCTATGAACTGAATTATATCCTCTATATGCTCCGTAACCCTTGGATAAATGTCGGCCGGCTTAACTTTCAGGGCTTTCATGTCCTCTAAAAACACCTTTATGAATTTCTCAGCTAATTTCGCTGGATCCTCACCTGTTTCCTTGGCCCTTCTAATTATCTTATCATCTATATCTGTAAAATTCATTACCATTAGAACGCTGTATCCCTTATGTTCAAGATATCTCCTTATAACGTCAAAGGCTATGTACGTCCTCGCGTGACCTAGGTGGGGGTAATCATAAACAGTAGGCCCACAAACGTACATCCTTACCTCTCCCTCATTTATGGGTTTGAACTCCTCCTTTTGCTTCGTTAAAGTGTTGTAAATCCTCAATGTCATTCACCCTTCACCTCCTTAATCTCCATCCAGGAATTTTATTAGGATGTCGGTTTTGGCAACTATGAAACCTCAAGCCAAAAGCAAGCTTTAAATACCTAAAGAAGGTAAATTCTTTTTGGTGATGAAGAATGGTGACGGCCTTTATCCTGATGGTTACTGCGGCAGGAAAGGAGAGGGAAGTTATGGAAAAGCTATTGGCAATGCCAGAGGTTAAAGAAGCTTATGTAGTTTACGGAGAATATGATTTAATAGTGAAGGTTGAAACGGATACATTAAAAGACCTTGATCAGTTCATAACTGAAAAAATAAGGAAAATGCCTGAAATTCAGATGACCTCGACTATGATAGCAATTTGATTCATTTGTTCATCAGGACTCTGATCCTCTCTGCTGTATCTTTTGCTTTATCTGAAATATTACTTAACGTTCTCGCTATATTAAGAATGTATAACCCGTCTTTCCAGTCAAGTTCTGACGTAAATACGATTTCCATCAACTTAGAGTCTAACCCATCGATTTTGCTTTCCACTTCTTCTATCTGTTTAATTATCTTGTACTCCTTTTTTATTTCCTTTTCTGCAAATCCACTCTCCAAAACATTGTCAAGTTGTTTTATCGCTTCATATACTAATTTCGCTGCTTTAATACTCTCCTTCCCCATCTTTAGAATTATATCCTTAATATCATTAGGGATGCTGTCGAGATTTCTCTTTATCAGTAGCCACTTTGCGGTATCCTCGGCCGCATCCGCTATTTTATCTTGCATGTGTAGGTACTCTAGTATGTCAGTCCTTTGGACTGGCATCAGCAGTTTTGAAGTTATGCTATCCCTAAGCTCGCTTTTTATCTTATCCGCTATATCCTCTAGATCATCTACCTTCTTAGCATATTCTTTCATGTTTTCATAATCCCCTCGGGCCCAGGAATCCAGGGCTTTCTCTAATGTCTCTACCGTCTGTACTACAACTTCAGCGTGTCTTATGAGAGGTTTGAATGGGCTTTTTGCGAACAACTTTTTCCAAACTTGCATCTTTATCACCCTATTAACAGGAGCACCTTGAATATTATCCCTGCAATTATTCCAGCAACGGGAACTGTAACGAACCAGGAGATTATTATATCCTTTACAACGCTTTTATTTATTGCTTTTACCCCCCTTGCTAATCCTACCCCAATTACAGCTCCAACGACTGTATGGGTTGTTGAGATTGGCATTCCAAGCCAGCTAGCTATTAAAACTACCGTTGCAGCTGAAAAATCTATTGTAAATCCTCTCGTGTTTGTCAATTCGGTAATCTTCTTTCCAACGGTCTCCATAACCCTATAGCCATAGGTTGCTACTCCTATTGCAATTCCGAGACCTCCTAATGCAAGTATCCATCTGGGAACCGGGACTTTAGCTCCAGCTAATCCCATAGTTGCTATTGTATAGACGGCTGCTACTGGTCCAATGGCATTTGCAACGTCATTCGCCCCATGGGCTAAAGCTACGTATCCGGAGGTTATAACTTGTACCTTTCTAAATATGACCTCAGCGCCAAGATATGGATCTACATTTGGAAACTTAACCCTCAAAAGCATCGAGGTTATTATAAAGACTATTATCCCCGTTGGAATTCCGTACTTGAGTATTCCTATGTAGAGTGAACTACCATGAAGGACTTTTATATAGAACATGGTTCCGATGACTATAAATGCGAGTCCAATCCAGAATGGGGACCACCTTTTTGCGCTTTTCACAGGGTCTTCGCTCTGAAGTACGGTTCTTCTTAGCGCTCGGAAAACTAAGAATGCGAATATCGCTCCTACTATTGGGGATAAAACCCAACTTAGAACAACCCTCACCATCTTATCCCAGTTTACTATCCCTATTCCCCCGTAGATTATTCCATATCCTACTATTCCTCCAATGATTGAGTGGGTAGTTGATACTGGTAGCCCATATTTGGTGGCTATTATTAGCCAGATAGTTGCTCCTAGAAGCGCTGCAATAGATCCGTAAATTAAGACGTTAGGGTCGGATATTTTCGAAGGATCTATTATTCCTTTCCTTATAGTTTCGGTTACGGTTTTTCCAAAGAAATAAGCTCCCGTAAATTCAAGGACTCCAGCTATTAAAACGGCTTGTTTTGGAGTTATCGCCCCTGCCCCAACGGCCGTACTCATTGAGTTAGCTGCATCATTGGCCCCTATAGCCCATGCCATTCCAAAACCTAAGATTAAAGTGAGAATGATCCAGGGATCGATAGGGATCACTTTTCTCCCTCCAGCTATAGAGTACTTTGGGAAAATAAAACCCTTGCCGAAATAAAATATTGATATCTAAATATTCTATATAGATACTTTCTTGAGATAGATTCCTGGAGGGATTATTATCTCGAATTCTTTATAGTTCTTTAAAATTGGAGACATCTTTATACCGTCTCTAAAGTTAATTCCCTCGTAAAATGGATTTATTGTCGGAAAAACTAAAATATCTGATGTCCTTAAGAAACATTTAACCTTTCTTCTGACTCCACTCTCAGTTGAGATTAATATTGAAGGATGGATATGTCCCATTATAACCTTTTTGAACTTGACATTTGGTAAATTTTTATGCCCATGAACGAATAGTAACCCCTTATCCAGGAAGAATTCAACTACGTTAACGTTCTCGAATTTTGTCGTGACCTCCTCAATCTTTCCGTCATGGTTCCCTTTAGTTATTATTACCTGGACATCTCTAAGCAAGCTGAAGAAATCTAAAAGGATTTTTTCAGTGAACTTACTTAATCCTATATCTTCTTTGACATCTCCAAGGATTATCACTGCATCGGGTTTCTCCTCATTTATAAATTTGGCAAGCTTTATCTCCAACTTTGACCTTACATTGATCCCCCTAAATCGTTCGAATCCTAAATGCGGATCAGCGAATACGAGAGTTTTTCCAAGCTTCGTTTCAAAATAAAAAGAATATATAGAAAAATCTAGCATCTCCGTTAGATAAGTCCTCTCTCCTTCTTTCTTTGTCTCTTGAGTCTCCTTATTCTCTTCTTAATCCACTTCCACCTCATTCTACCCTTCTTCTTCCATTTCCTTGGTCTCCTCTTCATGAGCATCACCTCCTAATCTCTCCCCAAACTAAGCCTTATTACCAAATTTTTAAGTTTTATTAGTTTATTTGAAACCCTTAATATCCTATCTTATTATTTTGTTTTAGTAAAATTTCTAACTAGAATTTAACAGTGCGATAATCATATCGGTTTTTCTAGCCAATAACCTACTCTAGCAAATAATTTAGACAAAATCGAACATGAAATTTGAGTATCGATAAGACAAAAAAATTAAATTTTTGTTAGCTCCCTAACCTATCTAATGGGGATGCGGGCATGGTAAAGGTTGGCTACATTCAGATGGAGCCGAAAATACTCGAATTGGATAAAAATTATTCAAAAGCTGAAAAGTTGATAAAAGAAGCGAGCAAAGAAGGTGCAAAACTTGTAGTTTTACCGGAATTATTTGATACAGGATATAATTTCGAAAGTAGGGAAGAAGTTTTTGATGTTGCTCAACAGATTCCTGAGGGGGAAACGACTACCTTTCTCATGGAATTAGCTAGGGAGCTAGGCCTTTACATAGTCGCCGGGACAGCAGAGAAATCTGGAAACTATTTGTATAACTCGGCCGTGGTTGTAGGTCCGAGGGGATACATTGGAAAGTATCGAAAAATACACCTATTCTACAGAGAAAAGGTCTTTTTTGAGCCCGGTGATTTAGGGTTTAAGGTCTTTGATATTGGATTTGCGAAGGTTGGCGTGATGATATGCTTTGATTGGTTTTTCCCAGAGAGTGCAAGAACTCTAGCCCTGAAAGGGGCCGAGATAATAGCTCATCCTGCAAATCTAGTCATGCCTTACGCTCCCAGGGCTATGCCAATAAGGGCCCTTGAGAATAGAGTTTACACAATAACCGCTGATAGAGTGGGAGAAGAACGTGGATTGAAATTCATAGGAAAGAGCTTAATAGCCTCTCCAAAAGCTGAGGTTTTATCTATTGCAAGCGAAACTGAGGAAGAAATTGGAGTCGTTGAGATAGACCTAAATCTAGCCAGAAATAAGAGGCTAAATGATATGAATGACATATTTAAGGATAGAAGGGAGGAATATTACTTCAGGTGAACGAAATGAGTAGCGTTAGATTACCTTTTAGGGATGGTTACTACGATGTTAGGCCAACAAAAATAGTAGCATTGGCGAAGAACTATGCTGAACATGCAAGGGAGATGGGAAGCGAGCCTCCAGAGGAGCCAATTATCTTCCTTAAACCACCTTCAGCCTTAATAGGACCTGGATCGTCAATAATACTTCCCAGGAGAAGTAAAAGAGTGGATCACGAGGTTGAACTCGCAGTTATAATGGGAAAGAGGGCAAAGAATGTCCCGGCAAGTAAAGCCTTTGACTATATTCTGGGGTATACAATAATTCTAGACATAACGGCCAGAGACTTGCAAGCGGAAGCTAGAAAAAAGGGGTACCCTTGGACTATTTCGAAGGGCTTTGATACCTTTGCCCCGATAGGGCCCAGGGTTGTTGACAGTAGAGAACTAGATCCTTCGGATCTTGAAATAGGATTGAAGGTCAATGGTAAGATTAGGCAACTGGGAAGAACTAGTCAGATGATTTTTAAGATACCCGAGTTGATAGAATACATATCCCATATAATGACCCTGGAACCAGGAGATATAATAGCTACGGGAACCCCTCCTGGGGTGGGCCCATTAAGGCATGGTGATAGAATTGAAGCATGGATTGAGGGTATTGGAAAGATGGAGTTTGATGTGCTTGCGGAGGATTCAATTTTATGCTAACTTATTACATACGTATGAACCCTCAGCCCCCCGTGCCCTATTATTCTATAATGAGTTATTTTGAACCCAACTTCTTCAATGGCTTTCTCTATGGCCTCTTTTTCAGTTGTTATGAAAACTCCTCTTTTTTGGAGCACCTTAGAAAGTTCATCGAAGAACCTTTCATATAGGGAAGGAATCATGCTTTTTCGTCCTATTTTTAATCCGTAGGGAAGGTTACTAACTGCAAAATCAACTTCATCAACATACTTACTTAACCTCCTTGCATCTCCCTTTATGAACTCAATCTTATCGAAAACCCCAGCAGCTAAAGCATTCATTTTTGCTCCATTCAAATGTTTTGCAAATTTTTCGAGGCATATTATTCTTCCTTGATAACCTCTGAGGGCTAATTCTATTGGGATCGTACCTGAGCCGCAGAAAGGATCTATAAAGGAGGCTCCATCCTCTACCTCAGCTAGCTCTATTAGGGCATTTGCTATGCTCGCTTTCAAGTGGGCTGGATGATCGTATACGCGCCAGGGTCTTCTATGGAGGGAATGATCACCTGTTGTGTCTATTCCTAAGAAGAAGGCTTCATTTATAAGTTCGGCCCTAACAATGGTAGAGGGATGATCTAGGTTAACGATCGGACTTCCAATCCTTGAAAGCCTGTCAAATATCGCTTTCCCCACGACCCTTGCTATGTCAACGCTAGTTATCGTGTGCTCCCCTTTTCTAAAGGCCCTTACTGCAAAGCTCTCTGTTACTTTGATAAACCTCTCAACTGGAATGTTTACAGTGAATTCTTCAATTCTTTTTAGTGCTTTCTCAGGGTTTTCCTCTGTTATCCCTTTAAATTCATGACTCGCTATCTCAATAATGACCCTGTGTAAGGTTTTCGACTTTTCGTTAAGGTATGTAGCAAACTCGAAGGGCCTTTTTCTTCCTTTTTCATCCGTATAAAAGGTTTCTTTAACCTCAACTAAAAGCCTACCTTCCACGTTAAAAGGTTTTTCCTGTATCGTTACTGTATTCTCTTTAAGTAGTTCCATAATTTCTTTTTTTGCTATATCCTCAATTCCTTGGGCCGTTGTTAGAAGTAGCCTCATGTTCTTAAGTATCCTTCAGGGTTTATTCGCTTTATCCTATTCCAATATTGCAACTATACCCTTCCATTTCTTTCCAAAGCATTCGGCTGCTACCGCATTTTTCCTGGTAATCCTTTCCACAAATTTTATAGCATTGGGGCACTTTTTAAATCCAGTAGCTATTGCAATCATAAATTCCCCGACTTTGATCGCTCCGAACCTTCTTTCTGCTCCTAGATAATCCTCAAGGATATTTCCAAACTTCCAAATAATCATCCTAGGATCCGTTAGATTTTGCTCCTTTATTATTTCTAAAATTTCATCAAAGCTCTCTATATATTCCTCTTCTCTTTTTTCTTCTGTGCTAAAGAGTGTAAATCTGCCTGTTTGCCATTCTCTCAGGAACCATCTCGCGGTTTCCTCTATATCTACCACACCACCCTCCCTTATAATTCCCCTCCTCTCACCAATTTTTCTCAGGATATCCTCTTCATCTTCAAATTCAGTTATATTGAACTTCTCGGTTAAGGCCTCTTTCCTAGTTTCTAAAATTCTCCTTATTAACTTAAGGGCTGGCTTTACCGGTTCTCTTATTTTATCTGCTGGAAAACCTCCTTTTATTACTAGCTCATCAAAGTCATCTATCGGAACAACTCCGGGAGTATCTAAGAGCCAGATCTTCTTGGTGAGCCTTATCATTTGTTTACCCTTTGTATATCCTGGTATTGGGGCCGTTCCAACGGAGTGTTTCCCTTTGAGTACATTTATTATCGTACTTTTTCCAACGTTTGGATACCCTATTAATGCTACCTTGACCCTCTCTTTATTGATCATCTTTGCTATTTTCTTTAGTTCCCTCCTAAGGATCCCAGTTCCTTTCCTCTCTCTCGCTGAAATAAAAACCACTGGGATTTCGCTTTTTCTCTTGTACTCTTCGGCCCATTCTTTAGGCACTAAATCAGCTTTATTCATAACCAATAAGAGCTTTTTACCGCTTTCTAAAACCATCCTTTCAAGTTTTTTATTTCTCGTCCCAATGGGATCCCTAGCATCGACTACCTCGACCACTATGTCGGCTTCCTCAATTACCTCTTTCACTATTGCCCAAGCTTTTTTCTGTTTCATCCCTCACCACCGTTACTTCAAAGACTACGGTACCCCCTGGGGTATAAGGGGGGCCAGGGTCGGGACACTGGATGTAGGCCTTATTCTCGGTTCCAAGCCCTATTTCTTTTGGCTTCACGCCTTTTCTGAACGCTATTATGTAGGGTAATAAGGATGAGAACGCATGAATACATAAGGCATCTGTTTCATTAAGTTTTACTTCTGGCCCCTCAATGACAATTTTGTCACCAACTTTAAAGACGGGACATTTCCCTCTTATCTCAATTACCTTTATTATGAGTCTTTCCATACTTAATCACCTACAAAGGATTTAAAAAGTTTGGAAAATAAATCTTATTAGTCGAATATTAATAAGCTGGGAAGGATAATCAAACTTTCATACTTTACTTTCCGGATAGCTGGGTGGTGGTGTCTGCGGTGGCTGAAGATATTGAAGAAAAAATAAGGAGACTTAGAGAGCTTGGAAGAGCTGCCGCGGAGACTGAGGAACAACCTCCTACCCCAGGTCCTCCAAAACCTCCAAGAAGAAGAGTCTCTAGAATTGGCATGTTTAGAGAGAGGGAGAGGAGAAAAAGGATTATAATTGGAGCTTTAGTTCTTACGATTGTAATTGTTGGTGCTGTCATTAGCATTTATACGTATCTTGAAAGCAAGGCAGCTAGGGAATTAGAAAACGCTAAAAAGGCTAAAATAGCCGAGGTAAATAAGTGTTTTACTGGAGAATTGGCAAACGATACTGTTAAGGTTC
This sequence comes from Pyrococcus horikoshii OT3, assembly GCF_000011105.1. Taxonomy (NCBI): domain Archaea; kingdom Methanobacteriati; phylum Methanobacteriota; class Thermococci; order Thermococcales; family Thermococcaceae; genus Pyrococcus; species Pyrococcus horikoshii. The sequence continues at coordinate 580,096 of NC_000961.1, forward strand.
AGTTGATAAATAAAATACTCGCGGCTAAGAGCGTCAAAGAAGTTCAGAGTATAAATGTTAAAGCAATTTGTGAGAAGCGTTTACAGGAGATAAGGGAAGCAAAGCGTCGCGCTGAGGAAGAGAAACGCCTGAAAGAATTGGAAGCATTGAAAAATCAGACTAAAGAGAATATCAAACTTGCTTTTGAGCCTCTTCTTCAGGTACGTGTTCCAGATGAATTAAAGGCCGAGATAGTTTCTACCCTCAACGCACTCCTGGCCCAGGTTGACGCCGCAAAGACGAAAGATGAAGTTCTCTCAATATCGCCTGATGAATACTTGCTCAATCTTTGGAAAAAGGTATATTTCTACAGGATCGACTCCATACCTACAAAGGATGTCATCCTGAAAAGGGGAACTTCCATGAATATATATACAAAGGAAGAGGCCAAGGAGATTATAGGAAAGATAGGAACATTATCTGAATTGCTTCAATACTCAGTTAAGGAGGTCGAATTCGTACAGGTCGCATTGGTTCTTCCGAGGGATAGTGTAGTGGGAGGATTTCTAGAGCCGGGCGATAAAATAAAGATATATGCTAGGAGCAATGGGACGAAATTTGAAGAAATAGTTCCAGAAGGTAGGGTCTCAATGGTGCTCTTTGCTGCTAGCAAAATTAACTTGTATGAATCAGAAACTAAGACAACTTCTGTCTCTTCCTCATCCTCGACGACATCTCAACAATCTTCATTAACAAACTATGCTCCTGGGGCAGAAACAAACTATCAAACTTCTCAAACTTCTCAGACACAAGCTTCTACGACTCAAACAAGTAGTGAGACTATATCAGCTTCGTACTCCTATTCTGTAGATCTCTCGGAGATACTTAAGGCAATAGCAGCCGGAAAAATAAATGATCCCGAAAAAGTTAAGGCCGAGCTAGAGAAGTACGGCTGGAAAGTTTTGGATTTAGAGCGTGAAACAAACTTAATGGCCCTTCCGAAGAATACAGAAGTGCTGGTCCTCGTTGAAGTTCCTAAGGATTTTGTCCCTAAGCTTCTTACCTATGAATCCTCTGTCGTCATAGCGAAGATTACGGGGTGATAAATATGAGAAGGTTCCTGCCCTTTCTTTTTATAATTACAATACTTACCCTATCATTCACTTCAAGGCCTAGTATAGCTCAGAATAATCTGTACTTGAAGGGCTTGGTAGATATTGAAATGAATGTGACGCTCATAAATCTTGGTGATGAAGCAAAGTTCCTAATGGTGAATCCACGCTATAACTTTCAGGTTATTAGAGAAAATCTAAGTGAGAGCTATAATGGGATTGAGATAAACTCACCAAGGAAAAATGTGATCAATTATAAGCTCGGATTTTGGGTATACCCTCATGAAGTTGTGAAGATAAGATTCTACATTAATGACTCAAATCCTTTAGAGGTTCCCTTAAGAGATTTCGTGACCCCTCAATGTACGGGTAATATATACGTGGAAAATGGAAGATACTTCGTTGAAGTTCCCGTTTTCACCTCTCTAGCTCCCCCAATATGTGATCTCATGTTCCCACCTTTAATAAACTCCCCAATGTACTTAAGTCCTGAATCCCTCTTTAATTTCCGTGATCCTTCGTTGGTTCTCTACAGCTATGAAGGTCTCATTAAGTTTAAACTAATTCATAACTCAAGTTATAAGCAAGGTTATTTTAGGGATGTGATAGCTGTTTCCCCGCCAATACTCTTTCCAAATGCGAAAGTTTATGGGTACTATCCACATCCGACAATGAATTATACCGAGTACATCGAGTACCTAAAGGGGGCACTTGGTTTTAAATCAACTAACATTCAAGCTAAAATGCAAAAATTGGACAATAACTTCATGCTCTATGACGTAAAGTTGGGTTTAATTAGTACCAAAATCGACCTTATTAGTGTCAAAAATGTTAAGTTTAAGAAAGTCGATTATCCAATTTGGGTAATATGGATTGGTGATAATTCATCTATAGAGATAACGTATAAATTTGAGTGGAGTCGGGGGGAGGCGAGTGAGTGAGAAGGAGGAAAAAAAGAGGGCGAGGTCATGGATAGATGAGATATTAAGTAGTGACAACTTAACCCTTGAAGCGATACTAAAAAAGAGTAGTGGGGAGGGTAAGTCTACTCCTGAAAAGCCCAAGACAGAGTCTTTATCTCGTGGTAATATTTTACCAACTCCTTCTCCTCAAAAACAAGAAGCTGGTGAAGGTCTCCCGTTAGCATTCCTTGAAAAAACAGGAGCCCTTAGGTTAGAGGATATATTGAAGAAACCTGAAGAGGAAAGAAAGGAAGAAGAAGTGCCTATAAGGATACAGGAAATCCTAACCCCACCTACTTCAAAAAAGTATACTGGCCAGATTTTAAAGGTTTTAGATGTCTATGGAAATGTTAGGATTATAAGAGTCAAGGGAGAGGCCGTTCCAATATATGAACTGAGCATTCCTGAGTTGAGTAAGGATGAAGAAAAGCTGTTAAAATTGGTTAGGGATAGGGCGATAGTGGAAATACAGATAGATCCAGAGTCCATACCTAATCTAGAAGAGAGAAGGCGGATATTCCTTAGAGAAGTTCGGAAGATGGTCAAAGAAATGGCTCCGACGTTGTCTGAGGGGAGAGTTGAGCTGTTATCTGAGCTAATAGTTCAGAACATGATAGGTTATGGAAAGCTCGATCCCCTCGTAAGGGATGACAACTTAGAAGAGATAATGGTTATTGGAACTAATAGGCCAGTCTACGTATGGCATAGGCGCTTTGGTATGTGTAAGACTAACATAACCTTTACCAGTGAGCGCGAGATCCTCACGATAATTGAGAGAATTGCTAGGGAAGTTGGAAGGAGAATAGATCAACAAAATCCACTTCTTGATGCTAGACTTCCTGATGGAAGTAGAGTCAATGCCACGTTGCCACCGATAAGTCTGGATGGGCCTACAATAACGATAAGGAAGTTCAAGAAAGATCCGCTAACGATAATAGACTTAATAAAGTTTAGGACTTTAAACTCCGAAGTTGCTGCATTTCTCTGGCTCCTCGTTGATGGCCTAGGAGTTAAGCCCGCAAACATTCTAGTTGCCGGAGGTACAGGTTCCGGTAAGACGACGACATTGAACTCTTTAGCGATGTTCATTCCACCAAGTGAAAGGGTTATAAGCATAGAGGATACCGCAGAGCTTCAGCTTCCAATAGAGCACTGGGTAAGACTTGAAACAAGGCCGCCAAACGTGGAAGGAAAGGGAGAAATAACCATGGATGACTTAGTTAAGAACACATTAAGAATGCGTCCGGATAGAATTATTGTAGGTGAAGTCCGTGGACCAGAGGCAAGGACAATGTTTACGGCCATGAATACCGGACATGATGGGGCACTTTATGATTTCTCCATAATCCAGCTCTCCAACGGTAGATTTGTCCTCATAGGTGATTTGGTTGAGGAACTCTTCAAGAAGTATTCTGACAAAATTGAGAGGTACAAGGATCTCGAGTACATAGAACTTAATGATGAGGATCGTTTCGAAGTCGTTAGCGTTGGCCCAGACTTAAAGGCAAATAAGCATATTGTTTCTAGAGTTTGGAGAAGAAGGGTCAGAGAAGGAGAAAAGCTAATACGCATAAAGACGAGAACAGGCAACGAAGTAATACTTACCAGAAGTCATCCGCTTTTCGCGTTCTCTAATGGAGATGTCGTCAGAAAAGAAGCGGGGAACCTTAAGGTTGGAGATAGAGTTGCGGTAATGATGAATCCTCCTAAACCACCTCAAACTAAAGCTGTTGTTGACCTTAGCATTTATGCAAAAATAAGTGATTATTACCTTGTCCCCAACGGAAAGGGAATGATAAAGGTCCCCAATAAAGGTCTTCCTCCAGAAAAGGCTCAATACTTGGTTTCAGTAAATTCACATCCCGTAAAATTGGTTAGAGAGGTTGATGAAAAGCTATCCTACCTAGCTGGAGTCATCCTTGGAGATGGTTATATATCCTCAAATGGATACTACATTTCAGCTACGTTTGATGACGAGGATTACATGGAAGCATTTGTATCTGTAATCTCAGACTTTATCCCCAACTATATTCCAAATGTAAAAGAGAATGGAAAGTATATGGTTGTAACTGTTGGCTCGAAGATCTTTGCTGAAATGCTCTCAAGGATATTTGGAATACCTAAGGGTAGAAAACTTGAATGGGATGTTCCAGACATAGTGCTCTCAAATGACGATCTCATGAGGTACTTTATAGCTGGACTTTTCGATGCAGATGGATATGTAGATGAAAATTCCATAATTTTGGTAACCAAGAGCGAAAATGTAGCAAGGAAAATATGGTATGCTCTCCAAAGACTGGGAATAATAAGTACAGTTTCCCGTGTAAAGAATAAAGGCTTCAAAGAAGGCGAAATATTTAGGGTAATAATTAGTGGTGTTGATGACCTTGCTAAATTTGCAAGATCTATACCCCTACACCATTCAAGGAAGAGAGCAAAACTCATGGAGGTATTAAAAACCAAAAAGACCCATCGCGGAAGAAGAGCTTATCGCGTGCCAATCTCAGCTGAAATGATAGCTCCTCTTCGTCAGATGTTAGGATTAACGGTTTCAGAGCTCTCAAAGTTGGCCTCTCATTATGCAGGAGAAAAAGTCTCTGAAAGCCTTATTAGGCATGTAGAAAAAGGAAGGGTCAAAGAGATAAGGCGCTCCACACTTAGGGGAATAGCCCTTGCCCTTCAGCAAGTGGCCAAGGATGTTGGTGATGAAGAAGCTTGGGTGAAAGCAAGAAGACTTCAACTGATAGCTGAGGGGGATGTTTATTGGGATGAAGTTGTAAGCGTTGAAGAAGTTGATCCAAAGGAACTTGGCATTGAGTACGTCTATGATTTAACGGTTGAAGACGATCACAACTACGTTGCAAACGGTATCTTGGTTTCAAACTGTATGGGGACCATTCACTCAAACTCCGCAAGGGAAACAATAATCAGACTTGAGAGTCCTCCAATGAACGTTCCCAGGATAATGATTCCAGCATTGGATATTATAATTATGCAGGTAAGGTACCATACAAGAAAGAAGGGAACCATAAGGCGTATGACTGAGATAGCTGAGGTTTCCGGAATTGAAGGGGAGAGCATTCAACTTAACTTCCTTTACAAGTACGATCCAGCGAAGGATGAAATCGTTAGAACTGAAGTTCCGAGCAGGTTCCTCAATATTTTAAGCTATCATACTGGTATGGGAATGGATGAGCTCTATTATGAAATAGAAAAGAGAAAACTCGTCCTGGATTGGATGATAGAGAAGGGAATAAGAAGGATAGATGAAGTTGGAGCCCAGATTAGGGAATTCTATATTGACGAAGAGGAATTCTTTAAAAAACTCGAAAGGGAAGCAACTACAATTGAAATGAGCAAGAGGGTTAAGGAGTTCATCTAAAGGTGATAGAAGTGCCAGGAGTTGTTGAGGGATTTCTCAGATTCCTAGAGAAGCTTGGAGGTAAGACTATTGAGATAGCAGAAGCACCAGTTAGGAGAATGCCTAGTCGTGAACTTACGGTTAGAGAAAGGCTTGAATTACTAAAGAGAATGAGAGAGGAAATTGAGAAAGAAAAAGAAAGTGAAGAAGAGAAATTCATAGAAGAAGCAATTGAATGGCGTGAAAAGACGATTCAAAGGCCATTGTCAGATAGAATTGCAGAGAGCTTTCTTAAATATTTTAGAGGTCCGGTCGAATCTTTGAGTAAGTCAATTAAGGGTTTAGATGAAGATCTATACAGGGCAAACATATTAATGCCGAAGGAAAAGTATGTAGCCTTAATGTTAGCAGTGGGAATAATTTCGGCAATTTTAACCTTTATTGTAGGTTTAATAATAGCCCTTCCTATTGATATGAGCATGCTCCTAGGAGTTTTGGGATTCATATTTGGATTCATCTATATGAGGTTCTATCCAAAGAGCGTTTGGAAAAGGAGAGTCGAGGAAGTGGAAAAAGCCCTTCCTTATGTTCTCAGACATATGGCCTCCTTGCTCAATGCTGGCATAGGCCTAGCAGAGGCCATGGTATCGGTATCAAAAGCTGATTATGGGGTTGTATCTGAGGAATTTGCAATGGTAGTCCAGGAGATGCATAAGGGTTCGAGTTTTGAAGATGCACTGACTAAGTTTGAGGAGAAGATGAAATCGGACATGGTGAGTAGGGTTGTTAAACAGATTTTAAGGGCTCTAAAGTTCGGTGGCAATCTAGCTGATATACTTTATAAGATGGCCGACGAATTTTCGTTCGAGTATAGGATAAAGCTCATGGATTACGTTCAGAAGATAAATGGTATATCCTTCGTTTACATGTTCATGACCGTTGTAATGCCGACCCTTCTAATAGTTGTAATTCTCGCTGGCTCGATTTTTATGAAGAGGCTTGTAATAAACTTAAGTGGTATGATAGTCATTTTCCTCCTTGGATTTCCCACCTTATCCTTTATAATAATCATGATGATTAAGAGAGCGGAGCCGAGGTGAAGGAGTTGGCAAAGGAGGTTGTAGTAAGTTCAAGGCTAGCAAAAGTTATTGAGAGTGTAGTTCCAAAAAAGTACCTTAAAAGGTACGACTTGCTTTTATATTCCGCAGGTATAGATTTCAAGGCTTCCGAATATATTGTAATTTCCCTTATTTTCGGGGTAATTGGAGGAGTTTTAGCTTTCATCTTTACTGATTCTTTGAAGATCCTTACGATCAGCTTTTTGATAGTGTTTTTGACTTTTCTTTACCTCTATCCAAACTTTAGGATAGTGAGAAGGATTGAAGAAATGGAGAGAGCATTACCAGATGCCTTTTTTTACTTGGCTGGATCACTTAGAGCGGGAGTCTCATTTTCAGAGGCCCTGGAAGAATTATCAACGGCTAAGTTTGGAGCGTTAACCAGGGAATTCATGAGAACAGTTGCCGAAATGAAAAGAGGAAGACCAACCGTTGATGCCCTTAGGGCTTTTGCCTTAAGGAACAAGAAGTCTCTCGTGATATACAGGTCAATGATGATAGTTATCGAGGCCTTGGAAAGGGGGGCCCCAATGGCGGATGTTTTAATAGCAGTTGGTAATGACGTTAGAGAGATACTTAGGATAAAGAAGGAGAGAAAGGCTTCGACAGGAATGCAGATGATGTTCTTTTTAACCTCTGGCGGTTTCGTTGGTCCATTTATCGTGGCAATAGTCTCAAAGATCTCGGAATTTATAGCCTCAAGTGGTACTGGAATTCAGATACCTGTTTCAGATTTAAGGGTTGTTCTGTGGCTCTTTTCAGTAATTCAAGGTTTTGTTACCGGCATCGGCATTGGAGTTATTAGGGAGGGTAAGTTTTCATCCGGAATGAGATTTGGGATTATAGTTGCCCTAATGGCCGGGTTCGTCTTCTGGATAGGGCTTAGAGTCGGCATTGGGATGTAGATGTACTCATAAATGATCCATAAAGCGTTTAAATACACATCTACATAGTTGATCATGTGTCAAATTTTGGAGGGATGTCTATATGTCAGAAAAGATGGTAGCTATCATGAAGACAAAGCCTGGGTATGGTGCTGAGCTTGTTGAGGTGGACGTTCCAAAGCCTGGACCTGGAGAAGTTCTCATTAAGGTTCTTGCAACCAGCATATGTGGAACTGATCTTCATATATACGAGTGGAATGAGTGGGCACAGAGCAGGATTAAGCCACCTCAGATAATGGGGCATGAAGTTGCGGGAGAAGTCGTTGAAATCGGGCCAGGTGTGGAAGGAATTGAAGTTGGTGACTACGTTTCCGTTGAAACGCACATAGTTTGTGGCAAGTGTTACGCCTGCAGAAGGGGCCAGTACCACGTCTGCCAGAATACCAAGATATTTGGCGTCGATACAGATGGCGTATTCGCAGAGTATGCCGTTGTTCCAGCCCAAAATATCTGGAAGAATCCTAAATCAATTCCACCAGAATATGCAACCCTCCAGGAGCCCTTGGGTAATGCTGTTGATACCGTTTTGGCAGGACCAATTTCTGGTAAGAGCGTTTTAATAACCGGAGCGGGGCCCCTTGGATTATTGGGAATTGCAGTGGCAAAAGCGTCTGGCGCATACCCTGTGATAGTCTCAGAACCTAGTGACTTCAGAAGGGAGTTGGCCAAGAAGGTAGGTGCTGATTACGTTATCAATCCATTCGAAGAGGATGTCGTTAAGGAGGTAATGGATATCACAGATGGAAATGGTGTTGACGTATTTCTGGAATTCAGTGGAGCTCCTAAGGCTCTAGAGCAGGGTCTTCAAGCAGTTACACCTGCTGGAAGGGTATCTCTCCTGGGTCTATACCCAGGAAAGGTTACCATTGACTTTAACAATCTAATAATCTTCAAGGCGCTAACAATCTATGGAATAACTGGAAGGCACCTCTGGGAAACTTGGTATACAGTTTCAAGGCTCCTTCAGAGCGGAAAGCTCAACTTAGATCCTATTATAACTCATAAATATAAGGGATTCGACAAGTACGAGGAAGCCTTTGAGCTAATGAGGGCCGGCAAAACGGGTAAAGTTGTTTTTATGCTTAAATGATACCTTTACCTTTGTAAAATTTTTTGAACGTATTTCAATCCCATTTACCAAATCTTTATTTTCTCAATTGTCAAATTAATTTTGGGTGAGGAAAGTGGATGTTGAGTTGATGTTAAACTTAGAAAACTTCGAGATAATGCTTACGCTCATAAGAAAATACTTAAAGAAATTAGTGGCGATAAAGGGGTCTCAGGAAAATCTCGAAGGCAACAACAGGAACCTCTATGTTCCAGTTTTCTAGGACTTGTGGGTGCACTTCACCGATAATTCCAATATCCCTTCCATTGACTATAATTTTCCCCGCCCTTCCTGGGATAAAGCTTCCATGTTCAACTTCTTCTATCTCATATTCAAACCCTAAGTGCCTCATCAGTGCATCCAGAATTTCCTTTGCATTTGTAAACGTATAACCTGTACCCGCTAGGGCTACCGCAAGCTTAGGTTCGCTAACCGTTTTCGTTTCCCTCGATTCATCTATTAACGTGGCTAGACCTACTTCAAATATCCTCTGTGGATATTCCTCGTGGGTATTATTGCTTAAGAATTCCATAAGACTAGGTAAGATCCACTTCCTTAAAGCACTCCATCTCTGGCTAATTGGGTTAGCTATCTCAACGATCTCTTCCTCTGGAATGTTCATCTTCTTGAACTGGACTTCCTTATTGGTCAAGTTAAACGTCATTACCTCCTGCAATCCAAAGCCCACCATTAAGTCCCTTATTGCATCTTCAAAGTCTTTGAAGGGATCTCCCCTTCCCTGAACTGCTAGCTTCGGTTCCTCGGGCTCTATGTTATTATATCCATAAGCTATTAGAACATCTTCCAATATATCCCTGGCATGCATTATATCATCCCTGAAGGCTGGATACTTAAGCTTGGCCCTTCCTCTCGATATCTCAACCTCGTACATCATTTTCTCTAGCAACTCTTTTATCTCTCCATCATTTAGCTCAAGCCCTGAAAGCTTTCTTATGTAGTCCAGCTCGACTTCAAATTCTTTGGGAGTTAAATCTGGGGTTTCAATTTCGAAGTCCTTGTAGACAACCCTAACGCTCCTTATTTTACCTCCACGCTCTGCTAATGCAGTTACCATGACATTAAGGGCAAGCATTACCTTCTCAAGCTTCCATCCCGTGACATCTATGAAGACATTTTTCGTATCCGTTGTTACTCTTCCCGTAAACTCGGAGTTGATTATTGGCGGCATGGAGAGCACATTCCCCTCGCTGTCAATAAGTAGTGGATAAAATTGTTTATCCTTTATAAGGTGCCCATACTCCCTTCCCTTTTCATGCTTTTCAAGGATCTCCTCTAGAGTCATTTCCTCTTTATAGCCCAGGGGGGCAAACTTTTCAGTTTTTTCGGCGGCTTTATAGTAAATAGGTGGCTTAATCTTATCAAAATCGAAGATTCCTATGGCCACTTCTCTCCTTCTTCTTCCAAATGTAAGGGCTATCTTTTCTTGTAGCTGAATCATTTGACTTAAAGAATCTTCGTCGAGCCTTAAACCTTCAACTATTGCGTAAACTCCATAAGGCCTTATATCTTTAAGCTTTTCATCAACGTAAACCGTTACGTTACTCTTTTTAACCTCGTATTTAGGTAAGCCCTTTTCAATTCCGAGGGCCCACTTTATCTGCCTCGCAACTCCCTCAGCGCTCCATAGATCAGGCCTATTTGTATCCTTTGAATCGAGCTTGAAATATACCTTTCCATTTTCCTCCCAAACATCGTCAAGCTCACACTTGGCATAAAGTACTAAATCTTCCCACTCTTCTATGCTGAAGCTTCTTCCAATGAGTCTTTCTAAATCAGACTTTGAAACGTCGAACTTTGGCATTCCTTATCACCTCACCATATTAACTTGGACTCCCTAAGCCATTTCAAGTCGTAGCTGAAAAGGTACCTTATATCGTCAACTCCGAGCTTGAACATTGCTAACCTATCTATTCCTATACCCCAAGCAATTACAGGTACTTTAATTCCAAGAGCTTCTGTCATTTCCTCCCTAAAAATCCCGGCCCCTCCGAATTCTACCCACCCAAGCTCTGGATGATAAGCGCTTAGCTGAACGCTTGGTTCGGTAAATGGATAATAATCTGGGAAGAACTTTACCTTTTTTGCACCGGCTATTTCAATTGCAAATCTCTTTAAAATTCCAAGTAAATGCCTAAAAGTCAAATCTTCGCTTGCGACAAATCCATCTATTTGGTTAAACTCTATTAAGTGGGTTCTATCTAAAACATCCGGTCTAAATACTCTTTGAATCGTGAAGTATTTTCCTGGGATTTCTATTCCCTTAGCTAGTTCCCTTGCACTCAATGCTGTTGCATGGGCCCTTGGCATAAGTAACATTGCCCTTTCTGGGGACCAGACATAGCCCCAACCTCTTGAACCTGCTAATCCCCTTTCGTGGGCTTCTTTAACTTTGGATACTAAATTCTCATCAGGTAGGTACCCTTTCTCTGGATATTTTAGCTGATATGTATCAGTCCATTCCCTAGCTGGGTGATTTTGAGGTTGAAATAAAGCATCAAAGTTCCAAAATTGAGTTTCAATGAGGCTATCGACAGTCATTTCAATGAATCCCATTTCTATTAGCCTTCTTCTTATTTTATCCAAGAAGACTCTATAAGGCTGCTTTTTCCCAGGATAAATCTTTTTTACTGGGGCTTTTATATTGAATGGCTTGAATTCAACTTCTCTCCATTTTCCTGTTACAATCAGTTCTGGAGTTAAAATGCTAACCTCTCTTTTAAGTTCGATTCCTTTCTCCACTAGCTCTAGCCCTTTGTCAGTTATTTCAACGTTTCTGATTACTTTCTCTTCCTCTTCAGCTATCTTTCTCCTCTTTAACTCTTTAACTGAAATTATCTTTTCAATTTCTTCAACTGAAACTTCTCCTTTGGATAAAACCTCTAAAGCTATATCAATAGCTCTTTTTTCAGCTTTTTTGCCTTTTTCAGATAATTTGAGGGTAAGACCTTCTTTAGTTTTACTAACTTCAGCCCATCCCTCTTTTCTTAGTACTCCAACTATGGCCTTTAGCTCCTCATCACTTAAGACATCCTTTAGATCATTTAATGTTACCTTTCCCTTTTCCTTAAGGATCTTTAATGCCCTTATTTCTGGAAGTCCGATTTCTATATATCTCTTCCCCGTTTCAGTTAATTTTATCATCCTTCTCCTTTCTTCATGTACCTTTGCTAGCCCTTGAGATTGCAATGTTAAAAGAGCCCTCATCACTGCTACTTGATCTAAATTTGTCTTTTCTATGAGTTCTTCTACTGTAGCATTTTTTAGCTCGGCTAACTTTAGGAGCACGAGCTTTTCATTATACCCCAACCTCATGTTCGCACCCTGTGAGGTAAGGTTATACCTTTAAAAATTCTTTTTGGTACATTAATATGTCCGACCTGCCGCCCGGGGGCCCGACCGAGGGAGCGTGCCGAGAATGGCGCGCAATGAACGAGGTGACGTCGTCGGGCGGACAGGGCCCGGTCTCCGGGGCCGCCTGAGGTTGCCGAGAATGGCGTTCAATGAAGGCGGGCGGATAATCCGGGCCTAAAGAACTTTAATTCTAACTTTATCTCCATCTTGAAGATTCAAAGTTTTTCTTAAGTTAACTGGAGCTATTACCTCGGCGATTTTTGGAGGATGAACGGTTCTTGATGGTATAACTATAGCCCCCTCTATTCCATCTATTTTAATTCTATAGGCTCTTACATCTCCAAAAGTCCTCCCGTTCTTTTTAAATCCCGGAATTATGATTGGTCTAGACGTGCATAAAGCATCAAAGATTGTTTTTGGGAAAATGACCTTAACATTTAATGTTCCAGGATAGGGATCAAATCCTAAATATTCCCTGATAAAAGGAGCATACTGTCTAACGTAATACGCCCCTTCCCCAATCCCTGAGATAACTTCGCCCACTATGACTCCAGAATATAGGGCTATTGATATATCCTCGTAAAGCTTCTCTAAGAGCCTTATCCCCTTTTCCGTAATCATGACTGAAGTCCCCCTTCTTGATTCCTCTTTTTCTATGTATCCCAACTCCTCAAGCTCTTCAAGCCATCTGAGAGTTGTTTGGGGTGAAACATCTAACTCTTTACTAATTTCCCTGAGAGTTATTGTTATCTTTCCCCCTATTGCCCCTCTTTTTCCTAGATCTATTAGGAGAAGGAGTGTTTTTAACTTCATAAATCCTCCCCTTTGATAGTTTATCGGCCAATTTTAATGGTTTTGGATACCCACTTTCGTCGAGTATCGCTCTTATTATTTTGGTGGCATCTTCAAGCGTTATAAGATTTCCAACACTTACATAGACTTTTCCAACTTTCTTATAGGTATCCTTTGGTGTGTTTTTTAGTAATCTCTTTGCCACTCCTATAGTAGGTTTCCTAAGAACAACTCCAATATGTGAGGCTAATCCATACCCTCTTGGATGGGCTTTTCCGTGCCCCTCAACTATAAGAACATCGAATGTCTCTCCTTTTGTTGCTATAAGTATAGGTTTGGTCTCCCTTAGAAAGAAGAAGGTGGGGATATATGGAAAAGATACCGTTGTTTCAATAACTTTAGTTTTCAGGACTTCTCCCTCTGGAAACGTCGTTATAACTAATGCTGCTCTTGCCTTTTCTTCCTTGTATGAAACGTCCACTGCTGCAACTTTTCTAACCTCATTTATCTTCCTTTCGACTATACTTTTACTCAGTTTTTTCTGAATATTTGCTATCCTCTCTAACATTTAGGAACCCCTCTATCTTCTCCTCAACACTTCTGTTTATCTTTGCCCTTGTTAAATCTTCTAATGTTTTTTCAAGGATATATCTAGCTTGATCTTGTTTTTGTCTTATATTAACTAGTCCTTTTGGATATTCAAGTGTCATTAGCTCTTCATACACATTTTCCATAAATTTGTATATATCTTCAGCAACATCTAGCTTTCCTTGCATGAGGTTTATTAAAAAATGCCTTCTTAACTCTCCGATGAAATCTCCGATTCCCAATATGTAGTCCTGGGGTGGAACTCCAAGTTCTTCAAAGCTTGGGAAATCCTTGTTGGTCAAATACCTGTAAAGGAGTGTTGCTTCGACGAATTCCTGGTTAGCAGTTTGAACGTATCCTGAATAATAAAGGTCTTCATGCTCTTTGAGCTTTTTCTTAAGTTCCTCTATTAGTAATGAAGCTTTTTCAAGTCTTTCCCTAGCTAGCTCCATATCTTCCCTATGCATAGCCTTTATAGCATCGCCACTAAGTCTGACTATTTCTCTCGTGATTTGAAGAGCTTCTTCCCTAATAGCGTCTTTTTCATCGAGTACCTCCTTAATTCTTGCTATAACCTCATTTATCTTCATCTCCTTCCCCCTCCCTATTTTTAGGTAAAGTTTTTATTTTAAATTAGGTTACCTTAACTTTGGCTAAACGGGGGGTGAGAAAATGGTAAAGTTCTGCCCTAGGTGCGGGAGTATAATGATTCCGGATAAGAAGAGAGGAGTTTTCGTGTGTAGGAAGTGTGGTTACGAGGAACCCATTAATCCTGAGGATGCTAAAGCCTATAGAAGAACTGAGGAGATTAAGCATAAGCCCGATGAGGGAGTTATAGTGATAGAACAAGACTTTTCAACGTTACCAACTGCAAAAGTTACCTGTCCGAAATGCGGCTATCATGAAGCCTGGTATTGGGAGGTTCAGACTAGGGCCGGGGATGAACCCTCAACGATATTCTATAAGTGCAAAAGGTGTGGCTACGTATGGAGGAGCTACGAGTAAAAGTTCTTATTAAGTTAGCGGAGAAAGCTTTAAAGGAACTTGATGAAGCCTATAGAAGGATTCCTGAGGTTAACAATGGAAAAACTTATTTACTAAGAGGGAAAGAGAGAGTTAGGCTTATGCTTAATATCCTAAAGGAGGTGCAAAAAGATGCCATTCGAAATAGTCTTTGAGGGTGCAAAGGAATTTGCCCAGCTCATAGAGACGGCCAGCAGGCTTATAGATGAAGCGGCCTTTAAGGTAACAGAAGAAGGAATATCAATGAGGGCTATGGATCCGAGTAGAGTAGTTTTAATTGACCTTAACTTACCTTCGAGCATATTCAGTAAGTATGAGGTGGATGGGGAAGAGACGATAGGTGTCAATATGGATCACCTAAAGAAAGTTCTTAAGAGAGGTAAGGCCAAGGATACGCTTATCTTGAGAAAAGGAGAAGAGAACTTCCTAGAAATAAGCCTCCAAGGGACTGCTACTAGAACCTTTAGATTACCCCTAATCGACGTTGAAGAGATCGAAGTGGAATTACCTGATCTCCCGTATACAGCAAAGGTTGTCGTTCTGGGCGAAGTGCTTAAGGAAGCAGTTAAAGATGCTTCCTTAGTAAGCGATAGCATAAAGTTCATGGCTAAGGAAAATGAGTTTATCATGAGAGCGGAAGGAGAAACCCAGGAAGTTGAAGTTAAGTTAACCCTGGAGGATGAGGGGTTACTTGATATAGAAGTTCAAGAGGAGACAAAGAGCGCTTATGGGGTTAGTTATCTAGCGGATATGGTAAAGGGAATAGGAAAGGCCGATGAAGTGACAATGAGATTCGGGAATGAAATGCCGATGCAGATGGAGTACTATATTAGGGATGAAGGTAGGTTAACGTTCCTGCTAGCCCCAAGGGTTGAGGAGTGATACTTCTTCATAATTTTTTATGGGGATTCAAATGGATATTGAGGTTCTGAGACGTCTTCTCGAGAGGGAATTATCTTCTGAGGAGCTAACTGAGATAGATGAGGAATTTTACAGAGATTTGGCTAGCTTTAGGAAGGCCTTGGAACTAAATGCTGAGAGGTATGAAGAAAGGGGAGAGGATATAGAAAAAAGATTATATCTAGCCCAACTTTCGCTTGTTCAAAGCATAGCTCGAGAGATCTTAAAGATCAGACTGCATAAGATTGTAGATATGGCCTTTGAGGGCGTGCCGAAGAATTTGGTTGGCGACGAGAAAAAGATATTTGCCGTACTATCGGCCTTTATTAATGGAGAACCTATTTCAATTGAGACAACAGAGGTAGAGGTAAAGGAAGAAAAAGTAGAATCAAAGACACCTTCTGGCTTTTTAGAGTTGTACCTCTTAAAATCAGATATCCCCAGGATCATTGATGAGAACCTTAACGAATATGGCCCCTTTAAGGCCGGGGATCTTGTTACCCTACCAAGATCTATTGGGAATGTTTTGGTCAAGCGTGAGGTGGCCGAAAAAATAACGATTAGGATTTGAAGGCGAGTAGAAAGCTCACTATTAATGGTAGGGTTGTAGAATAAAGCATTACTGAGAATCCGAAATTATCTGCTATTAACCCTCCAATTAAAGGACCTATCACCCATCCCAGAGTCATCATCGTGTTTAAAAGTCCCATACCCTGACCTCTTTCCCTGTGTGGTACTCTTCTTGCAACGTAAGTCGATGCAGAACTGGTAATCATGGCCCATTTCACTCCCGATAGCAATGACACTAGGGCCATAATGATGATAGTGGTAGCCCAAGCATAACCTATGAACGTTAATATATATCCAAGAATTGCCAGCTTGTAAAATACCTTTTCTCCGTATTTATCTATTAGCCTTCCAATTAGAAGTGATCCTAGGGCCGCTGCCAGGGAATCTATTCCAAGTAAAAACCCAACAAATTCCTCTCCGAACTTCTCTTGAAAATACACTGGAACGGTTGCATAAACTTCTCCTGAGGCAATCATCGCCAGTAAAACTGAGAGATAGAACGCTCCAAGTTCCCCCTTCATTAACATTTTAAATGCTGAACTCTTCATTTCAACTTTTTCGGACTCTCTACCCTCTCTAATTGGAAGAAAACTACCAATATTCTTCTTTTTCCTTTCTCTCTCCTTTACTTGGGTCAAGAACAATATTGAGACCAGAGAAACTATGGAGGTTGCCAAAAATGCACTTTTTATTCCCACCTTTTTCACTATATACCCACCCAGGAAATTCCCTACCATGAACCCCATATTCTCCACGAAATTAAAGAAGCCAAACATTGAACCTACCCTAGTAGAAAGTTCCGATATCAATGCTGAATGCGCTGGTGCGAAGGAAGCTCCTAATGCCCCTTGGGTACCTCTTAGGGATAGAAGGAGGATCGGTGTTGATATAAAGATGACTAAAACGTATGTGGTACCCGAGAATAGAACTCCCAAAATTATGAATGGCTTTCTCTTTCCAATTTTATCTGAAAGATATCCAAATGGATACTGAAAGATTGCTGAGGTTAAGTTGTAGATAACACTTAATAAACCCACTAAAAACATCGTTCCCCCTATAATCTTCATGTACACAGTTAAGTATGGATATCCAATCCCCCAAGCTAAGTTTGCAAAGAACATCCCTATTGCAAAGAAGGTTATATTCCTCTTAAGGGTGTTTCTTCTGGCTTTTCCAGCCCTTTCTCGGATACCCTGAAGAATTGTGTTCTTTCTCGTTTTCATTAAGGTCACCCTCTAAACGTTTAGCTATTGAACTCAATGGGATAAAGTTTATAAGTTCATCGAAAGCTAAAAATTAATCGAGTGGGGGCGTGGTGTAGCCTGGTCCATCATCGCGGGCTCCAGAGGCCATGAGGATAGGCGGGTTTGCTGACCTCGGGGCGTGATGAACCTTTGGAGCCCCGAGGGCCGGAGAAACCCGCGGACCGGGGTTCAAATCCCCGCGCCCCCACCAAGTTTTTACTTTTCTAATGCAACCTTAACGGCAACTTCTGCTATAACATCCATAGGATCTATGAGGGGAACTTTTAGATCATCCTGCTTAAGAACTACACTAACTTCGGTACATCCAGCTATTATGCACTCTGCTCCTCTCTCCTCTAGGATTTTTGCAGTCTTAAGTAGTAGCTCTCTTCCAAGCTTCAAATTCCCGGCTTTAACCCCCTCATATATCCCTCTCATAACATCTTTCTGCTCATCTTCCGTTGGAGTCATGATTTCAACTCCATACTTGGAAAACTCTTTTTCATAAACTCCACTCACTATAGTTCCAGTAGTAGCTAGCAAGCCAGCTTTTTTGAACCCTAACTCTTTTACTTTTTTTGCAGTTTCTTCTATCATGCTAATTATGGGGATCTTGATAGCCTTCCTTATATCCTCAACAAACGCATGCGCGGTGTTACAAGGCATTATTATAAAGTCGGCCCCACACTCTTCTAGTCTTTTAGCCGTCCAGATAAGTTGTGGTCTTGGATCTTCTCCTTTACCAAGAATATAAGCAGTTCTATCAGGAATTTGAGGATTATTGAATATTATAACCTTCGGGTGTTCCTGATCCCTCTTTGCCGGGGTTTTAATGACAATTCTCCTGAAGAGTTCGGCCGTAGCTAACGGACCCATACCACCAAGTATACCTATCGTTTTCATGATCTGACCTCCTTAAGTTTGTTCTTTTCGATTTCAATAACTCTTGCGAGCAAGAATAGAAGATCACTAAGCCTATTTAAGTAAACTAACGCCTCCTTACCTATACCAAATTCTCTTAATACTGTAGCAACCTTTCTTTCGGCCCTCCTAGCTATGGTTCTGCATACATCAAGCTTAGCACTTTCGAGAGTTCCTCCTGGGAGTACAAAAGACTTTAAATTGACCATTTCTTCATACCTAGATATAAGCCCTTCGAGCCACTTTATTCTCTCCTCACTGATTCCTTCTATCTTTCCCTTACTTCCTATTTCTCCCATTATCTTGTAAATGTCGTTTTGAATTTCCTCTAGGATCCCTTTCATCTCCTCGTCAACGTAGTGCTTGGCTTCCCCTATAAAACTCGTTAGTTCATCTAAGGTTCCGTTTGCCTCTATGATTGGGGAATCTTTCCAGACTTCCTCTCCTCCAAACAGCCGTGTCGATCCTTTGTCTCCAACCTTGGTTGTTATTCTCATCCAATCACCATATGATCCTCTACCTACCCAAGAAAAGCCTAACTATTAAATCATCCCCTTCAAGCTTTATAGAAATCCAGAATGCGGAATATCGTGAGATGTCTGATTTGATTTTTTCATTCTTTAATATTTCGTCCGCTATGAAATTTGAATATTGCTCTACGAATGTATCGTCGTAAAATAGCTTGAAGTTCTCAAATTTAATCATCCAGACTTTTCTCTCTTTGAGCCCTTGTGGGAGCACAGTTTTAAGGTCTATCCTGGGGAACAAATTAGTTCTTCTCTGAAATTCCGATAGGAGAAGATTCTCTAACATATCTAAGGAGATGTTACCTGGGTAAAATCCAAAATTGCTCAGATCTAGATATTTACGTCCTGATACTACAACTCTTCCCTTTTTCATTTCGACCTTGTACATCTCAGCAAATAAAATTATTTTTCCCTCAAGTTTTGAGAATTGGATCAAATATGAATCCAAGTTCTTTGGTGGAAGCCTTTGATCTAAAATGAAGAGTTTTCCGGAAATGTTAACGGCCACCGCAGCGTGAAGAGTTGGATCCTCCATGAAGTGAAATATCATAAGATATACAGGGCTTATGTTCGATGCCAGAAGAAGTCCGGCCGTTAATACTGCATAATCTGTACAAACTCCCTCTCCAACTTTTATAAACTCTGAGGGTTTCAGTATGATATCGCTTCCCTTATTGTTATCATAACTAAGGTGGTCTTCTTCCCATTCGAGTATATTCCAGATCTTCCACTCTATCGTACCCCCAGGAATTTCCTCAGCAACTCCTTTAAGAATTTCAAAATCCTCGGGGATGTAGCATGACATAGCTTGAGTTATATTGGAGGTCCTGGGGCACGTTTCTTTAATGCTTTCATTTAGATTTAAGCACCCAATTCCCAACATTATGACTATAAATATAATAACTGAAACTTTCTTCACTCTTATTCACCCGAAGTCAATGCTGGTACAATAATTGGGACCAATAGGGAGAGCAGAAATCCGTGTATGAACGCTATAACTCCAGCCTCCTTACCTCCAAACTTCACTATTATAGGTAGTGTTGAGTCCATAGTTGTTGCGCCTCCTATTGATATTGATGGCTCTTTTCCAAAGATTTTTGCAAGCATTGGGTAGCTCAAAACGGTAAAAACCTCCCTGATAAAGTTGGTCAAGAAGCCAATTACCCCATATATTGGAGAATATTGAGCTAAAATGGCCCCAGTTAGAGAATACCATCCAACACCTGCACTTATAGCTAAGCTCCATTTTAGGGGTATATCAATTACCAAAGATGCTAATGCTCCCCCAATTATTGAACCTATTAACGTTGAAAAAGGTAGTGCTATAGTTTTGTGAGATAGTACCTTTTTGAAATCTTTAATCTTTGTATTGAGCCCAAGATCG